>NZ_JACJJP010000010.1 GCF_016900095.1 Gemmiger formicilis
GGCCGGGGTCCAGCTGGGCGATGGGTTCGTCCAGAATCAGGATGTCCGGGCCCAGGGCCACCGCCCCCGCCAGGGCCAGCAGATGGGTCTGCCCGCCGGAAAGCTGCCAGACGTATTCCTCCTCCCGCCCTTGCAGGCCGCACCGGGCCAGCGCCTGCCGGCCCTGGGCCTCGTAGTCGGTCATGCCATAGTTCAGGCAGGCGTAGGAGGCGTCGTCCAGCACCGTGGGGCGGACGATCTGGTTTTCAAAATCCTGGTAGACGTACCCCACCTTGCGGGCCAGACTGCCCACATCGCTTTGCCGGGTCTCCTGGCCGGCCACTTTGACCGAACCGGAAAAAGTTCCCGTGATGAAATGAGGGATCAGCCCGTTGAGCACCTTGCACAGGGTGGATTTGCCGCAGCCGTTGTTGCCCACGATGGCCAGAAAGTCTCCCTGTTCCACCGTCAGGTTCAGATGACGGAGGGTGGGCTGCGCCGCGCCGGGATAGGTATAACAAAGGTCTTTGATCTCGATGATGGACATACCGCTTTACTTCGCCTCAGCCTTTTTCTTCATGACAACCAGCACCGCCAGAACCATTATGGCGGCCACGATCATGCCCACCGCAAAGGCGGTGCCGCTTTCCGCCCAGGAAGCCTCCCAGTCGATGAGCTCCAGGCCGCTGGTGGCCAGCATTTCGGCCGCGATGGCACAGACAAAGGCTACAGCACAGCCCGCCAGCGTCTTGCCGCTGAGAGCAGGGGCGGCGGTTTCCGGCGTGCGGGGGCTCATGCCCAGCAGGGGCTCGATCTTGCCGTAGAGTTTGGGAACCAGGTAGAGGGTGGGCAGCAGGCAGAAGAAGATGCCCGAGAACAGCAGATCGTTGAGGAAGGCAAAGCCCTCGGTGGCAAAGACGCTTTCCGGCAGACCGGCCACGGCCTCAAAATCTTCCACCGCAAACTGCACCTTGCAGATGTCCACAATGGTGCCCATGAGCAGCTGGGCGCCGGTGCCCAGGAAGGCCGCAATCCCCACCATGCGGGTGTTGCGGGGGTCACGCACCAGCCGCCCCGCCAGGTAGACGCCGATGGTGACGGTGATGAACTTTTCCAGCTCCCCCAGACCACCAAACTGGCCCAGCATGATCTCGCTGAAGACCAGCTCGCCGGTGGCTGCGCCCAGCGCCGCCGACAAGGGATCAAACAACATGGCCAGCACCAGCGGGATGAACAGGAAATACTCCACGGAAAATTCCACCAGGCCCACCTGGAATTTCGGAATCAGTTCGGTGAACAGCGTGGCCAGGCCATACAGCGACATGGTCAGCACGAAGACCATCAGTTTCTGGGACTGATTCATCGTCTTGGTTTGCGTTGCATTCATAGCGGATTGCCTCCCCAATGTTTTCATTTGCTCCGTTTTGTCCCCTTTGCGGGGTACGGTTTCATTGTAGGCCGATTATGAAAGTTTCTCCACCACAAAGTAGTAAAATGAAAGTTAATTTTCAGTAAAGTAGGTTCCTGTCTGTCCGGGGCCCCTACCTCTGTGGCAGACCCCGCTTTTTACAACAGCCCGGCCGCCATACAATGGCGGCCGGGCTGTTAAGAAGAGACCATTTAAATATTGGCGATTTCCAGCGCCCCCTGGTAGTCAGGCTGCCGGTTCAGAATCTCCGCTGTAAGCTGCCGGGCTTCTTTGCGCCTGCCCAGACCGGTGCAGCCCAGTGCCCGCAGATAGTTGCAGTACTGGCGGTTGCGCAGGGCAATGTCGTCGGCAAAGACTTCAATTTCGGGCAAAGACACGGCAAAGAAGTCGTACCCCACCTGGTCGAAGAGGTGTTTTTCACCGTAGGCAATCAATTTGTGGAACGCCTTGCAGGCGGCGGCTTCATCGCCCAGGGCGCGATGGGCCAACCCCTGATAGAAGATGAAGTCGGAAGGCTGGTCATTGTAGTACAGGACACTTCCCGGCTCCTGGGCGCCTTGGGCAGCGCGCCGGAAAGCCGCCCGGGCGGCTTCCTCATTGCCGGCCCGGCGCAGGGCAACGCCCTGCCAATAATCCGCCTCATTGTCCGGAACATTGGGCAGTTTGCCTTCGCCCAGATTGTGGGGATACACTTTGCTCTGTTCCAGCAAGCGGACCGCCTCGGCACAATTGCCTTCAGACAGGGCGGCCTGTGCCAGATGGATCAGCGCAAACCGGTACTGGGCACTTACCTTGCCTTCTCCGCCCTCCCAGGGGTGGAACTTCCGGCTCATGATGGCATCATAGGCTTCCCGGTACCGCCCCACGCAGTTCAGCAGGGTGATGTAGCGCAGGTACAGGTCGTCCCGCTCCCGCACCACAGGCAGCGCAGCTTCCAGCATTTGCAGGCGCTCCCTGTTGGAGCGTCCCAGCCGGGCAGCCAGCTGGTCATATTCCAGCAGCAGACGAGGGTAGGTGGGGTCCAGTGCCCGGGCCTTTTCCATCTCTTTCATGGCAGCGTTGGCGTCGTTCCGCTTGTTGTAGTAGGCGATGGCCAGGTTCCGGTGCGCCATGGAAAGCGACGGATCCTGCCGGGCAGCCTGTTCCCAGTGAGAAACTGCCGCCTCATATTGCTTTTTGTCGTACAGCAGGCAGCCCAGATAGGCGTGGGCCTTGGGAGCACGCTCCAGCAAGTGAATGGCATTTTCCAGAATGGCGATTTCCTCCACACGGTTGGGGAAACAACCGCCGTCGGCCAGGCCTTCCCCCCGCAGGCAGCAGGCACGGGCGGTCTCCTCCTCACCGGACAGCATCTGCAGGTATCCTTCATAATAGGCGGGCATGGCGGTCTGCTCGGGGCAGGCATGCAGAATGGCGATGCCCTCCTGCAACAGCCCGGCTTTGGCATAGGTCAGTGCCAGTTCCAGATAGTTGTGGGCTTCGCCGCGCATGGTGCGGCGCCAGCCGTCCAGGCTTCCCTCTCCCAGGGCTTTCTCGTACAGGCAGCCCATGTGCAGCGGGTCGATGGCCACGCTCTCGGCCAGCAGGGCGGTGTTGTCCCGCCCCAGCCGGCGCAGCAGGGCAGCTTTCAGGCAGCGCCCGTTCATGTTGTGCCAGTTGCGCACCAGCGAGTGATCCACAAAGGTCAGTGCCTGCTCCCAGTTGCCTTTGCGGGCTTCCAGGCAGGCCAGCCAGTAAAAGCCGGCGCTCTGGGTTTCGGCACTCCAGGTAGATTTGAAGAAAGCATCGTAGGCTTTTTCATGCTGGCCGTCAGCTTCCAGGGCCAGGCCCAGGTTGAAGTAGCAGTCGCCGTTGTAAGGGTTGGGGTTCTTCCAGGTCTGCTTTTCCACTGCCCGTTGGAAATACGGGATGCTTTCCTTCACCCGGCCCCGGCGGAAAAGCAGCAGGCCGTAGCCGTTGTTCAGCCGGATGTCGCTGGGGTCCCGACGCAGCCCTTCCCGGTAGTAGTCGGCCGGCTCAAAGGTGGCATGCCGGTACTGTTCCAGATGGGTGGCCGCCAGGTGCAGCTCTTCGGTGGAACGCAGTTCTTCCGGCGCTTTCAGGGGCTCCGCCGGGGAAGGAACGGGCTGCAGTTCCGGCTCATAGAAGCGATAGCGTACCAGCGTTTTCCCCTTCGCTTCCACAATGGCTTCGCAACCGCGCAGATCGCCCCCGGTAGGGAAGGTGTCCCGGAAACAGGCTTTGGGGGAAAGATCGGTGCGCTTTTCGTACAGGCAGGCACCGTCCCGCAGCACCCGGATGGTGGCGCCGTCATAATCCCCCGAGGCATACACATGGACGGCGGCGGTGCCGTCGGGCAGATTTTCAAAGCTGACGGCCGCGTCCCGGGAGGCGTTGCCCACCCGGCCCACGCCCTTATAAGGCATGAAATACTGGACAAAGGTCTTTTCTTCCTGCGGTTTGAGCCAGGTGAAGTCGGGTTGGTTATCGGTAAAGACGCCGGTCATCAATTCGATGTAGGGACCGTCCTCATCGGTCAGGTTGCGGTCCCAGGCGCGGCCGAAGTCGCCGTTGCCCCAGGTCCACTGCTTTTTGCCCGGGGAGACGTGGTGGTCCGCCACATGGAGCAGCCCGGCCTGGCGGGATTCGTCGTAGTTGCCCACAAAATCGAAGTCGGAATGCGCCGCCATGTAGGAGGTGGGCACCGGCACGTTTTTATAGCGGGAGATGTCCACACCGGCGGAGTAGTCACATTTGTAATATTCCCCGGTGGCGATGGGAAAGGTGGAAACCGCACGCTTTCCGTGATCCATGACGGCATTCACGTCGGGCGGAAATACCGAGTAGGTATGGTCGTTTACCGGCACGGCGGGGTTGGCCCACCACAGAAAGGTCTGAGGCAGATCGGTGGGATTGTACAGCCGGCCTTGGATCTCGATGTAGGCTTTGCCGGGGTACAGGCTGATGGCGGCCATCCCCTTGGTGCCGTACATCTTGTCCGTTTCCCCCACATAGACAGTGACCGAGCCGTCCTGATGCTCTGCCAGGGAATAATCCACCGCAGAGAAGGTGGAGGGGCGATGGTGCTGCGGCCAGTTGAACTCAATGCCGCCGGAAATCCATGGCCCGGTCAGCCCTACCAGGGCAGGCTTGATGACATGGTTGTAGTAGACAAAATCGTATCCGTTGGTCTTGTCGTAAGCGCGCTGAATGCGCCCGCCCAGTTCGGGCAAAACCATGACCTTCAGGTATTCGTTTTCCAGCCACACAGCACGGTAAGGACGGTCCTCTTTCCGGTCATAGACCTTCTCCGTCACCGGCAACGGGTACACCTTTCCGGTGCTGCCCTGGTAGGCGCGTTTTTCGATAAAAAGGGGATTTTTTTCCGGTTCGGCCGCCGGATAGGTGGGCAGGAGGATGGTTTCCTCCCAGATTCTTGCAGAAGCATTCATGGTCAACGATCTCTTTCTTTTCGTTTTGTGTATCGGCCAACATTTCAGAAAGCCTGCCTTGTTGCAACACCATTGTAACGCACCGCGCGGATGGGAAAAATGGCTTATCCTCAAAAATAATGGACAATCTTCCGGCATCATGCTATAGTGTAATCATGGAAATTCAAATTGAAAGAAAAAAGGATGGCTTCGCGGGAGAAATTTACATCGTGCTGCCCACGGAAGCCTTTTCCGAATATGCAGAACACCCCCTGGTACGCCGTCTTTATCTGACAGATGCCGGCTTCTTCCCACATGCCGCGCACCATTATCGGGAACGCAGCGAAGGCCTTGAGGAATATATTTTCCTGTGCTGTACCAGCGGCCGGGGTATGGTGGAGATAGATGGACAAACTTATCCCCTGGCAGAAAACGAGGTTTTCTGTATTCCGCGTCTGTGCAAGCATCGCTATTGGGCAGACGAGGAGGACCCATGGAGTCTGCTCTGGGTTCATTTTAAGGGAGAGGACTGCCGCTATTACCCGCTGGACTCGCTGCGTGTATACCGTTTTGCTGCCGCCGAAACGGTACAGCGGATGGAATTTCTCTTTAATCTGCTCTTCCATACGCTGGAGCAGGACTACACCTTGGGCAACTTTATTTATCTTTCCCAACTGCTGGCCCTGATTTTGGGCGAGACCTATGCCCATCGGCAGGAAACCGGCACCACGGCCTTACAGAACCGGCAGGTCACCCGGGCAGTCCGGTTCATGTACCGGCATATCGGCCAGGATCTGACGCTGGCAGAGTTGTCCCAAGCTGTGGGGCTCTCCCAAAGCTCGCTCAGCGCTGTGTTCAAGCAATGTACCGGTCACGCACCCATGGATTTTTTCACCCGCCTTAAAATGAAAGAAGCCTGCAATCTGTTGCGCTCCGGCAGGGAATATATCTATGAGGTAGCCCAGCATCTGGGGTACAGGGATCCCTATTACTTTTCGCGTGCTTTCAAGAAAGTGGTCGGGGTCTCCCCCCGGGATTACCAGAAGGGTTCACAGGAGTTTCCCGATTCCCAGAAGCTGAACGTTGCTTCCTGGAATGGTACGTTCGTTCAAAACTGAACATGCACAAAAAGGCCGGCGGTTTTCGGGACTGCCCCGGTTAGAAAAGACAACACCCCAAAGGGGCCTCTGCACAGGAATATTCAACCTGAGCGGGAGTGGTGCGGCGTCAGCGGTGCCACTCCTGTTTTGCTTTTCAGGCGCCCGTGGCTGTCAAGGAGGAAGAACGGCTTTGTGCACGGTGGAATTTTGTCCATCTTTTTTCAATATTTGCCATTTGCAGGGATGGGCCGAAACAGTAGAATAAAGTTGAAAATCTTTCTGCTGCCGTTCAGCAGCTTCCGCTAAAAATATCCCCTTGGAAAGGGAAACGTCCCTTCCCCAGACGGAGAAATCACAATTGCCGAAAAGAGGATAACCAATGGGAATCACAATCGACCTAACTGGCTTGTGGAAAGTACAGGTACCCAATTTCCCCATAACGGAAGTTCATTTGCCCGGGACCCTCGATGAAAATCAGGTCGGGCTTCCGGATGCTCCCAACCTCGAGACCCGGCTGACACGCCGCTATACATGGACCGGAGCAGCGATTTTTACCAGAACGCTCACTCTGCCCGCCGTATCGGACAAGCGGCTCATCCTTGAAGCGGAGAGATCCCGCCATTTAGAGCTGCGCATCAATGGGGAACCTGTTCCGCCCCTTCAGCCGGCCACGCTGAGCACCCCCTGTTTCTTTGAACTGACCCGCTGGGCCGGGCAAGAGGTCCAGATAAGCCTTTGTGTCGACAATTCCTATGCCGGTTGGCCAAGGGAGGATATTTTGCACGCATCGGCAGCCACCGACGAGACGCAGACCAATTGGAACGGGATCCTGGGGCGTTTTTGCATCCACACCTGTCCCGCCTTCTGGGTCAAGGATGTTCGGGTCTATCCGCGCGGCGAACGGCTTGACATCGCACTGGATGTTGCGGTGGGCGCAGATGTTCTGAAAAAAGCCGCCGGCCAAGCGGCTGTGCTGCTGGCAGGACCTGCCCTGAAAGAGCCGCTGCGCTTGGAAAGCACAAGGTGGACATTGGAGCCTTTGACCGGCAGTGTCACCGCGGTATGGCTGCGGGACATTGCCCCGGACCCGCAGATTCCCCGGTGGGAAGAGGGGCAAGGCGCCTTGACCGAGCTTACCGCCACGCTCCTGATCAACGGCACAAAAGTTTCCGACGGGCGGGCGCGCTTCGGCGTACGTACCTTTTCGGTACGGCAGGGTCACCTGACCCTGAACGGTCACAGGTTTTTTCTTCGGGGCGAGGCAAACTGCTGCGTCTTTCCACGGACCGGGTATCCGCCCATGGAAAAATCGGCCTGGTTGGATATTCTGCAACGCTATCAGGCTTACGGTGTCAACTGTATGCGGTTTCATTCCTGGTGCCCGCCGGAAGCTGCTTTTTCGGCCGCGGATGAACTTGGAATGCTGATGCAGCCGGAACTGTCTGACTGGAACTTCAAAAATGCGTTGGAAACGCCTCACAGTTTGGAATACTATGAAGCAGAATTGCGCCAGATCCTGCTCTGTTATGCCAATCATCCGTCCTTTGTGATGCTGACCCTGGGCAACGAACTGTGTACCGGCGATCTGGGACACAGCCACATGGCGGATTTGGTAAACCTGGCCCGAAAACTGGATTCCACCAGACTGTATGCCGCTTCCTCCAATGGACAATACGGGGAGCAGGGCTATGACGGGGTAAGCGACTTTTATACATCCGCTGCCTACGGAAAGCAGATGCTTCGGGCCACCAGTTCCCCCATGATCGGTCACCTGAACCAATGCCGTCCGGGAACGCGCCAAAACTATCGCAAGGCCGCCGCAATGGCAGGCGACATACCGGTATTTGGTTTTGAAGTGGGACAGTATGAAAGCTGGCCCGATTTTGACCAGATTGAAAAATTTGACGGAATCACCATCCCGGAAAATCTTAGCGCCATCCAACGCCGGGCCAAAGAGACCGGAGCCTGTGCTTACTGGCAGCAGGGCGTGCAGGCCAGCGGTGAACTGGCCTTGCTGTGCTACCGCGAGGAAGTGGAAGCTGTTCTGAGAACACCCGAGATGAGCGGTCTTTCGCTGTTGGGGCTGCAGGATTTTCCCGGGCAGGGCACGGCATTGGTGGGAATGATGGATGCCCACCTGAACCGGAAGCCGCAGGACTTTGCGGATCCCAAACGCTTTCGCCGCTTTTTCTCCCCCGTGCTTCCTTTGGCTTGCTTCGATACCTATACCTATGAGGCCGGCCAGTGTTTTCGTGCCGATCTCCACCTGGCCAACTATGGCACCGAAACCATCCATGGACCGCTGTGCTGGCAGCTCAGGGAAGGCAACACCCTGCTTTCCTGCGGGGAATTTCACGCCGAAAACGGCTGGCCCGCGGGTGGGCTGTGTTCTGCGGGAACCATCTGTCAGAAGCTGCCCACGGATAACCGTGCCCATTCGTTGACATTGGCTTTGTCTGTGGAGCAATTTCGCAACGAATATCCCATTTGGAGCTATCCTGCCGCCGAGAAGAATCTTCCACCGCAGGTGCTAGTGCTGAACGCCGTGACGGCCAACGCCCTGCAACAAGTTCAGGACGGGGCCTGCGCCCTGATTGATTTACCCGCTGACCAAGAACATTATCCCACATCATTGGCGTGCCAGTTCAGCACCGATTTTTGGTCGGTGGGTACCTTTCCGGAGCAGGGCGGAACCATGGGATTGCTGATTGACTCCGGTCATCCGGCGCTGTCCCGTTATCCCACAAGCTTTTGCAGCAGCTGGCAATGGTGGGCGCAGTCCCATGGCCGGGCCATGGTGCTGCCCGCTTCCTTTCCCCCCATTGTACGCGTTCTGGACAGCGTAACCCGGCTCAACAACCTGGGCCTTTTATGGGAAGCCCGGCTGGGAAAAGGCCGAATCCTCATAAGCGGCATGGGCCTTTTATCGCATCGGGATTTTCCCGAGTGCCGGTATCTTCTGGAATGTCTTGTACACTATCTGAACGGCCCCCTGACCCACTCCGTTCCCGAAGTCACCCCTTCCGATCTGCAGCGGTGGGTGCTTTTCCAAGACTCCTGACAGGACCGGGAAAATCCATGCGGACGCGCCAAAAATGCAAGGAGAAGAAAGTGTTCTTGCTCCGGCCGCACACGGCGGCTGCCTTGCGATCTGAAATTTCTGCGGGAAAGAATCTGTTGCAGACCGGAGCGGAATCCCATTGCCATTGATTGTTCCGAATAAATCGCCAAGGAGGCTTCCTCATGCGCTATACATTTGAAAAATACCACCCCTCCCCCATCCGCCAGGGGCATCTGCATCTTGGCGGATGCAACCCCCAGGGAGAGCACATCGATGTCACCAGTCTGTACCTGACACGGGGCGGCAAGCCCTGGCTGCCCGTTATGGGGGAATTTCATTTTTCCCGTTGCGATCCGAAAGACTGGGAAACGGAACTGTGCAAGATGAAGGCCGGCGGTATCACGATCGTGTCCAGCTACCTGTTCTGGATTCACCACGAGGAGCGGGAGGGCCAGTGTACTTTTTCCGGTGCCTGCAACGTGCGGCGCTTTGTACTTTGCTGCCAGAAGGCAGGGCTGGACGTACTGCTGCGCATCGGACCCTGGGCCCACGGGGAATGCCGCAACGGAGGTTTTCCTGACTGGCTGGTCCGGAAGGGCATTCCGCTGCGCTGCAACAACGCCGCCTATCTGGCTGTGGTGCGCAAATGGTATCAAGCCATTTTTGACCAGATCCATGGTCTTCTGTACAAGGACGGCGGTCCTATCGTGGGAATCCAGCTGGAAAACGAACTGGTGGATGACAGTGAACATCTGGCCACTCTAAAAGAAATGGCCGTGGAGATCGGGTACGATGTTCCCCTCTACACGGTCACGGGATGGAACTCGGTCAGTGGCGCGCGCATCCCCGTGCAGGAGGTGTTGCCGGTTTTTGCAGCCTACCCGGATGCCCCGTGGACACAGCACTGCAATCCGCTGCCCCTTTCCCCTCATTATGTCTTCGACACCAACCGCAATGATGCGGCTGTGGGCGCCGATGTACTTCAGACGGTGGCACCGGACGGCTGGCAGCTGCCATACGACCAGTACCCCTACGCCACCTGCGAAATCGGGGCCGGCCAGCAGTCCACCTACCACCGCCGGGTGCGCATTTCCGGCATGGATGCCTATGCCCTTTCCTTGGTCAAACTGGGATGCGGCAACAATCTGGTAGGGTATTATATGTACCATGGGGGCACCAATCCGCTGGGACAGGAGTCCACCTTCCAGGAGTCCCGGGCCACCGGCTATCCCAACGACTATCCCATTCTGAATTATGACTTTGACACCGCGCTGACCCAATATGGTGAAACCCAGCCCCAGTACCGCTGGCTCAACCTGCTTCATCTTTTTATTGCCGATTTCGGTCCGGAGCTGGCCGGCATGGAAAACGTCTGCGCATGCAAAGGCAACCGGCCTGCACCCCAGGACCGAAAAGCCCTGCGTTATTGTATGCGTACAAATGGCAAGGCGGGTTTTGTGTTTGTCAATCATTACCAACGCCACGCCACACTGGACCCCGTTGAGAATGCAGTGCTGGACACCGGCACCATGACTTTTCCGCCCATCACGGTGGCGGGAGATACGGCTTTCTTCTTCCCCTTCGGACTTTCGCTGGGAACACAGACCCTCGCATGGGCCACAGCGCAGCCCCTGTGCCGGACAGGCAACACCTGTTTCTTTGCCTCTATCCCCGGTATTCCGGCACAGTATCAGGTAAAAGGCGGTCCCCTTCTGCGTGCGGGGGATGGTATTTCGGTACAGACAGCGGGCGATCTGCGGTTGGTGACCCTGCCCTTGGAAAAAGCGCTCTGGCTTCGCAAGCTGCATGGTCAGGTATTCCTGGGTGACGGATGCGACCTCTATTGGCAGGAAGATTCACTCCAGGCAGTTCAGCCCGGAGATTTTTCCTACGCCCTGTGGAAGGAAGACCACTTTGTTCCCCGGAGCGAAAGGCGCGCTTTTTCCCCCGCACAGATCACGGTAACGCCCTGTGCAGAACCCTTCACACCTGCCTATGCGGAAGAACTGGTGCTGGGCGGACCCGCACCGCGGAACTGGTACACCCTGACGGTGACTGGCCCGGAGGGCTTTGTCTCCCTTGAGATGCCCTGCGATGTGGCTCAGATTTATGCGGACGGCCACCTTGTGGCGGATACCTTCTATTGTGGTAAGCCGTGGCGGATCCCCGCTTCTCTGTTATACAACAAGCATTGCTATCTGGTAACCACTCCGCCTTCACAACAGATTTACATGGAACCCCAAGACGTGTGATTCCTAGATTTTCCTTCCTGAATCGCAGGGATCGCTGTGGGAAGGATCGGCCAGCCGTTTGGAAGGGGAATTTCCGGGCCGCGCAGGATGCGGTGGTCAGGATACGGTCCCGGCTGATTGCCTCCGCGCTCTGCTGCGAACGGAGCAAAAAACAAACGCCCACCGCCGTCTCGGGGACCGGCAATGAGCGGATGAACTGCCGGGTGTTTGGGCTGAAAAAGACGGTTGCAAAACATCTCCGGACATCGTGGGTATTTGGTTCTTGCCGTGATTTTTATTCTCAGATACGCATTGCAATCTGCCGCACTTCTATGGTATGCTTATAAAAGCGTCATGCCGGCGTATATCTCACTTTTGTGAAGCATCGAAGGAGCGCTTACCCATGAATGTAATGTTCAGTTCCATGGAATATGATTTTCACACCCTGGTCAAGGTAGCTGAGATGGCAGGCCTTGCCGGTGTCATTAGTTTTCACCAGGCAGGAGACGACTACCTCGTCACCTTTCCCGACTGCAAGGATGCCGCAAAGATGGTTGCGGATTTTCGCATGCGGCTGCGCGGGCTGGAAAACAACATCTGGAATTACTGAACGTTTGTTTGCCCGGGACCGCCGTTGCTTATTCCGGCAGCCCGGGAATTGCTGCAGCGTATCCCCTGCAATGAACCGGTGGAGCCGGCAAAGTGAGGATGGTCCCCCTTTCCCTGCCGGAGCCATCATAACCGCCCGATATTTTCCGCTGTGCCTGCCGCCATCGGCAGGCATTTTGTTTGTCACATTCCTTCTGGGTCACAGGATCCGCTGATTTCCCCGTCTGATGCCGGGTCATATGGAAACTTTTTTTGCCATGCAGGAAGCTTCCTCAGCACGCCATATTTCCCGTCAGGGCCAGGATCGGCCGCAGGCATCCCCTTGCAAACGGCGGATTTTTTTTGTAAGATGGAACCGGAAACCTGATCACAAAGAGAGGATGGGAAAAATGACAGAAGGAACAATGCAGGAAGCCCGCCGGGACTTCCTGGTGGATACGCTGCGGAAACTGCTCGGGCAGGACAGCCCCACCGGCTTTACCGAAAAGGTGGTAACGGTGGCGCAGAGCATTGCCCGGGAGCTGGGTTTTGCCACCCGGCGCACCAACAAGGGTAACCTGGTGATCACGGTGCCCGGCCGGGAAACCGGCCGCCAGGTGGGGCTGTGCGCCCATGTGGACACCCTGGGGCTGATGGTTCGCTCGGTCACCGCCGACGGTATGCTGATGGTCACCAAGGTGGGCGGTCCGCTGCTGCCCACCCTGGACGGTGAATATTGCCGCATCTACACCCGGGAAGGCAAGGTATACACCGGCACGGTGCTCAGTCTGTCGCCCTCGGTCCATGTGCAGGACGACGCGGCCACCCGTGCCCGGGACGAGAAAAACATGGCCGTGCGCATCGACGAGAAGGTGCACACCAAGGAGGACGTGCTGGCCCTGGGCATCGCCCCCGGCGACTATATCTGCTACGATCCCAAGACCACCGTCACCGACAGCGGTTTTGTCAAGTCCCGTTTTCTGGACGACAAGGCCAGCGCTGCCTGTCTGCTGACCCTGCTGTGGCAGATGCGCGAAACCGGTACCCGTCCCCGGTATGAGACCTACTTCACCCTCACCGTCCATGAGGAGGTGGGCCACGGCGGCGCCACCCTGCCCACGGTGGACGAACTGCTGGCGGTGGATATGGGCTGCATCGGTGAGGATCTGAGCTGCACCGAATACCAGGTCTCCATCTGCGCCAAGGACAACGGCGGCCCTTACGACTACGGCATGGTCAGCCGCCTGGTGGAGCTGGCCAAAGAGCACGGCGTGGACTACGCGGTAGACATTTACCCGCACTACGGTTCGGATGTGGGTGCTGCCTGGCGTTCCGGCATGGATTGCCGGGCCGCCCTCATCGGGCCGGGGGTCCATGCTTCCCACGGCATGGAGCGCACCCATCTGGACGCCCTGCATGCCACCATGCAGCTGGCGGCACTCTACCTGGAACTGGCCTGAGATTTTCACAAACAAGGAGCGGGAACGCTGGGCGTTGCCGCTCCTTCTTTCTGCGGCAACCGGATGGAGCTTTGGCAGTTTGCACTATGCCGGGTGCTTTATTTTGGGCACAAAGTGGTATATAGTGTAGGGGTATGTTGTCCATAAAGAGAGGGGTTTGTGCATGCTGTTCCTTGTCCTGGTGCTGCTGTCCAGTTCTGTACTGTCCATCGTTCTGAAATACCTGAACACCAGCAGCCCGTACAGTGTCTATTTTGTCAACTACATTACCTGTGCCCTGCTGGCCTTTGTTTCCATGGAGCCCAAAACGCTCTACCAAGGGGACTTTACCCCTTGCTGGCTGGGGGCCCTCACCGAGCTGCCTGCCTTCCTGGTTTATCCCTTCTACAGCGTGGGGGTGATCCTGATCATCAGCGTGGTCAGTTTCTTCCTGTTCCATGAACGGCTCAACCGCCGCCAGATGGGCGCCGCCGGGATGATTCTGGGGGCGTTGGTACTGCTCAACCTGTAAGAAAGACCCACTTTGGGGAAAACGACGGCCCCGACCATTTGGTCGGGGCCGTCGCTTTTCTTTATCGGGATTGCCGAAAAATCACTGCAGGAAGAATCGCAGCATCTTGTCCTTCTGGTTGGTGTAGGGCTGGTAGCGCACCGGCATGTCCAGCCAGGTCTTCTTGTCCACAATGCTGCGCAGATGGCTGAAGGCCTCGAATCCGGCTTTGCCGTGGTAGCCGCCCATGCCGCTCTCCCCCACGCCGCCAAAAGGCATTTCGCTGGTGGCCAGGTGGATGATGACATCGTTCAGGCAGCCGCCGCCGAAGTGGCAGCGATCCAGCACCTTGCGCTGCACGGCTTTGTCCTCGCTGAAGAGGTAGAGAGCCAGCGGATGGGGCTGGGCTTCGATGTCTGCCAGCGCGGCATCCAGATCGGTGTAGGTCAGCACCGGCAGGATGGGTCCGAAGATTTCTTCGCCCATGACGGCATCCTCCCGGGTCACATCCTTCATGACCGTGGGCGCAATGCGCTGGGCGGCCTCATCGCCGGTGCCGCCGCAAACCACCTTGGCGGGGTCGATCAGCCCCATCAGACGGCGGTAGTGCTTTTCATTGATGATCTTGCCGTAATCCTCGTTGGCCATGGGATCAGCACCGAACTGAGCGGTGATCTCCTTTTGAATGGCGGCGATGAGCTCATCCCGGATGGAGGCGTCGCAGAGGATATAGTCCGGCGCCACACAGGTCTGCCCGCAGTTCAGATACTTGCCAAAAACAATGCGCTTGGCGGCCAGACCGATCTTGGCGGATTTTTCTACAATGCAGGGGCTCTTGCCGCCCAGTTCCAGTACGGCGGGGGTCAGATATTCCGCGGCACAGCGCAGCACCTCCTTGCCCACAGCCTTGCTGCCGGTAAAGAAGATCATATCAAATTTCTGGTGCAGCAGCGCCTGGTTTTCGGCACGGCCGCCGGTGATCACGCAGACATGTTCCGGCGGGAAACATTCTGCCACAATCTGCTGCAGCACGGCGGCGGTGGCCGGGGCGTAGGCGCTGGGTTTGACGATGGCGGTGTTGCCGGCGGCAATGGCGTCGATCAGCGGGTCCAGGGTCAGCAGCACGGGATAGTTCCACGGACTCATGATGAGCACGTTTCCGTAGGGGCTGGGAGAGCGGAAGCTCCGCGCCGCAAACTGGGACAGCGGGGTGGGCACCCGCCGTTCCCGCATCAGGCGGCGGACATGGCGGATCATCCAGGTTGCTTCGGACAGGGTCAGCCCTGTCTCACACATATAGCTTTCGGTGGCGGACTTGCCAAGGTCGGTTTTCAGGGCATGGGCGAGATCCTGCTCATGGTTCTGCAGCGAGGCCTTGAGCTTTTTCAGGGCCGCGATGCGGGCTTCGGCGGGCAGGGTGTGGCCGGCAGCGAAATACTCACGCTGCCGTTTGAGAATGGATTGAATCTCCATTTCCGTCATGGGTGGAAACCTCCTGAACTTGTTTGTACATGTTTTCCAGCTGGTCGGGCCCCCACAGAACCGGTACCGGATACAGGGGGTTGGCCTCATGGTCGGCGTAGCGCGCCAGCTGGGGAATGTCCTCGGTAAGGATACCGGGGAGCGTCTCGGGAATGTCCATCGCGGCGTTCATGGCTTCGATGTAGGCGATGAACTCCTTGGCGGCAACCTCATCGCTGGCATCCTGGCAGACGCCGGATGCCCGGGCCAGTTCGGCCAGTTTTTTCCAGGCAGCACTGCCGTAGGCCTTGAGCACGATGGGCAGCAGAACGCTGTTGGCCAGGCCGTGGGCGATGCCGTAGCGCCCGCCCAGGCTGTGGGCCACGGCATGCACATAGCCCACGTAGCTCTTGGTAAAGGCGGTGCCGGCCAGGTAGGCAGCCCGCAGCATGTTGGCCCGGGCTTCCCGGTTGTGACCGTTGTAGTAGGCTTCCGGCAGATTGTTGAAGATCAGCTGCACAGCCTCGATGGCGGCGGCACGGGTGCCCTTGGTGGTGGAACGGCCGATATAGGCTTCCACCGCGTGGGTCAGCGCATCCATGCCGGTGGTGGCGGTCAGCTGCCGGGGCAGGTTGAGGGTCACATCGGGGTCCAGCACAGCGTAATGGGGAATCAGCGAGAAATCGTTGATGGGATACTTGTGATGGATTTTTTCGTCGGTGATGACGGCGGCCAGGGTCGTCTCACTGCCGGTGCCGGCGGTGGTGGGCACCGCGATGAGCAGCGGCAGGCGGTGCATCACATGCAGAAGGCCTTCCATCTTGTCCAGCGACTTTTTGGGCCGCACGATGCGGGCGCCCACCGCTTTGGCGCAGTCCATGGAAGAGCCGCCGCCGAAGGCGATCAGGCCCCGGCAGCCGTTTTCCAGATAGAGGGACCGGGCTTCCTCCACATTGGCCACCGTGGGATTGGCCACTGTGCGGTCATACACGACGCAGCGGATGTGGGCAGCCTTGAGATTTTCCTCCAGGCGGGCGGTCAGACCCAGACCGTGTACCCCGGCGTCGGTGACCAGCATGACGCAATCGATTCCGTGCTCACGCAGAACAGCGGGAACGCCGCCAACGCCTTCGATCAGCTTAGGCTCCCGGTAGGGCAAAAAAGGCAGGGCCATGCGCATACCTGTCTGAAAAACACGGCAATAAATCTTCTTGACAACGTTCATTTATCTCATCCTTTCCCACTATGGACGCTACGATAAAGGATAAGACAAAACGGCAGACACTGTCAAGTAAAACTTTAGATAAATATTTTTAGAAAACTGTCAAAAATGACGAGTCACCGCACAACCATGCCGGTACCGGGCTCACGCAGCGTCGGCAGCGTTCTTCTCGCATTGGCGGCAGATATTTTTCCAGCGGCGGGTGCGGTAGAACGGAAGCATGGCCACCATTCCGGCCACGAAGCTCAGGGAGATGCCGGCCATGGCGTAGCCGCCCAGCCCCACCGCCGCCAGCAGCCAGGCGGAAGGAATCCGGATGGCCCAGAGGATCAGCACATTGACGATGGTGGGATAGCGGATTTCGCCCACACCGTTCAGGTAGCTCATGATGCCGTTGAACACCGCATAGCACCAGGTAAAAGGCAGCACAACCAGCACATACCGCTGGGCCACCGCCAGTACGGCGGCATCCCGGGTGAACAAGGCGAGCACCGGTCGGCCGAACAGCGTCAGCAGCAGCCCGCAGGCCAGGGTAAAGCCGCCGCAGGCCAGCGGAATGCGCAGGGCGCCTTTGCGCAGGCGGTCGGTCAGGCCGGCGCCGTAATTCTGGCCGGAGAAGACCGACGCCGCGTTGGAAAAGGACGTAATGGCGATGTTGGCAAGGGCGCTGAGTTTGCCGGCCACCGAACACCCGGCCACAAAGATGGATCCCTGGGTGTTGTACAGGGTCTGCAGCAGAATGTGTCCCACCGAATACAGAGCGCTGTTCAATCCCAGCGGCACACCCACGCGCAGAATTTCCCGCAGGGTTTCAGGGTCGTGGCCGGCGGGCAGCAGCGGGAAGCGGATTTCCGGCATATGACGGCACAGATAGAAAAGGCTGAACCCCCAGGAGAGCATCATGGCGGCGGTGGTGGCCAGCGCCGCACCGCCGACCCCCATCCCGAAGCCCCCCACGAAGGCCAGGTCTCCCACGATGTTGACAATGCAGCTGACCACCAGCATCCACAGCGAAGCGCGGCTGTTGCCCAGCCCGCGCAGGATCCCGGCATTGAGATTATACCCCATATTGCCCAGGCATCCCAGCGTGGTGATGCGCAGATAGAGCACGGCGTTGTCCCAGGCATCGGCGGGCACCTGCATCAGGCGCAGAAGCAGCGGTCCCAGCACCAGTCCCGCCACAGTCAGAGGCAGGGCAGCGGCATAAAGCAGCCAAACGGCCGTGCGGGTCAGTTCCTGCTGGCGGTCGGCATCGCCCCGGCCCGCTGCCTGGGATACCAGGATGGAAACCCCCGACCCGATGCCCAGAAATACGCAGAGCAGGATTTCCAGGGGCTGGGAGCTGGTGGCCACCGCCGCCAGGGCCGAGGCATCACAGAAATTGCCGACAACCAGCGTGTCCACGGTGCTGTAGAGCTGCTGCAGCACATTGCCGGCACAGATCGGCAGGGCAAACCAGATGGCGGTGGGCAAAATGGCGCCCTGCGTCATATCGACACGGGTCGCGGTACCTGACATGGGGATACGCCTCCTTTGAGGAAGGAAAAATTTGCTTTAAGACTGATTTTTTCCATTATAGCACCATCGCCCATACCGGCCTATATGCAATTTCAGCCGGAAATTGCCCAGATTCGCCTGCCTATAAAAAACGGGCGGCCCGTATGGACAGGTCGCCCGCTGTAGTGTATAAAGAATAGATTTTACGCCTGGGGCAGAGGGAAGGTACTGCCGCCGTGGGGCATCAGGGTGGTTTCGACCCCGTCCAGGCTGCCGCCGTTGGCCCGGGCAGCCAGGGCCAACGCCTCCTCCAGCGTCCGGGCCACCTGAATCCTGGTGTGCACAAAACGCTCGGCGGGGATGTCGGTAACCAGAATCATGCGGTAGTTCTCCGCCGTTTCGGCAAAGAGGAAGCCCACGAACCCGCCGATGGAGAAGTTGGCGCGAAGCGCCTTTTCCCGCGCTTCCATGGTATCGTAACCGCAGATCTGGTTTTCGCAGTCCGGGTCGCCGAAGCCTTCCCGGCACTGGGACAGCAGAATCATGGTACCGCCGGGCGCCACCGCCGCCAATGCGTTGGAGAGGGTCTTGGATGTCTGATAGAGGTTGATGTCCTTGGGATAGCCCCCCGCGCTGGCAATCACCAGCGGTGTGCGGCGGGGAATGGGCACCCCGTCCAGCTGTTCCACCGCCTTGGCGGCCGCCGCATGGGCCTGGCGCCAGTCACCGGCAAAGGCCCCCACAATCTGGTAGTTGTCATCCACAATCACGTTGAGAAGATACGCGGGCCTGGCAAAGGCGGCGCACTCCATCAGGTCGCTGTGGAAGGGGTTGTCTGCCTGCATGTTGCCGTTGCACACTCGGGGATTGGAACCGCTGCCCAGGCCTTTGTTCAGGGCATTGTTGTGGTTGGTGTTGATGGTTTCCCGCCCCGCAATGCCCGGGACGATGGACTTGCGGCCGCCGCCGAAACCGGCCAGGAAATGGTAGACCACACCGCCGGTGAGGATGATCTTGTCGCAGGCCATGGCGTAACTGTTCAGCCAGACCGGCGTGCCCCGGCTGGTGGTTCCCACATAGGTGAGATGTTCCTTGTCGTCGCACTGATGGTCCAGGAAGCGGATCCGGCGGTAAAGGTCCTCCCCCACCAGCGAGATGTGCTCTTCCTCCGTCTGCTTGCGGTGGGTTCCGGTGGCACAGAGGATGAGAATGTCCTGATCGGGAATACCGGCTTTGTTGAGCCGTTCCACCAGAACCGGCAGGTAGGCGCTGGGCTGCTGCCAGCGGCGGGTGGTATCGGAAATAATGATGCACACCTTGTCCCCCGGGGTGACGGCCTCCTCAATGGGCCCGGCGCCGATGGGATGGTCCAGGGCGTACTCGATGTGTTCCCGCACCGTCCGTTTGGGGAAATCCACCGCGTTGGCATGGACTTCCGCCACAATCTGCTTCGGGTCCAGGGGCACGGCAAAGGTGGTATCGCTGTATTTCATGCTTTCCATATCGTTTCGCCTTCTGTATTCTGTATGGTCTGGGTATGTGTCGAAGGGTTCTGTTCTGTTTTTGATGGTAGCACTTTGCCGGGTAAAAATCAAGGAAAGGCCCCGGCAGACAAACAGGGTATGCCTGCGTTCCCGGGCATCGCACAACAAAAAGCCCCGCCGGTTGCGGCGGGGCGGGGCTGTTATCGGTCGGCAGAAGGCATATCGCCCCCGGCTTCCAGATCCTCAATCATGGAAGCCAAAGTGATCGTTTTCATGGTGGCGGCCACGGCTTCCTCGATCTGCCGGTAGGGGCGCTGCAGCACCCGGCGAATGTTCCGTGCCACGGGACAGGCCCGGCCGTCACAGGAATGGATGCCGATGAGGGAGGTGATCCCCTTAGGTTCCAGGGCGGTATAGATTTCGTACAAGGTGATCTGTTCCGGTTCCCGGCAGAGCTCCGCCCCGCCCTGTCCTCTGGCCACCGTGATCAGCCCGGCCTTTTTCAGGGCGCTGAGGATGTTGCGGATGACCACCGGGTTGCAGCCGGTGCTCTGGGCCAGCAACGTGCTGGTAACCCGGACCTTGTTCCGGGCTTCCCAGATAAAAAGCAGGCAATGCACCGCCACCGAACATTTCATACTGATCTGCATGATGAAATCCTTTCCCAATGCGTGAGCCGGAGAGCTGTAATCATTGACTTTACATCGCCCTCATGGTATACTGGCGAAAGATGTAAAGATTATTTTTACACCATTATTGTATCTGTTCCCTGCGCAAATTGCAAGGGCACCGCCCCGACAAGATACCGCAGGCATCCAGTATGGGAGGCATGGTTACCATGAAACTGTATGAAATCTGTTTCAGCCCCACCGGCGGAACCAAAAAAGCGGCGGACATTCTGTGCGACGCCTTGGACAAGGAGAGTCGCTTTGTGGATCTGACCGACAGCGGGCAGGATTTTTCCGCGCTGGTTCCGGAAGAGGACGCCCTGGCGGTGATCGCGGTTCCGTCCTACGGCGGCCGGGTGCCCGCCGTGGCGGTGCAGCGGTTGTCCCGCATCCGGGCGAAGGGCGCCAAGGGGATTCTGATGTGCGTGTACGGCAACCGCGCCTATGAGGATACTCTGGTGGAGTTGCAGGACGCGGCGGAGCAGGCCGGGTTCCGGGTTGTGGGGGCAGTTGCCGCCGTGGCGGAGCATTCCATCGCCCGCCAGTTTGCTGCCGGACGGCCGGACGAGCAGGACCGGGAGCAGCTCTGCCGCTTTGCCGAAGAAATCCGGGCCAAGCTGGACCGGGGGGATATGTCGGTGCCGCAGATTCCGGGCAACCGCCCTTACAAAAAGAGCGGCAGCGCCGGCATGGTGCCCAAACCCACCAAGGACTGTGTGGACTGCGGCGTGTGTGCCGAGAAATGCCCGGTGCAGGCCATTGATGCCCGGGACCCCAAAAAGGTGGACGCCAAGGCCTGCATTTCCTGCATGCGCTGCGTGCAGGTATGCCCCCACGACGCACGGAAGGTCAATCCGGTGATGATGGCCGCCGTCAATGCCATGCTGAAAAAGGTCTGTTCCCAGCGCAAAAAGTGTGAGCTTTATCTGTGACCGGGTAGTCCCGGGATTATCAGCCCCAAGGGTCATGGTGCGGAGAAGAAATTTCTGCTATACTGTAAGAATCAGTATTTTCCTGTGCGGAAAGCGAGGTGCCCGCCATGTCTGTCCTGCTGGGCCGGGATCTGCGGGAGCAGATTTCCCATGAATCGAATGTTTTTCCCATCACCTACTTTGAAGGGGAGCTGGCGGACCTGCCCGGCCGGGCGGGTCCGCTGCACTGGCATCCGGATTTCGAGATTGCCCGGGCGGACAGCGGCACCCTGGATTACCAGGTGGGGCAGAAACACCTTTTTCTGTACCCGGGGGACATCCTCTTTGTCAACGGCAACTTGCTGCACGGGGTGCGGCAGGTGGCCGGCACCGAGGCCGACCCTTTGCCCATCATTGTCTTTTCGGGCACACTGATTGCCCCGGAAACCGGCGCCATCTACCACAAATATATCGCCCCCATTGCTGATTGCCCCTCCCTGCCCTTTGTGGTGTTCCGCAGGCAGGATGACCGGTACGAGGAGGTGCGGCGTCTGGTGGACGAAATATTTGCCTGCCTGAAAGGGCAGACCGGCTGTTATGAAATGGTGGTGCAGCGCAATCTGAACCGCCTGTTCGAATTTCTGTTCTGCCACCTGGACACCCTGCCCCGGTTTCCTGCCACCAGGGTCCAGCTGCGTACCCAGGTGCGGGTTCAGAAGATGCTGGACTACATCTACCGCCACTACGCCGACCCCATCACCCTGGATGAAATTGCCGGTGCCGCCAGCATCAGCCGCAGCGAGGCTTCCCGCTGCTTTCAGGAATATCTGGGCTGTTCCCCCACCGGCGCGCTGATCCGGTACCGGCTTCAGACCGCCCACCGGCTTCTTCGCACTTCTTCCCTGACCGTGCAGGAAATCGGGTTTGCCTGCGGATTCCGGTCCGCCAATTATTTCACCCGCCAGTTCCGCAAAACTTACGGATACGCTCCCGGCCACGTCCGCACTTTGGGAAAATAGTGCTATCTTTTGGCGGCTTTATCCCTTTTTTATCCCTAAAAATGTTGTTATAATGCCATACGTCGTTACGGCACAACAAGTCATTTTCTCCGATGGATACAACACAGAAAGGGATTGCCATGACCATACAACCGAACTATCAGAAAACCTTGCATGCCTGTTATCTGGGCTATGTGACACAGGCCATCTGCGCCAACTATGCACCGCTGCTTTTTCTGACCTTTCAAAAGACCTATGCGATCTCACTGGAACAGATTGCCCTGATCCCCACCGTCTTTTACCTGACCCAGCTTTTCATCGATCTGGCCGCAGCCAACTTTGTGGACCGGGTGGGATACCGGCGCTGTGCGGTGCTGGCCCACATCCTGTCCGCCGTCGGGCTGGTCATGCTGGCCTTTCTGCCGGATCTGATGCCTTCTCCCTTTGCGGGAATCCTGGTGGCGGTGGTGGTCTATGCGGTCAGCAGCGGCCTGATTGAAGTGCTCATCAGCCCCATTGTGGAGGCCTGTCCTTTCGAAAACAAGGAAGGGCGGATGAGCCTGCTCCATTCCTTTTACTGCTGGGGTGCTGCCGCGGTCATCCTGGGGTCCACCCTGTTCTTTGCTCTGTTCGGGGTGGACAACTGGCGGATTCTGACCATGCTGTGGGCCCTTGTCCCCTTTGTGAACTTCTTCGGCTTTCTCACCTGTCCCCTGGGGCAGCTGGTGGCGGACGGACAGAGCATGAAGATCCGCAGCCTGCTGCGTCTGCCGGTGTTCTGGCTGCTGGTCATTCTGATGATGTGCTCCGGGGCGGCGGAAGCCTCCATGGCCCAGTGGGCCTCTGCCTTCACCGAATCGGCCATGGGGGTGTCCAAGACCGTGGGCGACCTGGCGGGCCCGTGCCTGTTTGCCGTGTTCATGGGTCTTGCCCGGCTGCTGTACGCCCGCATGGGCCGCAGCGGCGAACTGCACAAGATCATGCTGGGATGCGGCGCCCTGTGTGTCGCCTGCTATTTGCTGGCCGCCCTGTCCACTTCTCCCGTTCTGGGGCTGGCGGGCTGCGCTCTGTGCGGGTTTTCGGTGGGCATCCTCTGGCCCGGCACCCTCAGCCTTTCTTCCCGCGCCTGCCCCACGGGCGGCACCGCCATGTTTGCTTTTCTGGCCCTGGCCGGCGACTTGGGCGGCACTGCCGGTCCCCTGTCGGTGGGGGTGTTTTCCGGCATGGCGGGGGGAAGCCTGAAAAACGGCCTGCTGGCCGCCGTCGTCTTTCCCATTGCCCTGACCCTCGGCTTGTGGGTACTGAAAACCGGGAAAAAAACGGCGCCTGCCTCCCACCTCTGATTGTTGCCTGTTGAAACCCGTTTTCGGGTTTGCCCGGTCCTTGGCCGGGTTTTTCTTTTTTTCCGGTGGCGATTGCCCCCGTCCGCCGGGTGTGGTACACTGATGGTATGGTGTATTTCCGCCCGGTTGTGCGGGGCGGCCGAAGTCAGGAACAAGAAAGGGATTCGAAATGAAGATCGGGTTTGACAACAACAAATATCTTTCCATGCAGTCCGAACACATCCGGGAACGAATCGCCCAGTTTGACAACAAGCTCTATCTGGAGTTCGGCGGCAAGCTGTTCGACGACTACCACGCTTCCCGGGTATTGCCGGGCTTTCAGCCGGACTCCAAGCTGCAGATGCTGCTGCAGCTGAAAGACCAGGCCGAGATCGTTGTTGTCATCAGCGCCGAAGACATCATCAGCAACAAGATGCGCGGGGATTACGGCATCACCTACGACATGGACGTGCTGCGTCTGATCGACGCCTTCCAGGGCGTGGGGCTGTTTGTGGGCAGCGTCTGCGTGACCATGTACACCGCCAACCCCGAGGTGGAAGCCTTTGAGCGCCGTCTGAACGGTCTGGGCATCCGCACCTTCCGCCATTACAAGATTGCCGGCTACCCCAACGAGGTGGCCCGCATCGTCAGCGATGAAGGGTACGGCAAGAACGAGTACATCGAGACCGAGCGCCCCCTGGTGGTGATCACCGCCCCCGGACCGGGCAGCGGCAAGATGGCGGTGTGCCTGTCCCAGCTGTACCATGAATACAAGCGCGGAATCAAGGCCGGCTATGCCAAGTTCGAGACCTTCCCGGTCTGGAACCTGCCGCTGAAACACCCCGTGAACCTGGCCTACGAGGCCGCCACCGCCGATCTGAACGATGTGAACATGATCGACCCCTTCCACCTGGAAGCCTACGGCGAAACGGCGGTGAACTACAACCGGGATATCGAGATCTTTCCGGTGGTACACGCCATCTTTGAGCTCATTGCCGGCAAGAGCCCCTACCAGTCCCCCACCGATATGGGGGTGAACATGGCGGGCAACTGCATTGTGGATGACGAGGTCTGCCGCCAGGCTTCCCTCAAGGAGATCCAGCGCCGGTACCTCAAGTGCCTGTGCCAGCAGAAAACCGGGGCCAACGTCAAGGAGGATGAGCGGTTCAAGCTGGAACTGCTGCTGAACCAGGCGGGCATCACCCCGGGTACCCGGGCGGTGGAACAGGCAGCCCGGGCCCGGTCCGAAAGCACCGGCGGTCTGCCCGCCGCCGCCATCGAACTGACGGACGGCACCATCGTCACCGGCAAGACCGGCCCGCTGCTGGGGGCGGCGTCCTCGGCCCTGATCAACGCCCTGAAACATCTGGCGGGCATCGGCCAGGAGATCGACCTGGTGTCTGCCCGGGCCATCGAACCCATCCAGATGCTCAAGACCACCTACCTGGGCAACAAGAATCCCCGCCTGCACACCGACGAAATCCTCATTGCCCTGTCCAGCTCCATCGCGGAGAATGCGTATGCGGCGGCGGCTCTCAGACAGCTGCCCCAGCTCAAAGGCTGTGACATGCATTCCACCGTCATCTTGTCCAGCGTGGACTCGGACACTCTGAACAAGCTGGGCATGTACCTGACCTGCGCCCCGCTGTACGAGGAGGAAGACCGGAAATACCACAAAAAGTAAGGCAGACTGTGACATACAAAAGCAGCCGATCCTGTCGGATCGGCTGCTTTTTCTTTTTATTATGTACAGGGGCAGAGTGCCTTTGCGGTCACAGGTCGGCGTCGGGTGCCTGGCCGTCGTGGGCTTTCCACTGACATTCGGTCAGATCCATCCGGGTGAAGGTAGCGGTGAAGGAGGAATCCTCCGGGCTGCAGGCATACACGCCAAAACGGATGGTCCCGCCGCCTTCCAGCAGATGGCAGATGCGCATCTGGCGGAAGGTCACCCCATCTTCGGAGCATTCCAGGCAGAAATCATCCTCCCGCCGGCTGAGCCGGTACCACATGGAGCGGATGCCGGCATCGATCTCGGTGGTGGCCCAGTCCGACCAGCCGTGGTTGGTCACCACGCTGCCCAGATGCTGGAACCGTTCGTTCTCGTACTCGATGGAAGCTTTCAGCCAGTTTTCGCTGTCCAGATACACCACCACGCCGCACTGGTCAAACCGATGGTGGCTGTCAAAGTCGGTCTTCACCACAAAGGAAAAGAATTTTTCCTCCGTTTCCATCTGCAGCACCGGGGCGGTGTCGTTGCGGAAATGGTAGTAGGTGCGCTGCCACAGATCGGTGTGGGGCTGGGTGGTGATGGTGATTTTCTGCGGGTCGATGGTGCAGCGGGCCGGTTCCCGGGTCCAGCGGAGCAGGGATGGTTCAAACATAGGGCAAATACCTCCTGGGCTTTTTTGTGATGGGCGGATATCCGTTTCAGTATTCCAGCGTTGTATCCCGGATGGCAGCGAACTGTTCCGGGCAATGGCCGTACCAGATTTCGCCGGGGAATTCCTCGGCCAGGTCCCGCAGCAGGTCGATGCCCCGCAGGTAGCCCGCCGGGTCGGTGACCAGGGTGGGCGGACGCTTGGTCATGGCATCGGGGGTGTAGGCCAGGTCGGAGGCAAGAATCAGGTTTCCCGGTTTGCCGCTGATCACCACCGCCAGAAATCCGTAGGCATGGCCCCGGGGGAACCGCACCAGGGTGATGCCGGGCAGCAGCTGGGTCCGGGGCGCTTCCACCGGGCGGAAATGCAGGCTGTCGTCCCAGCGGGTCAGATGCTGCAAAGGCGCGCCGGGGCGCTGCCCTGCCAGATAGGCCGCCTTGTCCTGCAAGGCCCCCGCATATTCGGCGGCATCGATGTAGATACCGGCCTTTTTGAACAGGAAGGTGTTGCCCGCATGATCCACATGGGAATGGGTCAGGACCAGATGGGTCACATCCTCCGGCGTATGGCCGAAGCGGGCCAGCTGGGCTGTGAGCAGCTCCTCCGGCCGGAAGGAATAGATGTGTTCCGCCGCCGGGTCCACCTGGGGCTGCTGCTGACAGCCGCAGTCCACCAGCACCAGGGCGTTTTCCGTCTCGATGAGCACCGCCCAAGTGGGGGCGTCGATCACCTTGTCCGGTGAACCGCCCTGTCCGTAGAGCATTTCTTCGGTCATGTGCAGGGTACCCAGCGCAAGGGGATGGATTTTCATGGAAAAGCCTCCTTTGTTCCTTGCTTTCTATGATATACCCCCACCCGCGAAAACGCAACGGCCTGCGGCGCCCTTACCGCCTACTGACAAAGCGTTGTGCGCATACGCCTTTCCCCCAAAAATTGCGGGAGGAGGCGTCTTCCGCCGGAGTCGGAATCGGGAGGATTGGCTGCCCTGGTGGCGGGCCCGTCTTTCCTCTTCCGGCGAGCAGAAAGGTGGCGCACAAAAAGGGACGGTATGGCTTTCGTCATACCGCCCTTTTTGATTGGTTTAATGCGCTCCCTGACCCGCCTTGTGCAGATGCAGGCCGGTAGCAAAGGTGAAGTGCTTGTCCATCCAGCTGCCGATGATGCCGATGGTCTTGCCCATGGTCAGGGCCGCCAGCACGGTGCCGATGCCCAGGCCCATCACGTGGCCCAGGAAGAAGAAGGTCATGCCCGCGGTGACCACCAGGCAGATGGCATCGAAGGAAATCTTGATCTTGGGATAGCCGATGCCGGTGATCTGGGACAGTTCCCGGGGGAAGAGGTCGGTGGGGATGATGGGCAGACCGCAGCGGTTGGACAGGGCGATGCCGATGCAGATGAGCAGATAGCTCACCACAAAGTAGAGTACCTGGCAGGGCAGGTTCTCGGGCAGAACGTCGATCCACAGTTCATGTACATCCAGCAGCTCGCCGAAGAAGAACCCCACCACAAAGCTGAACAGGTAGGACACCACAAACTTGCGGCGCAGCACCATCAGGCTGAAGACCAGCGCCGCCTGGAACAGGTAGGTCCAGGTGCCCAGGCTCAGGAAGGGCAGCACCTCCGAGAAGGCGTAGGGTACGCTGGAAATGGCGGAAATGCCTGCCCCGGAATAGAGCATGAGCACCACGCCGAAGGAATTGATGATGACCGCAATGCCCAATGCCAGTTCGCCGCGGATCAGCGGCAGATGGTTTGAATAACTGTTGTTATCCACAAAACAAGCCCCCAAATTTTGTTGATGATGTCCATCTATTTGCAGATGGAACCGTTTTTTATTGTTACACCCTTTTTTATGGGAAGTCAATGGGGAAGTCAATGCCCCGGCCCTTGGTCTGCCCGGCAGCGGCTTGGGTTTTCTCCGCATAATCCGTATAAAGATACAGGTGCCACCGGGCGTCTGCCGGCCGGAAAGCAAAAGCATTGTCCTTATACGAAATACATATTTTTGAAAAGGTCAGATTTTTTCGGCTTTTATGTATTTACATGGAATACACATTTTGATCAATCTGTGGAAAAACTGGCGAATTTCGACCGTGTATTTTTAACCATTTTTGTACAATCCACAGAAAAAAGGCAAAAGAGGCCCCAAATGCGGTAAAAGGTCTTTTCTTTTGGCGGCGAGGGGGCTATAATAACTGGCGTAGTACAAAGGTGTACGGGATATTTCCTGTACACCTTTGTACTTTTTTAATTTATTCTCATTTTTGCCGCGCCTGGGTTGGCCGACGGGATGGGAATGTGAGAGGAATGGTAAGACAGATGAAAAACGCAAAATCCGTGCTGGCTTTTGCCATGGCGGCCGCGATGGCGGTCACCGCCACCGGCTGCGGCGCTTCCGGCAGCAGCAGTGCGGCCGGCTCCACCGGCACCGCTGAGGCCGCTTCCACCGAGGCAAGCACAACCGCTTCGTCCTCGGCTCTGAACGTCATGCTGGAGACCCCCGTGCAGTCTCTGGACCCGCAGGTTGCCACCGACGGCACCTCCTTTGAGGTCATTGCCGATTTCACCGACGGCCTGATGCAGATGGATGCCGACGGCGCCGCCGTGCCCGCCTGCGCCGAGAGCTATGAGGTCAGCGAGGACGGCAAGACCTACACCTTCCATATCCGGGACGATGCCACCTGGTCCAACGGCGACCCCGTCACCGCCAACGACTTTGTCTTTGGCTGGCAGCGCGCCGTTGACCCGGCCACCGCTTCCGAATACTCCTACATGCTCAGCGACATCGGCCAGGTGGTCAACGCCGCCGACATCATCGCCGGTACCAAGGACGTTTCCGAACTGGGCGTCACCGCCGTGGACGACAAGACCCTGCAGGTCCAGCTGAACGTGCCTGTCAGCTACTTCCTGAGCCTGATGTACTTCCCCACCTTCTATCCGGTGAACCAGGAATTCTATGAGAGCTGCGCCGACACCTTCGGCACCAGCCCCGAGACCGTCCTGTCCAACGGCGCCTTCACCCTGACCAGCTATGAACCCGCCGCCACCGCTTTTACCCTGGAAAAGAACGAAAGCTACTATGACGCCGACAAGGTCCAGCTGTCCGGCCTGAACTACCAGGTCATCCAGGACAGCCAGCAGGCCCTGATGAGCTACCAGACCGGCGCGCTGGACATCACCTTGGTCAACGGCGAACAGGTCGACCAGGTCAAGGATGACCCCTCCTTCGACAGCCGCGGCGCCGGTTACCTGTGGTACATCAGCCCCAACATGGGCAGCGTGCCCGAACTGGCCAACGAAAACCTGCGTCTGGCCATGACCTTCGCTCTGGATCGTGAATCCATCTGCAGCGACGTTCTGAAGGACGGCAGCACCGCCACCTTCACCGCCGTGCCGCCCCAGTTTGCCACCGGCCCGGACGGCAGCGACTTCAGCGCCGACCAGACCAAGTATTCCGACGTCTGCGCCTATGACCCCGACAAGGCCCTGAGCTACTACGAGGCCGCCAAGCAGGAACTGGGCGTGGATACCTTTGAGTTCGACATGGTGGTTGACTCCGACGATGCGCCCCAGAAGGTTGCCCAGGTCGTGAAGGAACAGCTGGAAACCACCCTGCCCGGCATGACCATCAATCTGGTGATCGAACCCAAGAAGCAGCGCGTGGAAGACATGCAGAACGGCAACTTTGAGCTGGGTCTGACCCGCTGGGGCCCCGACTACGCCGATCCCATGACCTACCTGAGCATGTGGACCACCGGTAACTCCAACAACTACGGTCTGTGGTCCAACGCCGACTACGACGCCATCATCGAATCCTGCAGCACCGGTGATCTGTGCACCGATCCCGAAGGCCGCTGGAGCGCCATGTACGACGCCGAAAAGATCGTTCTGGATGAGGCCGTCATCTTCCCGCTGTACACACAGTGCAACGCCGAGATGATCAACCCCAACGTCACCGGCATTGAGTTCCACCCCGTGGCCCTCAACCGTGTGTACAAGAACGCCGTGAAAGCCGGCTGATAACCCGCAAACTGACCGCGCAGTGGCCTTGCCGCACGCTGCGCGGCTTTTTTGATTGACAGGGAACCGCGCTGTTGTGCGCAGCGCCCCTCTTCCCTGGTTGCAGAAGGAGGAATCTCCCGCCGTGAAGAAATACATCCTCAAGCGCATCCTGACTTCGCTGTTTACCCTGCTGGCCATCCTGCTGGTGCTCTTCATCCTGATGAAACTGATGCCCGGCTCGCCCTTCAACGACGAAAAACTCACCGACGACATGCGCGCCGCCCTGTATGCCAAGTACGGGCTGGACCAGCCGGTCATCGTGCAGTTCTTCAAGTATGTGGGCGGTATGCTGCGGGGTGACCTGGGTGTGAGCTACAACATCTCCAAGAATACCCCCATCAGCCAGCTGATCCAGACCCGCCTGCCCATCTCCATCCAGATCGGCGGCATGGCTGTGCTGCTGGGCGCCGTGGTGGGCCTGGTCCTGGGCATCATCGCCGCCCTCAAGCGGGATACCATCTGGGATACCCTGGCCACCATCATTTCGGTCATCGGTGTTTCGGTGCCGTCCTACGTCTTTGCCCTGGGGCTGTCCTACGCCTTCGGGTTCCGGCTGCAGTGGTTTCCCATGCTGTTCACGGTGAACGACATCACCGGGTCCAGCGTGCTGCCCAGCATCTCCCTTTCCATGTTCACCATGGCATCCATCGCCCGGTTCACCCGCAGCGAGATGCTGGAAGTGCTGGACAGCGATTACATGCTGCTGGCCGAAAGCAAGGGCATTTCCGGCCCGGCACTGATCTTTCGCCACGCTTTGCGCAACGCCCTGATCCCCATCATCACCGTGCTGGCCCCCCTGATCGTGGACCTGATGACCGGTTCCCTGGTGGTGGAAAAGATCTTTGCCATTCCCGGCGTAGGCAGCCTGCTGGTCAACGCCATCCAGTCCAATGACTACAACGTGGTCATCAGCCTGAGCTTTATCTACAGCGCCATGTATATCGGCATCATGCTGGTCGTGGACATCCTGTACGGTGTCATCGATCCGCGCATTCGTCTTTCGAAGGAGGGGAACTGATATGGCACAAGCAGCCGCCGCCCGTGTGAAAATCGACACACTCCACGACGTCGCCGCCGTGAACGCCGCCTTTCCGGACCATACCTTCACCGAGAAGGATTTCCAGCTGAAAGCGAACGCCGACGACATCCAGATCGACACCAACTTTGCCTCCCAGAGTTTCTGGAAGGATGTGCGCATCCGCTTTTTCCGCAAGAAGAGCGCGGTGTTCGGGCTCATTATGATCGTGGTCATCACCCTGATGGCCATTCTGGGCCCCAGCATGAACGAATACACCTACTCCGGCCAGGAACTGAGCCAGAAGAACCTGGCCCCCCGTATCCCCGTCATCGAGGACCTGGGCATCTTTGACGGCAGCGAGACCATCGCCACCACCACCGGTACCCGGACCACCAACCAATATGAGGAAAAGGGCCTGGACGATGTGTATTACTGGTTTGGCTCGGACAATTTCGGCCGCGATATCTGGACCCGCACCTGGGAAGGCGCGCGGGTCAGCCTGATCATCGCCGTGGCCGCCGCCGTCATCGACATGGTCATCGGCATGTCTTACGGGCTGATCTCCGGCTATTTCGGGGGCAAGGTGGATATGCTCATGCAGCGGTTTCTGGAGATTGCCAACGGCATTCCCCGTCTGGTCATCTGCACCCTGCTGCTGTTGGTTTTGCAGCCTGGCATCCTGACCATTGTCTTTGCCCTGATGCTCACCGAATGGGTGGGCATGAGCCGCATCGCCCGCGCCGAGATGCTCAAGCTCAAGGCGCAGGAGTTCGTACTGGCCTCCCGCACCCTGGGTGCGGGCAGCTTCTTCATCATCTTCCGGGAAGTGCTGCCCAACATCATCGGCCCCATCATCACCCAGGTCATGTTCAGCATTCCCACCGCCATCTTCACCGAGGCGTTCCTGAGCTTTGTGGGCCTGGGCATCCCGGTGCCCCAGTGCTCCCTGGGTTCGCTGATCAACGAACTGTACAACAGCTTCACCACCCATCCCTACCAGATCATCCCGCCCATTGCGGTGATGGTGCTGCTGATGCTCAGCTTCAACCTGGTGGCGGACGGCCTGCGGGAAGCCCTGGACCCCAAGATGAAGAGCATGTAAGGAGGCACGCACAATGGCAGAACAACAAAAAGAACGGGTGCTGGCAGTGCGCGACCTGGACATCACCTTCAAGACAACCGCCGGTCCGGTCCACGCCATCCGCGGCGTAAACATCGACCTGTACCGCGGCGAGACCGTCGCCCTGGTGGGGGAATCCGGTTCCGGTAAGTCGGTGACCATGAAGGCGGCCATGGGCATTCTGGCCCACAACGCCACCATCAACGCCGGCTCCATCGAGTTTTCCTACCACCACGCCGACGGCTCCCCCGAAACGGTGGACATCCTGAAAAAGGACAAGAAGTGGATCCGCCGCCACATCAACGGCAAGCGCATTGCCATGGTGTTCCAGGACCCCATGACCAGCCTGGACCCCACCATGCCCATCGGCAAGCAGATCATGGAAGGGATGCTGTGGCACTTCAAGATGAACAAGAAGGAAGCCTGGCAGCGGGCCATCACCCTGCTGGAGGAGGTGGGCATCACCGACGCCGAAAAGCGGATGAAGAACTATCCCCACCAGCTGTCCGGCGGCATGCGCCAGCGGGTGGTCATTGCCATCGCCCTGGCCTGCGACCCCGACCTTCTGATCTGCGACGAACCCACCACCGCCCTGGACGTAACCATCCAGGCCAAGATCCTGGAACTGATCCGCCGCATCCAGAAGGAGCGGGGCATCTCGGTCATCTACATCACCCATGACCTGGGCGTGGTGGCCAAGGTGGCCGACTATGTGGACGTGATGTACGCCGGCAAGATCGTGGAGACCGGCACCATCGACGAGATCTTCTACGACCCCCGCCACCCCTACACCTGGGGCCTGCTTTCGGCCATGCCCGACCTGGACACGGCGGACGAACGGCTGTACACCATCCCCGGTTCCCCGCCCAACCTGCTGCATGAGAAGCCCGGCGACGCCTTTGCAGCCCGCAACCGGTTTGCTTTGAACATTGACGAGGAGATTGACCCGCCCATGTTCAAGGTCACCGACACCCACTATGCGGCCACCTGGCTGCTGGACCCCCGGGCCCCCAAGGTGGATATGCCCCCCGAGCTGCGCGCCCGGGTGGAGCGGATGAAAGAAGAAGCCCGCAAGGTTGCGGCCAAGGAGGTGGTGTGAGATGGCAACCAAGGAACAATCTCCCCTGCTGGAAGTGAAGGGCCTCAAGCAATATTTCCGCATCAACCGCAGCTTCACCGTCAAGGCGGTGGACGATGTGAGCTTTACCATCCGCCCCGGCGAGACCTACGGTCTGGTGGGTGAATCCGGCTCCGGCAAATCCACCATCGGGCGCAGCGTCATCCGGCTGTACGACCCCACCGCCGGGCAGATCACCTTCGACGGTCAGGACATCAGCGGTCGGCTGGACAAAGCCACCAACAGCCGTCTGCGCACCCAGATGCAGATGATCTTCCAGGACCCCATGGCCAGCCTGAACCCCCGCAAGAAGGTGGAGGACATCATTGCCGAAGGGCTTGATATCCACCACATGTACCATTCCCGGGAGGAACGCCGGGACAAGGTGGAAAAGATCCTGGCCAAGGTGGGTCTGGCCCCGGAACACGCCGAGCGCTATCCCCACCAGTTTTCCGGCGGCCAGCGCCAGCGCGTAGGCATCGCCCGGGCACTGATCATGGACCCCAAGCTGATCATTGCCGACGAGTGCATCTCCGCCCTGGATGTGTCCATCCAGGCCCAGGTGGTCAACCTGATGAAGGATATCCAGGCCGAGACCGGCACGGCGTATCTCTTCATCGCCCATGACCTTTCCATGGTCAAGTACATCAGCGACCGCATCGGTGTGCTGCACCTGGGGCATCTGCTGGAGACCGGCACCACCGAGGAGATTTTTGAAAATCCCATTCACCCCTATACCCGCAGCCTGCTTTCGGCCATTCCCCTGCCCAACCCGGTGGTGGAAAAGCGCCGTACCGCCGAAACCTACGACTACGCCAGTTCCGGCATCGACTACACCAAGGGCACTGACCATCTGGTGTCCGGCACCCACTACGTCAAGTGCACCGACGAGGAATTTGCCCGCTGGTGCCGCTGACAGGCTGCCCGTCTCGCCATTCTCCCATTTTTCGGGTTTTACTATCCTCAGAAAAGGCGCCCCGGCCATTCGGCCGGAGCGCCTTTTCCTTTGGGATGGATTTTTTGGGGGAAGGGGTCATTCCTCAAACAGGGGCAGCAGATAGCCGTAGCCTTCCGCCTCCATCTTTGCGTAGGGAACAAACCGCAGGGAAGCGCTGTTGATGCAGTAGCGCACCCTGTTGGGGGATTCGGGATCGTCGGTGAACACGTGGCCCAGGTGGGAATCCCCCGCCCGGCTGCGCACCTCGGTGCGGTGCATGCCGTAGCTGTCGTCCGAAAGTTCCACCACCGCCGGGGCCTCGATGGGCTTGGTGAAGGCGGGCCAGCCGCAGCCACTCTCGAACTTGTCGGTGGAGGAGAACAACGGTTCCCCGGTGACCACATCCACATAGATGCCTTTTTCGAACTTGTCCCAGAACTCGTTGAAGAAGGGACGTTCGGTGCCGCTTTGCTGGGTCACCCGGTACTGTTCGTCGGTGAGCTTGTCCCGGATGGTCTCCGCCGCCGGTTTTTGGTAGTCGCCAGGGTCGATGCGCAGCTGGGAGAAAAGGGCGATCTCGTCCCGGGGAATGTGGCAGTAGCCACCGGGGTTCTTTTCCAGATAATCCTGGTGGTATTCCTCCGCCGGGTAGAAGTTGACCAGCGGACCGATCTCCACCGCAAAGTTTTCGCTGCGGCCTCGCTCGATGGCGGCGATGCGCTCCACCGTCTCTTTGGCCTTGTCGTTGGTGCAGTAGACGCCGGTCTGGTACTGGGTACCCCGGTCGTTGCCCTGGCGGTTTTCCACCGTGGGGTCGATGACGTAAAAATACGCCAGCAACAGCGCATCCAGGCTGACTTTGTCCGGGTCATATTCCACCCGCACCGTCTCCCGGAAACCGGTTTGACCGGTACACACCGTGCGGTAGTCGGCGTCCTGGGGGCCGGTGCCATTGGCATACCCGCTTTGGGCGTCGATCACCCCGGGAATGGACTGCATCAGGTATTCGATGCCCCAGAAACAGCCGCCGGCCAGATAGATCACATTTTCGGTGGTTTCCATATCCGTCATTACCTCCTGAGGCAGGGCTTCGGTCTGCCCGGTTTGCCGGGCAGGCTCGGCGGGGCTGCCTGCGGCAGCCGGGGCGCATCCGCTGAGCAGCAGCGCGCAGGCGAGCAGACCCGATAGAATTTTGGAGTGCATGATGTACCTCCTGCCCCTGCCGGGAATCACCCTGCGCCGGGTACGCGTGGGTGGAATCCGGCGCAGGGTGGTTGCTATGTTCCGGCAATCACAGCGGGGCGCGTAAGACTGTGGTCACCGCGGGAAGGTTATCCCTTCTTGTAGCCGCACTTGGGGCAGACGCCGTTCTCGTTCAGGGCGATGCCGCACAGCGGGCAGCGTTCGATCTTGTTGTGGGTCTCGAACTCGGCGGAAGCGGCGTTCACACCGCTGGTGAAGGTGATCTTGGCAATGTTCAGCTTGTCTTTGAGCAGGTCATAGACAATCTTGATCATGCCTTCCACCGTCAGGGTCTCCTTGGTGACCACCAGACGGCAGTCGGGATAGGCGGTGGCCAGCTCGGTCTTGAAGGCAGGTCCTTTCATCTTGTTCTGGGGGGCACCGTTGCGGATGCCCTGCTCTTCGTACACCTTCAGGATGGCGGGCAGAAGAGGATCGTCTTCCCGCAGGATCAGGGCATGGTCAAAGTTCTGCAGCAAGGACCAGGCGGTTTTCTGGATTTCGTTGCAGGGGAACACCATGTTCACTCCCGGTTCGACGGTGTCCTCCACCTCGATGGTCAGAACGCCGGTATGCCCGTGGAGATACTGGGCTTCGCCCTTGAAGCCGTAAAAACGGTGGGCGTATTGCAGGTCCAATTTCGTGATGCTTCTCATGGTAAAAACCTCCCGTTATGAATATTTACAAGTCCTGAGACTCGTATGCTTCATCAGCCGCCTGCTCCTTGGCGCGGCACTGGGGACACAGACACCGGATTTTCAGGTCATACCCTTCGATGGCAAAACCGGTCTGGCGCTCCAGCTCCCTTGTCAGGTCAGACAGGTGAATATCCAGCAGCGCCCCGCACCGCCGACAGACCAGATGGTCGTGCCGTGTGTTTTTGTCGTAGCGGTCGGGGTAGCCTGCCACACTGATCTTGCGGATTTTCTCCTGGGCGTACAGGGTGTTCAGATTGTTGTACACCGTGGCCAGCACAACGGAGGGGCAGCTCTGCTTGAGTGCGAAGAAGATCTGTTCCGCCGTCATGTGGCTGTGGGAAGAAGAGATGATTTCCAGAATTTTGTCGGCATATCTCATACTGTATCACCAAATTTAGAATCATTCTAATTCCAATATACAGAGGGAAAACCGTTTTGTCAAGGCAGAGGCACGCAGTGGGCAAAAAAGGTCTTCTTTTTCGTTTCAGCGAGTTTTTCTCACTTATTTTTCCCTGTATGCCCGGCGTTTTACCAACAGAGACGCCCTCCTGAAAAAACACAGGCGGCCCGCGGTTCATGCGGGACTTCTGCCCGTATCCCCCGCCATGATACGCCCCGTTGCCGGGTAAAGTTCCCTCCGCCGGGTGCGACCCTTTTGTCGCGGTGAAAAAAGTCGTACTTATTTTGTCCTTGTCCGACCGGAAGCGCAAAAAAACAGGCAGCGAAAACTTCCGCTGCCTGTCGGGGAGATATTCACTTACCGTTCGGCCCCGGTCACCATCTGCCGGGCAAAATCACAGATGCGCCCTGCGGCGCCGCCGTCAAACCGCTCGCGCTGGCGGCGCACCATCTCCGCACACTGTTCCGGGTCGGCCAGCAGGGCCGCCGCCCGGGCCGCCGCTTCCTGGGGATCCTGGCAGGCCACACTCATGCCATGGGCGGAAAAATAGTCCGCGTTGTAGGTTTCGCAGCCGGGAATGCCCGCCGTGTGCAGGATGGGAATGCCGCAGACGGCGGCTTCGGTGGAGGAAAGGCCGCCGGGCTTGGTGACAAAGAGGTCCGATGCCCGCAGATACCCGGCCATATCGTCGGTGTGGCCCACCACCAGGATGTTGTCCCGTGCGTGGGGAGCGAGCTCCTCGTACAAGTTCCGGTTGTTGCCGCACACCAGGATCAGGACCGTGTCGGGGCTGCCCGAAAGGGTTTCCATCAGCGCGCGGATGGTCTGCCGGATGGTACCGCCGCCCATACTGCCCCCGGCCACCAGCGCATACCGCTTGTCCTGGTCCAGGTGCAGACGGCGGCGGGCCTCCGCCTTGGTCTCCCCGCCGGCAAAGGCGGCTTTGGTGGGGATGCCCAAGGGGTACAGTTTTTCCGCCGGGATGCCCCGCCGCACATAGTCCGGCGCCAGGTCCTTGGCCGGAATCACGTAGGCATCGCACTCGGTTTCCTCGGTGAAGGGGATGCAAACGTAGTCGGTGGAGACAAAAATGGTTTTGGGAACGGCCGCTCCCCGGTCCTGCAGGTTGGTCATGATCTCCGCCGGGTACAGATGGGTGGTGATGACGATATCAAAATGGTTCTGCCGCAGGTACTCTTCCATGATGGGCACCATCCAGCGGTTCACATGGTACACCGGCGAGCGCACCGGCAGGCTGCGGTAAAGCTGTCCCGCCCGGTACATGGCGCCGAACAGCCGGGGCCGCTTCTGCACCATGGAAATGTAGGACGTATCGATGGTCTGGGCCAGCTTGATGCTGTACAGGGTGTAAGGGTTGAGCAGCACCGCCTTGTCACCCCGGCGCTGCACCTCTTCCAGGATGGCGCGGGCGGCGGAATTGTGGCCTCCGCCGGTGCCGCAGGACAGAATCAGTGTTTCCATAGGGGCTTTACCTCCATCTGTTCTTTTTTCTCCTTGCTGGTCAGCATCCGCCACAGCACCGCAATGGACATGAAACAGAATCCGCTGCGGATTTCGGGGCGGTCCACCACAAAGATCATGCCCACCAGCGAGGCGATATACGCCGCCAGGGTGCGGTAATAATGGGGGGAGATGCGAAGCACCACCGAAAACAGCAGAAAGAAGGCGGCCAGCACGGCAAAGGGCTGCCACAGGGGCAGAAGCCCCAGCAGGCACCCGAAGGTGACCGCAATGCCCTTGCCCCCGTGGAAGTGGGAAAACACCGAAAAGGTGTGCCCGATCACCGGGGCGGCCAGGACCAGGGCGCAGATGTAGGGGTCCCGCGGGGGGCCTTCCATAAACAGATGGACGGGCACGAACCCCTTGAGCAGTTCACACACCAGGGTGAGCACCCCGCAGAGGAATCCGCCGTACTGGAAGGCGTTGGCGGTGCCGGGGTTGTGGTCGTCGCTGATCTGTGTCAGGTTCTGCCCCGTAAACAGCCGCACAAACAGCTGGGCATACAGCACACTGCCCGACAGGTATCCCACCAGGGGAAAGAGCAGCATATCCAAATCATGTTTCATAAGCAGGTCACTTCTCTTTTTTTCTTCCGGGTACAAAAACAGAACAGCCAAAGACTCGGGCTCAGCCTTTGGCTTGGGTTGTGCAAAGATCACTCGGTGCGCAGCGCCGTCACGGGGTCGCTCTTGGCTGCCTTTTTGGCAGGAATCAGGCCGCCCAGCAGGGTCAGCAGCACGCTCAGGGCAATCAGGATCACCGCACCGCCCACCGGCAGAACGGCGTTCACATCGTTGGAGTTGGCCAGGTGGTGGATCAGGGCGTTGCCCGGCACCAGGATGATCAGGGTCAGGCCGATGCCGATGAGCCCCGCCGCCAGGCCGATGATGAAGGTTTCGGCGTTGAACACCTGGGAGATGTTCTGCTTGGATGCACCGATGGCGCGCAGGATGCCGATTTCCTTCTTGCGTTCCAACACGCTGATATAGGTGATGACACCGATCATGATGGAGGAGACCACCAGGGAGATGGCCACGAAGGCGATGAGCACATAGCTGATGATGTCGATGATATCGGTCACCGAGGACATGAGGGTGCCCACCGTGTCAGTGTAGGTGATGACCTGTTCGTCTTTGCCTTCGGCCTCCATGCGGCTGTTGTAGTCGCTGAGCAGGGCAGTCACCTGCTCCTTGCTTTCAAAGTCCAGGGGGTAGATGCTGATGGTGCTGGGGTCGGCAAAGTCCACGAAATCCAGGGAACTGAGGTTGCTTTCGTAGGTGGCCCCCTGGGTGAAGCTCATGGACTGGAACAGTTCCGAAAGATCCTCCGCATCCATATTCATGGAGAAGGCGGCGGCGAAATCCTCCGGGTCAAACTGGAAGGCGTTGGCCAGGTTTTCGCCCAGCTTTTCCACCACCCCTTCCATGGCGGATTGCATGTTGTCGGCAATCTGCTGCATCACCTGTTCCATCACCGAGGCCATGGCGGTCTGGATGGAACTGCTCAGGGAATCGGCCACCGAGCCCATCAGGGTCTGCATATAGCCGGTCATGGTGGAGGCCAGCTGCTGCTGCAGGCCGGAGGCATCCACCATGGAGGCGATGCTGCCGGTGAGCAGGGTCTGGGCCTGGTCGGTGGACATGTAGTCGGCGAAATAGGCGCCCATCTTGGACGGGTCGGGCAGGCCCTGGGCCACGGTGTAGGCCTGGTACCCCTCGGCCAGGTCGTTGGCCAGCTTTTCCAGCTGTTCCTGGGTGATGGTCCATTCCGACGCCGTGGGGAAGGTGGCGTTCAACCACTGGGTGATGATGGCCTGGGCGTCGGGGGTGGCCAGGTATTCGGCCAGGTAGGATTGCAGCAGGGCCAGCATCTCCTCCTGGGACAGGGTGGAATCAAAGATTTCGGGGTGGTTCTGTTCGCAGTAGGTCAAGAATCCGGCCAGCACCTGGTTGAGCAGGTCCTTGACCTGGTCCTGGGTGGGGGCGGTGATGCCGTTGGCATCCAGAATTGCCTGCAGGTTCTGCTGCAGGATGCCGCAGCCCTCCTCGCTCTTCAGGAAGGTGAGGAAGCTGTCTCCCAGCCCGGTATAATCCGCTTCGGGATGGGCGGCCATGTAGTCATTCCAGCCGCTCACCAGCCCGGTGACCAGGTTGGTGACGGATTCCTGGGAAACGTTGAACTTGACCCCCTTGAGCAGATCGGCCATGTTCATCTGGGGGAATTCCGGAAGGTTCATCTGCAGGCTGCCCGGGTCGATCATGCCGGACAGGTCCACCGATCCCATATCGATGCCGCTCATGTCCATACTGCCCATGTCCATGCTGCCCATATCAAAGGCGCCGGACAGACCGTCGGTGAGGTCGCTCTCATCAAAGGAGAACATCTCTTTCAAGGCGTCCTCGTCCACGCTGACAAGGGACTCCATATCAAAGCCGCTCTCCCCTTTTTCCTCCCCGAAGGGTTCGCCCGTAAAGACGTTGGTGTGGGGGTCGGCCAGCTGGTCCTGCACGATCTGGCTCTGGGCGGCCTCCTCGGCCACGTGGCGAGTCAGGGAGGGCAGGTAGGCAATGCCCGACTGCATGAGCAGGCCGCCGTCCTCGGTGGGCTGGACAATGCCCACCACGGTCAGGTCCTCGCCGTTGGCCACCAGTTTCTGCATGTAGGCATCGTCGTCCCGCTTGTCACGCCAGATGCCGTATTCGCTGTCATATTCGTAATAGTCCGGGCTGCTGACCAGCTTGAAGGTGACACCCAGAATGTCGTCGTAGGTGTAGGTGCCCATATTCTGGGGCGTGACCACGTCTTCCTCATTGACGAACTCCTGCACCATGTCGTCCAGTTCCTTTGAATCCCGCAGACCCAGGGTGTACAACATAAAGTCGCTCATGCTGCCGCTGGAGGTCAGCACCAGCACGCACTCGTTGTAATTTTCCGGCCAGCGGCCCGCCTTCACCTCGTACTGGGTGCGGTACAGGGCCTGGTCGTCGGGCATCTCGTAAAAGACATCGGTGCCCATCATGGAGGACATCATGCTGCTGGAACTCACCGAAGAGCCCAGCCCCATAGCCGCAAAGGAGCTGTCCGGGTTGACCTGCCGCACCCCGTCCGGCTTTTGCAGATACACCTGGGGCATGATGTCGTAGGAATACTCCACCGCGCTGGTGTATTGCTCGATGCCGCTGGTACCGCTGTCCAGCCAGGTCTTCAGGGATTTCAGGTCGTTGGAATTCATAGTGGAGAACATGCTGGTCACCATGTCCAGGATGCCCACCTCTCCTTCCCCGTGGTCGGAACTGCCGGTGGGTTCGCTGAGCAGCGAGGAAAGGTCAAACCCGGCGCTCTGAATCTGCAGGGGATATTCGGACAGGGTTTCCCGTTCCACGTCCTGGATATACTGGTTCACGCCGGTGGAGAGGGACAGGATCAGCGCAATGCCGATGATGCCGATGGACCCGGCAAAGGAGGTGAGGATGGTGCGGGCCTTTTTGGTTTTCAGGTTGTTGAAGCTCAGGGAAAGGGCCGTCAGCAGCGACATGGACGACTTGCCCATGTTCTTGTGCACCGCTTCGGGCAGTTCCTCCTCCGGCTCATAGGGGTCGGAGTCGGAGCGGATCTGGCCGTCCCGCAGGTTGACGATGCGGGTGGCGTACTGCTTGGCCAGTTCCGGGTTGTGGGACACCATGACCACCAGACGGTCCTTGGCCACCTCTTTCAGCAGATCCATGACCTGCACGCTGGTGGCGCTGTCCAGCGCGCCGGTGGGTTCGTCGGCCAGCAGGATGTCGGGGTTGTTCACCAGGGCGCGGGCGATGGCCACCCGCTGCATCTGCCCGCCGGACATCTGGTTGGGCTTTTTGTGCAGCTGTTCGCCAAGGCCCACCTCCTGCAACGCCTTGATGGCCCGCTGGCGGCGTTCCGCCTTGCCCACGCCGGAGATGGTCAGGGCCAGCTCCACGTTGGCCAACACCGTCTGGTGGGGAATGAGGTTGTAGCTCTGGAACACAAACCCGATGGTGTGGTTGCGATAGGAATCCCAGTCCCGGTCCTTGTACTTTTTGGTGGAGATGCCGTTGATGATCAGGTCGCCGGAGTCATAGCGGTCCAGTCCGCCGATGATGTTCAATAAGGTGGTCTTGCCCGAACCGCTGGGGCCCAGGATGGCCACAAATTCGTTGGAACGCAGATTGAGGGATACATGGTCCAGGGCCTTCTGCACGAAGTTGCCTGTCTTGTATTCCTTGCAAATGTCTTTGATCTGAAGCATTGATTTTGTCTCCGTGTACCTGTCTATGCGGGCGGAAACCGGCACGGTTTCCGCATAAGAATAATCGAAACATCGTTGTAATTGAAATAATTACATTATGGATAGAATACCATCGGCAAGCCCCCTTGTCAACACGGGAAAAGGCGAAGGCTCCCGGGGTTTTTGCTCCCATTACCCGGCGGTAAGCCGCTTACCTGCGGGATAGTATCGCACCGGAATGTGCGTACTTGTTTTTCCTTGTGCCTTTGCTATGATGGTGGTATGGATTTTGAAAAATCATCCGGCAAAACGAGAGGAGTGTACCGACTATGACCAAAGATTTCGGGGCCAAGCCCTATCTGTTCCCCATGCCCACCTATATGATCGGCACCTACAACGAGGACGATACGGTGGATGTGATGATGATGGCGTGGGGCGGCATCTGCGCCGAAGACATGGTGGCGCTGAACCTGGAAGCCGAACACAAGACGGTGGCCAACCTGAAAGCCCGCAAGGCCTTCACCCTGGCGGTGCCCGGCACTGAAACCCTGGCGGCGTCGGATTTTCTTGGCATTGCCAGCGCCAACAAGATGGCGGACAAGTTTGCCCGCACCGGCCTGCACGCCGTCAGAAGCCAGAGGGTGGATGCGCCCGTGATCACCGAGTATCCCCTGACCCTGGAATGTGAGGTGGTGGAGATGCAGGACCAGCCCTACGGTCTGCGGGTGCTGGGCCGGATCCTCAACGTGATGGCTGACGAGAAGGTGCTGGACGAGACCGGAAAGATCGATGCCGGCAAGCTGCAGGCCTTCGCCTTTGACCAGATGCGCAACGGCTACTACGCCGTAGGGGACAAGATCGGGCAGGCCTGGCACAGCGGTGCCGGTCTGATGAAACCGTAAGAAAGAGTTTGCGCAGGGGGTTGCGACCTTGCACAACCAAAAACCGCCGCGGCGGGGGCTTTGGCCCTGTCACGGCGGTTTTTGGTTTTTCTTCTCTCACAGGCGGTTTTTGTCGCCCCATTCGCACATACCGTCCAGAATGGGAATCAGGGACTTACCCCGTTCGGTCAGGCTGTATTCCACTTTTGGGGGAATCTGGGGGTATTCCTCCCGGTGGACCAGCTGATCGGCTTCCAGTTCTTTCAGGGTGGCGCTGAGGGTTTTGTAGGAGATGCTGCCGATATACTTTTTCATCTCGTTGAACCGCACCACCCCGAATTCCATCAGGGTGTACAGTACGGTCATCTTGTATTTTCCGTTGATCAGGGAAAGGGTGTAGCTGAATCCCGTTGTCCCCAGACATTCGTCGGCAATACAGCGTTTGCTCATTCCTGCCCTCCCCTTCCGGCCTGCACAAGACTTCCGCACAAGCACTCTCTGCTACTGATTATAGTCGTCCCGGCGGCCAAAGTCAATTTTGTTTCCCGAGCGCGCCGGGCCCGCCGCCCTGCTTTGTGCGCAGATGCGGCGGGCCCGACACTGTATGGGATGGAAGGAAACACAAGGACAAAAATCAGTGGATCAGCCCAGGTGATGCTGGATCACATCCAGGCAGGCGGGCCCACCGTCCGCGGCAAAGGAGATCCTGCCTGCCGGCAGAGGTGTATCCAGAATGGCGGACAGGGCCCTTTCGCCATCGTTGACGAAGAGTTCGGCGCAGTCCTTGTCCAGCACCAGGCGCAGGGTCAGCTTGCCGTCTTTGGGGGCGGCTTTGATGTGCCGGGTATGGGGCACGTCCCGCCGGCTGCCCCCGTGGCTGCGGTCAAAGGCCAGCTCGCCCCGGTCCACATCGCAGCGGATCTCGTTGTACAGAACATTGTCCGCTGCAAAGCGCAGGGTGAAACGACGGCAGTCGGGGCTTGCAGCCACATCCAGCACCACGGTCAGGTCCAGGCTGCGGCCTTCGATGCCGGGCAGCGCCACAGGCTCTTTCACCTTCACATTCCGCAGAATGGCGGTGTCGCGCCACAGGCTTTGCAGCTCCCGCACCGGCTGCTGGTACAGCCGCCCATCCTTTACCGACAGTTCCCGGGGCAGGGTCATGCGGCCGAACCAGGACCGGTGGGACGGATCATGGTTGGCGGTGGCCCAGCTCTGCATCCAGGCCACCATGATGCGGCGGCCGTCGGGGGAAAGGGTGGTCTGGGGGGCGTAGAAATCCAGGCCGTAGTCAATGGCCTGCACCTTGTGGCGGGCAAAGGCATGGGTGGCGGGGTCATAATACCCCAGCAGGGCCACGGTGCCTTCACCGGCATGGAACTCGCTGTCCTCGGTGGCGCGCATCTCCTGGGGGCTGACCAGCAGCACCTGCACCCCGTCCAGAGCGAAGAAGTCCGGGCATTCCCACATTTTGCCGTACTCGTCATGGTTGCAATCGATCACGCTCACGAACTGCCAGCTGTGGGCATCGGCGCTGCGGAACAGCAGGATGGTTCCCTGCTCCGTTTGATGGCGGTTGGAAACCACGCAGTAGTACACGCCGTCCTCGTACCAGATCTTGGGGTCCCGGAAATCCACCTCGCTGTACCCTTCCGGCAGCATATCCGCCGTGATCACCGGGTTGGCTTCGTCCTTGACAAAGTCCCGGCCGTCGCCCACGGCCACACACTGGGCCTGACGCTCCTTGTGGTCGGTGGTGGCGGGCTGCACACCGGTATACAGCAGCAGCAGACGACCGTCCGGCAGGGGCACCGCACTGCCGGAAAAACACCCGGCAGCGTCGGCGGCCATGTCCGGCGCCAGGGCACAGGGCTGGTATTCCCAGTGCAAAAGATCGTCGGTCACGGCATGGCCCCAGTGCATGGGGCCCCAGACGGTATTATACGGATGATACTGGTAAAACAGATGATACTGGCCGTTATAGTAGCAGAATCCGTTGGGATCGTTCATCCAGCCCACAAGCGGCGTCAGGTGAAAGTTCAGGCGTTCGCTTGCCGGAATCTTGGCAGCTTCCTCCCGCTCGAATTTGCGGGCGGCTTCCAGTTTACTCATATTGCGCGGCATGGGGAAGTCCTCTCTTTAATGGTGTGATGGTGTTCTGCCGCCAAAGGCCGGCGCACCGTCCGGGGGTTCCGGCCTTCGGTGCGCCGGCTGTGCGGCAAGGTGTTGGTGGGAATTATTCGGCGGTTTCCGCAGTGGCGGTCTGGGAACCTGCGTTCTGCACGTAGCGGTCGTAGGCGGCCTGGTACACTTCCAGCAGTTTGTCCATGCCGTAGCTGTTCAGGTTTTCCTTGTAGGCGGCCCAGGTTTCATCGGTGATGCCGCCGTCCCGCAGCCAGGCAGCTTCCTGCTCGGAGACAAAGCCTTCAAAGTCCACACGGTAGCGGTCGATGGTGTCCAGCTCATCCTGGGTGAACACGCAGTCGATGGGGTAGCAGGTGGTGTCGGAGACAAAGGGCATCCAGTAGTCGTACAGGTCATTCAGACGTTCCTGGGCGCGGGGTTCCATCTCAAAGGTAGTGGCGTAGTAATCGGAAAGGATCAGTTTGGGACCGGCCACTTCGCATTCGCTCTTCAGTTCGCCGGCGCTCTTGCCGTACTGGGCCTGGGCTTCCTCGTCGGTGATGCTCTGCCACAGACCGTTTTCGTCCTGCCCGGTGAAGTAAACGCCGATGGGGCCGTACTGCAGCTGCATGACGTTTTCGGGTTCATACCACTGGTCGTAGAATTTCAGCAGGTTGATGGGGCTTTCACAGGCGGAGGTGATGCACAGGTTGCCGGAGTTGATGCCGCCGCCGTCGCGCACGGTGACGTTGTGGGTGCCGTCGGGGCCGTCCAGGATGGGCAGGAAGACGTAGTCGTCGGAGTGGTCGCCCATGAGCTCCTCAATGTACCACCAGGTTGCCACGCCCACGCGGCCCTGGGAGCACTTGGCCATGTACTGGGTGTCGTCCTGGCTGAACACTTCCTGGTCGATCAGGCCTTCGGCAAACCAGTCGTGGAAGTATTCCAGGGCGGCGCGGTAGTTGTCGTCATCGCTGACGAAGTTGACGGTGCCGTCCGGCTGGAGCACCATGTCCATGCAGACATCGTTGGTCCAGTTGGTGAAGCCGAAGCCGGCGTAGTAGATGTTCTGGCCCCAGCACCACTGGTCGATGCCGAAGGACATGGGGATGGTCTGGCCGGGGTCGTTGCCGTAGGTGGTGGCCATGTCGTTTTCCTTGAAGGCCACCAGCACGTCATGGAGTTCGTCCAGGGTGGTGGGCACTTCCAGGCCCAGCTCATCCAGCCAGGTCTTGTTGATCATGGAATACTGGGGAATGGTGTAGATGTTGTAGTCTTCCTCTTTGCCCACACCGGCGGTGCCCATCTGCTCCCCTGCCGGCAGGCCGTAGATGCAGCCGTCGTCCATGGTGATGGCCGCCCGGATGTCCGGGTGCTCCTCCAGAATCTTGGTCAGGTTGGGCATGTACTCTTCGGTGATGTAGGGGGTCAGATCAATGAAGGTTCCGTCCTCGCCGTAGTTGGTCATCTCGTAGTTGGAGAATCCCACCGCGTTGAAGGCGTCCGGCAGGTCGTTGCCCGCAATGCGGATGTTGACCTGCTCCGAGAGAGAGTCGCTCATGGTCTCCCAGGTGATGGAGATGCCGGCGTTCTCTGCCATGGCATTGAGAACTTCGTTGTCATCATAGCCGCCGGACAAAGCCGAGATACCGCTGATGATGTTGAACTCGGTCTGGTCCACGTTGGTGTTGACCACGCCGGGCTCGGTCTTGTTGGTGCTTCCGCCGCCGCAGCCGGCCAGGCTGGCGGTGACACCGGCCAGCGCAACCAACGCGCCGATCCGTTTGGCAAATGTTTTCATGGTTTTCCTCCTTTTATATAAGTAAGACGACATAACGGGTCAACCCTTGACGGCACCGGCCATAAAGCCCTGCTCGAAGTATTTCTGCACGAAGGGGTAGATGATGAGCATGGGAGCCGCCGCCACAATGATGGAGCCGAACTTGATGGATTCGGTCAGCTTGTTCAGTTCGGCATAACCGCCGGAGATCATGCTGGCCTGGGAAGCGGACGTTTCGCTGGCAATCAGGATATTGCGCAGCACCAGAGGCAGAGGCGCACGGCCTTCACCGGTCATGTAGATCAGGGCGGTGAACCAGTCGTTCCAGTAGGCCACCATGCTGAACACCACCATAACGGCCATGATGGGACGGGACAGGGGGATGATGATGTCCCAGAAGATGCGCAGCTTGGAGGCACCGTCGATTTCGGCCGCCTCTTTCAGTTCTTTGGGGATGCTGGTTTCAAAGTAGTTGCGGGCGATGATCATGTTGGACACCGCCACGCCGCCGGGCAGGAACATGGCGAAGATGGTGTTGATCAGGCCGGTGTCCCGGACAACGAGGTAGGTGGGGATCAGGCCGCCGCCGAAGTACATGGTGATGACAAAGAAGATGTTGAAGAACTTGCGGCCCGGCAGATCCGGGTTGGACAGCGGGTAGGCGGTGATGTAGATCATGACCACCGAGAAGATGGTGCCCACCACGGTGTATTTGATGCTGTTCCAGTAGCCCACCAGGATGCTGTCGTCGGAGAAGACGGCGGCGTATCCGTCCAGGGTGAACTGGCTGGGCAGCAAAAATGTTTTGCCGGCATACACGTCATACGGGTCGGAGAAGGAGGCCACCAGAATGTAATACAGCGGGTAGGCCACCAGAAGCATGATGACGACGCTGAGCACCACCAGGATCACGTCGCTGGCCTTGTCCGAAAGACCGCCGGGGCGTTTGCCCTCCGCCTTGGTTTTGGCTGACATGGCTGTTTCCTCCTTTACACGAACTGGACGTCGCCGGCCTTTTTGGCAATGCGGCTGACGATGATAAGCAGGACAATGTTCACCGCCGTGTTGAACAGACCGATGGCCGTGGAGTAACTGTACTCGGCGCCCAGAATACCTTGTTCGTACACATAGACGGCGATGATATCGCTGACGGACTTGTTCAGGTCGGTCTGCAGCAGGTAAACCTTTTCAAAGCCCACGTTCATCAGGTTGGAAGCGCTGAGGATCAGCTGCAGCACCGCCATGGGGATCAGGGCCGGCAGGTCGATGTGCAGGATGCGCTGGAACACCGAAGCGCCGTCCACCTTGGCCGCCTCGTACAGGGAGGTGTCCACGCTGGAAAGGGTGGCCAGGTAGATGATGGTGCCCCAGCCGGCTTCCTGCCAGATGCCGGAAGCGATGTAGATGGTGCGGAACATGGAGCTCTGGTTGATGAAGTCGATGCTGGTGCCCAGCAGCAGGTTGATCAGACCGCCGGAGGGGCTGAGGAAGATGCGCAGCATGCCGCAGATGATCATGGTGGAGATGAAGTGCGGGGCGTACAGGACGGTCTGCACAACCCGCTTGAGTTTGTGGAACCGCAGCTGGTTGAGGGCCAGGGCCAGAATGATGGGCACCGGGAAGCTCCACAGCAGGCTGTACAGGCTGAGCAGCACCGTGTTGATGATCATACGGCCGCAGTTGGGAGAGGTAAAGAACCGCTCGAACCATTCAAACCCTACCCATTCACTGCCCCAGATGCCCCGGCTGGCTTTGAAGTCGCGGAAGGCAATCTGGATACCGTACATGGGACCGTACTTGTACACAATGGTGATGATGACCGGGATCAGAAGCAGCAGATACAGCTGCCAGTTTTCCGCCAGGCGCATCTTGAGCGGTTTGCGGTGGACCGGCGGGGCCGGGTCCCTCTTTTTGCCGAAAGAGAACCGCTTTTGGGCTTTGGCGGCCGCAGATGGGTTGCTCATGGGATTTCCTCCTTTTCTTGTGTTTGCGGGCGGGACGGCGGAGAAGGCTTCCGCCGTTTTCGTGAATCGTTTCACGCTTTTCGTGAAATCAAAATAACACGTTTTCGGGACAACGTCAATAGAAATCCGGAAAAAATCAGAGGGCCATTCAACATTTTGGCGTGTTCAACAAAGGAGTGTCGATGTTTTTTGTACATTTCACCAGAGCGGGCCGGGGTCGCCCCACCGCATTCCTTTCATGAAAAATATGATAATTTTCATGAAATATATTTACTTTTCATATTCTTCATGCTACAATAAACACAACAAGACCGGCGGATGCCCAGCGGTTTGCCTTTACAGTCCCCTATTCTTTTTATAACAGGAACCGTTGTCCGCATGCCGTCCGCCATTTTTTTCCAAAAGGAGGGTTTTCATGCGCAGCAAACAAGCCACCACCATGAGCGACGTTGCCAGAGAAGCCGGGGTCGCCCTGGGCACCGTTTCCAAAGTACTGAACGGCCGGCCGGTGGGGGAAGAATACCGCCTGAAGGTCGAGGCCGCCGTCAAGAAGCTGGATTACCAGATCAACCCCAGTGCCAAGGCGCTGAAAAGCAACCGCAGCGGGTTCATTGCCTTCATTGTGCCGGACACCACCACCCCCTTTTTCGCCCTGCTGACCCAATATGTGAATCTTTCGCTGGAAAAGCGGGGGTATAAGATGATGCTCTGCTTCACCGGGCGGGATTCGGTCCGGGAACAGGAATTCATCCGCATGGTACACCGGCACCAGGCCGACGGCATCATCGCCCTGACCTACACCCCCGACCTGCAGATTCCGGCCGGCATCCCCTTTGTGACCATCGACCGCTTTTTCAGCGTGGACGTGCCCTGCATCGCTTCCGACAATTTCGGCGGCGGGCGGCTGGCCGCCCAGAAACTGGCGGAGCTGGGCTGCAAGCGGCTGGCCTGCCTGCGCATCGGCTCCGCCCTGGTCAACGAGCCCAGCAAGCGCAAGGACGGATTTGTCAGCGGCTGCATGGAGCTGGGCATTCCTTTTGAAGTGTGCAACCTGCCCGACGGCTCTCCCCTGTCCGCCTTTGAGGTCTTTTTGAAAAAGAGCATCCTGCACGCCGACCCGCCCCTGGACGGCGTCTTCTGCGGCAACGATCTGCAGGCCTGGCAGGTGGTCAACATCCTGCGCCGGATGGGCTGCCGTGTGCCGGAGGACGTGCAGGTCATCGGCTTTGACGGCACCCGCATGTTCGGCAACCAGGATTACATCTGCTCCACCATCGTGCAGCCGGTGCCTGATCTGGCAGAAACCGCGGTGAGCATGGTGCTTTCCAACGATTTCAAGGGCCTGCCCCCTCTGATCTGTCTGCCGGTGCGCTACCAGCCCGGCGGCACCACCCGGGACAGCAAAACGGAGGCATGACAAGGATGGCGTTCAATCTGTTTCGTCCTTTCGGCAACGAGGAACCCCGGCGGGATGCCCGGGGGCGTCTGGTGGGCATCGACCGCTACCAGGACGTGCTGGGCCGCAACTGGAAAAGGTTTCTGCTTTCCGGCCTGTGCACCCTGGCGGGTTTTCTGCCCTTTGCGGCAGGGGTGACCTATGCCATCCTCAGCAGCAGCGTGCTGGTGCTGCTGCCGGCGGGGATTCTGGGCGGCGCCGTGGCCGGGCCCTTTCTGGCCGGCCTGTACGACACCGTCCTGCGCGCTTTGCGGGACGCCCCCGGCAGCTGGGGAGAGAATTACCGCAAAGCGCTGCGCCAGAACTGGCGCGGCGCCCTGCTGCCCGGCGCCCTTACCGGGCTGTTCCTGGCCACCGGCGCCTTTGCGGGCATGATGCTGTTTGCCTGGTCGGCGGTATGGCCTTCGGTGGGCACCATCTGCATCTACCTGTTCAGCTGGCTGCTGTTCTTTGCCATCTCCACCCTGTACTGGCCCCAGTTTGTCCTGTTTGAGCAGAGCAACCTGGTCCGGCTGCGCAACCTTCTGCTGCTGGCCCTCACCTACTTCTGGCGGGTGCTGGGCACCGCCGCCCTGCAGCTGGCGTTTTGGCTGCTGATGGTGCTGTTTGCCCCCTGGACGCTGCTTTTGCTGCCGGTGGCGGCCATCTGGTTCATTGTGTTCGAAACCCTGTTTCTGCTGTACGACGATCTGGAGAAGGCCTTCCATTTGGAAGAACAGATTGCCGAACAGTTTCCCGACCAACCCGTGCGGCGGGACTGACCGCCCACGCGTTCCCATCACAGAAAAAGGAGATTTTGACTATGTATGATGTTGTTGCTCTGGGCGAACTGCTCATCGATTTTGCCCCCGTATCCACCGACGAATCCGGCTATCCCACCATCAAGGCCCAGCCCGGCGGCGCACCGGGCAACTTTCTGGCGGCTCTGCAGAAGTACGGCTGCTCCACGGCCCTGATCGGCAAGGTGGGGGCGGACAGTTTCGGCAAGCTGCTCCTGGGCACCATGACCGAAAAGGGCATTTCCACCCAAGGGATCATCACCGACCCCACTGTGTTCACCACCCTGGCCTTTGTCACCCTGGACGCCACCGGCAACCGGGAATTCAGCTTTGCCCGCAAGCCCGGCGCCGACACCTGCCTGACCGCCGAGGAGGTTCCTTATGATCTGCTGGACGGATGCTCGGTCTTCCACTTCGGCACCCTGAGCCTGACCAGCGAACCGGCCCGCACCGCCACCCGCAAAGCCGTGGCCTACGCCAAGGAACATGGCAAGCTCATCAGCTTTGACCCCAACCTGCGCAAGCCCCTGTGGCCCAACGACGAAGCCGCCAAGGAACAGATGGAGTGGGGGCTGCATCAGTCCGATATTGTGAAGATCAGCGACGAGGAGATCGAGTTTCTGTGGGGGCTGTCCCCCGAGGAAGGGGCCCAGAAACTGCTGAATGAGTACGGTGTGCGCCTGGTCTACGCCACCCTGGGCCCCAAGGGCTGCCATTTTGCCAACCGCAACGGCTGCGGCGAGGTGGCCAGCCCCGCCGGGATCCACGTGGTGGACACCACCGGCGCCGGGGATATTTTCGGCGGCAGCGCCATGAGCCGGTTCCTGCGCCTTGCCAAGGCACCGGAAGAGCTGACCGTGGAGGAGATGCGGGCCGTTACCCGGTTTGCCTGCTGCGCGGCATCCCTGTCCACCCAGACCCACGGCGGCATCAACAGTGTGCCGGAGGAAGCGGCCGTAGAAGCCATTGTGTAAGTTCCGGGCAACATTTGCCTCATTTTTTGAGGAATTCCCCTCAGTATGACGGTTTTCGACCTCGGACAAGCCCTTCCTGCCATTGAAATTCCAACGAGAATATGCTAATATTTGTCATAGCATCCAAAATTTGCGGAAAAGCTTCCGTTTTTTCCGTATGGGATGCCCGCATTCCCCGTGTAAGAATGCCCCGAAAAAGCCGTGCATGGCACGGCTGGCGCGGGATATCGTTGAAGGAAGAATCGAAAGGACACGATGTTATGGCACAGAAGAAAGCGCATCCGAAAAAGCCGGTGAGCAAGGCGAAAGCCGCCCCGGCTGTTGCGGCCAAGCCTGTGGCTGAGGAGAAAACCGAACCCGCCCCCAAGAAGGCGGAACCCGCTGCCGAAAAGGCGGCGCCTGCCCCCAAGAAGGCAGAGCCTGTGACCGAAAAGGCGGCGCCCGCCCCCAAGAAGGCAGAGCCTGTTGCCGAAAAGGCAGCTCCCGCCCCCAAGAAGGCAGAACCCGCTGCCGAAAAGGCGGTACCCATCCCCAAGAAAGCAAAGCCTGCCCCCAAGAAGGCAGAACCCGCTGCCGAAAAGGCGGTACCCGCCCCCAAGAAAGCAAAGCCCGCTGCCAAGAAAAAGCCTGCCGCCAAGAAAGCGACTCCGGCCCCTGCCACCGAAGAGCCGAAGCCTGTTGTGGAAGAACCGGCGCCCGTTGTGGCGGAACCGGTGCAGCCGAAGGAGGAAGCACCTATGGAACAGCAGTATGACACGCCCCGCAGAAGCGTGGCGTTTATCGGTTCGGAATGTCATCCCTTTGTGAAGACCGGCGGTCTGGGCGACGTGATGTATGCCCTGCCCCGGGAACTGGTCAAGCAGAATTGCGATGTGCGGGTGATTCTGCCCCGGTACGCCTGCATCCCGCAGAAGTACCAGGACCAGATGGTCTACCGCGGCGAATTTTACATGGACCTGGGCGAGACCGGCCGCAACTACTACGTGGGCATCATGGAATACGTCCATGACGGCGTGGTGTACGACTTCATCGACAACCAGGAATTCTTCTCCGCCGGCAACCCCTATATCGGCCTGGTGGATGACATCCCCAAATACTGCTTCTTCAGCAAGGCAGCGCTGGCGGCCCTGAACTGGATGAACTGGATTCCCGATGTGATCCACTGCCATGACTGGCAGGCGGCGCTGGTGCCGGTGTATCTGCGCACCATGTTCCAGGATACCCCTGTGGGCCACGCCCAGACGGTGCTGACCATCCACAACCTGCGCTTCCAGGGCATCTACAACATCCCCACCCTGAAATACTGGACCGGCCTGCCGGACGAAGTGTTCAACATGGGCGCCATGAAGCAGGGCTACGAGGATGCCAATATGCTGAAGGCCGGTCTGGCTTACGCCGACCGCATCACCACCGTCAGCGGCACCTACGCCTGGGAGATCCAGACCCCCGAGTACGGCGAAAAGCTGGAAGATCACCTGCGCTACCACAGCTACAAGCTGCGGGGCATTGTCAACGGCATCGACTATGAGATGTGGAACCCCGCCACCGACCCGGCCCTGGCCGTGAACTACGACATCACCAACGTGCTGGACCACAAGTGGCAAAACAAGCTGGCCCTGCAGGAGGAACTGGGCCTGGTGCAGGATCAGGGCAAGTTCGTCATCGGCCTGATCTCCCGCCTGACCAACCAGAAGGGTCTGGACCTGGTCAATGCCATTGTGCCCGAGCTGATGGACGGCAACACCCAGGTGGTGGTGCTGGGCACCGGCGACAAGGAGTACGAAGACACCTTCCGCTATTACGAAAACGCCTACCGCGGCATGTTCTGTGCCTGCATCCAGTATGACGAAGCCCGCGCCCACCGCATCTATGCGGGCGCCGACGCCCTGCTGGTGCCTTCCCGCTTTGAGCCCTGCGGCCTGACCCAGCTCAACGCCATGCACTACGGCACCCTGCCCATCGTGCGGGAGACCGGCGGCCTGAAGGACACTGTGGAGCCCTACAACGTCTTCAACGGTGACGGCAACGGCTTCACCTTCGACCGCTATGACGCCGGCCTGCTGCTGGACGCCATCAACCGCGCCAAGACCGAATACTTTGTCAACCGGTATCACTGGGACGAAGTGGTCCAGCGGGATATGGCCAAGGATGTTTCCTGGGAGAATTCCGCCCGCCAGTACAAGGACCTGTACCTGGAACTGACGCCGTGGTAATGGGCTGTTCCCCTACTCTTTGACTTGGACGCAAAAGAGCGTTAAAGCCTTGCCGGGCTTTAACGCTCTTTTTGTATCTGGCCAACAGTCCGAATCCTGCCTTGGAAGCATTCGTCCTCAATTGCGAACAAAAATCCAGTAATCCGAACATCCGTCACTATCCGCGCCGGGTCCGGCGGCGGTATGATAAAAGCAGATTGGACACTCATTCCGGCACCGTGAACTGCCGGCGGTACGCCTGGGGCGTCAGGCCGGTCTGGGCGCGGAACACCCGGAAAAAGTAGTTGTAATCCGCAATGCCGATCCGCTGGCAGATTTCGCTGTTGGTCAGCTTGGTGGTGGTCAAAAGCTGCATGGCCCGCTGGATCCGAAGCCGCCGCACATATGTATTGATCCCGCAGCCGTAGGCCTCCTTGGAAAGCTTGTACAGGGCGGTTCGTCCCATGCCCAGGGCCGTGCAGATGCGGCGGCTGGAAAGATCCTCGGCCAGGTGGTCCGACAGGAATCGGTTGAGGGTTTCCTGAGGGCTGCCGGGCACCAGGCGGGCCATCTGTTCCCGCCACAACGCCCGGGCGGACAGCGAAAGCAGGTCGCAGGCCGCCCGCAGCAGGGTATACGGGGTGCGGGGCAGCTGCCGGTAGGCTTCATACAAGGTCTTTTCCGGGATTCCGTATCCCGCACAGAGCTCCTTGGCCCGCTGCCATTCGGCCTCCTCGTCCGCCCCCTGCACAATATGGCTCAGCAGCAGATACCCCACCACCACCCCGTCTACCTGGATGGGGGTAATGGCCTCGATGAGCCCCGCATGGCAGGGATAAATCAGGGTTTTGCCCTCCTGCCCCGCACGGCGGCAGGCCTTGCGGTCACACAGGCGGCAGCCGGTCTCCCCTTCCGGGCTGGTGCGGATCAGCCGGCAGTAGGCGGGCAGTTCTGCCGGGTAGGAAAGGATGTCCATGCCCCATTCGTCAAACACCACGGTGCGCAGGCCGGTCAGCTCATAAAAGTCCCGCAGCAGCACCAGCAGTTCTTCCTTGTCAAAGACGGCACGCAATGCCTTTTCCCCCTTCCCTTTTTCTGTATTGTAAGATGGTGCTCCGGCGCTGTCAATCGCAAACTTCCACAAATTCCACAGGCGGTGATACCATGAACAGAACCGAACAAAAATCCACTGCGCTGGGCCTGGAACTGGGTTCCACCCGCATCAAGGCGGTGCTGATTGCCCCGGACGGCACCGTGCTGGCCAGCGGCGCCCACGACTGGGAAAACCGGTACGAGGACGGCTACTGGACCTACCACATGGACGAAGTGTGGGCGGGTATACAGGATGCCTACCGAAACCTGGCCGGGGACTACGCCAAAATCTACGGCGAACCCCTGACCACGGTGGGTGCCATGGGTGTTTCGGCCATGATGCACGGCTATCTGCCCTTTGACAAAAACGGCAACCAGCTGGCAGCCTTCCGCACCTGGCGCAACACCACCACCGGCCCCGCGGCCGAAGTCCTGACCGAGCGTTTCCACTTCAACATTCCTCAGCGCTGGAGCGTGGCCCATCTCTACCAGGCCATCCTTAACGGGGAAGACCATGTGAAAGATATTGCCTTTCTGACCACCCTGGCCGGGTATGTACACTGGAAGCTTACCGGCAAAAAAGTGCTGGGCATCGGGGATGCTTCCGGCATCTTTCCCATCGACAGCAATACCTGCGACTATGACGCCGCCATGATGGATTCCTTTGACCAACTGCCGGAGAGCGCCCGCCTGCCTTACCGGCTGCGGGATATTCTGCCCCGGGTACTCTGCGCCGGCGAGGACGCGGGCGTTCTGACCGAAGAAGGAGCCCATCTGCTGGACCCCACCGGCACTTTGTCCCCGGGGGTGTCCCTCTGCCCGCCGGAGGGCGACGCCGGCACCGGCATGGCCGCCACCAACACGGTGGCCATGCGCACCGGCAACGTGAGCGCCGGCACCTCCATCTTTGCCATGGTGGTGCTGGAAAAGCCCCTGCAAAAGGTCTACCCCGAAATCGACCTGGTCACCACCCCCGACGGCGCCCCGGTGGCCATGGTCCACTGCAACAACTGCACCAGCGACCTGAACGCCTGGGTGAATCTGTTCGGGCAGGTAGCAGCACTGTGCGGGGCAGAAATTCCGACCTCCGAGCTGTTTCCCCGGCTGTTCGCCGCCTCGCTGGAAGGGGCGCCGGACTGCGGCGGACTGGTGCCGGTGAACTACTATTCCGGCGAAGGCGTGACCCACTTTGACGCGGGCCATCCGATGCTACTGCGCAGCGCCCAGAGCGCCTTCACCCTGCCCAACCTCATGCGGGCCCACATCTACTCCGCCATGGCCACCCTCAAGATCGGGCTGGACATCCTGCAGGGCGAGAAGGTGGCGGTGGACCGTCTGCTGGGTCACGGCGGCCTGTTCAAGACCCCCGGGGTGGCCCAGCGGTATCTGGCCGCGGCGGCCCGGGCACCGGTCACCGTGATGCAGACCGCCGGAGAGGGCGGCCCCTACGGCATGGCCCTGCTGGCCGGGTACCGCCTGGCGGTGCTGGAAGGCTGCCCGCTGCATCTGGCCGACTATCTGCAGCAAAGGATTTTTGCCGATGCCCCCGGTTCCACCCTGGCGCCGGACGATGCCGATGTAGCCGGGTTTGCCGCTTTTCTGGAACGATACAAGGCTGCCCTGCACGCAGAGCGGGCCGCCGTGGAACATCTGTAAAGGAGGAAATTTCATGCAGTACGAATTTTGGTTTGTGGTGGGCAGTCAGTTTCTGTATGGCCCCGAAGTGCTGGAGACGGTGGCACACCGCGCCGCCGAGATGGCCGAGGTGCTGAACGCCTCCGGCAATCTGCCCTGCAAACTGGTGTACAAGGTCACGGCCAAGACCAACAAGGAGATTGCCGACGTGGTGCGGGAAGCCAACTACGACCCCCACTGCGCGGGCATCGTGACCTGGTGCCACACCTTCAGCCCCAGCAAGATGTGGATCAACGGCTTTGTGAACCTGCAGAAGCCCTACTGCCATTTTGCCACCCAGTACAACCGGGAGATTCCCAACGAAGAGATCGACATGGATTTCATGAACCTGAACCAGGCCGCCCACGGGGACCGGGAACACGGGTTCATCGCCGCCCGGCTGCGCATGCCCCGCAAGATCATTGCCGGGTACTGGCAGGATGAGGAGGTCCAGAAGCGTCTGGGCCGCTGGATGCGCACCGCCGTGGGCGTGGCGGTCTCCCGGGATCTCAAGGTCATGCGCTTCGGTGACAACATGCGGGAAGTGGCTGTCACCGAGGGCGACAAGGTAGAAGTGCAGGCCAAGCTGGGCTGGCAGGTGAACACCTGGGCAGTGGGCGACCTGGTGAAGGTGATGCATGAAGTCACCGACGCCGAGATCGACGCCCTGATGGAGGTCTACCGCGCCAACTACGACTTTGCCACCGACGATATCGACGCCGTGCGCTACCAGGCCCGGGAGGAAATTGCCATCAAGAAGATGCTGGACGCGGAAGAGTGCAAGGCATTCTCCAACACCTTCCAGGACCTGTACGGCATGGAACAGCTGCCGGGTCTGGCCAGCCAGCACCTGATGGCCCAGGGCTACGGCTACGGCGGCGAGGGCGACTGGAAGGTGGCCGCCATGACCGCCATCCTGAAAGCCATGGGCGAGGGCGGCAACGGCTGCTCGCTGTTCATGGAGGACTACACCTACAACCTGGTACCCGGGGCGGAGTACAGCCTGGGCGCCCACATGCTGGAAGTCTGCCCCTGCTGCGCGGCCCAGCGGCCCCGCATCGAGACCCACCCCCTGGGCATCGGCATGAACGAGAAGGACCCTGCCCGGCTGGTGTTTGAGGGCAAGCCCGGCAAGGCCATTGTGGTGAGCCTGATCGATATGGGCGGCCGTCTGCGGCTGATCTGCCAGGACATCGAGTGCGTGAAACCCATCCTGCCCATGCCCAACCTGCCGGTGGCCCGGGTGATGTGGAAGGCCCTGCCCAGCCTGACAACCGGGGTGGAATGCTGGATCACCGCGGGCGGTGCCCACCACACGGTGCTGAGCTACGACGTCACTGCCGAGCAGATGCACGACTGGGCCAACATGATGGACATTGAGTTTGTCCACATCGGCAAGGACACCACCCCCGAAAGCCTGGAACACGATCTGTTCCTGGCAGACCTGGCCTGGAAGCTGAAATAAAGGAACCGGTCCGGAAAAGGACCTTCAACGCAAAAGGAGCGAACCACCATGAAATTCTATATTGATACCGCCAACGTGGACGAAATCCGCAAAGCCAACGACATGGGCATCATTGCGGGCGTGACCACCAACCCCAGCCTGATTGCCAAGGAAGGCCGTGATTATGCCGAAACTCTGGCCGAGATCGCCACCATCGTGGACGGCCCCATTTCCGGCGAGGTCAAGGCCACCACCACCGACGCCGAAACCATGGTCAAGGAAGGCGAGGCTATCTACGCCCTGGACCCCAAGCATATGGTGGTCAAGATTCCCATGACCGCCGAGGGCCTCAAGGCCATCAAGATGCTGTCTGCCAAGGGCATTCCCACCAACTGCACCCTGATCTTCAGCGCCAACCAGGCGCTGCTGGCGGCCCGGGCCGGTGCCACCTACGTCAGCCCCTTCCTGGGGCGGCTGGATGACATTTCCCAGCACGGCATTGAGCTGGTGGAAAACATCCACGATATGTTTTTGAACTATCCCGACATCCAGACCCAGATCATCGCCGCCAGCGTGCGCAACCCCATGCACGTGACCGACTGCGCCCTGGCCGGGGCGGACATTGCCACGGTGCCCTACAAGGTGCTGGAACAGATGATCCACCACCCCCTGACCGACGCGGGCATTGAGAAGTTCAAGGCAGACTACATCAAGGTCTTCGGCGAGTAAGCTTTGTCCCTCGCTTTGTATTTTCACGGACAGAAAAATGGCGGCAGCCGGCGGAAAATCTTTTTCGCCGGCTGCTTTGTTGTAGGGTGACAGAACGGGATTCCCGTATTATAATAAAAAGATAAGCCTTTTACACCTCCAGGAAAGTGAGCGATGCATCTTCCATGAACAAGACACCGGACAAAGAATACTTATTTGAAAGCATGCCGGTTCCCAGTGCCGTTATGCAGCTGTCTCTCCCCATCGTGATCAGTTCCCTGGTCACCATCCTGTACAACCTGGCAGACACCTTTTTCGTCGGTATGCTCAACGACCCCGTGCAGAACGCCGCGGTCACCCTGGTGTATCCGGTGACCCTGGCCTTCAACGCCGTCAACAACCTGTTCGGTGTAGGTGTGTCCAGTGCTATGAGCCGGAATCTGGGCGCCAGGGAATACGAACAGGTGCGCACCTGTTCCGCCTTCGGCTTTTACGGCGCCTTTGTCAGCGGGCTGTTGTTTTCAGCGCTGTGCACCCTGCTGCACACCCCGCTTCTGGCCCTGCTGGGCACTGACGCCCAGACCCTGAACGCCACCATGGGGTACATGCGCTGGACGGTATGGTTTGGCGCCCTGCCCGCCATCCTGAACGTGGTACAAAGCTACATGGTGCGCAGCGAGGGCAGCACCCTGCACGCCAGCATCGGCACCATGAGCGGCTGTTTTCTCAACATTCTGCTGGACCCCATCTTCATCCTGCCCTGGGGGCTGAACATGGGCGCCGCCGGGGCCGGCCTGGCCACCTTCCTGTCCAACTGCGTGGCCTGCCTGTACTTCATCGTGCTGGCCCGCATCAAAAAGGGCAACACCTTCATCACCATGAACCCCCGCCAGCTGCGCAAACTGACGGTGAAACAGGTGCGCAACATTCTGGGCGTGGGCATTCCCGCCTCCATCCAGAACCTGCTCAACGTGCTGGGCACTACCATTCTGAACAACTTCACCGCCCCCTACGGCGCCGCCGCCATCGCCGCCATGGGCATCAGCCAGAAGTTGTACACGATCCCCATGCAGGTTTCCCTGGGCTTTTCCCAGGGGATCATGCCCCTGGTCAGCTACAACTACGCCAGCGGCAACCGCCAGCGGATGAAGCAGGCCATCCTGTTCGCTCTGCGCATCATTGTGTTTTCCATGCTGGTGCTCAGCGTGGTGTATTTCCTGGGCGCCCCTGCCATGATCCGTGCCTTCATGGACAGCGAGGAAATTGTGGGATACGGCACCCGTTTTCTGCGGGTTATGTGCCTGGGGTTTGTGTTCCTGTGCACCGACTTTCTGGCGGTGGGCGTATTCCAGGCCCTGGGCATGGGCCGCAACGCCCTGGTGTTCGCCATCTGCCGCAAGCTGGTGCTGGAAATACCCCTGCTGTTTGTGCTGAACTGGCTGTATCCGCTGTACGGCCTGCCTTTTGCCCCGCTGATCACCGAAGTGTTTTTGTCCTGCATGGGCATTCTGATGCTGCGGCGGATCATGCGCGAGGAAGTGCACACCTGATCCATTTTCCTGAAACAAAAAAGACGCAGCCGCCGCTGCGTCTTTTTTGTTTTCAGCTGTACCGCGCCACAATCGCTTCCATTTCGTCCCAGCAGGCTTCCATGTCCTGCACCAGCTTGAACTGGGTGCGGGCCCGGTCCAGGTTCTGCCCCGGGCGGGCGGTGTGGAAATAGTGATCCCCTTCCAGATAATCGGTGAGGAACCGCATGCCGCATTCCAGGGTCATGAGCCGGGCACCCCAGGGCAGGGTCTCTTTCTCCAGCGGGGTGAAGGCATCCCCCGCCGCCTGCAGAAATCCCTTGACGTAGATTTCGAACAGCTCCCTGTCAAAGTTGACCAGGCTGAGGTCGGGCTCATCCTCCGCGCTGTGGTTGGCGCCGAACCGGATGGAGTCCCCGAAATCGTTGGCGGCCAGGCCCGGCATGACCGTGTCCAGATCGATGACGCACAGCCCTTCCCCGGTTGTGCGGTCAAACAGGATGTTGTTGAGCTTGGTATCGTTGTGGGTCACCCGCAGCGGCAGTTTTCCCGCCGCCAGCAGGTCGGTCATGACCGCACAGTCCCTTTGGCGGGCCCGCACAAAGGCGATTTCCTGCTCCACGCCGGCGGCACGGCCCAGAGAATCGGCTTCCACCGCCTTTTCAAAGTTTTCAAAGCGGCGGGGGGTGTCATGAAAATGCGGGATGGTCTCGTGCAAGGTGGCGGCGGGATACCCTGCCAGCTGCTTCTGGAAGTTGCCGAAGGCCACGGCGCTCTGGTAAAAATCTTCCGGTGTCTGGACCTGCTGCAGGCAGACGGTGTCCTCCACAAAGGCATACACCCGCCAGCAGCGGTTTTCTCCGTCCCGGAAATAGGCGCTGCCGGCCCGGGTGGGAATCACCTGCAGGGTGACGCGGGCGGGGTCGGCCCCCGCTGCTCTGCCTGGCGGCGCAGGTATCCGGTGACACCGCAGATGTTTTCCATCAGGCCGTCCGGGTCGGTGAAGGTATCGGTGTTGATCTTCTGCAGGATGTAGCGGCGGCGGTCACCGCCGGGTCTTTGTACTTCCACGCAGTAGGTGGAGTTGATGTGCCCTTGCCCGTAAGGTATGGCATCGGTCACCGTGCCGCCCCAATCCCAGGCCGCCAGCACATCGGGGCAGGCAACGTTGTTTTTCATGGAAAACACTCCTTTGTACAGGTGGATACCGAAAGCCTCTGCATTGCACGCCGTTTTCCCGTGCCGCCGGGCGTCGGGCTCCGAATCCGGATTTTCTCTCTTTTGATTCCATGGTACGGCACCGCCCTGCCCTTTGTCAAGGAAAAAGGGCGAAAAGCGGACAAAAAAGCGCCGGTTTCCGGAAACCGACGCAGATTTTTGAGATGTGCGGAAAAAGGCGGTTCAGCCTTCGTCCGGCAGGATACGCAGCGCCACATCGCGGCCGTTGATCAGGCTGGCCTCGTGCTCAAAGAACACCCGGCCCCCCACAGGCGTACACAGGGTCTGGCGGATGGCGCCCGAACAGGGGTCCACCACCTGGGCCAGGGCCTGGCCGCGCCGCACCTTGTTGCCCAGCTCGGTCATGTACACCAGCAGTCCGCCCTGGGCGGGCTGGATGTTGCACAGGGTTTCCTCCGCAAAGATGCGGGCCGGCTCCCCCTGGGTGACCTCACACTGGCAAAGCCCCCGGGTGTGCAGGAACCGCACCACCGCTTCCACCGCCTGTCTGGCAGCAGACACGTCGATGCGGTCGGTGGCGGGGGTGTACAGGGAGAAGGTCTGGGTGTCCCAGATCTGCCAGTTGTAGTTCAGGGTGGTGGTGTCGTAGGGATGGGGTTCCCGCAGCGCAATGTAAGGCAGACCGAAGTCCCGGGCCAGTTCCGGGTTCTGGTAGCCGGTTTTCATGATGCGCAGATGGGGCAGACAATGTCCCGGCAGATACAGGCTGGTCACATGGATGCCGTAGGTGTACCCCTGCAGGGCCGCAAAGATCCGCGCCGCAATGCGCTGGGTAGTCTCGCCCGCATCGTAGCCGGGGAACATGCGGTTGATGTCGGTGTTGTCCGCCGCCCAGAACCGCCGCCCCACGTTCATGGAAAACTGGTTGGCGCAAGGGATGACCAGAATGCCGCAGTCCTGCCCCAAAGCGCCAGCCTGTTCCAGGGTATCCAGGCGGCGGATCAACTGGGAACAGACGTACATCTGCTGGATTTCGTTGCCCCGCAAAGCCCCCATGACCGCCAGGGTCTTGCGCCCCGGCGTGCCGAAAAACCAGCCCTTCACGGCCAGGGGCTGGCGATAGGGGGTATCCAGCGTAAACAATACTTCCTCTCTCATACACTGCCTCCCAAAACACGGGCTATCAGCGAACCCTCATACACCACGGGGTATTCCCGCAGGGTGAACAGCAACCCGGTGGCGGGGCTGTGCAGCGTTTCACGGATACCGCCGGTGAGAGGGTCGGCCACAACGCCCAGTTCCTGGCCTTTTTCCACCCGGACCCCATGGGCCACCGCGGGGAAAAAGACGCCGGGGAAATTCGCATTCACGAAGGAGACCGCGCCGTCGCTGCTGACGATGGGCGGGGCGATGGGCGCCACCGGGGCGTCCCACATGCCCAGGTGTGCCATGAGGGACAGGATGCCGGTGAGCAGCTGCTCCCCGAAGGAACGGGTGATCCGGATCCCGATGCCCATTTCCACCACCAGGGTGGGGGTTCCCGCTGCGTTCAGGCTGTGGGCCAGGGTGGATTCCAGCACGGTGGCCGCGGCGTGAATCCAGATCAGGTTCATATTCAGGTATTTGGCCAGGGGCACCAGCTTTTCGGCGGTGTTCACGTTGATGCGCACCTGGGGAATCTCCCGCAGGAAGATGTTGCTGGCGTGGATGTCGATGCAGGCATCGGCGCCGGTGATGTCCTCCATGATGCGGGCGGCAATGAGCTCCGACATGGCGCCGTCCCGTCCGCCGGGGAAGGTCCGGTTCATGTCCAGGTCGCACAGGGGCATGCCCCGGGTCATGGTGCTGATGCCCAGAGGGTTCAGCGCCGGATAAATGTCCACGGTGCCATGCAGGTGTTCCCGGTTATCCTGCAGCAGACGGTTCAGCCGCCAGGCCACATACTGGCCTTCCAGCTCGTCGCCGTGGGTGCCGGTGACCACGCACAGCCGGGGGCCGCCCGACCCGATGCGGCGTTTCTGGATGACCAGATCTTCGCCCACGGCCAGGGGGACCCGTACCACTTCCTGTATCATGAGTTTGTATGCTCCTTCAAACTTGGTTTATTGTTCGCTGACCTTCATAAAGACGGTCTGGCACTGGTTGGCTCCTCCCAGAAAGACACCCCGCTCCATGGGGCAGTCGGTGAAATCCCGGCCCACACCAAACCGGATATACCCTTCGTCGGCCCAGCGGGCCTGGGTGGGATCGATGCCGGTCCAGATGCCGTCCAGCCAGACTTCGCACCAGGCGTGGCTGGCCCCCTCTCCTTCCGGCAGGCCGTTCACATACCGGGCGCTGAGCCCGCACAGCCGGGCCAGGGCCAGATACACATGGGCGTAGTCCTGGCAGACCCCCTGCCCCATCGCAAAAGCCCTGGCAGCGGTGGTGTCCACCCCGGTGACACCGGGGGTATACTGCATATGCCGCCCCACCGCTTCCAGCAGAGCCCAGGCTTTGGCCCGGGCGTCGGCGGGCAGCTCCAGTGCCGCAGCAGCATCGCGAAGAGCGGCGGAAGGCGCCGTGCACGGGGACGGATACCGGAAAATCCGCCGGTCGGGTTCCGGTTGTCTTGCCCCGTCGTCCCGCAGGACCTGCCCTGCCGCCCGGTAGTGAAACTGCCGGTGGGGGGCGTCGATGCGGCCGATCTGCAGCCGGTTGCCGAAGCCGTCCCGCTGTTCGGTGTAGGGCACGGCGGGGTCCAGCGTCAGGGCGGCGGACAGCACCCGCTGTCCGGGGAAATCGGCGGGCAGGCAGCGCAGCACAAAACTGTGGGCGGTGACCGGCCGGTCAAAATCCAGGGCGATATCGTAGGAAAATTCCAGCGTCCGGCTCATACCACAAACAGCCCTTCCACGCTGCGCAGCAGCTCGTCCTTGGGCACATCCTCCCCTTCCAGGGCGAAGGCGGTCACCCGGCCCAGGGCGTCGGGGTCGGTGGTCAGATCGGTCTTGTACAGCCGGTTCATCAGCTTGCCGGCTTCCCAGCGCAGACGCTCGGGTTCCAGGTCCAGGCGCAGCATCAGGCTCAGCCGCTCCACCATGCCCCCGGTCTTGGCAATGTTGCGCACCCCTTCGTGGTCCACCGATTCGTCAAAGCTGCCCCGGAAAGCCATGATGTCGTCCAGCACCCACTGCAGCTCCACGGCGGGTGCTTCGCTGCGGGCCGCCATGTTCATGGCGTTTTCGGCCATCTCCAGATAGGCCAGGGTGGGGGTGGAGATGGTCTCCCGCAGCACCATGCCGTTGCCCAGCAGGTTGTCCATACAGCCGCGCGCCGAACCGGGCACGGCGGCGTCAAAGAGATACCGGCGGCAGAAATCCTCGGCACTCTGGTAGACATTCTGCACCCCCAGGCGGCGGCAGATATCGGCGTAATCCACAGCGGAATCCGCCCCGTCCAGCAGAGTATCGTAGGTTTTCATCAAAAGTTGTACGGTCATATATACGCGCTCCGCATAGCGCCCCAGCCAGAACAGCCGGTTTTGTTTGGTCAGTGTGACAGGACCCATGTATCCTTGAAACCTCCTCCTTGTGACGAGTTGACGATGAAACTGTCCGGATTGCGGGAAAACCGGGTCAGGCCGCTGGGCCAGGCCACGGTGTCCTTGGCGCCGGACAGCACGAAGGCGCGCAGGTCGGCCTTGCGCTCCACCTTCTCGGTGCCTTCCATGATGGGCAGATCCTCGAAGTCGATGACCTCCTGGGCAATGAACCGCCGGGGCTGGGCCAGAATGGTGTCCCGCATCTTGTCCAGTTCCTCCCGGCTGAGCTTGCTGCCGAACATCACGCCATAACCGCCGGCTTCGGCCACATCCTTGATGACCAGGGTGTCCAGGTGGTCCAGCACGTATTTCCGGTCCTTCTCATAGAAGGGCAGATAGGTGGGGGCGTTGTGCAGGATGGCTTCCTCCCCCAGATAATAGCGGACCATCTTGGGCACAAAATAGTAGATGCCTTTGTCGTCGGCGGCGCCGTTGCCAAAGGCGTTGAGCACCGCCACGTTCCCCGCCCGGTAGGCGGCCATCAGGTTGGGGATGCCGATGAGGGAACTGGGCTCAAAGGTCAGGGGATCCATGTACTCGTCGGACACCCGGCGGTAGATGGCGCCCACCCGGCAGTCCTCGTGGGTGCCCTTGTAGTACAGCACATCGTCCCGCACGTACAGATCCCCCGATTCGGCCAGCACCGCGCCGGTTTGTTCGGCCAGGAAGGCGTGTTCAAAATAGGCCGCGTTGTATCGTCCCGGGGTGAACACCACATTGATGCCGCCGGTGTTCACGCTGTCCATGGTGCGGCGCAGCAGATCGCCGTAGCCCCGGTTGTCCATCACCGCATGGTGACGGAAGGTATCCGGCGAACAGCGGCGGCAGAGCTGCCGGGCAATGAGGGGATAGGACGCCCCCGAAGGAATGCGCAGGTTATCTTCCAGCACATACCAGGTGCCGTCCTTGCCCTTGACCAGGTCAATGCCCGAAATATGGCTGTATACCCCACCGGGAGGCAGAATGCCTTCGCAGGGGGCTAGATACCCCGGAGAGCGATAGACGAATTCTTCGGGCACGACGCCGTCGGCCAGAATGCGCTTTTCTCCGTACACGTCCTTCAGGAACAGGTTCAGCGCCCGCACGCGCTGTACCAGCCCCTTGGACAGCACATCCCACTCCCCGGCCGTGATGACCCGGGGAATGGCGTCGAAGGGAAACAGGCGTTCCTGAAAGGTGCCGTTCTTGTAAATGCCGAATTTGACCCCGTTGCGGGCCAGCTGGCGGTTGATCTGCTCTGCATGGCGGATCAGGTCTTCCATTCCAATCACCATCCCGATTACCAAAACTAAAAAAGAACAGGGCAAGGACGTTTTTCAAAGACGTCCTTGTCCTGTTCGTGTTACTATTATAGTGAATTTATCCCAACCCGTCAAGAAAAAATTGCGTGGGGACGAAAAGCGGTGACGGATTTTGGGAAACGGGGTCGTTGTGCGGGTCAGTTCTGCCGCCGGGCCGCCCTCCACAGCCGGAAAGCCTGTTCCGACGCAGCGGCGAGGTTTTGGCGGGCGGTGTCGGGGTCCATGGCCTCTTGCAGGGTGCAGATGCCGCGCAGAATGGGGAAAAAGGCGTCGATGCCCTGTTCGTTGCAGGCCGCGGCGTCGGGGGTGACGCTGCCCGCAAAGGCGATGACCGGTTTGCCGTATTCCTTGGCCAGCCGGGCCACCCCCACCGGGGCCTTGCCCATGGCGGTCTGGCCATCCAGGCGGCCTTCCCCCGTGACCACCAGATCGGCCTCCCGGATGTAGTCGGCCAGGCCAGTTTCGGCCAGCACAATACGGATGCCGGATTCCAGCACCGCGTTGGTGAAGGCCAGAAAGGCAAAGCCCATGCCCCCCGCCGCCCCGGCACCGGGATGGTCCGGGTCTGCCTTGCCGGGGCAGCGTTGTGCGGCAAGGGCCGCGTACCGCGCCAGCCAGCTGTCCATCCGGGCAATGGCGGCCGGGCCAGCCCCTTTCTGGGGGCCGTACACCGCACTGCAGCCCTGTTCGCCGCACAGAGGGTTGGTCACATCGCAGGCAACCTTGAATTCGCATTGGGCCAGCTCCGGCAAGACCCCGTCGTCGGTGATGGTGCACAGATTTGCCAGTCCGGCAGCGCCCCGGGGAATGGGGCGGCCGTTCCCGTCCAGGAATCCGTAGCCCAGGGCCTGGAGCATCCCCACGCCGCCGTCGTTGGTGGCACTGCCCCCAATGCCCACGATAAACCGGCGGCATCCTTGGACGATGGCGTCCCGCAGGACCTCCCCTACCCCATAGGTGGTGGCCCGCAGGGGGTCCCGGCGTTCCGGCTCCACCAGGGGCAGACCCGCCGCGCCGGACATTTCCACCACAGCAGTGCGGCCGTCCGGCAGGATGCCGTAGGCGCAGTCTACCGGGTCTCCCATAGGGCCGGTGACCGTTATCCGGCGCCGAGTACCGTTCAGGCCGGATACCAGCGCATCCACCGTGCCTTCGCCGCCGTCGGCCAGCGGCCGCACCGCCACCCGGGCGGCCAGATCGGCGCGCAGGGCGCCTTCCCGGACGGCGTGGCCGGCTTCCAGGGAGGTCAGGCTTCCTTTCAGGGAATCCATAGCAACCACGATTTTCATAAAACAGGCTCCTTTTTCTTGGGTTGTTTCCAGTATACCGCGGGTCGTGCCGGATTTCCATATTCGTCTTTGCCAAAGGTGCGGCCCCGTGGTATGATGGTCTTACAAAACAACCTGCCGGAAAGGGGGCCTGCTTGATGGCTAAAGTGGTTTTTCTGATGACCGACACCCAGCGGTACGACATGGTCAACGCCAATGTTTCCACCGGTCTGCATACCCCCAGCCTGGATCGCCTGGCAGCCCGGGGTATGCGGTTCACACGGGCCTACACCACCCAGCCGGTGTGTCAGCCCGCCCGGTGCGGCCTGTTCACCGGCCTGTATCCCCATTCCTGCAACAGCTGGACCAACTCTGCCGCCCTGTCCGCCGATGTGCACACCATCGGCCGGCGTCTGCAGGATCACGGGGTCCGCACCGCTTACGTGGGCAAGTGGCATCTGGATGGCGGGGACTATTTCGGGCTGGGCCGCTGCCCCGACGGCTGGGATCCGGACTACTGGTACGACATGCGCAATTATCTGGAAGAGCTGACCCCCGAGGAGCGCCGGGCTTCCCGCCGCAGCGCCACCATGGAAGAAACTTCCGACGTGCCCGCAGAGTTCACCTATGCCTACCGCTGCACCGACCGGGCGATCCGGTTTTTGCAGCAGCACGGACAGGAGGACCATTTCCTGCTGTGTGTTTCCTACGACGAACCCCATGGCCCCCATCTCTGTCCGCGGCAATACTGGGAACCGTACCGGGCCTTTGATTTTCCCCTGCCCTCCAACGTGACCGACACGCTGGAAGATAAGCCCGATTACCAGAAAGTCTGGGCCGGGGACCGTCTGCTTCAGGACCGCAGCGCGGTGCGGGTGCGCCTGCCCTACTATTTCGGATGCAACTCCTTTGTGGATGCCCAGATCGGCCGGGTGCTGGACGCCGTGGAAACCTACGCCGGGCCGGATGTGACGGTGATTTACACCTCCGACCACGGGGACATGCTGCAATCCCACTGTCTGATGAGCAAGGGCCCCGCCGCCTACGATGAGATCACCCGCATTCCCTTCTTTGTCAAGGGACCGGGCATCGCCCCCGGGTCGGTGAGCCGGGCGCCGGTCTCCCACATTGACCTGTGCCCCACCCTGTATGACCTCTTCGGGCTGGAACCGGCACCGGTGTTTGCGGGCCACAGCCTGCTGCCCCAACTGCGCGGGGAGACCGAGCGGGTGAACGAGTTTGTGTTTTTCGAGTTCGGCCGCTACGAGGTAGACCATGACGGGTTCGGCGGATTTCAGCCCCTGCGGGCGGCATTTGACGGGCGGTACAAGCTGAGCCTGAATCTGCTGTCCCAGGATGAATTTTACGACCTGGCACAGGACCCCGGAGAGACGGTAAACCGGATCCATGACCCGGCCTGCTATGAGCAGATCTGCCGGCTGCACGATGCCATTCTGGAAAACATGAACCGCACGCGGGACCCTTTCCGGGGGTATTACTGGCACTGCCGCCCCTGGCGCAAGGATGCCCCTCGCCCCACCTGGGACTACACCGGGTACACCCGGCAGTCGGAAAACGACTACGAAGCCCGGCAGCTGGACTACGCCACCGGTCTGCCCATGGAACACGCATGCCGGAAAAAAGAAGCGCCGCCCTCTTCCCAAAGAATGCCATGACTGTGCGCGGCGCGCTCTACATGGAAAGCTTCCGCGCAGTTTTCCTCTTTCTGATGCCCGTATGCAAAAAGGACGATCCTGTGTCTTTTGGACAGGATCGTCCTTTTCTGTTTTTGCCGTCCGGTGTTTTCGGCGGCTATTGTTGCAGATTTTGTTCGAACTGTTGTCCTTTCGTTTCCACATACGGAGCAAAGTCATCTTGGCGGAAACGCTCCAGACCTTCTGACGCCAGTTCGCGCCAGCTTTCGGCTTCGTGGAGCACCAGAATGGGATAAAACCACACCCCGTTCTTCTCGGCGGCGGTCTTGTCCCCGGGGGCGTCCCCCACCATCACCACATGGTCGGGGGCGTAACCCTTGCCCAGCAGGGCGGCAATGCAATCCGCCTTGCTGCCGGTGTCCTGGCAGCAGACCACATCCACCTTGTCCAGCAGGCCGCAGCGGGCCCATTCCTCCTCCACCGCCTCCCGGTTGGCGCTGGACACCACCGCCACATCCGCCACGGCGTGGGCGGCCTCCAGGCCTTCGGCGGCGCCGGGGAAGGGGTTCTTCTCGCTCTCGGGCAGGGCGTTGATGGCGGCGTTCACCTTCTGGGACCAGGACAGGGCCTTGGCCAGGCAGGGGCCCTTGGCGGTGGCCGCCGCCTGCTCCACCGCCCGGTTGCTCAGTTCCGGCGCGGATTGTACCCATTCGGTCAGCTCCTCCACTCCTTCGATGGGGCAATAGGTGCGGTTGATCTCGGTCAGGGCCATGGCCAGGCCCTTGAACCGGTTGACACCCCGGGTCATGGAATAGAGGTTGATCTCGTTCCAGCGTTCCAGAATGGGCTTTTCCCATTTCTGCAGGTTCCATTCCTCCACCATGCAGGGTCCGAAACACCGGAAATGCTTGATGTCCATGGTGTCCATGGCGCAGCCGTCGCTGTCCACGCAGACCAGCCAGGCCTTGGCGGGGGTAAAGTGCTGCAAGTCTTTCATAGATATCCTTCTCCTCACAGTCGGGTGTCCCAGCGGCCGCAGAACACGCTTTCGTCGGCCTGCCCCAGGAACGGGCTCTGCCCGGTGAGCTTGGCGATGGCGGCCCGGATGTGGGTGCGGTTGGGGGCATAGGCGTTGATGAAGGTGTGGATCTGGGGTAGGTCAATGAGGTGGTTGGTGTAGTTCAGGCTCATGGCCACGGTGGGCACCTCCTCATTGTACCAGGGCAGTTCCATGCTGTGGTTGCAGCTCCAGCGCACCCGCACTTCGTTTTCCTGGGCGTAGCCCTTGATGTTCAGCACCAGCAGAGCCCAGTCGTGGGTATCGATAAAGCTCTGACGGCTTTCGTGGCTGAGCATTTTGACAAAGTTCATGGGGGAAACACCGTTTTTCACTTCCAGGTCGTAGAAGTTGGGGCACAGGTCCACCGTAAAGCCGGCCCGCTCCAGTTCCTCCACCAGCACCTGCTTCACCGGGTCGCCCTTGTATCCCTTGGAATTGGGGGTGGTGCCCACATACACCAGGAACACCCGCTTCCTGGCCTGGGGGTTGATGGGCAGGTTGGCGCGGGTATCCTTGACCAGGGTGATGCAGCTGTCCGCCGCCTGGGCGGTATAAGCCTTGTGCTCCGCACAGCCGATGCAGTCCAGGGCACTCTCTTCCGGCATGCGCCGCTCGTTGAGGTGCAGCTTGGCCTTGAGGCCCAGGATGCGGTGCAGGGCGTCGGACAGGCGCTCCTCGGTCAGTTCGCCCCGGTCGTAGGCGGCCCGCACATAGGAGATGTCCTCCTCGATGTCGTTGGCGAACAGGAACATATCACAGCCCGCGATGATGGCCCCGGGCACCGCCTGGCTCCGCTTGACCCGGGCGGTCATGCCCACCATGTGGGACGCATCGGTGACGATGAGGCCGTTAAAGCCCAGTTCCCCCCGCAGCAGGTCGGTGAGCAGTTCGGGAGCCAGGGTGGCGGGCATGATATCCTTGTCCTGGATGCCGGGGCGCAGCTTGCGGCTCATTTCCGGCAGGGCAATGTGGCCCACCATCACCGCGTCCACACCGTCCCCGATCAGGGTACGGTAGACCTTGCCGAAGCTGGCTTCCCAGTCCTCCACGCTCAGGTTGTTCACCCCCATGACCAGGTGCTGGTCCAGCTCCTCCACACCGTCGCCGGGGAAATGTTTGATGGTGCAGGCCATGTTGGGGTTGGCTTCCTTGATGCCCTTGATGTAGGCCCGGGCGTTGGCGATGACCTTGTCCGGGTCGGAGCCGAAGCTGCGGGTGTTCACGATGGTGTTGCGCCAGTTCTTGTACACATCCACCACAGGGTTGAACATCCAGTTGGCCCCCACGGCGCTGGCCTCCCGCCCGGCCACCAGGCCCAGGTGATAGGCGTTGTCGGTGCCCTGACCGGCACCGCATTCCGCCGCCGTGGCCACAAAAGTGCCTTCCGGCGCGGCGCCGTTGCCGCCGTCGTCACAGTTGGCGGCAATGAGCAGCGGCAGCTTGCTGTTCTTCTGGAAGGTGGACAGCTGCTTGTAGATGGCTGCCTTGTCGCCGCCGTTCTGCCACCGCAGACCGCCCATGTGGGACTGGGCCAGCATGGCCTGGATCTGCCCTTCCCCGAAGCCGGGCTGGGCCTGCAGCAGGATGAACAGCTGGCCGATTTTTTCTTCCAGGGTCATGCCGGCGATGGAATCCTCCACCCATGCAATCTGTTCGTCGGTGAGATAAAAAGGCTTTGCCTTGAGATCGACCATAACAACCTCCTTTGTCATATCCTACGGTTTGTGTGTTTATCCGATTTCGGTCACCTGAAGCAGTTCCCGGAACGTTTTCAGGTTGTAATCTCCGGCCCCGTGGTCAGCGGCATCCCCCACGCAGGCCACCGCAAATCCGCCCGCATGGCCAGCCTGCGCCCCGGACAGGGCGTCCTCCACCACCAGGCAATCCGCCGGAGAAAGCTGCAGCATCCCGGCCGCCTTGAGAAAGACTTCCGGGTCCGGCTTGGAACGGGTGATGTTGTTGCCGTCGCTGACGGCGTCGAACCAGTTGTCCAGCCCGATGCTCCCCAGGATCAGCGGGGTGTTTTTGCTGGAAGAACCGATGGCCAGCCGCAGCCCGGCCGCCCGCAGGCGTTCCAGTGTTTCGCGGACTTCGTCGCTCAGGTCCCGGGGCGACATCTGGGCCAGCAGGGTGCGGTAGAGCTCGTTTTTCTCGGCAGCCATGGCCTGCTTTTCCGCTTCGCTGTACGCAACCGGGAATTTTTCCAGAATGATTTCCAGGCTTTCCATGCGGGAAACGCCCCGCAGCCGGTTGTTCACCGTGCGGTCAAAGGGCACCCCGATGCGGTCGGCCAGCTGTTTCCAGGCACGGTAATGGTATTCATCGGTGGAACAGATGACCCCGTCCAGATCAAAGATTATGCCTTTGTATTTCATTGTGCCATACTCCTTTCCCACGGTCTCAATATTGCAGATATTCCTTGCCGCAGAAGGGATCGATGGGACTCTTGCCCGTAAAGGCGGAGCGGCCCAGCAGTTTGTCGGCACAGGCCCGGATTATGGCATCGTGGTTGGAATAGCAGTTGATGTAGGTCTGGATCTGAGGCACATCCACCAGGGCATAGGGGTTGGCCATACTCACATACACCACCGGCACTTCGGCGGTGAACCAAGGGCAATTGTTGCCGTTGCCCCAGAAGGTGAACCACTGGTACCGGTTGGTCACCTGGTTGGAGGCGTTCTCCATGTTGCCGATATAGAGAACCATGTCGTACTGGTCATGGAAGGTTTTCACATCAAAGCGGGCGGTCTCAAAGGTTTCCTTTTCATAGGGAATCACGGTGAAGCCCGCTTCGGTGAGGCAGTGGGTCCAGGTATCCCGCACCCGGGGGGTGGAAGGATAGTCCCCCAGCACTTCCAGCAGCACCCGGGGCGTCTTTTCAGCGGAAAGGGGGAGATAGCCGGCCGTATCCTTGACCAGAGTCACCGCCTTATCGGCGCATTCCTCCGCCCAGGTCCTGTGCAGCGAGCTTTGCAGTACCGCCAGGTCCTTTTCCGGGGGGACAATCTCGGTGGGCGCCAGCTTGTGCAGGCCCAGGGCCGCCTTGGTGGCCAGAATGCGGGTGACGGCCTCGGTGAGGCGGGCGTCACTGAGGATGCCGCTGCGGTAGCCTTCCAGCATATACTGGTAATCTTCATCCAGGTCCTTGTTGAACAGGAACATGTCACAGCCGGCCTCGATGGCATAGGGCACCGACCGGTGCCGGGGCATGGCCACGTTGAAACCCACCATGCAGGTGGAGTCGGTGGAGATGAGGCCGTTGAAGCCCAGCTTGCCCCGCAGCAGCCCTTGCAGCAGTTCGGGAGAGAGGGTGGCCGGAATCAGCTTTTGGGGGAAATCCGGGTTGAAGTGTTTCTGATAGGCGGGCTGGGCAATATGCCCCACCATGACGGTGAGGGCACCGGCGTCAATGAGCCCTTTATAGATTTTGCCATAGGTGGCGTCCCAGTCTTCGCAGGAAAGGTCGTTGACACTGACCAGGATGTGCTGGTCCACCTCGTCACAGCCGTCGCCGGGGAAATGTTTGATGGACACCGCCAGGTTTTCCTCCCGGGCGGCGCGCAGATATTCCTTGCCGCAGGCCAGCACCATATCCGGGTCGTTGCCGTAGGTACGCACGTTGGTGATGGGGTTGCGCCAGTTGCGGTCAATGTCCACCACCGGGGCAAAGGCCCAGTTGCAGCCCACGGCCTTGCCCTCGGCACAGCTGATCTTGCCCAGCCGGTATGCCTGAGCAGGGTCGCCGGTGGCTGCCACCTGCATCTGCTTGCCGAACGCCGTGCCGTCGGTGGCAATGCCGTCCCCGCCCGCTTCCAGGTTGGCCGCAATGAGCAGCGGAATCTTGCTGTGTTCCTGCAGCCAGCGATGGCAGGCCTGCATCTCCTTGCCTTCCCCGCTGCGGTACATGATGCCGCCGATGTGATGGTCCAGCATGACATGCTGCAGGTAGCCGGGGTCGGCGGAATAGCCGATGGGCACAAACAACTGGCCGATCTTCTCTTCCGTGGTCATGCCCGCCAGGGTCCTTTCCACCCAGGCAACGGCTTCATCATCCAGAAAAAAGGGCTTTGCGCGCAGATCGATCATAGATTGTTTTCCTCCTTTCTTGTTCACACCTTGGGAATGGCGGTCAGGGCCAGGTTCAGAGCCTTGATGTCCTCCTCGGCCACATCTGGCTTTTCGTGGCGGATAACCTGTTCCAGGGTGAAGGTATCGGGCGCTTCGTGCATCAGCTTGCCGATGACCGGCTGCAGGGTGTCCACGGTGGCCGCCGCCTTCGGGTTGGCCAGCAGGGTGGAAAGACGGTCCCGCAGAGAGTAGGCATCTTCCGGGAAGAGGCGGGCTTCCTCGGCCTCATCCACAAACCAGTTTCGCACGTTCAGACCCGGGTCCTGGTCCACGTACACATAAGCGGCATCCGGCTCCGCCACCCGGCAGAACACCGCGCTGTCGGTGCAGGCGCCGGCCTGGGCGGTGACCCGATTTTCCCCGTTCTGCAGGGGCACACTGGCGAAGCAGGCGCTGCCGTTTTCCACCGGAGCCATGCGGCTTTCGCCGTTTACCGTCAGGGTCACCTGGGGCTGGTTGGAATACACCTTCACCGTCATGGTCTCGGCCGCCCGGTTCACATACCGCCGCTGGGCAATGTGGACAAAGGGGTCCTCCGACCACAAGGCCTTGTAGTAATAGAAAGCATCCTTGCGGGTCTTGCGGTCAAAGGTGACCAGGCCCTTGATGTTCCGGGATTTCACACCGCCCGCGTTGCGGATGGCAGAGACGAAGTCGAACATATTCCACACAAAGCTGCCCCACACAAAATCCCGCTGGGCCATATAGGGGTAGACGGTCTCGTGGTACAATGCCTGGAACTCCTCGGTGTAGTCATTGACACGGGGGGTGTCGCTGTGGAAGGCCGGGTTGCAGTCGGCCCCATATTCCGAAATGGCCAGGGGCATGGCGGGATTGACCCGGTGAAATTCGTCCAGGAACTTGGCGTGGTCGGGCATTTTGCCGTAATACCAGCCGAAATAGACATTGTAGGCGGTGACGTCGGTGACACGATTGAGGACGCTGTCGCATTCCACCGCATTAAGGTTGGCACTGCTGGTCAGACGGTCGGGATCCAGGCGATGGGCCAGCTCATTCAGACGGCCCACCCGCTCGGCCATGTACGGTTTATCCCCGAAGATGGCAATCTCATTCTGCAGCCCCCAGAAGAAGATGCTGGGATGGTGCAGGTTCTGCAGAATCATTTCGGTCAGCTGATCGGCGGCATTCTGCAAAAGCTCTTCGTTGAGGGTCAGCTTGAGCAGCGGGATCTCGGCCCAGACAGCCAGGCCCCGCTCATCGCACAGCTCGTACACCCGCTGGGGGTGGGGATAGTGGGACAGCCGCACCGCGTTGGCGCCCATCTCGGTGATGAGATCGATGTCGGTGCGCCAGTTGTCCTCCCCGGCAGCGGAAAAGACCCCCGCTGTATCCTGGTGTTTGGCCACACCCCGCAGTTTCAGGTGTTCACCGTTGAGGAAAAATCCCTTGTCCGGGTCCACCGAATACCGGCGGAAGCCCACCGTGAGAGCAACAGCATCCAGCGTTTCCCCCTGGCGGACCAGCTCGGCGGTCACCTGATACAGCGCCGGGTCCTTCCGGCCGTTCCACAGCCGGGGGTTGCCCAGTTCCAGGCGGGCGGTGCCTGCCGGGGAAAGGGTCTGCCGCAGCACTTCGGCACCATCCGGATCACACAGGGTATAGCAAACCTGCACATCGGCGGGCAGGGTGTCTCCGCCGGGGATTTCGGCCGTCAGAACACCCTTGTTCCCTTCCATCCTTGTGCGCAAAAGCACCCCCGACGTGCCGTGATAGCACACCGGGAAGTGCACCGCACCGGTGCAGATCAGTTCCACCTTGCGATGGATGCCGCCGAAACTGGCGAAGTCGCCGGACAGAGGGCTGACCGTCTCCCCCACCTCGTTGTTCACCTGTACGGTGAGCAGGTTGTTGCCGTCGGCGGCCAGGCCGTCGGTCAGTTCCAGGGCAAAGATGGTATAGCCGCCCCGGTGACCGCCGATTTTCCGGCCATTGAGGTAGACTTCACAGGTTTTGTCCACGCCGTGAAAGCGCACAAATACCTGCTGGCCCTGGGTGGGGGTCAGGGAGAATTGTTTCTGATAAACCGCGTTGCCACGATAGTAATCATCATCGGTATACCAGGTGTGGGGCAACGTGACAGCTTCGCCCTCCAGGGGCAGAGCGGGATCGGGCAGAACATCCGGGCATTTGCGGAAACGCCAACCCTCATTCCAATCCGTAACGGTTCTCATAACATGACTCCTTTCTGTTCTTCCGGTTCCGGCACCGGTTCCATGCTGCACGCTACATCCAGGCGCAGCGCCTGACCGGCCGCGGCCGCCGGTTCCCACCGGGGCAGGCCGGGGCCATTGGGGTCTCCGGTTCTGGCAAAGGCCAGCAGTGCCCCCACCATCACATCCCGCAGCTTGTAATCCTGGGGTGTGAAGGGACGCCAACAGTGGTCCAGGGTACCGAACCAGTACCAAAGATCGGCGCTGTGCCAGGCACCATGGTCATCCCCCGGCAGCTGACGGGTAAAATACCAGGCATAGGATGTCTGCGGCCGGGACGCCGCCCAGCGCACGCCATCCTGGGCCAGGCCGGGGACGATATCTTCGCTGTTGGCACCGCACAGGCAGGGCACATCCAGCCAACCGCCCGCCAGGGCGCCGGGGGTACCCGGCGCGGGGAATGCCGCTTCATCAAATCCGGGAGAGATGTAGTTGATCACTGTGGGGAAGCCATGCTTTTCAAACATACTGCCCAGGCTGCCCATGACCGCCTGGGGCGTCATGGCCCGCAGAGCGGCCAGATCGGGATTTCCCAGGCTGTGACGCCAGTCTTCCCAGAATTCCATCCGCTGGGCAGGGGTTGGCATCTCGTTGAACAGGTGGGATTGGGCCCCGCCGCCGCTGGACATGACCACCCGGCGGAACAGTCCCCGGGCCGCCGGGCTGCCGGCCAGCATCTGCACACTGCGGGCGCCGGCGCTCTGGCCCATGAGGGTCACGTTGTCCGGGTCACCGCCAAAGGCGGCAATGTTGTCATGCACCCAGCGCAGCGCCGCCAGCTGGTCGTACAGCTGATAGTTGCCCGCGTGCCCCGCTTCGGCCGCCAGGTCGGGCAGAGTGACCGCACCAAAGATGCCCAGCCGGTAGTTGAGGGTGACGGCAATGACCCCCTGTTCCGGCCAGACAGGCTCGTTGAACACCTTGTCCCAACCGGAGCCGCCCATAAAGGCTCCGCCGTGGATGTACACCAGTACGGGGGCGTGTTCGGCGTCGTCCGGGGCATAGATATTCAGATACTGGCAGTCTTCCGAGTAGGTGTAAGGCAATCCTTCCCGGAATTCATGCTCATAAAACGAGGGCTTGCCCCCCTTGTTGCGCGGGCCCATGGCCGCCATCTGCATGGCGTTGGGGCCGAAGCGGGTGGCGTCGAGGGTGCCGTCCCAGTGGGTGGTGACGCAGGGATACTGCCAGCGGCCGGCGGTGGCGTAGCGGATGCCGCGGAAGGCCGTGACTCCCGCCTGGGCAGCCATCCCCTGCACCGGGCCGCAGGGTGTCTGGCACAGATGATTGCGGATCATGAAAAAACCTCCTTGTTATGTGGAGTGTGAATACCAAAAACAGGGCCGGCACGCAGAGAACGTGCCGGCCCTTTCAGACAGACCGTCCTGCCGGCGGCACCGTCATTCGTACAGGAAACAGGCCACAGCCTGGCCGTCGCCGTGATCGCGCAGGGTGGGAACTTCCGCGCGGCACCGGTCGGTGGCATACTGGCAGCGCTCGCAGAAGGGGCAGCCTTTGGGACGTTCCAGCACGCTGGGAACTTCGCCCAGCAGCTTGATGCGTTCGCGTCCGGCTTCCACCTTTGGATCGGAGATGGGCACCGCCGAAAGCAGGGCTTTGGTGTAGGGGTGCAGCGGATTTTCGTACAGAGTTTCCGCCTTGGCCGTCTCCATCACCCGGCCCAGATACATGACCATGACCCGGTCGCTGATGTGCTTGACCACCGAAAGGTCATGGGCAATGAACAGGTAGGTCACATGGAGTTTGGCCTGCAGGTCTTCCAGCAGGTTGATGACCTGCGCCTGCACCGAGACGTCCAGGGCCGAGACCGGTTCGTCACAGATGATCACGTCCGGATTAGAAGCCAGAGCGCGGGCAATGCCCAGGCGCTGGCGCTGACCGCCGGAAAATTCCCGGGGAACGCGGGTGCGGTAAGCGGGGTTCAAGCCCACAAGGGAGAACAGTTCGTCGATGCGGGCATCGTATTCCGCCTTGGAGTGGACCAGATGGTTGATCTTGAGGGGCTCGCCCACGATGGATTCCGCCGTCTGACGGGGGTCCAGGGAGGAGAAGGGATCCTGGAAGATCATGGTAATCTTGGAACGGATGGGTTTCAGGTCGTGTTCCTTCATGTGGGCAATGTCGGTGCCCTTGTACAGGATCTTGCCTTCGGCGGGGGTCAGGGCCCGCATGATGCACTTGGCCAGGGTGGATTTGCCGCAGCCGGATTCACCCACAATGCCCAGGGTCTCGCCGGTGCGGACGTAGAAGCTCACATCCTGTACCGCGTGTACTTCACCGATCTTGCGCTTCATCATGCCGCGGTACAGCGGGAAACTCATGCGCAGATGGTCCACTTCCAGGCAGACTTCGTCGGAAATCTGTTTGGCGGCCGCCGCCTGGCTCTGCTCCCCCATGGCCCGGTGCTTGGCCTCGATTTCTTCCCGGGTCAGGTAGCAGCGGACATAGTGGTCCTTTTCCGGCTCGGCCCGCAAGTCGCAGAGCTTTTCCTTGCAGCGGTCTTCCCGGAAGGGGCAGCGGGCGTAGAACTTGCAATAGGTGGGCATTTCGGCCGGGTTTGGCGGCATACCCTCGATGGGAACCAGCTTGCGGTCCTTGGGATCATCCAGCCGGGGCACGGCGGCCAGAAGACCGCGGGTATAGGGGTGAGAGGGATTTTCAAACAGGGTGTACTTGTCGCCGGATTCCACAATGTTGCCACCGTACATGACATAGATGCGGTCGGCATACCGGGCCACCAGGCCCAGGTTGTGGGTCACGATGATGACCGACACATCCTCTTCCTTGGTCAGGCGCTGGATCAGTTCCAGGATCTGTGCCTGGGTGGTCACGTCCAGGGCGGTGGTGGCTTCGTCCGCAATGAGGACTTCCGGCTTGGCCGCCAGCACCATGGCGATCATGATGCGCTGGCGCATACCGCCGGAAAATTCCAGCGGGTACTGGTTGTAGCGGATTTCCGGGTTGGCAATGCCCACCTTTTCCATCATAGCAATGGCCTGGCGCTTGGCTTCGGCCTTATCCACCTTCAGGTGAGTCATGATGTTTTCGGAAATCTGGTACCCCACCGTCAGGATGGGGTTCAGGCTGGTCATGGGCTCCTGGAAGATCATGCCGATCTTGCCGCCGCGGATGGCCCGGGCCTGTTCGGATTCCGGCCCGTAGTCCAGGGCGTTGCCCTCGATGCCTTCCACGTGAACTTCGCCGCTGACCTTGCCCGGAGGAAGGATCAGCTGCAGAATGCTCATGGACGTGACCGACTTGCCGCTGCCGGATTCGCCCACCAGACCGACGATTTCGCCGCGGCGCAGCTCAAAGGAAACGCCATCCACGGCCTTGGTCCGGGTACCTTTGTCAAAGGGGAAGGTGGTGACGATATTTTTGGCCTCCACCAACAGTTCTTTCTTTTCCATCATGTACCTCCTTATGCACCGCGCAGCGAGGGATCCATGGCATCACGGATGCCGTCGCCCAACAGGTTCAGGCTGATGATCAGCAGGGCCAGGCAGATGCAGGGTGCCAGAACGTACAGCGGGCTGGTCATCAGGTAGGGGCGCGCTTCGTTGATGATGGAGCCCCAGGAGGCAGTGGGAATCTTGATGCCGATGCCCAGGAAGCTCAGGCCGCTTTCCATCATGATGGAGGTGCCCACGCTCTGGGTGGCCATCACGATAATGGGCGAAATGCTGTTGGGCAGCACATGCTTGATCATGATCTTGAGCTTGTTTTCGCCCGAAAGCTTGGCTGCCAGGATGTAGTCGGTGCTCATGACACTCAGGGAGGAGGCGCGCATCATGCGCAGCATACCGGGGATGGTGGTGATGCACAGGATGACCGCCATGTTCAGCATGCCGCCGCCCAGCAGGGACAGCAGCGCCATGGCCAGGGCCGTGCCGGGAATGGCCATGAAGGTATCGCAGGCGGCGATGAGCAGCTTGTCCACCGTGCCGCCGTAGAAGCTGGCTACCATACCCAGCAGGCAGCCGATGATGGCCGCCATCAGGGTGGCGATGACGCCGGTGAGGATGGACACCCGGGTGCCGTACACCAGGCGGGAGAACAGGTCGCGGCCGTAGATGTCGGTTCCCAGAAGGTGCTCCGCGCTCATGGGCGCAAATTTGTTGAGGATGTCCACCGCGTTGGGATCATAGGGTGCAATGAGGGGGGCAAACAGGGCGATGAGCAGGAAGAAGGCCGTGCCCACCGCCCCGATGATGACAATGCGACGACTGAACATGGTGTGGAAGAAACGGCGGATGTCACGCTGGCGCTGTTCGCGCATGATCTGCTGCCGACTTTTTTCTTCCGGTGCCAGGGTTTGTACAGACATTCTCGGTTCCTCCTTTCTCAGCTCAGACTGATGCGCGGGTCAACCACGACATACAGGAAGTCGGTGAAGAGATACGCCAGCGAGATAATCAGGGCGGACAGCATGACGCAGGCCTGCAGCACAGGCATATCCACGTTGTTGACCGATTCCACCATCAGGCTGCCGATGCCGGGGATGGCAAAAACATTTTCCACAAAGACGGTCATGCCCATCATCATGGCCAGGCGCTGGCCGATCATGGTGATGATGGGGACCAGGCCGTTGCGCAGAACATGCTTGTAGATGATGAAGCCTTCCTTCAAGCCTTTGGAACGGGCGGTGCGCACGTAATCCTGGCGGATGGCCTCCAGCATGCTGGAGCGGGTCTGGCGGCAGACACTGGCGATGCCGCCGATGGACAGGCAGAACAGCGGCATGATGATTTCGCGGATATGTTCCCCGAAATCATCCCAGGGGAAGGTGAACCCGCTGGAAGGCAGCCAGCCCAGTTTGATGCAGAAAATCCACAGCATGACAATGGCGATGACGAAGGATGGGATGCTGCTGATGATGTTGGCAAACATGGTCAGCACACTGTCCTGCCATTTGCCCCGCTTGACGGCGGTGATCACGCCCAGCAGGATGCCGATGGGGAACGAAATAATGGTGGAAGCGAAGCACAGGTACATGGTGACACCGAGCTTTTCGCCGATCACAGCGAGAACGTCGTCATGATACCGGTAGGAGGTACCGAAGTCGCCGTGGAGCACGTCGCCGGCCCAGGCCAGATACCGTACGGGAATGGGTTTGTCCAGATTCAGTTGTTTGAAAGCGACATCATATTCTTCCTGGGTGATGTCGGTGCCGTACAAGGCATAGACAGGATCCTTGGGCATCAGGGAAACCAGCAGGAACGTGAGAACGGAAACGATGACGATGATGATCAGCGTCTGTCCCAGCCGCTTGAACATATATTTTGCCACGCGCAGTCAACTCCTTCCGTGTTGCGGAAATCGGTTCAGAATCTCAAAATCCGGGATAAATGGGCAAAACGAGAGCACGGCGCAGCGGTCTTGCGGGTGGTCACCCGCATGCGGGCCGCTGCACCGTGCCGGATTGTTTTGCTCAGGTTGCCAGAATGTACCGCGCATCAGCTGCGGGTGGTCCACATTTCCATGGGATCCATCATGGTGCCGCACATGGCGTCATCGGTGAAGGTGGCCCAATCCTGGGTGAAGATGTTGGCGGTGGTGTTGTACATCGGCCAGATCCAGCTGCCGGTGTGGACATAGTAGTCGGAATAGTTGAACAGGGCAGTGTCTTCTTCTTCCTGGGTGGTGGCACTGGTGACGGCATTCCACAGGGTCACGATCTGGTCATCCCAGGTAGAGGATGCGCCGTAGGTGGCGGTGGGGTTGATGTGCTTGGTGAAGCGGTCGGTCTGCAGGGTGTTGGGGAAGTACAGGCAGGTGATGCAGATACCGGTCTGGGTGGCCTTGGCGCCGATGTAGTCGGACTGGACCAGGGTGTAGTCAACGAACTCGCACTCTGCGGTGATGCCGATTTCGGCCAGACCCGCCTGCAGCATGGTGGCGGCGCTGGAGAAGGGAGAAGACGTGTAGATGGTGGTGGTGAAGCCGTTGGGATAACCCGCATCGGCCAGCATCTGTTTGGCCTTTTCGGGGTCATAGCTGCTCTTCTCGATGGATTCGTCGTAGTAGCTCATGCCGGTCATGCCGATGGCGTCGGTGTGGTAGCCCAGAGAGCCGCCCAGGCCGGTGGCCATGGTCTGCCAGTCGATGCCGTACATGAAGATGGCTTCGCGGACTTCCTGATTGTACAGGGGATCGTTTTCGTCAATGGACAGGGGCACGGCCAGGAACTGGGCGTCGGCGCTGCCGCTGCTGGTCTTCATGGGCTCGAAGCCGGCGGCGGTCAGCTGATCCACCACGGTGGGATCGCTGGTGGTCATGCGATCAATCTCGCCGTTGAGGAAGGCCGCCAGCATGGTGGTGGCGTCGGCCATGTACAGGTACTCGATGCGGTCCGGGGCCGGGGTCTCATCGCCCCAGTAGTTTTCGTTGCGGGTGTAGGTCAGGGAAACATCAGGCACGAACTCTTCCAGCACATAGGGACCGGTGCCCATCATGTTGTTCAGCATCCAGTCAAGGCCCTTTTCGTCAAAGGTATCCTTGGAGAAGACGAACTGGCCCAGAACCCACTGTTCATAGTTCAGGGAGAAGGAATCCCAGGTGATCTGCACGGTGTAGTCGTCCAGGGCTTCCACGCTGGTGGGGCTGCCGATGGTGCTGTCGGTGCCGTAATCCGCACGGCTGGCCAGGCTGAACACCACATCGTCGGCCGTCATGGGGGTGCCGTCGCTGAAGGTGGCGTTCTGCACCAGGTGCAGGGTCAGGGTGTGGGCTTCGTCATCCCGCTCCCAGCTTTCGGCCAGGCAGGGATCCCAGGTCATATCCTGGCGCTGCCAGGCCAGCGGCTCATACACCGGCCAGCCGTAACTGGCCAGGCTGACCTGTTTATAAGGACTGAAGAACTCGCCCAGCACATCGGAGGTACCGAAGATCATGGTGCCGCCTTCTGTCTTTTCGCTGGCGGCCTCTGCCGTAGCGGTGTCGGTGGCGGCGCTGGAAGTTTCCTCCGTGGTAGAGGAAGAGGAACTGCCGCAGGCAGTCAGCAACATGGATGCCGCCAACGCAACGGCGCAGCCCTTTGCAAGCAAGCTGTGTACTCGTTTCATACTGTTCTCTCCTTTTTGTTTGTTGTTTTGTTCTTCGGGTCGGGACCCGGCCATCGCCGCGTTCCCTTTCGCTGGTTCCAGTAAACCATGCCCCGCCCCGCTTCGCAAGAATCACTCTTTTTCGTCCACATTCGTTTTTTGACAAACCGCAAAAAGTGACGCCCCACCCCGGTGAACACAGGAATGAAGGGTTGTGTTTATTCGGTGGAAATAACGCATCACGGGGTACACATCAAAAATCGATGGATCCTCAAAAAGCAATGTCTTTTTGTTGAAATCATCTATCCATCGCTATTTTTTCCAATTCCGTTTCCAGGTTTTCCGGTGCCTTCATCCCGTGTTCCTCCAGCCAGGCCCGCAGACTGGCAAAACGACGCCAGCCTGTTTCTTCGGCAGCCGCAGGCAACAGCCGGCGCAGGCAGGCTGCGGCTTCGGGGGTATCCAGCATCTTGCCCAGCAGTGTATCCAGGTGAAACACCTTTCCCAACGGCCGGACCGGACGATAGGTCACGGCATAGCGCCCGGCCCCCACCCGGCACACCCCCTTATCCACATCCGCAAACAGAGGATTGTTTTCCTTGTACAGTTCTGTCGGCGCAAAGGGCAGTTCCACCAGTGCGCGGCAGCCGAAGGGAACGGTCAGTTCCAGCGTGAAAAGGCCATCCGTTCCGGTTTTCCAGGCCACCGCATACCGGCCCGCCGCGCTGCGATATTCGGTACACAAGTGTCCGATGCGCCGGTCCGGCCGCGGCGCTATGCGGACGGTGCGGAATCCGGGGGCCGAATCCATCGGCCGCAGACCGGCGGCATACTGCCACACCCATTCCAGAACAGCGCCATAGCTGTAATGGTTCAGGCTGTTCATCCCGGTGGAGGAAATCTTTCCGTCGGCATCCAGGCTGTTCCAGCGCTCCCACACGGTGGTGGCCCCCAGTTTCACCTCATGCAGCCAGCCGGGATACTCCTCCCGGAGCAGCAAATCCCAGGCCAGTTCATCCATCCCGCATTGGCTCAGGGTCGGGCAGAGCAAGGGCGTGCCCACAAAACCGGTCCGCAGTTCGTTATCCACCAGAGCCAGGCTTTCCCGCAGCGCCGCCGCGGCACGGGCCGTGTCCGGCCACAGCCCGTAATGCAGTGTCAGAAGATGGGCCGTCTGTGTGTCCACGCAGCAGCGCCCCGTGGGGGAGAAGTATTCCCCACGGATCCCTTCCAGCACCTTTTCCGCCAGTTGCTCATACCGGCGGGCTTCTTCCGGCCGTCCCAGCAAAGCTGCTGTGCGGGCCACAATCCGGGCACTGCCCAGATAGTAGCTGTCTGCAATCAGCCCCTTATCCGTGGCGCCCTGCATGGTGTCCGCCCGGTGTGCCGGATGGTCCAGGGCCAGCCAGTCTCCGAAATGGAAGTGCCGGCGCCAACCGTGGTCGGTGCCGTCCACCCCGGTGATGTAGTCCACCCAGGCGCGCATGGAGATATACTGTTCCTCCAGAATCCGTTTGTCTCCGCTGAACAGGTACAGCACCCAGGGCAGAATGCAGACTGCATCCCCCCAGGCGGCGGAGCAGTCCAGATCTCCGTTGCGCCCTACGCTGGGCACCGTATTGGGTACACGGCCTTCCGCCTGGGCCTGTTCCTCCGCCATGTCATGCAGATACTTGCGGTAAAAGGCGTAATTTTCGGTAAAATAGCAGGCTGTGGGCGCAAAGACCTGGGCGTCGCCGGTCCAGCCCAGCCGTTCGTCCCGCTGGGGACAGTCGGTGGGCAGATCGATGAAATTGCTGCGCTGCCCCCAGCGCACATTTTCAATCAGGCGGTTCAGCAGCGGGTGTCCGGTGGTCAGGGTGCCAATGGGCTCCACATCCGACCACAGGGGCAACGCGGTAAAGTCCTCTGCCTTCAGGCCGGGGTACCCCTGCACCCGCACATAGCGATATCCGTAAAAGGTAAAATGGGGTTCCAGCACCGCATCCGTCCCCGCCGAGCGCCAGCGGTATTCGGCTGCCGCCGTGCGCAGATTGTCCCGGTAGAAACAGCCATCCTGGAGCACCTCCCCAAACTGCAGAAGAACCTCCTGCCCGGCCGGCACACCATGTACGTGCAGGCGAAAGATACCGGCCAGGTTCTGCCCTATATCCAGCACCTGTTCCCCTGCCGGAGTGCACAGCAGGGTGGCTTTCCGTTCTTCCTGCACCTTGACCGGCAGCGAAAACCGAGCCGTCAGGACCCCTTCCGGCTCCCGGCACAGGCGCACCGGTTCTTCCGGTGCGGGCGGCATGGTATCGTCCCTTCCCTCCCCCTCATAAATGCCGGAAAACACCAGATTGCTGCGCCGCACGCGCCAGCTTTCATCCGTAACCAGGCAGTGCTCCCTTCCGTCGCGGCACCGCACGTGCAGTTCGGCAATCAGCTTTTTCTCCCGCCCGTAAAAGGGCGGATCACCCGGTCTGGTATCCAGTCCGTACCGGCCGGCATACCAGCCGTTGCCCAGCAGAATCTGCAGCTGTCTGGCCCCGCCGTTGATGGCCCGGGTCAGATCCAGGGTCTGGTACTGCAGCCAGCGCCGGTAATCCTGGCACCCCGGTGCCAGGTATTCCTCCCCCACCCGCAGGCCGTCCACATACACTTCATACAGTCCCAGGCCGCATACATACAGCCGGGCGCTGGTTACGGGCCCAAAGTCCGGCAGGTCACGCAGGAAAATGGGATGCCGGGGGGCTTCCCCTATGCAGGCAACCCATTTTGCCTGCCACGGTTCCTTCTGCTTGGCGGTCTCAAACCACTGGGTTTCTCCGGTTGCCCGTTCCTGGGCATCGGTGCATACCGTGACTCGCCAATAATAGCGGGTACGCGGTGCCAACGTCAGCGTCAGTTCCGTGGCCAGAGAATCCAGCTCCGCCTCGCCCGTATCCGCCGCAACATCCGTGAATGCCGGATCTCGCGCTACTTCCAGGCGCGACGATACCGCCGTATGCCCCGCAGATTCTTCGACCTGCCAGGAAAACACCGGATTTTCCAACGCAAATCCCAATGGGTTTTTCAGATGATTGACCCGGCAATGCACAACCCGCATATACAGCACGCTCCTCGCTATTGATGATTGTTCTTTGTTTTAGATACAAAAATCTATATTATGCATACTCAGTAAATCACATCCGGGGGGACATCCGCAAGCTTCATATTTTTTCATGGCGCTTTTTTGACGTTGCTGCAACGAGCAGGGCAAAAAACAACGCTGCCGAAAAATATGATGTTTGACACCGTGTACGCGTAGTAGATATAATTCTATATGTATGGACTGCTGTGGCAACGCGGTCCTGTCTGCATTTTGAACAGGGGGAGGGTTCTGAATGCCGGATACTTCACCACACAAAAAAGGACGTTTGCGCCGGGAACGCGCATTGACCGTTGTGATCGGCGGTGCGGTTCTGGCCGTACTGATCTTTTCGTTTTCTCTGCTGCTGGTCAACATCAACCGCGTAAATCAAAGTACGGAACGGGTACTGAACGCCCAGGCCGAAACCGTGGCCCATCAGACCACCGACCTGCTGAACAGCTATGCCCGCCTTTGCGAAACGCTGACTGCCAATCAATCGCTGGACTCCTTTGCCGGATATGACGGCAGTGAAGGGGAAGAGGCCCTGACCGTGGCCGGCTATTCTTTGCGCAAAGACCTGAACTCTCTGGTGGCCATGTATGGTTCGGACATCAATACCCTGGCCGTGTATTTTACCAACAGCGATGCGGTGATCACCATGGCCCGGCAGCTGACCCGGGAACAGAATCATCTGTTTTTTGACAGCTACCCGGATCTTTCCCCTGCCGTTTTGCAGCAGATTCCCATGGGGCAGAATTGGCTGACCCATTTTTCCACCGACACGGACAGCCATTGTTATATCATCCGCCGCATTTCCAACCAGGGAAACACCGTGGCCTATGCCATGGTGGAATTTGATCTGGATGGATTCGTGACCCGCATTTCGCCGGACAACAGCTGTCTGTTTGTGGGCAACGCAGACGAGATCCTGTATTGCCGCACCGAAAACGAAGACGTGCTGGAAAGCCTGTCCCAGACCAGCGAAGTCACCAAACAGACGCTGGAAGACTGCCGGTATATCACCGTCGTATCCGAAACCAATCTGCCGGATGTGCGGATTCTGGTGGGCGTTTCCACCGAGGAACTTGTCCAGATCCAGTGGATTTCGCTGGTGGTCATGGCGGCCACCGGCATTCTGGTGCTGGCCAGCATTGTGATCCTGGTATTCTGGCTGAACAGACAGCTGTTTGCTCCCGTGGAATATCTGCTGGAAACCACCCGCCGCGAGGCCGGGGATGTGCAGAACAGCCTGCGTTCCATTGCGGAAGACTTTGTGGCCGCCAAACTCGACAACGATACCATGCGCCGGGAGCGCAGCAGTATCCTGCCGCTGGCCCTGGGACGGCAGCTCAACCGTATGACGGAATCTTCCAGCAGCGAGGATACCTTGCTCTGTGCCCAATCCAGCCTGTTGCTGGCCGGACTGCGCGACGGAGAAGGCTATGCACTGTTTGCCGTTTGCTGCGCGGAAGACCGCAGCAATTTCTTCAAGGATATGCGCCACGACCCGCGTCTGACCACCCAGGGAGATCTGTTCCACTATCTGCTCAACAATGTGCTGACCGACCTGGTGTTTCAGGATTTTCCCGGTACGGTGGCGCCTTTCCGGGACGAATGGTTCCTGGTCATCCTGTCCTGCGGCAGCGCGGCCGACGCTGAACAGATCGAAACCATTGTGCAGAAGCTGCTGGATACCTATGAAAAGACCTTCGATGCCACCTTGGTGACCACCCACACATTCTGGGGCACCACACCGGCGGAATTTGCCCGCTCGGTGTTCTCCATTTCGCAGGAAATTTCTTACATGGACTTCTGGGGTTCCAATCGGGAAGCCGGCGCCGACGACGGTATGGAGGATACCTTTCCTTTGTATCGCAAACTGATCCGCAAGGTTTTTGCCCGCCTGAATCTGGAGGATTACGACAGCATTCCCGCCTTGCTGGACGAACTGTTCGCTCAGACCCTGCCCAGCGGGATGGAAGACCTGCAGACCACCAAGCACCGGATCTATGCCCTGTCAGCCCTGATTCTGGCCAGCATAGACGAACAACTGGGCGGAGACCGGAATTTTACGGTAGTGAACAGCTTTGAGCAGCGCCTGTACCACACCGAAAACATTGCGGATTTCAAGAAAGAACTGACAGCCATCCTGAACGAACTGGCCGCCTACAAAAAGGCCGAAAACAACACGGCGGCCGTTCCCAGCAAAATGGAGGAGGTCAAGCAGTACATTCTGGAGCATTATACCGAAAACGAGCTGACCGCCTCTTCCATCGCCGCCGAATTCCAGATGAGCGGGTCCTATTTGTCCCGCGCATTCAAGGAACACACCGGTACCAACATTCTGGACTACATTCAGAAGCTGCGGGTGGAAAAAGCAAAAACACTGCTTGCCACCGAGTCCGTAAAGGTAGTGGCCCAGCAGGTGGGATTCTGGGATACCCAGGGCCTGGTGCGGGCGTTCAAAAAGCACGAGGGCGTGACCCCCAGCGAATTCCGCAAGCTCCGCGAAACGCCGCAGAGCTGACGGGCACGGAATTTGTCCCGGCATTGCCGTGGGAAGCGATTTTCCGCAACCAAAAAGGAGCAGCAGAACCATATGGTTCTGCTGCTCCTTTGTTTTGTCCTTTGCCGCCTTACAGGCTTTGCGCCAGATACCCGGCCACATCAAAATCATCCAGGGTGCAGTCCTTGCGCAGGTACAGCGGATGGTGGGGGTGGCCCTTTTTGGAGCGGGCGCCGGCGGAATACCAGCGGGCCCCCAGCTCGTTGCCGATTTCGATCATATCCCGCAGGCAGGTCGCCAGGTAGGGGCGCTTTTCGATGATGGTGCCCCAGGCAGCCCAGACGGCGGGGGCACCGCTGCGGGTCTGTTCCAATGCCCAGCGGAAAGCGGCCATGTTCTCCCGGTGCAGCACCGGGTTGCAGGTCTTTTCCATATCGTCGGGGCGGGTGGCCCGCTGGGCGTAGACGTTGAACATGATGAAGCTGTCATACCCGTTGCCCAGGGCGATGCGCTCCACCGACTTGAGGGTGTTGTCCAGGTCGTTGGGGGCGGCGGTGGACGGGTTGATGCCCACGCAGATCAGCGGCTTTTCGCCGGCGGTGCCCAGGATATAACGGTAATCACAGTACATACTGGGAACATAGAGCCAACGGGTAACGTCGTAGTCCTCATGGGGCAGGCGGGCCTGGGCCAGCGCCTGGGCAAAGGGCTGGATCACCTGCCCGGCGGTATCTTGGGTGGGAATGTGCATGGGAAGACCTCCTTGCGGGCGGCTTGCACACTCTGCCGCCCGATGCTATACTCACCCTATCAGGATACAGGCAGGAGAGAAACAATGCAATACCAAACCGTCAAAGAAGGTCGTTTTTTGTCCCGGCCCAACCGTTTTGTGGCCCATGTGGAGCTGGACGGGACCGAGGAGATCGTCCATGTGAAGAATACCGGCCGCTGCCGGGAACTGCTGGTGCCGGGGGCCCGGGTGTACCTGGCCGATTCCGGCAATCCCCACCGCAAGACCCGGTACGACCTGATCGGGGTAGAAAAGGGCCCGCTGCTGGTGAACATGGACTCCCAGGCCACCAACCGGGTGTTCGGGGAGTGGGCCGGGGCCGGAAACTTCCGCCCCGGGCTGACTCTGCTGCGCCCCGAGACGGTGTGGGGCAATTCCCGCTTTGATTTTTACTGGGAAGCCACCGGCGGCCGCAAGGGATTTGTGGAGGTGAAAGGGGTCACCCTGGAAGAGAACGGCCATGCCCGATTTCCCGACGCCCCCACCCTGCGGGGGGTGAAACATCTGGAAGAGCTGACCCGCTGCCGGGCCGAAGGGTACGAAGCCACCGTCTGTTTTGTGCTGCAGATGGGCGGCATGGTGGATTTTGGCCCCAACGACCTCACCCATCCGGCTTTCGGCGACGCGCTGCGCCGGGCCGCCGCAGCCGGGGTGGAGGTGCTGGCCATGGAATGTACCGTCACTCCCGACACCCTGACCATCCACAAACCGGTTCCGGTGCGGCTGTGAGCCCCCGGACATACAAAACAGCCGCCTCCTTATCCGGGAGGCGGCTGCTTGTTTCATGCGGGAAAAATCAGGCCAGAGCCTTTTCCATACGGGCGCGGATTTCCTTGAGGAATTCCAGGGAAGTGACCTTGCGGGCCGGGGTCTCCCCTTCCCACATGGCGCACAGGTCGCCGGTCATGACGCCGGACTCGATGGTGTCGATGGTGGCTTTTTCCAGGGCATCGGCAAATTTGCCCAGGGCGTCGATGCCGTCCAGCTCGCCGCGCTTGCGCAGGGCGCCGGACCAGGCAAAGAGGGTGGCCACCGGGTTGGTGGAGGTCTCCTCCCCCTTCAGGTACTTGTAATAGTGGCGGGTGACGGTGCCGTGGGCGGCCTCATACTCATAGTTGCCGTCCGGAGAAACCAGCACCGAGGTCATCATGGCCAGGGAACCGAAGGCGGTGGAGACCATATCGCTCATCACGTCGCCGTCATAGTTCTTGCAAGCCCAGATGAAGCCGCCCTTGGAGCGGATGACCCGGGCCACGGCGTCATCGATGAGGGTGTAGAAGTATTCGATGCCCAGGGCCTCGAATTTTTCCTTATACTCGGCGTCGTAGATTTCCTGGAAGATGTCCTTGAAGGTGTGGTCGTACTTCTTGGAGATGGTATCCTTGGTGGAGAACCACAGGTCCTGCTTGGTGTCCACGGCGAACTGGAAGCAGGAACGGGCGAAGGAGGTGATGGAGCTGTCCTTGTTGAACTGGCCCTGAATCACACCGGCGCCGTCAAAATCGTTGATGGTCTCCCGGAAGGTGGTGCCGTCCGCCCCGGTAAAGACCAATTCGGCCTTGCCCGGGCCGGGAACGCGGTATTCGGTGGCGCGGTACACGTCACCGAAGGCGTGACGGGCGATGGTGATGGGCTTCTGCCAGGTGCGCACCACCGGAGAGATGCCCTTGACCATGATGGGCGCCCGGAAGACGGTGCCGTCCAGAATGGCGCGGATGGTACCGTTGGGGCTCTTCCACATCTGGGTCAGGTTGTATTCCTGCACCCGTTGGGCGTTGGGGGTGATGGTGGCGCACTTGACCGCCACGCCGTACTTCTTGTTGGCGTTGGCCGCGTCCACCGTCACCTGGTCTTTGGTTTCCTCCCGGTGGACCAGGCCCAGGTCGTAGTACTCGGTCTTCAGGTCCACGAAGGGCAGAATGACCTCGTCCTTGATCTGCTTCCACAGAATGCGGGTCATCTCGTCGCCGTCCATCTCCACCAGGGGAGTGGTCATCTTGATCTTTTCCATTGGTACTTTCCTCATTTCTGTCGGACCGGTCACCCCGGGCCCGTTACTGGTTCCGCGCCGCTGGCGGCACGGACATGACAAGTTCGGATGGATTGAGATATGTCCCTATTATAATGCGCAGGGCAGGATTGCGCAAGCACCGCCCTGCGCAATCCTGCCCGCTTTCATTCTTCCCGGCGGTAAAAATACAGCGCCGCCAGCCCGATCAGCAGCGGAAACCCCACGATGCCGTAGTTGACGCCCCAGACGCCCCGGGCCGCCACCCCGGCGGCCACCGTGGGAATCCCGTTGAACAGCAGGGAGAGCAGCATCACGATGGCCACGACCAGACAAACCTTCTTTTTCACGGGAGCACCTCACTTTTGCCGGAACGGACCCGGCTTTTCTGTAAAAATTGTACCACACAGCGGCGGGCGTTGCCACCTTTTGCAAGAAAAATCCGCTTTCCCAGGCGGAAAGCTATACCCCCTTCCCCGTTTTCTATGTTAAAATGAAACAAAACGGCATTGCGGGAAGATACAATACAATCCCCTATCCCGCGGGAAAGGAAGAATCATGGACAGAAAACAGACGGTTTTTTCCCTCTTGCTGGGATTTTCCCTTGTTCTGGCGGGCTGCTCCGCGCCCGCAAGCACCGCACAGCCCTCCCCCACCCCGGCACAGTCATCCGAAGCGGCGGTGACCGCCGCCCCGGCCCCGGAGGTGACTACCGCCCCGGAGAATCAGCTGGTCTTTTCCCAGTCGGCGGCGGGGGCCCGGACGGCGGACGGGTTTTATACCGTCCATACCTATGACGACTGGACCGGCTGCCTGGTCTTTTACGACTACGCCTCCCGGCAGGCGGTTCCGGTGTGTTCCCAGCCCAACTGCGAACACCACGACGAAACCTGCCCCGCCTGGTTCGGGGACAAGGGCAACATTCCCCGCCTTCTCACCAACGGGGAACAGCTGGTCCTGTGCTACCTGAACACCCCCGCCCGCATCGAGACGGCCAACCCGGACGGCAGCAACCGCCGGGTTCTGTATGAGTTTGCGGCCAATGCCACCCCGGGAGATGGGCTGTGCATGGATGAAGATGCGGTGTACCTTCTGTCCACCAGCGTTTCCGATGAAGCGGACAGCCGCCAGGACCTGCTGCGCATCGACCTGGCGGACGGCAGCTTCGATCCCTTATGGAGCGGATCCACCACCGGCGGCAGCTACGCCTTTCTGGCGGGATGCCGGGACCATTACCTGGTACTGAAGGAAATCCGCCGCAACACCCAGCAGGCCGAAACGGCGGAACAGCTGGCCGACCAGACCCACACCCTGCTGTCGGTGGACCCCCGGGACGGCAGCACCGCCCCACTGTACGCATGGCAGCAGGGGGATCTGCTGGAATCCGCTTTGCCGGATACTTTGTACGGCATCACCGCTGACCACCGCCTTTGCGCCTTTGCCGGTGATGAGCAGCTCACCGAGCTGGCCCGGGACGACCGGTTTGTCCCGTCGGTGACCGTGATTCAGTACGCCGACGAGGACGCCCTCTGGTTTACCGCTCCGGAAAACGGCACGGAGGGAAAAAGCAGCCTGTACCAACTGAATCTGGCCGACGGGACCATTGCCCCGGTACCGCTGGCCCAGGGACGCTCCCTGACCGTGCTGGGGGAAACCGGCGACGATCTGTTTGTGCGCATCACCGCCGACGACAGCCTGCAGGCTTCTCTTGACACCCGGTATGCCCTGGTGCCCAAAGACCGGATGACCACGGCGCAGGACGACAGCGCACTGGAGGAATTCACCGAACTGTTCTGATGGTTGCCGCAGACGGTGACATCCCGGATACAACCGGTTCCTACAATCAAAGCAGGATTGGTTCACGATTGCAGGAATTCAAGTTTCGGGAGGTGCTTGTCTGTGAAAAAAGGAACTTTTTTACTGAGCGCATTGCTGGCCTGCCTGCTGCCGGCCCTGCCCCTGGCCGGCTGTGCTTTTTCCCCGCCGGAAGCCGTTACCGGGGGTGTACAGTTTACCGCGCTGCAGCAAAGCGACGGGTGGAATTACGGCGGCTCGGGACCGGACGGATTTTATTTTGTTTCCGCCGATTGCCGGGAGGACGGTTCCACCAATCTGCTGTATCTGGACTACGCCACCGGGCAGCAGGTCTATCTGTGCAGTCAGCCCAACTGCAGCCATGACACCGACGCCTGTACCAGCTATCTGCCCTACTCGGCCGGCGGAATTCTGTCCAGCGTGGTGGGGGACCGGCTGGTGCTGATCTTTCCGGGTAATCTCCAAGAAGCTGCCGGGACGGATACGGTGCTGCCCCACATCGAAACCATGGGCCTGGACGGCAGTGACCGGAAAACCACCGTCACCTTCGGGGCCAACTAGGTGATCAGTCGTCCCCTTGTGACCGATGGGCAGTACCTGTACACCCGGCTGAGCACCACCACTGAGGACGGCAGTTTCACCGCCCAGCTGGTGCGCATCGACCCCGACGGCGGAGAGCCCGAAGCCCTGTGCGACCTGAACCAGGAATGGCTCAAAGGCGGTGCGGGCTCCCGGCTGATTCTGTGGGACGCCGACCAGACCTACGCTGCCTACGACCCCGCCACCGGGGAACGCACCACCCTGTATCAGGCAGAGGACGCCCTTTTCACCTCCAACCTCTTTGGTTCCACCCTGGCGTATCTGCAGGATGGGGTCTTTCACCTCCTGGATGTAACTACCGGGGAGGACAAGGTCCTGTCCGGATACCAGGTTTCCGAGGAAGAAAAGCCCTGTATTTCCATCCTCGATGCCGATGAGGATCACCTGATCTTCCGCCTGGAAAACTCCGGATCCTCCACCTATTCCATGCTGACGGCAGACCAGCCCCCGCAGCCGTGGAACCTGGTGTATTCCGCCGGCGGCACCGACATGCCCTATGCACGGATCACCCCGGTGGGGGACGACCGGTATCTGGTGGTTGCCGGCCAGGATTCTCCCCAGGGTTCCGGTTTGCAGGAAGGCCCCTATGCCGTCACCGGCGCCCCGCAATACCGGCTGATGTCCCAGGAGGACTACTGGAACGGCATCGTCCCGAAATAACTTTGATACATCTCACCTGCATGCTATATGCAGAAACTTGAACACGGGAAGTTGAACGTATGCCCACACTTGTACTGGATTCTCTGCGCAAAAGCTATCCCCTGCCCGCCCCGCTGCTGCGGCGGCGGGAGACCGGCAGACCAAACCTCAAACAGGCCCTGGACGGGGTATCCCTGACCCTGGGTCCGGGGTTGTACGGCCTGCTGGGCCCCAACGGGGCGGGAAAGAGCACCCTCATCCACATCATCACCGGCACCCTGGCGGCGGATTCCGGCCGGGTGCTGTGGGACGGAAAACCCGCCCGGGGCATCGCCTTCCGCCGGGTGCTGGGCTACATGCCCCAGCAGCAGGGGCTGTACGACAGCTACACCGGGCGGCGGTTTCTGGCCTACCTGGCGGCGCTGAAGGAAATTCCCCGCGCCGACGTTGCCGCCCAGGTGGACCGGGTGGCGGCAGCGGTGAACCTGTCCGACGAGCTGGACAAGCGGCTTTCCGCTTATTCCGGCGGCATGAAGCAGCGGCTGCTGCTGGCCTCCGCGTTGCTGGGGGACCCGAAACTGCTGATTCTGGACGAACCCACCGCCGGGCTGGACCCCAAAGAGCGGGTGCGGCTGCGGGAACTTCTGGCCGCCATGGCCGTCGACCGCATCATCCTGGTGGCCACCCATGTGGTCAGCGACGTGGAATCCGTGGCCGCCAAGGTGATTTTGTTGCGGGCGGGACAGATTGTGGACGCCGCCCCGGTGCCGGAACTCATTGAAAAATACGCCCCCGGCCGTGGGCTGGAGGACGTATATCTGCATGTGTTCGGTGAGGGGGACGGAAAATGAGCCTGCTGTTTGCCGAACTGCGCAAGGTGTGGGGCCACCGGGTCTTTCCCCTGCTGCTGGCGGTGCTGGCCGCCGCCAACCTGCTGCTTCTCTGGATGGGCACCCGTCCCACCGCCAACCAGCCTGTCGCCGCGGCATACAAGGCCGTTGGTTCCGACCTGGCCGGTATGACCATGGAGGAAAAAGGGACCTTTCTGCACGGCAAGCTGACCGAATACGAAAGCCTTCTGCGCATCGACAACTATTACCGGCAACTGGCCTACGGCGGCAACGTAACGCTGCAAAGCTACCGGGAGGAAAACGCTCCCCTGTTTGAAGAATACGAACAGGAATATCAGGACAAAAGTTACGATTTGTATACCGACAGTCTGACCCTGGAATACCGGCTGTTCTACCAGCTGTGCGGCGAATACGACACGGTGGCCGGATACGGGGACTTTCTGGACAGCGTGCAGACCAAGGCCACCCAGCTGGCGGGCATCTCCATCTTCCAGAAAGATTCCACCGGCTACGATCTGAAAAACATCGAGGTCACCGCCCGCGTTTATGCGGGGCTGAAGGACATCGTCATCGATTACTATCCCCAGAAAGGGCTGTACACCGCCCTTTCCTACGCCTTCACCGATCTGATTCTGCTGGCGGCCATGCTGTTGCTGGCCCTTTTGTTGGTGCGGCAGGAGCGGGACAGCGGCCTGCTGACCCTGGTGCGCAGCCTGCCGGGCGGACGGCTGCAAACCGCCCTGGCCAAGCTGGGGGCTTTTGCCCTGTCCTTGCTGGCCGTTCTTCTGCTGTTGTACGGGGTGAATCTGGCCTACTGCGGGGCGGTGTTTGGGCTGGGGCCCCTGGCCCGCACCATCCAGAGTGTACCCGCCCTTATGCGGTGCACCATGCAGATCACGGTGGGGCGGTATCTCTTCCGGTTTCTGCTGGCCAAGTGGGCCGGGGCTTTTGTGATGGGGCTTTGGGTCATGCTGGCAGCCTTGCTGGCCCGCCGGGCTGCCGCCGGCTGGGTGGGGGCCCTGGTGCTGCCCGGGGCCATGTACGCCGTCCGGGCGGCCATCCCCGCCACCTCCCGGCTGAACGTGGTGAAATACGCCAACCTGGCCAGTCTGCTGCAAACCAACGAGCTGCTGGGCAACTACCGCAACCTGTACTGGTTCGGGTCCCCCGTCGGCCTGCCGCTGGTGGAATGGACCGCCGCCGTCTTGTTCGGTTCAGGGTTTGCGGCGGCTTTCTGCACCGTATTCGCCCGCGCCCAGCTTCTGCCCGCCCCCAAACGGAGCATCCTTCCGGTCATCCTGCACAAAACCCGCCCTACCACCGTTTTGCGGGAGGAAACCCGCAAGCTGCTGGTGCTGAACGGGGCGGCGGTGTTTCTGGCGGTGTTTATCGGGTTCGGCATCTGGCAGGGCGTTACCGCCGAGAGCTATCTCAACGCCGAGGAAATCTACTATGCCGGGTACATGAAAGAGATTTCCGGCCCGTACACCCAACAGACCAGGACCTGGCTGGAACAGCAGGGGGAGGAATTTGCCCCCCTGCTGGCGGCGCAGCAGAAGGTGGCCGCCGGGGAGCTGAGCCCCGACGCCCTGCTGGCCTATTCGGCATTGCAGCAGAAATACGGTGTGTACCAGAGAATCATCAACCAGAACATCAACGGATATCTGGGGCAGAATCCCCAGGCCTGGCTGGTGTACGAAAGCGGATACCGGGAACTGTTCGGCTTTTCCGGCACAGCGGACATCCAGGACACCCTGTATGCGGGGCTTTTGTGTGCTTTGTGCTTTTCGGGGCTGTTTGCCATGGAGCGCAAGGGCGGCATGGAGGAGATTCTGTGCACCACCCCCCTGGGCCGCAGGCGCACCGTGCGGGCCAAACTGGCGGCAGCTTCGGGGGCGGCGGTCCTCATCGCCGCCGGCACCTGCCTGCCCCATCTGATTCAGGTTCTGCGGGATTACGGTCTGCCCGCCCTCTTTGCCCCGGCCATGAGCGTTTCGGAACTGCAGAGTCTGCCGCCCGTTTTCACCCTGTCCGATCTGCTGCTGTTCTGGGTTGTCTGCCGGGTAGCGGCCTGTGTGTGCATGGGGGCCATCACCCTGACCCTGGGCCGGGCTTTCGGCAATGCCTTGCCCGCCCTCTTCCTCAGCGCGGTGGCCTATTGCCTGCCGCCGTTGCTGGATCTTTCCGGAATGGAGGGCGGCATCCGGTGGCTGGGGTTCTGGCCTTTGTTCCACGCTGCCGCCCTGCCGGCGGAAGGGGCCGGTGTGGTGACGCCGGTGTTGCTGGGCGCCGCCGTTGTCCTTTCCTGGGGACTGGGGACAAGGCTGTGCGATCAATATGAAATCAAAACCACCCGTTGAACGGGTGGTTTGAACAGGCCCTATAAGGGCCTATCTCCTGTGGTCGCTCCCTAAAGGGAGCCCCGAAAAGTCTGGCAACCACACTTTTACCACGGGCCGCCCCCTACTCGGGGGCATTTTTTATGCCTTCTTTGCGTTCTCCCCTG
>NZ_JACJJP010000011.1 GCF_016900095.1 Gemmiger formicilis
CCGGGGTGCTGTCGGGAGAGGCGCTGGGGGTGGGCAGAGGCTCCACCTCCACCCCTGCGCTGCCGCTGGCAGAACTGTTGCCGGTCAGCTTGGTCAGGTCGGTGAGGGTGACTTCCTGGGTGCCGATGCTGATGCCGTTGGCCAACTGGTCCAGCAGATTGTCCACCGCCGACCGGGCGGTTTCCACCTGGTTTTGCAGGGTGCTCAGCCGGCCGGTCAGCTCGCTGGAGGAGGCCGACGCATCCTGGGTGGCCCGGTTCATCAGCCCCTGCAGGGTGCTCAGTTCGCCCTGCAGTTTCTGCAGGGTATCCTGGTTGTATTGCAGAATGCTGGAAGGCTCCATCTGCCCCACAATACCGCCGCCCTCCTTGCGGGCGTGGACGGTGCCGTAGTTCACACAGCCTTCGATGTAGCCGGTCTGGCTGCCGGCAATGCCGCCCACATTGTAGCCGATGTGGTCATACCCCACATCGCCCCGGTTCACGCAGGCGCGGATGACCCCGGAGGAGTTGCCCGCCACGCCGCCGATGTCGGTGATGTCGGCGGCGCGTTCAGTTTTGAGCATATCTTCCAGCGTCAGGTCTTCCAGCTTCACTTCGTTCTGGCTTACGGTGGTGTTGACGGCGGCCAGATTGGTGCATCCGGTCACCACACCGTCGTTGCGGCCGGCCACACCGCCGATAAAGTGGTCGCCGTACACGCTGCCGTCCACGGTGCACCCGCTGATAATGCCGTCCGCTGTGTTCACGCCGGCAATGCCGCCGATCTGGTTGGTGCCGCTCACGGTGCCGGTAAACCGGCAGTTTTCGATGGTTCCGGCGTTTTCACCCGCAAAACCGCCCACTTCCGCCCGGGAACCTTCCGGCTGTACGGTGGCGGACAGGGTGGTCTGTCGCACCACGGCGTCCTTCTGAATGTAGCGGAACAACCCCTGCACGCTGCCGTCGGCGGTGAGGGTCAGTCCGCTGATGGTGTGGCCGTTTCCTTCCCAGCGGCCGCCGAAGGTGGGAATCCCCCCGAAATCCGATCCGGTCAGGTCGATGTCGGCGTCCAGATAAACGGTCAGGCCCTGGCTCCAGCTGTCCAGCCGGCAGTTTTCGGCCAGTTGGACCAGGTCGTCGGCGGTACTCAGGTGAAGGGCGGCGGGGGCTTCTTCCGCCAGTGCCGCCGCGGGCAGACTGCCCAAAAGCAGCGCGGTGCTCAGCAGGGCACACAGCCCTTGTCTGACTGTCTTGCGCATCATACTTCCTCCCCTTCGGTGTAATTTTGGGCCCAGGCCACCGCGTCGGAGGTCTCCTGAGGCAGATAATAGTCCGGTTCGGCGGGTTCGATGGTGGTGCCGGAGGTCACGGCCGCTTTCAGGGTCCCGTTCAGGGTGCCCTTGATCTCGGCGTCGATGACGCCGTTCACATACCCGCGCACCCGGCCGCTCACCCGCATGCTGCCGCTGGCAGACCGGTTGATGCGGGACAGATCGATAGGGGCTTTCATGGCAAAGCTGGTGCGCTCCACAATGGAATCCCCCACCAGCAGAATCTGGGGCAGCACGGCCAGCACCAGCAGGATGGAAACCACGGTGCCCCGGCCCAGACAGCTGCCGATGGCCGCAATGACCGGGTTGGTGGTCATGACGCCGATCAGCGCCCCGGCCACCGCCAGGATGGTGCCGGAAGTGAAGATGGTGGGGAAGGCCTGGTTCAGGGCGGTGATCATGGCCTTCTGGATGGGCATCTCTTTTTTCAGCTCGGTGTAATGGCTGGAAATGACGATGGCGTAGTCGATGTTGGCGCCCATCTGGATGGCGTTGACGATGAGGTAACCCAGGAAATACAGGGGTTCGTGGGCCAGGGTGGGCACCGAAAAGTTGATCCAGATACTGCCCTGGATGACCAGAATCAGCAGGATGGGCAGGCCCACGGATTTGAAGGTGAACAGAAGGATCAGCACCACGAACAGAGCCGAAAGCACGCTGATCAGCACGTTGTCCTGCACAAAGGAGCCGGACAGGTCCTTGACATTGGTGGAGTTGCCCACCACGTAGTAGTCGCCGGAATAATACTGCCCGATGATGTCGTGCATGGTGGTCAGAAAGTCCATGGTCTCGTCGCTTTCTTCCGGCAGGTTCAGATAGACCACCATCCGGCTGTACTTGTCGTTCTGCAGCTGGACCTGGGCCCAGTTCAGCTGATCGAACAGATCGTCCAGTGTGTTCTGGATATCCCCTTGCAGGGTGATGTTGCCGTCCTTCATCTCCTTCTGCAGGAACATGAACATGTCGAACAGGGGAACCTTGTAATCCCCGATGCCGCTGAGCACACTGCCGTACTGGTTCTGGTCCACGGCATAGGCCACATACAGGGCTTCGGCGGCCTCGTAGTCGATGCCCGCCATCTCGGAAAGCTGGCGGGGTGTCACGGCGTCGGCCAGCATGTAGCCGTCCTCGGCCTCGGTGTTGGCCAGACCCTGGGCGGAATCCACCTCCGGGCAGGCTTCCAGCTGTTGCAGAATCTGCCGTTCGGCGTCGTAGTTGCCCTTGGGCACAATGACCGCCAGCATGTTGTTGTTGCCGAAGGTGTTCTTGATCTTCTGGTGGGCGATCTGGCTTTCGCTCTGTTTGGGGGTCACCAGGTCGGTGAAGCTGTAGCAGTAGGGACACTGGTTGGCCAGCACGGCAGCAATGACCACCACCACCGCGAACACCGGCGGGATAACAAACCGGGTGGCCACGTCAAATCGGCCCAGGGCGGTGATGCGGGGAATCAGTTTGCGGTGGCGGGTGGCGTCGATCTTTTTGCTGAACACCATCAGCAGCCCGGGCATCAGGGTAAACACCGAGAGCAGGCTGAACAGGATGGCCTTGATCAGCACGGTGGCCATATCCCGCCCGATGCCGAAATGCATGAAGGCCAGGGCACCCAGACCGGAAATGGTGGTCAGGGAAGAGGAGCTGATTTCCGGTATGGCCTTGGACAAGGCCGCGATGCAGGCTTCCCGGGTGTCCTTGGTCTCATGTTCGTCGGAAAAGCGGTGGCACAGGATGATGGCGTAGTCGATGGCCAGGGCCAGCTGCAGAATCACCGTGACCGAGTTGGAAATGAAAGAGATGGTGCCGCACAGAAAGTTGGTGCCCATGTTCAGCAGGGCCGCGGCGCCGAAGGTCAGGATCAGCACCGGCACTTCGGCGTAGGAGCGGGACGTCAGGGTCAGCACCACCACGATGATCACCGCGGCAATGACCAGAATCACGCTCATCTCGCTGGCCAGGTCGGCGGACATGTCCTGGCCCACCTCGGTGTCCACATAGGCGTCGTACCCGTCCAGCGCCCGGTCGATGCCGTCCAGGGCCTGCAGGCTGATGTCGTCGGTGGCGGTGCCGTCAAAGGTGACCGTGAACAGCGCCGACGCCTGCTTGTAATGATCGGTGCTGTCGTCAAACTCCACACTGTACACACCGTCCACATCCTCCAGCTTGTGGGCCAGATCCTGGGCGGTGTCGTAGGTCACGTTGGATACCATCACCCGCGCGGTGCCGAAGGTGGTGAAATTGTCGTTCATCACCGTCAGGCCCTGGCGGGTCTCGGTGTGGGCGGGCAGATAGGTGGTGATGTCGTTTTCCACCTTGACCCAGCCCGACGCCACAATGCTGAAGATCAGCGCCAGCGCATACAGCAGAAAAAACAGATTGCGTTTGTCCACAATAAAGGTGGCAATCTTTTCCATTCCGCCGGTTTTGGGCTTCTTTTCTTCCATGGCAGAAAAATCCTCCCGTTTTCAAGTCAAAAACAGCCCGCACGCGGTGGGCTGTTTTTTCATCTTAATACGGGAGGAGGGCAAAAACCATATACAATTTTGAACAAGTGTAAAAAAATCGGGAAATGACCGCCGGTTTTCCACAAAAAAGCCCCGGATTGTGGAATCCGGGGCGCAGGTCAGCTGTGGGCCTGCCGGCGGCGGTAGTCGGCGGGGGAGCAGCCGTATTTTTCCTTGAATTTGCGGTAGAAGTAGCTGCTGTTTTCGTATCCGATGGACTCCAGCACCGCGTCGGCGGGCAGGCGGGTGTTGCCCATCAGATAGGCGGCCTGCTGCAGTTTGCGCTGCTGCAGCAGCTGCTTGAAGTTCTGCCCGGTGTGATGCTTGAGCATCCGGCTCAGGGTGTAGGGGGGCATGTGCAGCTGGGCGGCAATCTCCTCCAGCGTGCCGTTTTTGTAGGAAGACTCGATGTATTTCAGCGCCGTGAACACCGCGCTTTCCTCCCGGCTGCCGGAAGCCGTGCGGTTCACGTCCTCCGCAAACATGGCCAGGTTCAGCAGCAGCAGACCCATGGTGGTCTGGTTCAGCACGTTCACCCCGGGCTTTTTTTCCAACAGGGTCCAGATCATGTTTTCCAGCAGGTTCTGCACCGGCAGAATGTCGTGGGCCGCAATGTGCAGATACCCCGCAAAGGCGGATTCCCCCGCCAGGGTGGAGATCAGAAAGTCCCGCAGCACATTTTCCTGCTCCAGCATGCGGAAGCTGCGGTCAAAGAACTGGGGCAGAATGATGAAGTTCACCCCCACGTCCTGTTCCGAGGCGGGCAGAATCTCGTGGTACACCGCCTGATTCAGAAACAGCAGGTCCCCGGTCTGCAGCACCAGGGTCTGGGTGCCGTTGATGATGTGGGTGGTGGACCCGCTGCACATGTACAAAAGCTCCACATAGTTGTGCCGGTGGCGGGGAAAATGCACAAACCTGGTGTGGGGGCGGATTTCGATGAGCTTGCCCTTTTCCAGCAATTTCTCGCTGTCCACCACAAAATCCCGGCGGGAGGTATACCGCTCCCGCTCCACCTGGGCCCGCCCGTCCAGGATGGCCTGTTCCTCCTCGGTGATCTTTTGCAGTTTTTTTAACAGCTCCGGGTTCATTTTTGTGTCACATCCTTTTTATCAGCATACCACAAAGCGGAACGCAATGCAAATAAAGTCCCTGTTTTGGTGAGAAACCGTCCTTATCCCTGCAAATAAGAACGGTTACAATGGAATCAGAAAAAATCGGCAAGGAGGGTTCCGTCATGGGGCAGTATTATCTGGCCATTGACATCGGGGCGTCCAGCGGGCGCCACATTCTGGGCCACGTGGAAAACGGGCGCATGGTGCTGGAGGAAATGTACCGCTTTGACAACCGGCAGCAGCGCCGGGACGGCCACGACTGCTGGGACGTGGAAAATCTGTGGCAGGGCATTCTGGGCGGCCTCAAGGCCTGCAAGGCCCAGGGCAAGATTCCGGCCACCGTGGGCATTGATACCTGGGCGGTGGACTTTGTGCTGCTGGACAAGGACGGCAAGCGCCTGGGGGATGCGGTGGCCTACCGCGACGGACGCACCGAGGGCATGGACAAGGCGGTGGACGCCCTGATCCCGCCCGCCGAGCTCTACGCCCGCACCGGCATCCAGAAACAGCTGTTCAACACCATCTACCAGCTCATGGCTCTCAAGCAGGAGCATCCCGAACAGCTGGAAGCGGCCCACAGCCTGCTTATGATTCCGGACTACTTCAATTATCTGCTCACCGGCGTGCAGAAGCAGGAATACACCAACGCCAGCAGCACCAACCTGGTCAACGCGGCCAAAAAGACCTGGGACCGGGAACTGCTGGACACCCTGGGCCTGCCCCGGCGGCTGTTCGGCCCCCTGTCCATGCCCGGCACGGTGGTGGGGCCTCTGAAAGAGGAGATCGCCGCCGAAGTGGGCTTCCAGACCACCGTCATTCTGCCCGCCACCCACGACACCGGCTCGGCCTTCCTGGCGGTGCCGGCCCGGGATGACCGGGCGGTGTATCTGTCCAGCGGCACCTGGAGCCTGCTGGGGGTGGAGAACGAAGCCCCCATCACCACCGAGGAGAGCCGCGCCCAGAACTTCACCAACGAGGGCGGCGCCTGGTACCGGTTCCGCTATCTGAAGAACATCATGGGTCTGTGGATGATCCAGTCCATCCGGCGGGAACTCAATGGGGTGGACTACGTGGCCGGCAAGACCCGGGCCGCCTGGACCCTGGATGTGAAGGCAGGGGAGAAGCAGTGGAGCTTCCCCGACCTGATTGCGGCGGCGGAGAGCGCCGCGGACTTCACCGCCGTGGTGGACGCCAACGACGACGCCTTCCTGGCGCCGGACAGCATGATCCTGGCGGTGCAGAAAGCCTGCGCCGCCGCCGGACAGCCGGTGCCCCAGACGGTGGGCCAGCTGATGCAGTGCGTCTACCGCAGCCTGACCCTGTGCTATAAGAACGCCATTGCCGGGCTTTCCGAACTGACCGGCAAGACCTACACCAGCATCAACATCGTGGGCGGCGGCTGCCAGGACAACTACCTCAACCGCATGACCGCCGCCGTCACCGGCCTGCCGGTGTACGCCGGCCCGGTGGAGGGTACGGCCATCGGCAACCTGGCCGTTCAGATGATTCACGGCGGCGAATTTGCCGGCCTGGTCACCGCAAGACAAAGTATCCGTGAAAGTTTTGATATCAAGGAGGTTCTTCCCCAATGAGCATGTTAGTGGAAACCAAAGCCCGGGTAGGCGTGTTCGCCATTGCCCTGGGCGCCTATCTGCCCCAGTTCCCCAGCCTGGTACCGGAATTCCAGGCCCAGTACGAGCAGTTCAAAACCATGATTCCCGACACCGTGGAGCTGGTGGACGGCGGCATCGTCACCACCAAGGAGCTGAGCCAGGCGGCCGGGGACAAGTTCCGCGCCGCCGACGTGGACCTGGTGATCATGCAGCTGCTGACCTACGCCACCTCCTACAATATGCTGCCTGCGGTGCGGGACCTGGATGTGCCGGTGGTGCTGGTGAACGTCCAGAAGCTGCGTGCCCCCGACTACGAGCACACCGACACGGCCAAATGGCTGGGCGAGCTGTATGCCTGCGGCGCTGTGGGCGAGATGGTGGCTGACCTGGAGCGGGCCGGCAAGCGCCATGCGGTCATCACCGGCGTGGTGGAGGGCGGCGATCCCACCGTTCAGGCCGAGATCAACGACTGGTGCAAGGCCGCTCAGGTGCGCCGCCGCTTCCGGGACACCAACCTGGCCCAGATCGGCCGTCCCTACCCCGGCATGATGGACCTGTACATCGACGAAACCAACCTGTACCACCGCATGTGGCTGTACACCAAGCAGTTCGACTGGGAAAAGATGTGGGCCATTGCCGATGACGTCACCGATGAGGCGGTCATCCGCGCCAAAGCAGAAGAGATTCTGGACACCTTCGACATCGAGGGCGGCGGCACCGTGGAGAAGGTCTGGGAGATGGCCCGCTATGTCGTGGCCTTTGAAAAGTGGGTCAAGGACGAGAAGATCGCCTTTATCGCTTCCCACTATGACGGCTTTGCCCAGGGCAAGGCCGGCGTGCTGGATTCCATGCTGATTCCCGCCTTCTCCATGCTCATCAAGCAGGGCGTTGCCTGCGCCGTGGAGGGCGACATTAAAGTCTCCATGGCCATGTCCATTCTCAAGACGATTTCCGGCCAGGGCCAGCTGTCCGAGATGTATTCCATCGACTTTGACAAGGACATCTGCATCATCGGCCATTCCGGCTCCGGCGATGCGGCCATCTCGGCCAAAAAGCCCACCATGAAGATCGTGCCGGTCTTCCACGGCAAGACTGGCGGCGGTTACCTGACCCAGTTCTACCCCCATCTGGGTCCCGTGACCTACCTGGGCATCACCCAGGACAAGGACGGCCACTTCAAGTTTGTGGTGGCCGAGGGCATCAACGAGGAAGGCCCCATCTTCACCTTCGGCGACACCAATATGCGCACCCGCTTTGCCTGCGGTGCCCGGGAGTTCGTCAACCGCTGGAGCGAGGCCGGTCCCACCCACCATATGGCTGCCGCCTGCGGCCGCCACATCGACACCATCCTCAAGGTGGCGGAGATCTTCAATGTGCCGGTGGACGTGATCACCCGCTGAATCAACCTGTCAAAACGGTTTTATACAGAAAGGAACATGAACATGGAAATCTACGATATCCCCTGTGTGAAGGGCTTTATGCGGATGTGCAACGACGGCTGGCTGCAGGGCTGGCACGAGCGCAACGGCGGCAACCTGACCTACCGCATGACCGAGGAGGACGTGGCCGCCTGCCGTCCCTACTTTGACGAGACGCCCCGGGAATGGGTGAAGATGGGTGTCCAGGCGGACAACCTGGCCGGGGAATACTTCATCACCACCGGTTCGGGCAAGTACTTCCGCAATGTGGAACCCGACCCCATCCACTCTATCGGCATTGTGGAGATCAATGCCGCCGGCGACAGCTGGCGCATCGTCTGGGGCCTGGCCGAAGGCGCCAAGCCCACCAGCGAATTCCCCAGCCATTTCATGAACCACAGCGTGCGCAAGGCTGCCACCAACGGCGCCAACCGGGTCATCTACCATTGCCACGCCACCAACGTCATCGCCCTGACCTACATCCTGCCCCTGACCGACCGTGATTTCAGCCGTGCCCTGTGGCAGAGCGCCACCGAGTGCCCGGTGGTCTTCCCCGAAGGCGTGGGCGTCTGCCCCTGGATGGTGCCGGGCGGTGCGGACATCGCCATGGCCACCAGCGAGAAGATGAAGACCTACCAGGCCGCCATTTGGGCCCAGCACGGCCTGTTTGCCTCCGGCCCCGACTACGACACCACCTTCGGTCTGGCCCACACCATCGAGAAGAGCGCCGAGATCTACGTCAAGGTTCTGTCCATGGGCGGCGGCCTGATCCGCCAGACCATCGAGGATGACGATCTGCGTGCCATCGCCCGGGATTTCGGTGTCACCCTCAACGAGAATTTCCTCAACTGAGTTCCGTCACACCTCCCCAAAGGGAGTTCTACGATCTATTTTCAACCCATCACAAAAGGAGTGTATTGTTTTATGGTCTCTCGCATTGTTCTGAACACCATTTCCTACCATGGCCACGGCGCCATCGAAAACATCGTCCCCGAGCTGACCTCCCGCGGCTACAAGAAGGCCTTTGTCTGCTCTGACCCCGACCTGATCAAGTTCGGCGTCACCAAGAAGGTCACCGACCTGCTGGATGCAGCCAATTTCGCCTACTCCGTGTACAGCGAAATCAAGCCCAACCCCACCATCCAGAACGTCCAGGACGGCGTGGAAGCCTTCAAGAAGGCGGAAGCCGACTGCATCGTCACCATCGGCGGCGGCTCCTCCATGGACACCGCCAAGGCCATCGGCATCATCATCAACAACCCTGAATTTGCGGATGTCCGCAGCCTGGAGGGCGTGGCTCCCACCAAGAAGCATGCGGTCTTCACCATCGCCGTGCCCACCACCGCCGGCACCGCCGCCGAAGTCACCATCAACTACGTCATCACCGACGTGGAGAAGAAGCGCAAGTTCGTCTGCGTGGACACCAACGATATCCCCGAAGTGGCCGTGGTCGATCCCGACATGATGGCTTCCATGCCCAAGGGCCTGACCGCCGCCACCGGTATGGATGCCCTGACCCATGCCATTGAAGGCTACATCACCAAGGGCCATTGCACCATCTCCGACATGTTCCACCTGGAGGCCATCCGCCTGATCAGCGAGAACCTGCGCGGCGCCGTGCAGAACACCCCGGAAGGCCGCGAGGGCATGGCTCTGGGCCAGTACATTGCCGGCATGGGCTTCTCCAACGTGGGCCTGGGCATCGTCCACAGCATGGCCCACGGCCTGTCCGCCCTGTATGACACCCCCCACGGTGTGGCCTGCGCCATTCTGCTGCCGGTGGGCCTGGAATACAACAAGAGCGTGGCCGGTGAGCGCTATCGCGCCGTGGGCAAGGCCATGGGTGTGGAAGGCATCGACGCTATGAGCGACGCCGAGGCCGCCGACGCCACCATCGCCGCTGTCAAGAAGCTGAGCGCTGATGTGGGCATCCCCGCCAACCTGCAGGGCATCCTGAAGGAGGAAGACATCCAGTTCCTGGCCGAGTCCGCCTTCGCCGACGCCTGCTGCCCGGGCAACCCCCGCGACACCAGCGTGGAGGAGATCAAGGAGCTGTACAAGAGCCAGCTGTAATCCTCCCCGTATCCAGAACCGAAAAGAAGGCGCAGCCCCGCGGGGCTGCGCCTTCTTTGCTGCCGGCACATAAAGGAAAAGGCAGGCTGAAACGCACAGTTTCAGCCTGCCTTTTTTGGTCGAGGTGACAGGACTCGAACCTGCGGCCTCCTGGTCCCAAACCAGGCGCGCTACCAGCTGCGCAACACCTCGGCGGCAGTTTTTATTATAACCGCTGAGGCTGCGCCCGTCAAGCGCGGGCAGGGGATCAATAGGTCTGGGGTTCTTCTTCGCCGGTCATGACGCGCAGGGCACCCTGGGCCAGGGCCAGCAGCTCGTCCTCGCCGGGATAGACGGTGATGGGAGCAATCCAGCCGATGCTTTCGGTGAGTTTGTCCACCGTCAGCTGGGAATAGGCGATGCCGCCGGTCAGGATGATGGCGTCCACCTTGCCGTGCAGCACGGCGGCCATGGCACCGGCGTCCTTGGCAATCTGATAGTAGAAAGCGTCCTGGATGAGCTTGGCGTACTCGTTGCCTTCGTCCACCATCTTCTGCACCTCACGGGCGTCGTTGGTGTGCAGATAGGCATTGAAGCCGCCGTTGCCGCAGATCTTCTTGTAGATTTCCTTCTGGGTGTACTTGCCGGAGAAGCACATCTTGATCAGGTCGCCCACCGGCACGGTGCCGGCGCGCTCGGGGCTGAAGCAGCCCTCGCCGTCCAGGATGTTGTTCACATCCACAACCTTGCCCTTGCAGTGGGCGCCCACCGACACACCGCCGCCCATATGGATGACGATGAGGTTCAAAGCGTCGTAGGTGGTGCCGTGTTCCTTGGCGTAGCGGCGGGCCACGGCTTTCTGGTTCAGGGCGTGGAAGATGCTGCGGCGGGGCAGTTCGGGCATGCCGGAGATCCGGGCCACGTCGGTCAGCTCATCCACCACCACGGGGTCCACAATGTAGGAGGGCTTGCCGATGGCGTCGCCAATCTCCCGGGCCAGGATGCCGCCCAGGTTGGAGGCATGCTGCCCCTGCACACCGGCGACCAGGTCGGCCAGCAGGGCGTCGCTGACGGGATACGTACCGCCCGGAATGGGCTTGAGCAGGCCGCCGCGGCCCACGATGACATCAAAGGAATGGATGTCGCAGTTGTCCTCTTTCAGGGCGTCCAGGATGATCTGCTTGCGGAAATCCTTCTGGTCGATGATGGAGGCATATTTGGCGATCTCCTCGGTGGGATGACGCAGGGTCTTGTCGAACAGCAGGGTTTCGTCCTCAAAAACGCCGATCTTGGTGGAGGTGGAACCGGGGTTGATGATAAGGCTCTTGATAGACATGGTAGCTCGCTTCCTTCTTCAAATGATTTTCTCTCTCACAAAATACCCGCTCAGTGGTTCAGGGCGGCGGCCACCACGGCAGCCAGGGCGATGGAGTTGACCTTGGTCTTGAAGGAGTCGGAACGGCTGGTCAGGATGGCGGGCACCTTGGTGCCGGTCAGGATGCAGCCGTTCTCGCACTTGGCGGTGTGCACCAGGGTCTTGTACACCAGGTTGCCGGCCTGGATGTCGGGGAACAGCAGCACGTCGGCCTTGCCGGCGGCGGGGCGGTCCTGGGCACCCTTGTGGGCAGCGGCTTCGGGATCAATGGCAATGTCCATGGACAGGGGGCCGTCCACCACACAGCCGGTGATCTTGCCTTCTTCGCACATCTTGCGCAGCTCGTCGGCGTCCACGGTGCAGGGCATCTTGGGGTTGACCACCTCAACGGCGGCCAGGGGCGCTACCTTGGGGCATTCCACGCCGCAGGCATGGGCCACTTCCACGGTGTTCTCGATGATATGGACCTTGTCTTCCAGGGTGGGGTAGGTGATGAAGGCCACGTCGGACAGGAACAGCAGCTGCTCCACGCCCTCGATCTGGAACACGGCCACATGGCTCAGGGTCTTGCCGGTGCGCAGGCCCACTTCCTTGTCCAGAATGCTCTTCAGGAAGGTCTTGGTGTCCAGCAGGCCCTTCATGTACATGTCGGCTTCGCCGTCATGGGCCAGCTTCACCGCCTTCAGGGAAGCGGCCGTCTTGTCCGGCTCGTTGATGATGCGGTAGTCGGACAGGTCCATCTTCATCTCGGCGGCGATGGCGCGGATCTTGGCTTCGTCGCCCACCAGAATGGCGTCGGCGATGCCCTGCTTGTGGGCTTCGGCAACGGCTTCCAGAACGGCGTCGTCCTCGGCGGCGGCCACCGCGATGGTCTTCTTGCCGCATTCCTTGACCTTGGAGATCAGTTCGTCAAAACTCTTCACCATAAAAAACACCTCGTTTTATCATCACAAAGCTGCACAGCCGCAGCGGAAAGATGCCGCGGCAAAGCAGTATCTGTTAAAAGAATAACACCTGCCGGCCGGGTGGTCAAGCCCTTTGCAAGATTTTGTCCGCACTTTGGGAAAAAGCGGGAAAATGGCGGAAAAACGTTCCTTTTGCAAAGAAATTCGGAACCATGCACACACCCGTGCCTATTAAATAGGTAAGCAGCCAGTCGAATTTGGGCAAAAAGACAAAAAGGAGGGGAAAAAGAAGTTGAATTTGAACAAGTTCGGGTATTGACAAAACCTTAACAACATGCAAAAATAAAGGTATCAGCGCGGAGCCGTTCAGCGGCACGCCTGAGCGCACGCACCCAGCCACCGCAAACCGGCCCCGGCGCCCTTTCTTTGAAAACGCCGATCATCCTCAGTATGACAGACCGTAACGGGACGGGTGCTATATTTGCGCCCGAAGCTGTTAGAATTTTAACAGTGTTCGGCGGTAATCCAGACAGAAGAAGGCCCATCAATGACAACAGCCATGTACCCCGGCAGTTTTGACCCGGTCACCCGCGGTCATCTGGACATTATCAAACGCGCGTCCCGCATGTTTGACAAGCTGATCGTGGCGGTGCTGAACAACAGCGCCAAAACGCCCCTTTTCACGGTGGAACAGCGGGTGGAGATGCTCAGGGAATGCTGCAAGGACATCCCCAATGTGGAGGTTGCCAGCTTTGACGGCCTGACCGTGAACTTTGCCAAGGCCTGCGGCGCCACCGTTATGGTGCGGGGCCTGCGCGCCGTCACCGACTTTGAAAACGAGATGCAGCTGGCCCACACCAACCACGCGCTGCTGCCCGGCATCGAAACGGTGTTTCTGGCCACCTCCATCAAGTGGAGCTACCTGTCCAGCACCATCGTGAAGGAAGCTGCCCACTACCGCCAGGATGTGTCCCAGTTCGTCACCCCCAATGTGGAAGCCGCCCTGCTGGCCAAACAGCGCCACGGCGACGTATAAACCTTGGTCCGTTTCCGCCCTTCGGGGCGGTTGGAATAGAAACCCGACAAGCTATCCATCGAATATTCAATCCAATTTTCAGGAGGCTGCTAAATTATGAAAAAGATCGTTATCGCGTCCGCCTGCCGTACTGCCATCGGCAAGTTCGGCGGCACCCTGTCCAACGTTCCCGCCGCTGAGCTGGGCTCCATCGTCATCAAGGAAGCCATCGCCCGCGCCGGCATCACCGCGGAGCAGGTCGATCATGTGTACATGGGCTGCGTGATCCAGGCCGGTCTGGGCCAGAACGTCGCCCGTCAGGCCTCCCTGAAAGCCGGCCTGCCCGTCACCACCCCGGCTGTCACCGTCAACGTGGTCTGCGGCTCCGGCCTGAACTGCGTCAACATGGCGGCCCAGATGATCGAAGCCGGTGACGCGGACATCGTCGTCGCGGGCGGCACCGAGAACATGGACATGGCTCCCTTTGCCATGATGAAGGGCCGTTACGGCTACCGCATGGGCTATCCCATGGGCAAGAGCGAACTGGTTGACACCATGGTCAACGACGCTCTGTGGGACGCTTTCAACAACTACCACATGGGCATCACCGCCGAGAACGTGGCCGAGCAGTGGCACCTGACCCGTGAGCAGCTGGATGAGTTCGCTTACAACAGCCAGGTCAAGGCCGACGCCGCCATCAAGTCCGGCGCTTTCAAGGACGAGATCGTCCCCGTCACCATCAAGACCAAGAAGGCCGAGATCGTCTTCGATACCGATGAAGGCCCCCGTCTGAGCCCCATGGAAGTGCTGGGCAAGCTGAAGCCCGCCTTCAAGAAGGACGGCATCGTCACCGCCGGCAACTCCTCCGCCATCAATGACGGCGCTGCTGCTCTGGTTATCATGAGCGAAGACAAGGCCAAGGAACTGGGCATCACCCCCATGGCTACCTGGGTCGGCGGCGCTCTGGGCGGCGTTGATCCCTCCATCATGGGTGTCGGCCCCATCGCCGCTACCCGCAAGGTTATGGCCAAGACCGGCCTGACCGTTGCCGATATGGACCTCATCGAAGCCAACGAAGCTTTCGCTGCGCAGAGCCTGGCCGTGGCTCATGACCTGGAATTCGACATGAGCAAGGTCAACGTCAACGGCGGCGCCATCGCCCTGGGCCATCCCGTCGGCGCTTCCGGCGCCCGTATCCTGGTCACCCTGCTGTACGCCATGAAGCATCGCGGCGCTCACAAGGGCCTGGCCACCCTGTGCATCGGCGGCGGCATGGGCTGCGCCACCATCGTCGAGATGTAATTCACGAACGGAGGAACATCCACTATGTCTTTTGTGAATACGGAAGTCCAGGGTGCCGTGGCCGTTGTCACCATCGACCGTCCCAAAGCCCTGAACGCTCTGAATCCCGAAGTCCTGGCCGACCTGAAGGCCGCCTTTGAGGCCATCGACCAGAACACCGTGCGCTGCGTGGTGCTCACCGGCGCCGGCGACAAGAGCTTTGTGGCGGGCGCCGACATCGGCTCCATGTCCACCATGACCAAGGCCGAGGGCGAGGCTTTCGGCAAGCTGGGCAACGACATCTTCCTGATGATCGAGCACTTCCCGCTGCCCGTCATCGCGGCGGTCAACGGTTTCGCGCTGGGCGGCGGCAATGAGCTGGCCATGAGCTGCGACATCCGCATCTGCTCCGACAACGCCGTCTTCGGTCAGCCCGAAGTGGGCCTGGGCATCACCCCCGGCTTCGGCGGCACCCAGCGCCTGGCCCGCCTGGTGGGCATGGGCATGGCCAAGCAGATGGTCTACTCCGCTCTGAACATCAAGGCGGACGAAGCCCTGCGCATCGGTCTGGTCAACGCGGTGTACCCGCAGGCCGAACTGATGGAGAACGTCATGAAGCTGGCCACCAAGATTGCCAAGAACGCCCCCATCGCGGTGCGCAACTGCAAGAAGGCCATCAACGACGGCATCTCCCTGCCCATCGAGAAGGCCGTGGAAGTGGAAGAAAAGCTCTTCGGCGACTGCTTCGAGACCCACGACCAGGTGGAAGGCATGGGCTGCTTCCTGAGCAAGGAAAAGCCGAAACCCAAACCGGTTTTCACCAACAACTGATTTATTTATACAACATTATTGCAGGAGGGTTACTACTATGAAGGTAGGCGTTATCGGCGCTGGCACCATGGGCCAGGGCATCGCAAAGGCTTTCGCGCAGATCGAAGGCTACACCGTCGCGCTGTGCGACATCAAGCAGGAATGGGCCGAAGGCGGCAAGGACAAGATCGCCAAGGGCTATGCCAAGCTGGTTGCCAAGGGCAAGCTGGACCAGGCTGAAGTGGACCGCCGCATGGCTGCCATCACCCCGGGCCTGAAGGAAGACCTGTGCGCGGACTGCGACCTGATCGTGGAGGCCGCTTTTGAGGACATGAAGGTCAAGCAGACCACCTTCGGCGAGCTGGACAAGATCTGCAAGCCGGAATGCGTCTTCGCTTCCAACACCTCCTCTCTGTCCATCACCGAAATCGGCAAGGGCCTGTCCCGTCCTCTGGTGGGCATGCATTTCTTCAACCCCGCCGACCGTATGAAGCTCATCGAGGTCATCGCCGGCGTGAACACCCCCGCCGAGACGGTGGAGACCATCAAGAAGATCAGCGTGGAGATCGGCAAGACCCCCGTGCAGGTCAACGAGGCTGCCGGCTTCGTGGTCAACCGCATCCTGATCCCCATGATCAATGAAGCTGCCTTCATCAAGATGGAAGGCGTGTCCGACATCGCCGGCATCGACACCGCCATGAAGCTGGGCGCCAACCATCCCATGGGCCCCCTGGAACTGGGCGACTTCGTCGGCCTGGATATCTGCCTGGCCATCATGGACGTCCTGTACAAGGAAACCGGCGACAGCAAGTATCGTGCTTGCCCGCTGATCCGCAAGATGGTCCGCGGCGGCAACCTGGGCTGCAAGACCGGCAAGGGCTTCTATGTCTACAACGCTGACCGCACCAAGACCCCGGTCGACGCCCTGTAAACAGTAAGACGAGTTTCTCCCGCCCCTCCAATGGCGGCGGGGGAATTCGTTTGCATAAGGAGGATTATCGCTATGGATTTCACCCTGTCCAAACAGCAGCAGATGGTACAGAAAATGTACAAGGAGTTTGCCGAAAACGAGGTCAAGCCCCTGGCCAAGAAGGTCGATGCTGAAGAGTATTTCCCCATCGAGACGGTCCAGAAGATGGCCAAGCTCGGTATGATGGGCATCTATTTCCCCAAAGAATACGGCGGCGCCGGCGGCGATGTGCTGTCCTACGTCATGGCCGTGGAGGAAATGAGCAAGGTCTGCGGCACCACCGGTGTCATCATCTCCGCTCATACCTCTCTGTGTGCTGCTCCCATCTATGAGAACGGCACCCCCGAACAGAAGGCCAAGTACCTGCCCAAGCTGTGCAGCGGCGAGTGGATCGGCGCTTTCGGCCTGACCGAACCCGGCGCCGGCACCGACGCCCAGGGCCAGCAGACCTTCGCCGTGGATGAAGGCGACCACTGGAAGCTCAACGGCTCCAAGATCTTCATCACCAACGCCGGCTACGCCAACGTCTTCATCATCATCGCCGTCACCGGCTTTGTCACCGACAAGCGCGGCCGCAAGCAGAAGGAAATTTCCGCCTTCATCGTCGAGCGCACCGATCCCGGCTTTAAGGTCGGCAAGCCCGAAGACAAGATGGGCATCCGCGGTTCTTCCACCTGCGAACTGATCATGGAAGACTGCATCATCCCCAAGGATCGTCTGCTGGGCGTGAAGGGCAAGGGCTTCCAGCTGGCCATGGCCACCCTGGACGGCGGCCGTATCGGCATTGCTGCCCAGGCTCTGGGCATTGCCGAGGGCGCCATTGACGAGACCGTTGCTTACGTCAAGGAACGCAAGCAGTTCGGCCGTTCCATTTCTGCCTTCCAGAACACCCAGTTCGAGCTGGCCGAGATGAAGGCCCGTGTGGAGGCTGCCAAGTACCTGGTGTACGCCGCTGCCCTGAAGAAGCAGGCCGTCATGAACGGCGCCAAGGGCCGCTACAGCGTGGAGGCCGCCGAGGCCAAGCTGATCGCCGCCCGCACCGCCAGCGACGTGACCCGCCGCTGCCTGCAGCTGTTCGGCGGTTACGGCTACACCCGTGACTACCCCATCGAGCGGATGATGCGCGACGCCAAGATCACCGAAATTTACGAAGGCACCAGCGAAGTCCAGATGATGGTCATCTCCGGCGCGATGCTGAAGTAAGGAGGGCGCAGTACAATGAAAGCTATCGTTTGTGTAAAACAGGTCCCTGATACCCAGGGCAAAGTGGCCGTCAAGGCGGACGGCACCATGGACCGTGCGGCCATGGCCACCATCACCAACCCCGACGACCTGAACGCCGTGGAGGCTGCTCTGCAGCTGAAAGAGCAGACCGGCTGCGAAGTCGTGGTCGTCACCATGGGCCCGCCGCCGGCCGAAGGCATGCTGCGTGAGCTGATCGCCCGCGGCGCCGACCGCGGCGTGCTGGTGTCCGGCCGTGAATTCGGCGGTTCCGACACCTTCGCCACCTCTCAGATCCTGGCCGCTGCCGTCAACAAGATCGGCGTCGGCCCCGACGACATCGTCTTCTGCGGCCGTCAGGCCATCGACGGCGATACCGCCCAGGTTGGCCCCCAGATCGCCGAAAAGCTGCATCTGCCCCAGGTCACCTATGTCACCGAGATCAAGAAGGACGGCAACAGCCTGACCGTCAAGCGTCAGCTGGAAGACGGCTACATGGAACTGAAGGTTCAGACTCCCTGCCTGCTGACCTGCATCAAGGAACTGAACACTCCCCGCTACATGAGCGTGTCCGGCATCTTCGAGTGCTTCGACAAGCCCATCGAGGTGTATGACTACAATGCGCTGAAGGATGATCCCCTCATCGAGACCGACACCATCGGCCTGAAGGGCTCTCCCACGAACGTGTACAAGTCCTTTGCTCCCCCGGTCAAGGGCGCCGGCATGATGGTCGAAAGCGCCAGCCAGCTGGTTGGTCTGCTCAACGACAAGCACCTGATTTGAGGAAGGAGAGTACTACAATGGCAGAATTCAATGCTATGGACACCGCCGCCTTCAAGGGCGTTTGGGTCTTCTGCGAACAGCGCGAAGGCCAGATGCAGACCATCAGCTATCAGCTGCTCAGCGAAGGCCGCAAGCTGGCCAACGACCTGGGCGTGGAGCTGTGCGGTGTTGTGATGGGCAGCGAGCTCAACGAAGATTACATCAAGGCTCTGGGCGGCTACGGTGCCGACCGCGTCTACTACATCGACAGCCCTCTGCTGAAGGACTACACCACCGACGGCTATGCCAAGGTCCTGTGCGACCTGGTCATGGAAAAGAAGCCGGAAATCGTGCTGATCGGCGCCACCAACCTGGGCCGTGACCTGGGCCCCCGCTGCGCTGCCCGCCTGCACACCGGCCTGACCGCCGACTGCACCCATCTGGATGTGGATGTGGAGAAGTACAAGGCCTTCCTGCGCTCCACCTCCAACATCGATGTGGACAACACCAAGTTTGAAGAGAACACCAACCTGAAGATGACCCGTCCCGCCTTCGGCGGCCATCTGATGGCCACCATCATCTGCCCGCGCTTCCGCCCGCAGATGTCCACCGTGCGCCCGGGCGTCATGCAGACCCAGCCCTACGATGAGGCCGGTGCCGCCAAGGTTGTGGTGGAAAAGATCACCCCCGAACTGACCGCCGACGATATCCATGTGGAAATCCTGGACATCAAGAAGAGCGCCAAGAAGATGGTTGACCTGATCGGCGCCGACGTGGTCGTCTCCGTGGGCCGTGGCATCAGCTCCGACGTGGACAAGGGCATCGCCCTGGCCGAGGAACTGGCCGGTGTTCTGGGCGGCGTTGTGGGCGCTTCCCGTGCCGTCACCGACGCCGGCTGGCTGTCTGCCGACCATCAGGTCGGTCAGACCGGCAAGACCGTGCATCCCCGCATCTATGTGGCCCTGGGCATCTCCGGCGCCATCCAGCATGTGGCCGGTATGCAGGACTCCGACACCATCATCGCCATCAACAAGAACGAGAGCGCGCCCATCTTCGACGTGGCCACCTACGGCATCGTGGGCGACCTGTTCAAGGTTGTTCCCGAACTGATCAAGGAGATCCGCGCCGCCAAGAGCGCCGAGTAATCCTGTCCCGGACTTTTCCGGAACCTGATTCCGCATAACAAAACCGCCCTGCCGGGCTTTCCGGCAGGGCGGTTTTTGTTTGCGGTTTTATAGCAAGGGGCGAACGGCTCTCATCAGCCGGCCACGGGGTTGTTCATCTCCTCTTCGGAGGGCACCATGGCGTCGTCGGCTGCCACATCCGCGGATTTGTCGTAGGTGAACTCCACGCCCAGGGCGTCAGGCACGGCGGCAAACAGGGCGTCAATGTCGGTGAGCTCGGAATCGGTCATCACAAACAGCACCTTGTCGTCAAAGGTGGCCACCCGCATCTTATCCGCCATCACGCAGACCCACCGGGCGGGATCCATCTTTTCCAGCATGGTGTCGGCCACCGTCTGGGCGTCGGCGGCGTCCTTCAGCCGCAGCAGCACCAGGGTGTAGGCCTGGCTGCCGGTCATGGATTCGCTCTTGACCCCGGACGCTACCAGGTCGGCCTGCTCGGCGCTCAGGCCGGTGTTGTAGGTCAGCCAGGCTTCGTCATTCAGGTCGATGGCGGTGGTCTGCATCATCATCAGTTCCACCGGATAGACTTTGTAGATGCTGTCCACCATGGCGGACAGTTCCATGTCGGGGGCGGGAGTCTCGGCAGGGGTCATCTCCTCGGTCATGCCTTCCTCGGCGGTGGAGGTCTCCGGCGTGGCGGTGGGGGCCGGGGTGGCTACCGCCGACTGGGAGGAAGCGCCGCAGGCGGCCAGAGAGATGGCGGCGGCCATGGCCAGCGCCAGCAGGGAAGTCTTGGTCAGATTGCGTTTCATGTGTTTTGTCCTTTCGTTTTGGGGTAAAGGTCGGTCAGGAGTTCGCCGGGGGCAAAGCAGATATCCCAGGCGTCCCGGGGCAGACTCTCGGCCAGGAGGACCTCCGGGCAGACGAGAAGCCGCCTGCCATTATACTGTGCCAAAAACCGGTCATAATACCCGCCGCCCCGGCCCAGGCGCACGCCCTGCCGGTTCGCCGCCAGGCAGGGGACCAGGACTAGGGTATCCGGGGCAAAGCCGGCGGGGTCCAGCACGGTCCCCCGCACCGGTTCCCGGATGCCGAAAGCCGCCGGCCGCAGGGCGTCCAGGCTGTCCAGCCGCACCCATTCCATCCGGCCTTCCCCCAGCACCCGGGGCACGGCCAGGGTCTTGCCCTCGGCCAGGGCCCGGTCCAGGGCGGGGGAGATGTCCGGCTCGCTGGGCAGCGGCACAAAGCAGAGCAGGGTGGACGCCGCCCGCCATTCGGGGCGGGCAAACAGGTTGGCGCACAGGCGTGCCCCCATCTCCCGCAGCGCGGCGGGGGACTGGGCCCGCCAGATGGCCCGGGCGGCGGCGCGGGCTTCGGTTTTGGTCATGGGGACGGCCTCCTTGTGTGCGGTTTGTTCCGCACACCATCATACCATGAGTGCCCCTCCCACATCAAGACGGAGAAAAAGTGAAAATGTTACACAGATCTTCAACCAATCTTGCGTGCAGGGGCAAAAAAGAGTACAATAGGAAAGTAAAATCGAATCAGTGTGCCGATCTGTTGCAGGACGGCATCGGAAGGAGTTATAGAATTATGGGTAAATTCAATTTCATTCAGACCGAGATCCCCGGCGTTGTCATCATCGAGCCCACCGTCTTTGGCGATGACCGCGGCTACTTTATGGAGACCTACCAGATCGACGACTTTGCGGCCGCCGGCATCGACAAGCCTTTCGTGCAGGACAACCAGAGCCGCTCCACCAAGGGCGTGCTGCGGGGTCTGCACTTCCAGAAGAACCACACCCAGGGCAAGCTGGTGCGGGTGACCATGGGCGAGGTGTACGACGTGGCCGTGGACTGCCGTCCCAACTCCGCCACCTTCGGCAAGTGGGTGGGCGTGACCCTCTCCGCCGAAAACAAGAAGATGTTCTACATCCCCGAAGGCTTTGCCCACGGTTTCCTGGTGCTGTCCGACGTGGCGGAATTCTGCTACAAGTGCACCGACGTGTATGACCCCACCAGCGAGGGCGGCATCCCCTACGACGATCCCACCGTCAACGTGCAGTGGCCGGACTGCGGCTGCGAGCACAAGACCAGCGCCAAGGACAAGGAGCACACTCCCTTTGCCGAACAGAAGTTCGAGTACTTTGAAAAATACTGAAACATAAGGTAGGGCGCCAACGTGCAAAGCATCAAAAATTCACTGGCCGGGTTCTGGAAATACCGGTACCTTCTGCAGAACCTGATCACCCGGGATTTCAAGCTGAAATACCGCCGCAGCGTGCTGGGTGTGGCCTGGAGCATCCTCAACCCGCTGCTGACCTGCCTGGTCATGTTCCTGGTGTTCGATTCCATCATGCGCGGCCTGCGGGGAGAAGGCATCCCCAACTTTGCAGGCTTCCTGATCATCGGCCAGCTGCTGTTCAACTTCTTCCGGGAATCCACCAGCATGGCCATGGAAAGCGTGCTGAAAAACGCCCCGCTGCTGCGCAAGGTCTATATCCCCAAGTACATCTTCCCCATGGAGAAGGTCTGCTTTGCCATGGTCAACTGCGCGTTCAGCTTCATCGCCCTGGTCATCGTCTTTGTCATCACCTGGACCCCGGTGACCTTCGCCACTGCCTGGATGGCCCTGTACCCGCTCGTCATGCTCTTCTTTTTCAGCCTGGGCATCGGGCTGCTGCTGTCCGCCCTGTATGTTTTTGTGCGGGACATCATGCATATCTGGGAGGTGTTCTGCACCCTGCTGGTGTACGCCAGCGCCATCTTCTATGACCCCGAAACCCTGTCCGGCATCATGCAGAAGCTCATCCACATCAATCCTATGTACTGGTTCATCACCGCCTTCCGCAGCTGCGTGCTGTGGGGCGAAGGACTGAGCCTGAGCATGGTTGTGGTCTGCTTTCTGTGCGCCGCCGTCAGCATGACGGTGGGCGTCATTGTCTTCAAGAAAAACCAGGACAAGTTTGTCCTGTACATGTAAAGGGGGCCGGGAAGATGAACCAACAACAGCCCATCATCTCGGTGGAGCACGTTTCCATGCGCTTCAACCTGGCCAAGGAAAAGCACGAGAGCCTGAAGGAATACTTTGTGGCCCTGATGCACGGCGGCGTCCGGTTTGACGAATTCTTTGCCCTGTCCGACGTGAGCCTGGACATCATGCCCGGGGACTTCTACGGCCTCATCGGGCTCAACGGCAGCGGCAAAAGTACCCTGCTCAAGATCATCTCCGGGGTGTACAAGCCCAGCGCCGGCAAGGTCACGGTACGGGGCACCATCGCCCCCCTCATCGAGCTGGGGGCCGGGTTCGATATGGACCTCACCGCCCGGGAGAACATCTACCTCAACGGCACCGTCCTGGGCTACACCCCCAAGTACATCGACAGCAAGTTCGAGGACATTGTGGAATTCAGCGAGCTGCGGGAATTCCTGGATGTGCCTCTGAAAAACTATTCTTCCGGCATGGTGGCCCGCCTGGCTTTTGCGGTGGCCACCATGACCAAGCCGGACATCCTCATCGCCGACGAGATTCTGTCGGTGGGGGATTTCCTGTTCCAGCAGAAATGCGAAAAGCGGATGGCCGAACTCATGAGCGGCGGTACCACCGTCATTCTGGTCAGCCATTCCATCGAGCAGATCGAGCGGATGTGCAACAAGGTGGCCTGGCTGGACCACGGCCATCTGCGCCGCAACGGCCCCACCGCCGAAGTCACCGCCGAATACAAACACTTTGAGAAGAAGGACAGCATGAAGGCCGACCGGGCCTGATGCCTGCCGGGAGGGTCCCTATGGCCAAAGAAACCGAAAATCGTCCCGCCGATGTGGCCGCCCAGGACAGTGTGGGGGGCATGGCCCGGCGCCTGCTGAACCCCGCCCACCTGCGGGATCTGGCCCGGCGCAGCGCCGCTACCCTGCATGAACAGGGGGCGGAGCAGCTCTGGCGGGACGTGACCTTCCGGGTGGGGCTGGCCTTCCACCACGATTCCTGGCGCCACCGGGCGGACATCCCCCTGCGCCGGGAACTGAAAGCCCAGCGGTCCACCCATCTGCAGGGGCCGCTGGTCAGCGTGGTGGTGCCGGTGTACAACACGCCGGAAAACTTCTTCCGCCAGATGGTCCGCAGCGTGCAGCGCCAGACCTATTCCAACTGGCAGCTGGTGCTGGTGGATGCCTCGGATGACGCCCACCCCACCCCCGGCCGCCTGGCCCAAAAGCTGGCCGCCAAGGACAGCCGGGTGGTCTACCGCAAGGTGGAAAACGGCGGCATTGCCGCCAACACCACCGCGGGCTTTGCCGCCGCCACCGGGGACTACCTGGCCCTGTTGGACCACGACGACCTGCTGTACCCCAATGCCCTCTTTGAATGTGTGCAGACCATCCAAAACACCGGTGCCGATTTGGTGTACAGTGACGAAATCGTCCTGTCTGCCGACCTGAAACACCTGGGCGGCTACCACTTCAAGCCCGACTTTGCCCCCGATTACCTGCGGGGCTGCAACTTCATCACCCACCTGGCGGTGTTTTCCCGCCCGCTGCTGGACGCCGCTGGTGCCGCCGAGTACAAGGAATTCGACGGGGCCCAGGACCATGACCTGTTGCTGCGCCTGACCGAGAAGGCCGCCCGCATCGAGCACATCAAGAAGGTGCTGTATATCTGGCGGGGCCATGCCGGGTCCACCGCCGCGGGCATGGAGGCCAAACCTTACGCCCTGGAAGCGGGGGTGCGGGCCATCGACGCCCAGCTGCAGCGGCTGGGTATGCCCGGCAAGGCGGAAAACGTCCCCGGGGCACCCGGGGCTTTCCAGGTGCGGTATGAGCTTACCGGCCACCCGCTGGTATCGGTGCTCATCCCCAACAAGGACCACACCGACGACCTGGAACGCTGCCTGTCCAGCCTGTACAAAAACGCCGGGTATGACAATTTCGAAGTGCTGGTCATTGAGAACAACTCCACCGATCCCGCCACCGAGGACTACTACAAAACCCTGTCCCACCGGTACCAAAACTGCCGGGTGGTGCGGTACCAGGGCCCCTTCAACTTCTCCGCCATCAACAACTTCGGTGCCGCCCGGGCCAAGGGCGAACACCTGCTGCTGCTCAACAATGACATCGAGGTGCTCTCCCACGATTTCCTGCGGGAGCTGCTCAGCTACAGCCAGCGGGCGGACGTGGGGGCCGTGGGCGCCAAGCTGTATTATCCCGACGACACCATCCAGCACGCCGGGGTCATCATGGGCATCAACGGTTCGGCGGGGCACAGCCACAAGAGCTATCCCCGCAAGGCGGTGGGGGATTTGTACCGCCTGGTCACCACCCAGAACTATATGGCCGTCACCGGCGCCTGCCTCATGACCAAGGCCGACCTGTACCGGCAAGCCGGGGGCCTGGACGAGGAAAACTTCGCCGTGGCCTACAACGATGTGGACTACTGCCTGAAACTGTGGCAGCAGGGCCTGCTCAATGTGTTCACCCCCCGGGCGGAAGCCTACCACTACGAGAGTAAGAGCCGGGGTCTGGATACCCTTTCGGAGAATGCCCGCCGGTACGAGCGGGAGAAAGCGGCCTTTTACGCCAAGTACAAGGCCTATATTGATCATTACGATCCGTATTATAATCCGCATTTCAACAATTTGTTTGAAAACTTCGGCCTGAAGTGAGGAGAAACGCCATGAAAAACCGGTTTGACACCCAGTTTCTGATCGAAGGCAAGGACCTGGACGAGGACGAAGTCCGCGCCGGCATTCTGCAGAGTGCCGAGGGGGACTGTCTGCTGGTGGTGGGGGACGAGGAAGTCGTCAAGGTCCACTACCACACCGATACCCCCTGGAAGGTGCTGGAATACGCGGCCTCGGTGGGGGACATCCATACCATCATTGTGGAAAACATGGAGCGCCAGGCTGCGGGCCTGCACGGGTGACAGACCATGAATCTGCAAGCCAAACGGATGAAGGAGCTCTTCGGCTACGCCGCTACCCTGACCAAAGAACAGGGTCCCGTTGTGATGGCGGGCCGGGCGGCGGGCTTTTTCAAGCGGCGGTTTCTGGGCAAACGGGCCCGGTACCTGCCCTCGGCCAAGGCTCTGGCCGCCCAGCGGGCCGCCGACACGTCGGATTTTCCGGTCATCAGCATCCTGACTCCGCTGTACAACACCCCCAGACCCTTCCTGGAGCAGTTCCTGGACAGCGTGCAGAACCAGACCAGCCCCCGCTGGCAGCTCTGCCTGGTGGATGCCTCGGATGAGGCCCACCCGGAGGTGGGGCAGCTGGTGCAGGCCCGGGCGGCCAAAGACCCCCGCATCGTCTACCGGAAGATCGAGAACGGCGGTATTGCGGTCAACACCAACGCCGCCGCCAGGCTTGCCACCGGGGAATACCTGGCCCTGGCCGACCACGATGACGTGCTGGCCCCCCATGCCATCTACTGCATGGGCAAGGCTCTGGCCCATACCGACGCCGACTTCGCCTACAGTGATGAGGCCCTCTTCCGCAAGACTCCGGCGGGGGCCCATGTGGCCCATTTCAAGCCGGACTATGCCCCCGAATACCTCATGGCGGTGAACTACATTTGCCATCTGGCGGTGTTCCGCCGCAGCCTGTTTGAGGCGGTGGGCGGGGAGCGCCCGGAATGTGACGGCGCCCAGGACCACGACCTGTTCCTGCGCCTGATCGACGAGATGCAGCGCACAGACCCCAAGGCAAAGCCGCTGCATCTGGCCCAGGTGCTCTATTACTGGCGGGTGCACGCGGCGTCCACCAGCGGCGGCACCGACGCCAAGCCCTATGTGCAGGCGGCGGCCCGACGGGCGGTGAGCGACCATCTGGCGGCCACCGGGCGGCAGGGCAGGGTGGAGGACGGACTCTTTCCCGGCACCTGCCATGTGGTGTGGGATCTGCCCGAGCCGGGCCCCCTGGTTTCCATCCTCATTCCCAACAAGGACCACACCGACGACCTGGAAAAGTGCCTGCACAGCCTGTATGCCAAGACCTTCTACGACAATTTCGAGGTCATTGTCATCGAGAACAACTCCACCGACCCCGCCACCACCGCCTACTACAAAACCCTGCCCCAGCGGTACGACCGGTGCCGGGTGGTGGGCTTCAACGGCAGCTTCAACTTCAGCCGCATCAACAATTTCGGCCGCAAGTTTGCCCAGGGCAAGTTTTTGCTGCTGCTCAACAATGATATCGAGATCATCCGGGGCGACTGGCTCACCCAGATGGTGGCCGAAGCCTCCCAGCCCGGGGTGGGCATCTGCGGCGCCATGCTCTACTATCCCGACGACACCATCCAGCACGCCGGCATCATCACCGGCCTGGGCGGCTATGCCGGGCACAGCCACAAATACCACAAGCGGGGCGGCAGCGGGTACATGTTCCGCCTGGCCACCGTCCAGGACTTCTCCGCCGTCACGGCGGCCTGCCTGCTGGTGCGCACCGCCGTGTTCGACGCGGTGGGCGGCATGGACGAAGCCTTCACCGTGGCCTTCAACGACGTGGACTTCTGTCTGCGGGTGCGGGATGCGGGTTGGCGCATCGTCTGGACGCCCTACGCCGAGCTTTACCACCACGAGAGCAAGTCCCGGGGCTCCGATGAGGAAGACCCCGCCAAGAAGGCCCGCTTTGCCAAGGAGCAGGCCCGCCTGTACGAGGTCCACGGCCGGGAGGGCATCCTGCGTGACCCCTACTATAACCCCTGCCTGTCTTTGGATTATGAGGATTTCCGGGAAAGCGGCGACCTGCGCCGCCTGAAAGACCCGCAGTAAAGCAAAGAAAAACCGCCCCCGCAAGGCTGTAACCTTGCGGGGGCGGTTTTGTGTTGTGAAAGAATCGCCGCTCAGCGGGCGACGCTGGTGCGCACCAGGGCGCGTTTCAGCCGGGCCTGGGCCATTTCCAGCTCCCGGGCGTCCAGCTCCTTGCGGGCCAGCATCTCTTCGGCGCGCTTGCGGCTGGCCTCGGCGCGGGCCTTGTCGATGTCCTCGGCCCACTCCCAGGTGGTGGCCACCAGGCGGGCGGCGCCGTTGGTCACGGCCAGCAGACCGCCGATGCAGGCGGCCCGGCGCACCGTGCCGTCCTCCAGGGTCAGGCGTGCTTCGCCCATGCCCAGCGCGGTCATATAGTCGCAGTGCCGGGCCAGGATGCACACGTCCCCGGCGATGGTGCGGCAGAACAGCCGTTCGGCCTGGCCGTCAAAGATCAGGCCGTCGGGCGTCACGATCTGAATGGGAAAGGTCATCATGCATCACCCTTCTTGGCGCGGGCCACCACATCGTCGATGGTGCCGGCAAACAGGAAGGCGCTTTCGGGCACGTCGTCGTGCTTGCCTTCCAGAATCTCCTTGAAGCCGCGGAGGGTCTCCTTCAGCGGCACGTACTGGCCGGGCATACCGGTGAACTGCTCCGCCACCGTGAAGCTCTGGCTCAGGAAACGCTGCACCTTGCGGGCGCGGTTGACGGTGAGCTTGTCCTCCTCGCTCAGTTCATCCATACCCATGATGGCGATGATGTCCTGCAGTTCCTTGTAGCGCTGCAGCACCTTCTGGACGCTGCGGGCCACTTCGTAGTGCTCGGTGCCCACCACGTCGGGGGACAGGATGCGGCTGGAAGATTCCAGCGGGTCCACGGCGGGGTAGATGCCCTGGGACGAGATGGCACGGCTCAGAACGGTGGTGGCGTCCAGATGGGCGAAGGTGGTGGCCGGGGCGGGGTCGGTCAGGTCGTCGGCGGGCACGTAGACGGCCTGCACGCTGGTGATGGACCCGCGCTTGGTGGAGGTGATGCGCTCCTGCAGGGCGCCCATCTCGGTGGCCAGGGTGGGCTGGTAGCCCACGGCGGAGGGCATACGGCCCAACAGAGCCGAAACCTCACTGCCCGCCTGGGTAAAGCGGAAGATGTTGTCGATGAACAGCAGCACGTCCTGGTTCTGCACATCGCGGAAGTATTCCGCCATGGTCAGGCCGCTCAGGGCCACCCGCATACGGGCTCCCGGGGGCTCGTTCATCTGGCCGTAGACCAGGGCGGTCTTGTTGATAACGCCGCTCTCGCTCATTTCGCCGTACAGGTCGTTGCCCTCACGGGTACGTTCGCCCACGCCGGTAAAGACCGAATAGCCGCCGTGCTGGGTGGCCACGTTGTTGATCAGTTCCTGGATCAGAACCGTCTTGCCCACGCCGGCGCCGCCGAACAGGCCGATCTTGCCGCCCTTGGCGTAGGGGCAGATCAGGTCCACGACCTTGATGCCGGTTTCCAGAATTTCGGTGGTGGTCTCCTGCTCCTCGTAGCTGGGCGGGTCCCGGTGAATGGGCCAGCGCTCCATCCCTTCAGGGGCGGGCTTGTTGTCAATGGCGTCGCCCAGCAGGTTGAACACGCGGCCCAGGCAGGCATCGCCCACCGGTACGGTGATGGGGCCGCCCGTGTCCACGGCTTCGGTGCCGCGCACCAGGCCGTCGGTACTGCTCATGGCAATGCAGCGGGCCACATTGTCGCCAATGTGCTGCGCTACCTCCACCACCAGACGCTGGCCGTTGTTGTCCAGCTCGATGGCGTTGCGAAGGTTGGGCAGCTGCCCGTCTGCAAAGCGGATGTCCAGTACCGGCCCGATCACCTGGACCACGGTTCCCACATTTTTATTGGACATGGTTGTCTCTCCTTCATTTAGTATCCCGGTTATACCCGCGGCAAATCACGCTTCGCCGCCCGCCACAATCTCGGTGATCTCCTGTGTGATGGCGGCCTGACGGGCCCGGTTGTAATGCAGACTCAGGGTGTCGATCATCTCGCCCGCGTTCTTGCTGGCGGCGTCCATGGCGGTACGCCGGGCGCCCAGCTCGCTGGCCACGCTCTCGCACAAGGCGCCGTACACAAGCCCGGCCAGATATTCCGGCACGATGGCGTTGTAGACCGACTCACAGTCCGGCTCATACAGAATGAGCTGGTGCGGGCCGGGCTCGGTGCGTTTGGGGGCGTTCAGCGGCAGCAGCCGCAGCACGGCGGGGGTCTGGGTCAGCATGGAAACAAAGTTGGTGTAAACGACATACACTTCGTCGAACTCGCCGTCCAGAAATCCCTTGGCCAGCATCCGCGCCATGGTGAAGCAGTGCCCCACCGAAACATCCTCCGCCTCGGCAAACTCCTTGCTCAGGATCTCCGTGCCCAGGCGCTGGTAGTGTTCCGTAGCCTTTTTGCCCACCGGCAGCACGCAGCAGCTGCGGCCTTCCATGTGGGCGGCGGCGGTCTTGAACACGTTGGCGTTGTAGCCGCCGGCCAGGCCGCGGTCGCCGGCGATGACCACATAGCAGGTGCGGTTCACCGGGCGCGCCACGGTATACGGGGAGGAAAAATCGGTGTTGCTGGCCGCGATATCAGCCAGGGTTTGGTGCAGTACCTCAAAACAGGGGCGGCTTTTTTCCACCCGCAGTTTGGCGTGCCGCAGCTTGGAGGAAGCCACCAGCTCCATGGCCTTGGTGATCTGCATGGTGCTCTCTACGCTTTTGATGCGCAGCTTGATGTCTTTCATGGAACCAGCCATGCGTTTGTTCCTCCTTTACGCTTAATGGGACCGCACGAACTGGTCGGTGTACGCCTTCAGGGCGCTGTTCAGGGTCTCCTCGTCGGCGGATTCCAGTTTGCCGGTCTCCCGGATGGAACGCAGCAGAGGATCGTTGTTGGTATCCAGATACTCATACAGACCCTGCTCGTACTCCTTGACCTGCTCCACCGCGATGTCCTGCAGGTACTTGTGGGTGACGGCGTAGATGATGCACACCTGCTTTTCCACCGGCACGGGGGCGTTGCGGTCCTGCTTGAGGATCTCCACAATGCGCTGGCCCTGGGCCAGGCGGAACTTGGTGTCGTCGTCCAGGTCGCTGCCGAACTGGGCGAAGCTCTGCAGTTCCAGGTACTGGCTGTAGATCAGCTTCAAAGTGCCGGAGACCTTCTTCATGGCCTTGATCTGGGCGTTGCCGCCCACGCGGGACACCGAGATGCCGGGGTTGACCGCGGGCATGACGCCGGAATGGAACAGTTCGCTTTCCAGGAAGATCTGGCCGTCGGTGATGGAGATGACGTTGGTGGGAATATACGCCGAAACGTCACCGGCCTGGGTCTCGATGATGGGCAGGGCGGTCAGGCTGCCGCCGCCCTTTTCGTTGCTCATGCGGGCGGCGCGTTCCAAAAGACGGCTGTGCAGGTAGAAGACGTCGCCGGGGTAGGCTTCACGTCCCGGCGGACGGCGGATCAGCAAACTCAGGGCACGGTAGGCCACAGCGTGCTTGGACAGGTCGTCGTAGATGACCAGCACGTCCTTGCCCTGCTGCATGAAATATTCGCCCATGGCGCAGCCCGCATACGGTGCGATGTACTGCACGGGGGACAGCTCGCTGGCGGTGGCGCTGACCACGATGGTGTAGTCCATGGCGCCGCCCCGTTCCAGGGTGTTCACCAGCTGGGCCACGGTGCTCTGCTTCTGGCCGATGGCCACGTAGATGCAGATGACGCCGGTGCCCTTCTGGTTCAGGATGGTATCGGTGGCAATGACCGTCTTGCCGGTCTGGCGGTCGCCGATGATCAGCTCACGCTGGCCCCGGCCGATGGGGATCATGCTGTCAATGGCCTTGATGCCGGTCTGCAGGGGCACGTTGACCGGCTGGCGGTCGATGATGCCGGGGGCCGGGCTCTCGATGGGCCGGAACTCGGTGGCGTCGATGGGGCCCTTGCCGTCCAGGGGCTGGCCCAGGGCGTTGACCACGCGGCCGATGAGGGCTTCGCCCACCGGCACGCTGACCACCTTGCCGGTGCGCTTGACCACGCTGCCTTCGCGCACCCCTTCGTCGGTACCCAGCATGACGATGGAGACGGTGTTTTCCTCCAGGTTCTGGGCCATGCCGTAGGTGCCGTTATCAAATTCCACCAGTTCGCCGCTCATGCACTTTTCCAGCCCGCTGGCCCGGGCGATGCCGTCGCCCACCAGAATGACGGTGCCGGTCTCGCTCTGCTCGATCTTGGTTTCGTAGTGCTTGATCTGCGACTTGATGATTTTGGTGATTTCTTCGGGTTTCAGTTGCATGCTCTCACTCCCTTACAATACGATGTTCTCCAGATCGTGCCGCAGCCGCTGCAGGCGTGCCTCCACGGTGCCGTCAAAGCGCACGCCGTCCATTTCCAGACGGATGCCGCCCAGGCAGGTGGGGTCCACCGCCGTGGTTAGGTCCACCTTCTTGCCGGTCAGGCTTTCCAGCTTTTCCTTCAGGCGGGCCGTATCCTGGTCCGAAAGAGGCACCGCGGTCACCGCCCGGGCGGGCAGAATGCCCCGGGCCTGGTTGTACCGGGCGGAAAACTCCTTCTCGCAGCTGCTCAGCTGGCGCAGGGTTCCGTTTTCGCACAGGATCTTCAAAAAATTCAGCACATACGGTTCGACCTGGCCGCGCAGGGCTTCGTCCAGCAAAGCACAGCGCTCGGTCTTGGGGATATTGGGGGTGCACAGCAGCTTTTCATAGTCGGGATTTTCGCGCAGAAGTTGAATCACTTCCCGCAATTGGCCGCGCGCTGCTTCCTCGCACCCGGTTTCGGCGGTCAGTTCATACAGCGCGCCGCCGTACATCTTGCCCACGTCGGTCATGATGCGTCACCCACATTCCTGATGAACTCGTCGATCAGGTCCTGATGGACCTTGGGGTCAATCTCGCGTTCCACCACCTTGGACGCAATGTCCATGGCAATGCCGCCGATCTCGTCCTTGACCTCGTTGATGGCCTTCTTGCGCTGCTGGGCAATGTCGGCGTCCGCCTTGGTCTTGATGCTGGCGGCGTCGGCCTGCGCCTGGCGCACGATCTCCTCGCCACGCAGCTGGGCGGTGCGGGTGGCACTCTGCACCAGCTGGGCGGCTTCCTCCTTGGCGTCGGCCAGCCGCTGCTCATAGTCGGTGCGCATGGCTTCGGCCTCGGTGCGGGCCTTCTCGGCATCCGCAATCTGGGCGTCGGCCATCTGCTGGCGCTGGGCCAGCACCTTTTGCACAGGCTTGAACAAAAACTTCTTGATCAGCCACATCTGGATCAGCAGGTTGCAGATGGCCGCGACAAAGTTCCAGGGTACGATGGTTACCAGTTGCTGAAACATCTGTTCGTCAAGCCTCCTTGCTCTGTTTGTTGGTCATGGCGTCTTAGCCCAGCAGGTTCATGAACATGCCGGGGGCCACGAAGATCAGCAGCAGGCCGGTGACGAAGCCGTAAATACCGGTGGTTTCGGCAATGGCGCAGCCCAGCAGCATGGTGCTGGTCACGTCGCCCTTGCATTCGGGCTGACGGCCGATGGCCTGGCAGGCGGCGGCAACAGCGTTGCCTTCGCCGATACCGGGGCCGATACCGGCGATCAGGGCACAGCCGGCGCCGATGGCGCAGCCAGCGAGGGTGATGCCTTTAGCCAAAATTTCGAAATCCATAACAGGTACCTCCAAAAATAGTGTTTGTTGTTTGTGATGGGACAAGGATCATTCCTCGCCCGCTGCGTTGGCGATATACAAAGTGGTCAGCATACAGAAGATGAACGCCTGCATAAAGCCGGAGAACCAGTCGAAGTACAGCCCGGTGAAGGCCGGAATGCCCACCGACAGGAAGGGGATCTGGCTGAGCAGGTCGCCCACGGCGCCGGGAATCAGGCCAAAGAGGGCGTGACTGGCCAGAGCCAGCGCCGCGTACAGCAAAGCGCTGATGACCGTGCCGGACAGAATGTTGCCGAAGTGACGGCAGGCCATGCTGATGGGGGTGGCGATCTCGGACAGGATGTTGAAGGGCGTGAGCACGAAGATGGGCTCGGTAAAGCCTTTCAGATATCCGCCCAGACCGCCGGAACGGATTTTGGCGCGGGTGATCAGGAAGAACACCATCACCGCCCAGGCCGCTTCCACCGAAAGGTCCGCGGTGGGGCTCCACAGGCCCACCAGGCTCAGCAGGTTGCTGACCAGGCTGGTGGCAAACAGGGCCGCCACGAAGGGGATAAAGGAATCGAAGCGGACGCCCATGTTGCCGCGGACGAAGTTGGTGGCCAGGTTGACCAGATATTCCGCCGCCGCCTGCCGTTTCGAGATGCCCGTCACCTTCAGGTCGTGGGTCAGCCAGATACACAGCCCGGTGATGATGGCCATGACGATCCAGCTGCTGAGGATGGTGGCCGAAATCTGGATGCCGGGACCGATGGGAATGGTGTAGATCGGTGCGCCGTTGATGGTCACATCCATGGGATTAGGATTCACCTCCCTTATTCTGGGATGGTTTGCGCCGCAGCGCATACATGACAAAAATGGTCACCTGGGGGAACAGCAGCGGAATGGCCGCCGCCACCCAGTTGAATGCCGGGATCAGGAACATGGCAATCAGAAAAAGACCCAGGCCCAGCTTGCGGTACAGCTCCGAGGTGCGCATCAGGCTGCGCCCGCGGGCCTCATCGGCGCCGGCCGCCATCTTCTGCAGGGTCAGCGCCAGGCCGAAAAAGTTCAGCCACGCGGCAAAGGCACCCAGCACCGCGCTCAGCGGCACTTTCCAGCTGAACCCGAAGGGAGCACCCAGGGCGGTCGCCAGCGCCCAGCCGACCACCAGCACCACGGTACCCACCGCGCAGCCCGTTCCGATATGGACCAGTTCCTTTTTCACATCCGGCTGCAGTTGCATCGCAATAACACTCCTTTCCGGATTGCATCAGAGATGATCGTTGAATCCCACCGGCTTATCCGGCGGGCGCTTTTCGGCTTTGCGGCGTTCGACCAGGTAAAACCGGCGTGCGGTGGCCCCGGCGGTGCCAAGCCCCAGCACAAAGGCGGGGAACATGACCCACAAGGGCGCACCCAGGGCGTTGACCAGCCAGGCGCCGCCGCCCACGAACAAAAGCAGCGGCACCACCAGCGAAATGCCGAGCTGTGTGAACCAAATCAGCCCGTTCAGCAGTTGTGCCAGATCCTTCAAATCCGGTCAGCGCTCCTTTCCGCGGTATGCCGCTCTGATGAAACAAATCCTTTCAATAGTATACCAAAAAAAAGCTGGCGATCTCAACAGAAAAGTAAGAAAAAATATCGGCGTGGGGGCGTAAAACCCGCCAAAACGGGTTGTTACATTCTGGAAAGATATCATTTTTGGAAATTTGTACTATATTTTCCCCTTTTGTGGAGAAAAACAAAAAGCCGGGACAGCTCCCGTTGGGGTGGGAGCCGTCCCGGCAAGGGGAAAAAGGGGGATCAGGCGGGCTGGTCGGCAAAGTTGCCGGTGTACAGCCGATAGTACATGCCCTTTTTGGCGATCAGTTCGTCGTGGGTGCCGCGCTCGATGATGCGTCCCTGGTCCATGACCATGATGCAGTCGGCGTTGCGCACGGTGGACAGCCGGTGGGCGATGACAAAGGTGGTGCGCCCATACATCAGGGCGTCCATGCCGTCCTGCACCAGCTTTTCGGTGCGGGTGTCGATGGAGGAGGTAGCCTCGTCCAGAATCAGCACCGGCGGGTCGGCCACGGCGGCCCGGGCAATGGCCAGCAGCTGCCGCTGGCCCTGGCTCAGGTTGGCACCGTCGCCGGTCAGCATGGTGTTGTAGCCGTCGGGCAGGCGGCGGATGAAACCGTCGGCGTTGGCCAGACGGGCCGCGGCCATGCATTCCTCATCGCTGGCATCCAGGTTGCCGTAGCGGATGTTGTCCATGACCGTGCCGGTGAACAGGTGGGTGTCCTGCAGCACGATGCCCAGACTGCGCCGCAGATCGGGCTTTTTGATCTTGTTGATGTTGATGCCGTCGTACCGGATCTTGCCGTCGGCAATGTCGTAGAAGCGGTTGATCAGGTTGGTGATGGTGGTTTTGCCGGCGCCGGTGGCGCCCACAAAGGCGATCTTCTGGCCCGGCTTGGCCCACAGGCTGATGTTGTGCAGCACCAGCTTGTTCTCGTCGTAGCCGAAGTCCACATCGTCAAAGACCACGCCGCCTTCCAGCCTGGTGTAGGTCACGGAGCCGTCGGCCTTGTGGGGATGCTTCCAGGCCCAGGTGTTGGTGCGTTCCTTCTGTTCGGTTAGGGTGCCGTCGGCTTCCTCCCGGGCGTTGACCAGTTCCACATAGCCTTCGTCCTTTTCGGGGGTCTCGTCCATCAGATCAAACACACGCTGGGCACCGGCGGCCGCGTTGACCACAAAGTTCAGCTGGGTGCTGATCTGGGTGATGGGCTGGGTGAAGCTCTTGTTCAGGCCCACAAAGGTGATGACGGTGCCCAGGGTGACCCCGGCCATGTCGTTGATGCCCAGGATGGCGCCCACCACGGCCACCACGGCGTAGCTCAGCCAGCCGATGTTGCCGTTGACGGGCATGAGCAGGTTGGCGTAGCGGTTGGCCTTGTCGGTGCTGTCCCGCAGAGCCTCGTTCACCTTGTGGAAGTCCGCCTTGGCGGCTTCCTCGTGGCAGAAGACCTTGACCACCTTCTGGCCGTCCAGCATCTCCTCAATGAAGCCGTCCACAATGCCCAGGTTCCGCTGCTGTTCCACATAGTACCGGCCGGACAGGCGGGAAAAGTTCTTGGCCACCACCACCATGATCACGGCGGTGAGGATGGAGATGATGCTCAGGGTGGGGTTGAGGGCCAGCATGGTCACCAGGGTGACGACCATGGTCAGACCGGAGTTGATGACCTGGGGGATGCTCTGGCTCATGAGCTGGCGCAGGGTGTCGATATCGTTGGTGTACACCGACATGATGTCGCCGTGGGCGTGGGTGTCAAAGTATTTGATGGGCAGGGATTCCATCTTGCTGAACAGATCGTTGCGCAGACGGCGCAGGGTGCCCTGGCAGATGGTGACCATGATGCGGTTGTAGGCAAAGGCGCCCACCACGCCCACGGCCAGCAGGGCGATCAGCTTCAGCAGGGCGTTGGCCAGCCGGCTGTAATCCTGGCCGCCGCCGGCCATCATGGGGGTGATGTAATCGTCCACCAGGGTCTGGGGGAAGGTGGCGCCGGCTACAGTGGCGCTGGAGGAGATCAGAATGCAGACCACCACCGCCAGAAACGGCCATTTGTAGGTGTGCATCATGTACCCCAGCACACGCTTGAGCACGCCCAGAGAGGCGCCGCGGGATGCTTTTTGATTCATGGTTTCAACTCTCCTTTCAGGCCGGCTGGTCAAAGTCGCCGCCGCCCTTGACCTGGGATTCGTAGATCTCCCGGTAGATGGCGTTGGTCTTGAGCAGGTTTTCGTGGGTGTCAAAGCCGTTGATGCGGCCGTTGTCCAGCACCAGGATCCGGTCGGCGTGCTCCACGCTGGAGATACGCTGGGCAATGATGATCTTGGTGGTGCCGGGAATCTCCTTGGCAAAGGCGGCCCGGATCTTGGCGTCGGTGGCGGTGTCCACGGCGCTGGTGGAGTCGTCCAGGATCAGCACCTTGGGCTTTTTCAGCAGGGCACGGGCGATGCACAGGCGCTGCTTCTGGCCGCCGGAAACGTTGGCACCGCCCCGCTCGATGTGGGTGTTGTATCCGTCGGGGAAACGGTCGATGAACTCATCGGCACAGGCAGCCCGGCAGGCGGCCTTGCATTCCTCCTCGGTGGCGTCGGGGTTGCCCCAGCGCAGATTGTCCAGGATGCTGCCGGAAAACAGGGTGTTCTTCTGCAGCACCACCGACACTTCGTTGCGCAGCGTCTCCATGTCGTAGCGGCGCACGTCCACGCCGCCCACCTTCACGTCTCCTTTGTCGGTGTCGTACAGGCGGCAGATCAGGTTGACCAGGCTGCTCTTGCCCGAACCGGTACCGCCGATGACGCCGATGGTTTCGCCGGAACGGATGTGCAGGTCAATGTCGGACAGGGCGTTCTTGCCGCTGCCGTGTTTGTAGGAAAAATCCACATGGTCGAAGTCGATGCTGCCGTCGGACACCTTGTAGACGGGGGATTCGGGCTCGGCCAGGTCGGGGGTCTCGTTGAGCACTTCGCTGATACGACGGATGCTGGCCATGGACATGGTGATCATGACCACCACCATGGAAAGCATCATCAGGCTCATCATCAGGCTCATGACATAGCTGAACAGGCTGGTCAGCTCGCCGGCGCTCATGCTGCCGCCCACAATGAAGTGGGCGCCCAGCCAGGACACCATGATGATGCAGAAATACACCGCCAGCATCATGGCCGGGTTGTTGAAGGCCAGCAGCCCTTCCGCCTTGACAAAGAGCCGGTACAGGTTCTGGGAAGCCTTGGCGAACTTCTTGTTCTCGTAGTCTTCCCGCACAAAGGCCTTGACCACCCGGATAGCGGAGACGTTCTCCTGCACGCTGGCGTTCAGGTCGTCGTACTTGTTGAACACCTCGGTGAAGATGCGCATGGTCACCACCATGATGGCGCCCAGCACCACCGCCAGGAACAGCACCGCCAGCAGGAAAGTCAGGCTCAGTTTGGGGCTGATGATCAGGCACATGACATAGCTGAACACCAGCATCAGGGGTGAGCGCACCGCCACGCGGATGAGCATCATGTAGGCGTTCTGGACGTTGGTGATGTCGGTGGTCATGCGGGTGACCAGGCCGGGCACGCTGAACTTGTCAATGTTGGAGAAAGAAAAGGTCTGGATGTTGTTGTACACGGCTTCCCGCAGGTTGGCGGCCAGCCCGGCGGACGCGCTGGCCGCAAATTTGCCGCCCAGGGCGCCGCAGGCCAGGCTGCAGAAAGACATGAACACCATCAGGATGCCGTACCGGTAGACGGTGGGCAGGCTGGCTGCCTCCAGGCCCTGGTCGATGATCAGGGCGGTGATGAAGGGCAGCAGGATCTCCATGATCACTTCCAGGGTGGTCATGGCAATGCAGAGCCAGGTGTCCCGCCGATAGCGGCCCAGCTGACGCAATACGGTTTTCACGATTCGGATGCCTCCTTGTTGTGTTTCTTTTCCGATAATGCCGAAAGATTTTGCAGCATTTTCTTTTGCAGGCGATCCAGGCTTTCCAGCTCTTCGGGGGAAAAGCAGTCGCACAGCCGGTCCTGGGCCGTATCCATGGCCCGGTCCAGATATTCCCGCACCTCTTCGCCCTGGCTTGTGCCGAACAGCAGCTTGCGGCGGTCGTCCCCGTCGCAGGGCTCCACCCGCACATAGCCTTTTTTGCGCAGACGCTTGAGCATGCCGGACAATGCCGCCATGGAATAGCCGAATTCCCGGTGGATGGCTGTCAGCGAGGTGCCTGTGTCTGAATGGCGAAGAATGTAGCGCAGCATGTTGGCCTGCATGGCCGTCAGGTCCTGTTCGGCCATGGAACTGTTGGCCATCTGTTCGATCTGGATGCTGATGCGCCGGTTATCCCGGATGAGTTCCTCCCGGTTTACGGTCGCCATGGTCTCACCTCTTTGCAGATTGTTTGAAGCTGAACAATTTAGCTCCGTACTGTTTTATAGCACAATTCCCCTTGCATGTGAAATTCAAATCTGTTATATTCTATAAAAGAATTTTATAGATAAAAATTATTGCGGGCGGGCGTTTCCCTCTTTGTCCGCACTTCCGGGAGGGATTCTTTTTTATGAATACGACCCAGCTGGAATGTTTCATGGCCGTGGCCAACTATCTCAACTTTTCCCGGGCGGCGGAGCAGCTGCGCATCACCCAACCGGCGGTGAGCCATCAGATCACCACCCTGGAGGATGAACTGGGGGTCAAGCTGTTCCGGCGTACCAGCAAGAGCGTCCGCCTTACCCAGGAAGGGTTTCAGTTCACCCAGTATGCCAGCGAGATCCTCAAGCTGTCGGAGCTTTCCAAGGCCCGGATGAAAAAGTTCCGCACCGAGGAGATGACCCGGGTGGCCATCGGCTGCCGCAACACCACCGAACTGCGGGTGCTGCGCCCGGCCCTGGAACGGCTGCGGACGGAGCAGCCCAGACTGCTGCCGGCGCTGCGGCTGATTCCCTTTGACGCGGTGAAAAACCTGCTGGCAGATGGAGACATCGACATGATTTTTTCCTTCCGGGGGCCGGGGCGGGGCACAGGAGAGGAAGCCAAACAGAAATTCCGCACCCTGACCCAATGCCGGGCGGTGTGCGTTTGCAGCGACACCCACCCCCTGGCCGGACGGCAGAGCCTGACAGTGGGAGAACTGGCCGGGGCCGGGCGCATTGCGGTCTGCCGCCCGCCCATCTGCCCGCCGGCCTTGTTTGCCGTCCAGACCCGGGTGGTGGGCAGCCGGTCACCGGAACAGGTGCTGTTCTGTGACAACCAGGACGTGGTGGGCACCCTGGTGGAAACCGGCTACGCCTTTGCGGTCATGGCGGATTTCCCTTCCGCCCGGCGGGAGGGCCTGTGTTACATTCCGCTGCCGGAATTCGAACCCCTGACCTTCGGGGCTTTGTACATGGCGGGCAACCGCAACCCGGCCCTGAAAGAATTCCTGACCCTGCTGGAGAAGACCCTCTGCCACCCCGATCCCGCGCACACCACCGACGGGATGGGCATACTCTGATACAGAGAAGGCGCACAGACCGGAATCCCTTCCGCGCCTGTGCGCCTTCTTAAAAAAAGAAAAAGCCCGGTCCCCGGCGGGGGACTGGGCGGCGGGCAGAATGCCCATACTGTCACTGTGCGTTCTTGGCCCGGCAGGCAGGGCACAGATAATGGATGGTCAGCTGGTAGCTGCGCACCTCGGTGCCGATGGCGCTCTCGATCTCCTTGACCAGGCCAACCACCGGAATATCCTGCAGGTCCCCGCACCCGTCACAATACAAATGGCCGTGGGGGGCCGAGGTCTTGTCGTACCGGTCGGGGCCCTGGGGCATTTCCAGCCGGGCAATCTCCCGGGCCTGCTCCATCAGCTTCAGATTGCGGTATACGGTGCCGCGGGCGATGTTGGGCATCTGCTGGCGGGCCTGGGCGAAGATCTCGTCGGCCGTCATGTGGCGGGGACTTTGGCGCATCAGGTCCAAAATCAGGCGTTTTTGACGTGTCATGAAAGTCCCGTCCTTTCTCATTGGTTTGAATACAATAAGATTGTATCCTATAAATACTGTATTCTATCCGGGGCTTCTTGTCAATGCGGTTTTGATGTGTTTGAGCATTTTTCACAATTTTATATACGAAAAAACGGCGAAAACGGGCTTGACATCCACCGCCGGAACCGGTATACTCTAGTTAAGACAAAGTCTTAAACGTTTATTCAAAATAAATCTACACCGACAAAAAGGAGAGATACGATTATGGAACTCAAAGGCAGCAAGACCGAAAAGAACCTGTGGGAAGCTTTCGCCGGTGAAAGCCAGGCCCGCAACAAATACACCTACTTTGCCTCCAAGGCCAAGAAGGAAGGCTACGAGCAGATCTCGGCCATCTTCACCGAGACTGCCAACAATGAGAAGGAGCATGCCAAGATCTGGTTTAAGCTCCTGATGGAAAACGGGGAAATCCCTGATACCCTGACCTGCCTGAAGATGGCTGCCCAGGGCGAGAACGAGGAGCACACCTCCATGTATCCCCGCATGGCCGCCGAAGCCAAGGAGGAAGGCTTTGACCAGATTTCCGCCCTGTTCAGCATGGTGGCGGGCATCGAGAAGGAGCACGAGGAGCGCTACAAGGCCCTGGCCGCCAACATCGAAGCCGGCAAGGTCTTTGCCCGCGAGACCGAGCAGGTCTGGCAGTGCCGCAACTGCGGTTTCATCTACATCGGCACCCACGCCCCCGTCAAGTGCCCGGTGTGCGCTCATCCCCAGGCTTACTTTGAACTGAAGTCCAAGAACTTCTGATTTTTCCCCAAACAGCACAGCACCCCCGATGCAAAAAGGCATCGGGGGTGCTTTTTTTGTATCATCGGGTCAGCGGGCGGCCTGCTCCAGCCAGCTGCGCAGATGGGTGCGCATGGCGGCAAAGTCCCGGGCGGTGTCCGGGTTTTCGGTCTCGAAATCCAGCAGCTGCCACAGATATCCCTGGCGGCTCACTTCCCGCCGGCTTTCGGGGTAAACCAGCTCGTACACCAGGGAAGCGTGCCCCACCACGTTGTCCACCGGGGTGCGCTTCAGGGTGCGCAGCACGGCGTGGTGGGCGTAAAAAGCGTCCAGCACGGCGTGGGTCACGGGGGCGGTGCGCAGGGCCTCAGTGGTCACGTTGTAGATCTCTTCCAGGGGCGTTTCCACGTTCACCCGCAGAATATCGATCTTGTCCGCGTCACGCAGAATGTTGCACAGCCGCAGGGTGTCCGGGTCTAGGCCTTCGGGCAGGCGGTAGGCGCTGTGCCACCGCACCGCCGTGCGCAGGGGCCCGTCAGCGGAAGCGTCGTCCAGGTAATCCCGGATATGCCCCTGGACAAACAGCACTTCCTCGCTGCAGGCGGCGTGGTCGATGGACTTGGCATCCTCAAAGGTGCCGTACCGGCGCAGCTGTTCAAACCGGCCCACGTCGTGCAGCAGCCCGGCCAGCCAGGCCAGGTCGGTGTCCGCCTCGGACAGCGAAAGGCTGCGGGCAATCTGCTCACACAGGGCGGCCACCCGATAGGTGTGCTCGATTTTCAGGCGCACTTTGGGGTCGGTGGGGTCATAGGCCCGGGTATATTCGGCAAACGCGCGGCGGGCACGGTCGCGGTCCAGCGTCATGGGGGACACATCCTTTCCGGAATAAGGGACTTTTTACATTATAACACTGCCGCGGCGGAATGAAAAGCCGTCTGCAATGCACAAAAACGGAAATACTGCATATCCTTTTTTGAACAAATTGCCCGTTTTTCCTTGACAAATGCCGCCCGCACCACTAGTATAAAAGTAGGAAGTCGCGCCAATACCGCGAGAAAGGGAGCAATACAATGAACAGCAAAGGCGAAGCCAACCGCAGCGTTCGGGCCACCCGTCGGCGTTTGTGTGATGCGTTGGTGTCTTTGCTGGTGCAGAAACCGGTACGGGACATCACGGTCCGTGAACTCACCCGCCTGGCCCGCGTCAGCCGCGGCACCTTCTATTTTCATTATCGGGATATTTATGAACTTCTGGACCGGCTGGAACAGGAACAGGTGGACCAGCTGAACCTGTTTATGGATGCGCTGCTGCCCCGGCTGGACAGCGACACCACCCCTACGGCCCTGCTGGCCCTGTTTGAGTATCTGGACCAGAACGACGCCATCTGCGCCGCACTGCTGGGCCCCAACGGGGACCCCGCTTTTGTGCAGCGGCTGCAGACGGTCATTTCGGAGCGGTGTCTGGGGTATATGGCCCCGGACGGCGGCACCGCCCGGCAGCATTACCTGACCTCCTTTGCGGTGCAGGGGTGTTTCGGCGCCATTGCCCTGTGGCTGCAAAAGAACAAACCGGAATCGGTGGAACAGATGGCCGCCATCACCTGGCAGGGCATCCGCGCCGTGCAGCGCCAAATTGCCGCCGAAGATTGACAGATTTTTCATTGATTTTACCAAAGGTTTCGTGTAAAATAGAGGATAAGAACTCGCCCGCCGCGCGGGCCAGCAAAGAAGGAGAGACCATCATGGGATTTTTTGACATGTTCAAGAAGAAGGAAGCTCCCGTTCCGGCCGGGCCGATCATGGTCGCGGCGGACGCCAAAGGCACCGTTGTCAAGATGGAAGACATTCCCGACGAAGTGTTCGCACAGGGCATTCTGGGCCAGTGCTGCGGCATTGATCCCGCTGTGGGCGAGGTGTACGCCCCCATCGACGGCGAGATCACCCAGGCGCCCGACACCCTGCACGCTCTGGGCATCCAGGGCGCCGGCGGCGTGGAAGTGCTGATTCACGTGGGCGTGGACACCGTGGAGATGAAGGGCGACGGTTTTGCCGCCAAGGTCAAGATGGGCGACAAGATCAAGAAGGGCCAGCTGCTGCTGACCATGGATCTGGACAAGATCAAGGCTGCCGGCCATCCCGCCGTTGTCATCACCGTCATCACCAACACCGACGACTTTGCCAGCGTGGATCTGGTGGCTTCCGGCGATGTGGAGCCGGGCGCCGACATGCTCAAGGTGACCAAGGGCTGAAAATTGTACACAACCCTTCCGGCAGGGAAGGGCAGGGGCGCCGCGGCGCCCCTTTTCTTTTTGGGGGCGGTATGCTACAATGGTCCCGGAAGATCACAGATAAAGGATGGTTGAAAGTATGAGTGCGATCCTGGCAGTGTGCGGTGAGGCTTTCTGCGCCATGGTCAGCGACGGCCGCATGGTGGAAGAGCCCATCAGGGACGGCAAGCCCAAGGTCATCACCAATGACCTGCCCAAGCTGCGTAAAGTGAACAAGAACATTCTGGTGGGGTTTGCGGGCGACACCCTGGCCGCCGTGCAGATCATCAACGCCCTGGATGAGTACGATACCCGCTACATCACCCTGGAAAAAGCGGTGCGCGTTCTGGCTGAAAAGGCCCGCACCATGGAGATCCAGCCGGTGGGGGTGCGGATCCTGGTGGGCGGCCGGGGCCGCAAGGGGGACTTTCTGCTCACCAGCCTGGGCAGCGACCAGAACTTTGAGCCCCAGACCCAGCCCGCCCGGCAGGGCGCCTACCTCATCGAGGGCGCCTGCTCCCACACCGACATCGGTCCCTACCTGGAAGAGAAGGTCAAGCCCGAAGCCGCCGGCTGGAAGAGCCTGGACGATGTGGCCAAGACCCTGGATGGCTGCATTGCCGCCATTGCCGAGACAGACAAGACGGTGAACACCACCTATTACCGTGAAATCGTACTGTAAGGAGGCTTTTTCCATGGATCGCAACGCGGTCTTTGCCGACCTTTCGGCCGGCGTGCCTGCCGATGTGCAGCGGCTGTACATGGCGGGGTATTTTGCCGCCGCCAACGCCCGTATCGATCAACTGCTGGCCCAGGACCGCCTGCCTCACACCGGCAAAAACGCCCTGCTGGCTTTGCGTGAGATCATGCGCCGCATCCCCGACAACTATACCCTGGACCGGGAGGCCGCCATCGCCCTGGTGCAGAAGGAAATCCCCGATTTCACCCCGGCGGAATTCGACGCCCTGGTGGCGGACGACCGGGTGGACTGGCGCTACATCGAAGGCAAGCCCTATTATCTGGACCGCTTTCTGGAAGCGCTTCGCCTCTACCCGGACATGATCGCCCGGGGCCTGACCCCCGACCCGGCCTCCGGCGTGCGGGGCAAGGTCATGGCCGCCATGAAGGAGCGGGGCCATCTTTCGGCCACCATCACCCTGCGGGCGTCGGTGGGGCCGGACCATCCCGCCGACCCCGACGCCGAGCTGCGGGCCTGGCTGCCCATTCCGGCGGCCTGCGAACAGCAGAGCGAAATCGAGATTCTGGACGCTACCCCCGGCACCGAGTTTGCCCACAGCGATGCCGAACAGCGCACCGCCTACTGGTGCGGCCGGGCAGGGAACGGCCCCTTCACCGTGACCTACCGCTACCACATCCGGGCGGACTACCGGGACATGGACACCCTGACCCCGGACGAGGTGCAGCCCACCTTCTGCACCGGGGAACAGGCCCCCCACATTGTCTTTACTCCCTGGCTGCGAGGGTTGTGCACCGAGATCACCGAAGGCTGCCACGGTCCGGTGGAAAAGGCCCGGGCCATCTACGATTACGTCACCACCCACACCAACTACCGCTACCAGCCGGCTTACGCCTGCCTGGAATCCATCGCCGACAACTGCGCCAAGTCCGGCTGGGGGGACTGTGGGGTCATGGCCCTGCTGTTCATCACCCTGTGCCGCATCGCCGGCATCCCGGCCCGGTGGCAGAGCGGGCTGTACGTCACCCCCCAGGGGGCGTCCAGCCACGACTGGGCCCAGTTCTACATTGCCCCCTACGGCTGGCTGTGGGCGGACTGCTCCTTCGGCTCCGGCGCCCATCGCCGGGGGGACGAGGAGCGCCGCCGGTTCTATTTCGGCAACCTGGACCCCCTGCGCATGGTGGCCAACCGGGAGTTTTACGCCCAGCTCACCCCGCCGGATGAGGAGTGGCGCAACGACCCCTACGACAACCAGGCCGGGGAAGCCGTGCTGAACGGGCAGCCTCTGCATGGAGACGCGCTGAACTACCGGCGAGAGGTTCTGTCCTTTGAGATGGAAGAATAAATAAGGTATCCTGTATTCATTTCTGAATATCTACATAAAAAAGGAGACTGTATCATGAAAATCGCACTGATCAACGAAAACAGCCAGGCCGCCAAGAACGCCCTGATCGAAGCCAGCCTGCGCAAGGTTGTGGAGCCCATGGGTCATGAGGTGGTCAACTACGGCATGTACACCGCCGAGGACAACGCCCAGCTGACCTACGTGCAGAACGGCATTCTGGCCGCCGTGCTGCTGAACTCCGGCGCAGCCGACTATGTCATCACCGGCTGCGGCACCGGCGAGGGCGCCATGCTGGCCCTGAACAGCTTCCCCGGCGTCATCTGCGGCCATGTGGAGGACCCCGTGGACGCCTACACCTTCGCCCATGTGAACGACGGCAACGCTGTGGCCATGCCCTTTGCCAAGGGCTTCGGCTGGGGCGGCGAGCTCAACCTGGAATACTGCTTCGAAAAGCTGTTCGGCTTCGGCCACGGCCAGGGCTACCCGAAAGAGCGCGTGGTGCCCGAGCAGCGCAACAAGAAGATTCTGGACGGCGTGCGCGCCGTGGCTTTCCGCGACCTGTGCGACATCCTGAAGGAGCTGGACCGCGACCTGGTCAAGGGCGCCTTTGCCGGTGAGCACTTCGCCGAGTACTTCTTCCCCGCCTGCAAGGACGAGAAGATCGCCGCCTGCGTCAAGGAACTGATGGCCTGATTCTTCCTCCAAACGGCAGACAATCTCAGAATGGTCAATGGGTCGGGCAGCCTTCGGGCTGCCCGATTTTGTTTGCCCGGGCGTGAAAATTTTCTTGCCGGGCGGGGTTGACTTGGCCGCTCCGACATGGTAGAGTTATGATGCCCGGGGCCAGGCCCCGAATTTTGCAACGAAAGGACGGTGGTTGACGAATGGAACTTCCCGGTAGTCCTGTGAACCGATGTGAATACCAGTCGGCAGCCGCCGTTTCGGAACAGTTCGGCGGGGCAAGGGCGCGGTTTTGACCAAGCGCACCTTTGCCCCACCGGGCTTGGCCACGCATTGCGTTGGCTGAATTCTACCGAACTGCAGGCTGCCGCCGAAAGGAGGCAGCTTTTTTATGTCTGATACCACGATCCAGACCATCAAGACCATGCTGGCTCACCTGGATGATGCCAAGAAATACCAGAGCCTGCGCGACGTATTGCAGACCCTTCCGGCCCCCGACGTGGCCGCCGTGTTCGAGGATCTGCCCCCGGAAAAACTTCCGGTGCTCTACCGCCTGTGCCCCAAGGACCTGGCGGCGGAAATTTTTGCCGAGCTCACCCCCGAAACCCAGCAGAGCCTGATTGAAGGCCTTTCGGACAAGGAACTGAAAGTGGTGGTGGAGGAACTCTGCGCCGACGATGCCGCCGACCTGGTGGAGGAGATGCCCGCCGGGGTGGTCAAGCGGATTCTGGCCCAGGCGGGGCCAGAAACCCGCCAGATGATCAACGAACTGCTCAAGTACCCGGAGGATTCCGCCGGCGGCGTCATGACCCCGGAATTCATGGAACTGTCCCCGGACTGGACGGTGCGCCGGGCCATGGACGAAATCCGCAACCACGGCTTTGACAAGGAGACCATCAACAACTGCTATGTCACCGGCCCCGACCGCACCCTGGAAGGGGTGGTGTCCCTGCGGGCGCTGGTACTGGAAAAGAATGAGGACCGCACCGTGCGGGAGCTGATGGAACCGGGGGTCATCAGCGTCCACACCTCCACCGACCGGGAGGAGACCTCCCAGCTGTTTGAAAAATACGGCTTTCTGGCCATTCCGGTGGTGGACAACGAAAAGCGGCTGGTGGGCATTGTCACGGTGGACGACGCCATCAGCATCCTGCAGGACGAAGCCAGCGAAGACTTCGCCAAGATGAACGCCATGTCCCCTGTGGACAAGCCCTACTTCCGCATGAGCATGTGGGAGCTGTACAAGAGCCGTACCCCCTGGCTGCTCTTCCTCATGCTCAGCGCCACCTTCTCCAGTCTGGTCATCCGCGGGTACGAGAACGCCCTGGCGGCGGTCACCGTGCTCACCGCCTACATCCCCATGCTCACCGACGCCGGCGGCAACGCAGGCAGCCAGAGCACTTCCACCATCATCCGCGGGGTGGCGGTGGGGGACATTCACCCCCGGGACCTGCCCCGCATCCTCTGGCGGGAAATGCGGGTGGCCCTCATGTGCGGCGGCACCCTGGCCATCTGCAACATCCTCAAGCTCTCCTTGTTCGACCAGGTGGGACTGGGGGTGGCCCTGGTGGTCAGCCTGACCTTGCTGTGCACCGTCCTGCTCTCCCAGCTCATCGGCGGCGCTTTGCCCCTGGCGGCCCGCAAGATCGGCATCGACCCGGCGGTCATGGCCTCGCCCCTGATCACCACCATTGTGGACACCACCACCCTGCTCATCTACTTCAACTTCGCCCGGCTGATCCTGCATCTGTGACAGCCGTGTCCCTGCAAAACAAAAGCCGCCCGGCGCAAGCCGGGCGGCTTTCTGTTTTGTGTTACAGGGGCGCGGTATCAAACCGGTACAGGGTGGTGGCGCTGTAGGCCGCCTTGGGGGTCACGGTGGTGTCCGGGAACTCCATGTGGTTGGGCGCGTCGGGGAAATCCTGGGTTTCCAGGCAGACGGCCTCCCGGGCATGATACTCGGCGCCCTCCTTGCCGGGGCAGTTCAGGCTCATCCCGTTTACCGAGTACAGCTGCACACCGGGCTGGGTGGTCAGGGTCTCCATCCGGATACCGGTCTGGGGGCCGGTGAGCCAGGCCGCATGGCGCAGGCCGGTGTCCGCAATGACGAAGCAATGGTCATAGCCGCCGCCCAGTTTCAGGGCGGGGTAGTCGGCCTCGATGTCCCGGCCGATGGTCTTTTCCTCGGTGAAATCCATGGGGGTGCCGGCGGTGGGAATCATCTTGCCGGTGGGGATCAGATTGGCATCGGTCTCCAGAAAGGCGGGAGCGTCCATCTGCAGCCGGTGCCCCAGGGCGGTGCCGGAGGCATGGCCGTTGAGGTTGAAGTAGCTGTGGTTGGTGATGTTGACGACGGTGGGGGCGTCGGTGGTGGCACTGTACTGGATCATCAGGCCGCTGCCCACCAGACTGTACTCCACCTCCAGGGTCACCTTGCCGGGAAAACCGTCGGTGCCGTCGGGACTCACGGCCCGCAGCAGCACGCCGTCGTCGCCGCTGCCCGAAAGCTCCATGTCGAAGACGGTGCGGTGGAACCCGTGGTTGCCGCTGTGCAGGCAGTTGCCGTGGTCGTTGGCGGTCAGGTGGTATTCCTCCGCGTTGAGGAAGAACTTCGCCCCGCCGATGCGGTTGGCGTAGCGGCCCACCACCGAACCCAGGCAGCCGCCGTTGGTTTCATAGCCGGCCACATCCTCAAAGCCCAGCACCACGTCCACCGGGTTGCCCTTGCGGTCGGGCACAATCAGTTTCTGGATGGCGGCGGCATAGCTGATGATATGCGCCTGGATAATGCCGTTGTCCAGCACGGCCACCTGGATGGGGGTGCCGTCGCTGGTATGGCCGAAATCGCGGATATGTACGCTCATGGTCAGGGACCTCCTTTTACTCTTCGGACCGGGAACTTTCGTCCTCGTCGGCAGCCTTGTGCTGCAGGTCGTACCGCACGCTGGCGGCCACACTGCCGGTGCCGTAGTTCAGCATGCGGTTCACCCGGGATACGGTGGCGCTGGACGCGCCGGTCTCCCGCCGGATTTCGCTGTATACCTTGCCTTGCAGCAGGCAGCTGGCCACGTCGTACCGCTGTTCCAGGGTGCGCAGTTCGGTCACGGCACACAGGTCGTCAAAAAAACGGATGCACTCTTCCAGATCATCCAGCCGCAGGATGGCTTCATACAAAGCGGTGCTGCGGCCCTGATCGGGGGAGCCGTTGGGGTTTGCAACGCGCATGGGCGTTCTCCTTTACTGTTACAGCTCCGTTCCGGCGATGGAACGGAGGAATCTTGGTGAGCGTGCCCAAAAATACAAAGGGCTTGCCGTTACCATTGTAGCAATTTCCCCATAGCAAGTCAAGGCGTTAAAGCGGTGAACTGTTCCTGCCATTTTGGGCAGAATGCACGGTAAAAATACGGATAAAAAGGCAAAATGACCCTTGACAGCGTCTTTTTGCTCCTTCATAATGAGACATAAAGCGAATAGATGTTAAAAAGGAGGTCTGTCTCGCTATGGAGGCACTTTTCGGCAATGTCCTGAACCTGCAGTGGCAGCAGGTGGTCATGTGGATCATCGGCGCGCTGCTGATCTGGCTCGCAATCAAAAAACAGATGGAACCCTCGCTGCTTTTGCCCATGGGCTTCGGCGCCATCCTGGTCAACCTGCCCCAGTCCGGCGCCGTCACCCAGATCATCGACGGTGTCACCGAGCTGGGCCCCATCGATGTGCTGTTCAACTCCGGCATCGCCAACGAACTGTTCCCGCTGCTTCTGTTTGTGGGCATCGGTGCCATGATCGACTTCACCCCGCTGCTGTCCAACCCCAAACTGATGATCTTCGGCGCGGCGGCACAGTTCGGCATCTTCTTCACCCTGTGCGTGGCCGCCCTGCTGGGCTTTGACATCAAGGACGCCGCCTCCATCGCCATCATCGGCGCGGCCGACGGCCCCACCTCCATCTTTGTGGCCAACTTCTTCCAGTCCAACTATCTGGGCGCCATCGTGGTGGTCGCCTACTCCTACATGGCGCTGGTTCCCATCATCCAGCCCACCGTCATCCGTGCCGTCACCACCAAGGCCGAGCGCCGCATCCGCATGGGCTACGCCGACCGCCCGGTGAGCAAGACCACCAAGATTCTGTTCCCCATCATCATCACCATCATCGCCGGCCTGGTGGCCCCCCGCAGCGTGGCCCTCATCGGTTTCCTGATGTTCGGCAACCTGGTGCGGGAGTGCGGCGTGCTGGAAGGTCTGTCCGAAACCGCACAGAAAGACCTGGCCAACCTGATCACCCTGCTGCTGGGCCTGACCGTTTCCACCAAGATGCAGGCGGCCAGCTTCCTCACCGTGCAGACCCTGATGATCCTGGCCCTGGGCCTGGTGGCTTTTGTCTTCGACACGGTGGGCGGCGTTGTGGTGGCCAAGATCTACAACATCTTCGCCAAGACCAAGATCAACCCCATGATCGGTGCGGCGGGCATCTCCGCCTTCCCCATGTCGGCCCGTGTCATCAACAAGATGGGCCTGCAGGAGGACAACCAGAACTTCCTGCTCATGCATGCGGTGGGTGTCAACGTTTCCGGCCAGATCGCCTCGGTCATTGCCGGCGGCATGATCCTGACCCTGTTCGCCTGATTCCGTCTTATATAATAAGGAGTATACCATGCTGAATTTTCAAACTTTGCTGGAAGTACTGCCCAAAGCCGGCATGGGCTGGGGCGGCGTTTTTGTGGTGACCGTGGTCATCATTCTGGCGGTGGAACTGCTGAACTACTTCACCGGCCGCAACAGCTGAGGGCAAAAAAGCCCTTGCCTGCGGCATTATCCGGCAGAAAATGATTGACAAACGGGGTCGCAGCCGCTACAATGGGAACTACCGTATCCGCACCGTCCCAAAGGAGCCGTCTATGCAGCCGATCAGTGAGGAATTGTTGCAGCGTGCTGCCCAGGGGGACGAGACCGCTCTGGCGGCGCTGATCGCCCGCATGATGCCCGTCATCCGCAAAGGTGCCTGGTCCGCCCAGGCTCCGGGCCTGGATTTTGACGACGCCGTGCAGGAGGGGCTCATCGGATTGTTCGGTGCGGTACGCGGGTATGATCCTTCCCGCGGGGTGCCCTTTGCGGCGTATGCCGCCAACTGCATTGTCAATGCCCAGCGCGACGCCCACCGCGCCGCCACCCGCAAAAAGCACGCGCCGCTGAACGACAGCGTGCCGCTGCCAGAGGACCAAGCTGCGCCCGGTCCGGAGGAACTGGCCATCGCCAGTGAGAACCGCACCGATGTGCTGGCGCAGATCGACACCCTGCTTTCCCCGCTGGAGCGCGCCGCGCTGCTGGCCAGCCTGGACGGGCTTTCGCCCACGCAGACGGCCAAGGTGCTGGACCGTGCCCCCCGTGCGGTGGAAAATGCTCTGGCCCGGGCCCGACGCAAACTGCGCGCCGCGCGCTGACCACCCCTTTGGACTTGGACGGTTCCCGCCGTCTTGGTCATATAGTAACCTGCCCCAAGTAGCTTAGCAATCAGTTCTTCCTTTGGTCCTTACCAAGCAGGCGTTGGTTGAAATCTTCCGCGGGCAAATATTTTTAAGAGGAGATACCCATTATGTTCGAAGACAAGACTTTGGTATGCAAGGATTGCGGCAAAGAGTTCGTCTGGACCGCCGGCGAGCAGGAATTCTACGCCAGCCGTGGTTTCGAGAACCAGCCCCAGCGCTGCAAGCCCTGCCGTGACGCCCGCAAGAACGCTGTCCGTGGTGAGCGCCAGATGTTTGACGCTGTCTGCGCCAGCTGCGGCAAGGCCTGCAAGGTTCCCTTCCAGCCCCGCGAAGACCGTCCGGTCTATTGCAGCGAGTGCTTCGCCAAGATGAAGGAAAACTGATTCGCTTCACCTGAAAAGCATAACAAACCCCGCCGTCCGGCAACGGACGGCGGGGTTTTTGTGTATCAATCCGTAAAGTACGTTACAGGGGGCGGCACAGGGCCAGCACCTGCCGGCGGATGGCTTCGGTGACGGCCGGGGCATTTCTGTCCGCCAGGGAATGACCTACCCCCTCGCACACCAGGCAGGGAATGCCCCGCTCCCGGCAGAAATTACGCACCCGGTGCCAGTCAATGTACCGGTCGTTGGTGCCCACCGCCATGCCCAGCACCTGGTCCCCGGGCCGGGTCAGGTCCAGGGTTTCGGGCAGGGGCGTCAGGGGCAGCATCCGGGGATGCAGGCCCAGGTCGGCGGCGCAGCGGGCCGCCGCCACCGTGCCCATACTCTTGGAGAAGAAGACCAGGTCGTCACAATGCACCAGATCCACCCCCGCCAGCTGTGCCAGGGCGGCGGCCTCCACCCGGTCAAAGGCTTCGGCAAAGGTGTCGATTCGGGCAAATGGAATGGCGGAAAAATCCAGGGGCAGAACCTCGTACCCCAGCTCTTTCCAGCGCAGGATGCCGTCGGCCAGCAGTCCGGTGGCACAGGTGTACCCTCTGCCGGGAAAAACCACCACCAGTTTGCGGGATTCGGACATACAAAACAGCTCCTTTTTTTGGCCGGCAAGGGCACCGGTCGGGGTTTTCTTCATCCTACCACCTGCCGGGGGCACCGTCAACTGTCCGCCTTTGTCATATTGCCCAAAAAGCTGTGCACAACGGCCCCCAAAGACGGCGGCCGGGGCGGGCCCCTTTGCCTTGACAGGGGGGCGGGGCCGTGGTAGAATAAGAAAAATTATGCGAAACCCCCGCAAGGAATGTCAGAAAAAGGAGGCACAGTCATGCAGTTCCGCTCGGCCCGAATGTCCAGCGCTCTGAATTTTGACGGTGCCGTGTTTTTTCCCGACACCGCGTGCGGGCGGTTCTTTTGACTTTTCCTCCATTGGGGAAAAGTTTTTTTTTGCCCAAACGGGCCCAAAACCACCAAATGGGAGGCTGTATCATGCTGATCCGCAATGCCAAGGATGCCAACGGCAGTGTCTGTGATGTCTGGGTCAAAGACGGCAAGATCGCGGCGCTGGGCGTCGGACTGCCCGCCGACCTGGACGCCGAGGTCATCGACGCCGCCGGGCTGACCATCCTGCCCGCTTTCATCGACACCCACTGCCACTGGCGCACCCCCGGCCTGGAATACAAGGAGGACATCGCCACCGGTTCCGCCGCGGCCGCCGCGGGCGGGTACACCTTCGTCAACCTGATGCCCAACACCAAGCCGGTGTGCTCCACCCCGGAGATCGTCTACGCGGTGCAGAACAAGGCCAAGGAGATCGGCCTGTGCGATGCCAACCAGACCGTGTCCATCACCAAGGACTTTGACGGCAAGACCATCGACCATCTGCTGACCCTGCCCGAGGACATCCGCTTCATCACCGAGGACGGCAACGGCGTCATGGACAACGCGGTCATGGCCCGGGTCTTTGCCATCGCCACCGAGCGGGGCCTTACCGTCATGTCCCACGCCGAGGACCGGGAGATCAGCCCCTGGGACTACCGCCTGGCCGAAAACATCGAGACGGTGCGCAACTGCCACCTGGCCGAGTACTACGGCACCCGGCTGCACATGTGCCACGTCTCCACCGCCGAGGCGGTGGACGCGGTGCGCCAGAGCCGCCGCAAGGGCGCCCGGGTCTCCTGCGAGGTCACCCCGCACCACCTGTGGTTCGACGACAAGCGCCTGCAATATAAGGTGAACCCGCCCATCCGCACCGACAAGGACGTGAAAGCCCTGGTGGAGGCCATCAAGGACGGCACCGTCACCTGCATCGGCACCGACCACGCCCCCCACACCGCCGAGGAAAAGGCAAAGGGCGCCGCGGGCATGGTGGGGCTGGAAACCGCCTTTGCCGCCTGCTACACCAAGCTCTGCCGCATGGAGGGCCTGCCCCTGGAACTGCTGAGCTTCCTCATGAGCGCCGGCCCCGCCGCCGTAATGGGCCTGGCCGACCGAAAGGGTCTGCTGTGCCCCGGCTACGACGCCGACCTGGTGCTGGTGGACATCGACCATATGTATACCGTGCACGCCGACAAGCTGCACAGCAAGAGCAAAAATACCCCCTTCGACGGCGAAAACCTGTACGGCCGCATCAAGATGACCGTCAAGGGCGGCAAGATCACCTATCGGAGCGAAGAGTAAGGAGGCAAATTCCCATGACCAATATGGATAAACTGTATGCCAGCGTGGCCGCCAACGGTCCCGTCTGCGTGGGCCTGGACACCGAACTGAGCTACCTGCCCGAATCCGCCGTGGATTCCACCAAGACGGCGGGGGAGAACGTGGTGGCCTACAACCGCGCCCTGATCGACGCCACCAAGTCCGCCGCGGGCTGCTACAAGGTGCAGATCGCCTACTATGAATCCCTGGGCCTGGACGGTATGCGCGCCTACGCCGAAACCCTGCGCATGGTGCGGGAGACCGGCCTGCCGGTCATCGCCGACATCAAGCGCGGCGACATTGCCAAGACCGCCGAAATGTATGCCAAGGCCCATTTCACTGGCGACTTCGAAGCCGACCTGATCACCCTGGCCCCCTACATGGGCCTGGATTCCATCAGCCCCTATCTGCCTTACTGCAAGGACCAGGGCAAGGGCGTGTTTGTGCTCTGCCGCACCTCCAACCCCGGCGCCAAGGACTTTGAATACCAGAAACTGGCCGACGGCCGCCACGTCTACGACCTGGTGGGGGACAGCATCTCCGCCCTGGGCCAGGACTACATGGGCGAAACCGGCTACACCAGCCTGGGCCTGGTCATCGGCGGCACCCACACCGAGGAAGCTTCCGCCATCCGGGCCGCCTATAAAAACACCTTCTTCCTGATCCCCGGCTACGGTGCCCAGGGCGGCAAGGCCGCCGACATCGCCCGCTACCTGAACAAGGGCAACGGCGGTGTGGTCAATTCCAGCCGCGGCATCCTGCTGGCCTGGAAGAAGCAGCCCGGTGTGGATTACGCCGAGGCCGCCTATAATGAATGTGTCCGCATGAGGGAGGATATCCAGAGTGAGTGCGATAAACTGTAAGGTCAGTGTGCTGGCACAGGAAACGGTGGCGCCGGACATCCGCCGCCTGACCGTGTCCTGGGAGGATCAGCGCCCGGAATTCATGCCCCACGCAGGCCAGTTCTATATGCTGCGCTGCTGGGCGGCCGATGAGGCCCCCGTGCTCTCCCGCCCCATCAGCGTCCACGATGCGAGTACGGAGCATGATACCATCACCTTTTTGTATCAGGTCAAGGGCCAGGGCACCGAGAAGCTGGCCGCCCTGAAGTCAGGGGACACCCTGTCCCTCACCGGCCCCTGCGGCAACGGCTTTGATGTGGCCGCAGCCGCCAAGAGCGGCACCGGCCGGGTGGCCGTGGTGGGCGGCGGCATCGGCACCGCGCCCCTGCTGCTCCTCTGCAAGGAGCTGGCCGCCGCCGGCGCCAAGCCGGAACTGTATGTGGGCTTCCGGGATGAGCCCTACGGGCTGGAAGAATTCCTGCCCTACTGCGCCGCTGTCAGCGTAGCCACCGATTCCGGTGCTGTGGGCTACCACGGCCTGGTCACCGGCATTCTGCATCCCGAAAACTTCGACCTGGTCCTGGCCTGCGGCCCCAACGTGATGATGAAAGGTGTGTACAAGCTCTGTGCGGAGCACAACACCCCCTGCATCGTCAGCCTGGAACGCAAGATGGCCTGCGGCCTGGGTGCCTGCCTGGGCTGCACCTGCATGACCAAGGTGGGACCGCGCACCGTCTGCAAGGACGGCCCGGTCTTTGCTGCTGAGGAGGTGTTTGACCTTGACTAATGTGGATCTGCATGTGGACCTGCTGGGTAAGCGTCTGGCCAGCCCGGTCATTGCGGCCTCCGGCACCTTCGGCTTCGGCCCCGAGTACGCCGACATCCAGGACCTGCGGGTTCTGGGCGGCATCTCCGGCAAGGGCCTGACCCTCAACGGCCAGCCCGGTAACCCCGGCGAGCGCCTGTACGAGACCCCCTCCGGCCTGATGAACTCCATCGGCCTGCAGAACCCTGGCGTGGCCCACTTCATCGAGCATGAACTGCCCGCCATGAAGACCCTGGGCACCACCGTCTGGGCCAACCTGGGCGGCCACACCATCGAGGAGAACGTGGAAGGCGTCCGGATGCTGTGCGAGGCGGGCATCGACTTCCTGGAACTGAACATCAGCTGTCCCAACGTCAAGCAGGGCGGTTTGGCCTTCGGCATCCGTGCCGCCGACGCTTCCGAGGTGGTGGCGGCGGTGCGCAAGGTCTGCACCGTGCCCCTGGTGGTCAAGCTCAGCCCCCAGGCCGAGAACCTGACCGAGATGTGCAAGGCGGTGGAAGCCGCCGGCGCCGACGGCATCAGCCTGTGCAACACCTTCCAGGCCTGCGCCATTGACCTGGAGCGCCGCAAGCCGGTGTTCGCCAACACTTTCGCGGGGCTTTCCGGCCCGGCGGTGCGCCCCATTGCCCTGCGCATGGTCTGGCAGGCGGTGGGCGCCGTGAACATCCCGGTCATCGGGCTGGGCGGCATCACCACCGGCAAGGACGCCCTGGAATTCATCATGGCCGGTGCTGCCGCCGTGCAGGTGGGCACCGCCAACTTCCTGGATCCCTGCGCCTGCACCCGCATCGTGGCCGAAATGGCCGACTGGATGCAGGCCCACGGGGTGCACAGCCTGGACGAGATCCGCGGCTGTGCCCGGGCAAACTGAATTTTTATGCAATAGCGTTGCAATATTATGCAAACGGTGCTATCATAATACGCAAGAATGGAAAAGAGCGGCAACCTGGGCCCGCAACGGCCGGTGCCGCCTCAAAACAGGTATACGGAAACACAAGTATGGAGGGTTCAACGATGGCAAGAGATGCAAAAGAAATTCTGAAGGAATGCGGCGCTTTTCTGGAAGGTCACTTCCTTCTGTCCAGCGGCCGCCACTCCGGGGCTTACTGCCAGATGGCCTATCTGCAGCAGTACCCGGACAAGTGCGCCGAGGTCATGGCTCCGGTGGCCGAAAAGCTGAAGGAGATGGATGTGGACCTGTTCGTGGGTCCCGCCATGGGCGGCATCGTCTATGCCTATGAGCTGGGCCGTCAGTGCGGCAAGCCCGCCATCTTCACCGAGCGCGTGGACAACGTCATGACCCTCAAGCGCTTCCAGATCAAGCCCGGCACCCGCTGCATCATCGCCGAAGACGTGGTCACCACCGGCGTGTCCAGCCTGGAAACCAAGCGGGTCATTGAGGAAGCCGGCGGCATCTGCCTGGGCATCGTCTGCGTGGTGGACCGCACCACCGCCGCTGCGCCCTCTCCCATTCCCATCCTGGCCAGCGCCCTGAAGCTGGAACTGCCCAACTACGCGCCTGACGAATGCCCCATCTGCAAGGAAGGCAAACTGCCCCTGGTTCACCTGGGCAGCCGCAAGATGAAGGAACAGGCAAAGCAGAAGCTGTAATTTTTTGAAGCGAGGCAAACTATGCAGGCATATCTGATTTTGGCAAACGGGACGGTGCTCACCGGCAAAAGCATCGGCGCCGAAGGCACCACCGTGGGCGAGGTCGTGTTCGCCACCGGCATGGTCGGCTTTCAGGAAACCCTGACCGACCCCAGCTACTACGGCCAGATCATCACCCAGACCTACCCGCTGATCGGCAACTACGGCATGAACAGCGAAGATATGGAAAGTTCCCGCATCTGGGCGCGGGGGTACATCGTGCGCGAAGCCTGCACGGCCCCCAGCAACTTCCGCTGCGAGATGACCCTGGACACTTTCCTGAAAAAGAACAACATCATCGGCATTGAGGGCATCGACACCCGCAGCCTGACCCGTACTCTGCGGGAGAGCGGCGTCATGAACGGCGCCATCACCACCGAGTTCGACCCCAAGGCCGAGCCGGAAAAGCTGGCCGAACTCATGCCCGCCATTCAGGGCTATGCGGTCACCCAGGCGGTGAAAACCACCACCTGTGCCCAGCCCAAGACCTTTGAACCCACCGCCGACCCCAAGGACGGCGGTCCGGTGCTCCATGTGGCCCTGCTGGACCTGGGCTGCAAGAACAACATCGTGCGCTGCCTGCAGAAGCGGGGCTGCCGCGTCACCGTTCTGCCCGGCACCACCACCCCCGAGGAGCTGGCCGCCCTCAAGCCGGACGGTCTGATGCTGTCCAACGGCCCCGGCGATCCGGCGGAAAACACCGAGATCATCTCGAACATCCGCAAGATGCTGGACACCGGCATCCCGGCTTTCGGCATCTGCCTGGGCCATCAGCTCACCGCCCTGGCCGCCGGCGCCAAGACCAGCAAGATGAAGTACGGCCACCGTGGTGCCAACCAGCCGGTCACCGACTTTGCCACCGGCCGCACCTTCATCACCAGCCAGAACCACGGCTATGCCGTGCTGGGCGGCACCCTGCCCGAAGGTGTGGGCCGGGTGAGCCATGTGAACGCCAACGACAAGACCTGCGAGGGCGTGGAATACCTGCAGTGGAACTGCTTCACCGTGCAGTTCCACCCCGAGGCCAGCGGCGGTCCCCGGGACACCGAGTTCCTGTTTGACCGGTTCATCCAGAACATCCGCCGCATCAATCGTGTTAAAGGAGGGCTGTAAGAATGCCGAAAGACCCGAAAATCAAGAAGGTAATGGTCATCGGCTCCGGCCCCATCATCATCGGCCAGGCCGCCGAATTCGACTATTCCGGTACCCAGGCCTGCCGCGCGCTGAAGAGCGAGGGCATTGAGACGGTGCTGGTCAACTCCAACCCGGCCACCATTATGACCGATCCCGACATCGCCGACCATGTGTATATCGAGCCCCTCACCGCCGAGGTGGTGGAGCGCATCATCGAGAAGGAAAAGCCCGACGCCATCCTGCCCAACCTGGGCGGCCAGATGGGCCTGAACCTGTCCATGGAACTGGCCCGCAGCGGCTTCCTGGACCGTTCCGGCGTGCGGCTGCTGGCCTGCCGTCCGGACACCATCGATCGCGCCGAGGACCGCCAGCTGTTCAAGGACACCATGGAGAAGCTGCACCAGCCCATCGTGCCTTCCAAGGTGGTGGAAGAGCTGGAGGACGCCGTGGAATATGCCGCCACCATCGGCTACCCGGTCATCGTCCGTCCCGCCTTCACCATGGGCGGCACCGGCGGCGGCATCTGCGAGGACGAGGAGAAGCTGCGGGAAATCGCCACCAACGGCCTGCGCCTGTCGCCCATCACCCAGATCCTGGTGGAAAAGTGCATCGCCGGCTGGAAGGAAATCGAATACGAGGTCATGCGTGACTCCAAGGGCAACGTGATCACCGTCTGCAACATGGAGAACCTGGACCCCGTGGGCGTGCACACCGGCGATTCCATCGTCGTGGCCCCCAGCCAGACCCTGTCCGACAAGGAATACCAGATGCTGCGCACCGCCGCCCTGGACATCATCACCGAGCTGGGCATCGAAGGCGGCTGCAACTGCCAGTTTGCCCTCAAGCCGGACAGCTTTGAATACGCGGTCATCGAGGTCAACCCCCGTGTGTCCCGTTCTTCCGCCCTGGCCTCCAAGGCCACCGGCTATCCCATCGCCAAGGTGGCCACCAAGATCGCCCTGGGCTACACCCTGGACGAGATCACCAACGATGTCACCGGCGAGACCTGTGCCTGCTTCGAGCCCGCCCTGGACTACGTGGTGGTCAAGTATCCCAAGTGGCCCTTTGACAAGTTCGTCTATGCGGACAAGTCCCTGGGCACCCAGATGATGGCCACCGGCGAAGTCATGGCCATCGGCAACAACTTCGAGCACGCCATGATGAAGGCGGTCTCCTCCATCGAGCTGGGCCTGGACACCCTGACCCTGCCCGATTTCGAGAAGCTCTCCACCGAGGAGATCATCGAGCACCTGCATGTGCAGGACTCCGAGCGCGCCTTCTGTGTCTATGAAGCCCTCAAGCGGGGTGTGGACCACAAGGTCATCTACGACATCACCAAGATCGACTGGTGGTTCCTGGACAAGATGCAGCACCTGGCCAACCTGGAAATGGGCCTGAAGCAGGGCGAGCTCACCCGCGAAAAGTATCTGGAAGCCAAAAAGTACGGCTTCCTGGACAAGACCATCCTGCGCCTGTCCGGCGCTTCCGAACTGCCGGTGAAGGACCTGCACGCCGGCTTCAAGATGGTGGATACCTGCGCCGCGGAATTTGCCGCCCGCACCCCCTACTTCTACTCCACCTACGACGAGGACAACGAGGCCGCCGGCTTCATCGCCGACCACAGCGATAAGACCCGCAAGAAGGTGCTGGTCTTCGGTTCCGGCCCCATCCGCATCGGCCAGGGCATCGAATTCGACTACTGCTCGGTCCACGCGGTGTGGACGCTGAAAAAGCATGGCTGCGAGGCCATTCTGGTCAACAACAACCCCGAGACCGTCTCCACCGACTTCGACACCGGCGACCGTCTGTACTTCGACCCCCTGAACCCCGAGAGCGTGGACAACGTCATCGCCACCGAGAAGCCCGACGCCTGCCTGGTGCAGTTCGGCGGCCAGACCGCCATCAAGCTGGCCAAGCATATGGATGACATCGGCCTGCCCATCCTGGGCACCCCCGCCGACGCCATCGACGAGGCCGAGGACCGGGAACGCTTTGACGAGCTGCTGGAGCGCTGCGGCATCCCCCGTCCCGAGGGCCGTACCGTCTTCACCCTGGACGAAGCCCTCAAGGCCGCCGAGGAGGTGGGCTATCCCGTTCTTATGCGTCCGTCCTACGTGCTGGGCGGCCAGAACATGATCGTGGCCTACAACTCCGCCGACGTGGTGGAGTACATGGGCGTCATCACCGCCCACGTGGATATGTCCCACCCCGTGCTGATGGACAAGTACATCTACGGCACCGAGTGCGAAGTGGATGCTATCTGCGACGGCGAGGATTACCTGGTGCCTGGCATCATGGAGCAGATCGAGCGTACCGGTGTGCATTCCGGCGACTCCATCTGCGTCTACCCGCCCTACGATTTCCCCCAGAGCGTCATTGATACCCTGGTGGATTACACCGGCCGTTTCGCCCGGGAACTGAAGGTGGTGGGCCTGGTCAACGTGCAGTATGCGGTGCAGGACGGCAAGGTCTATGTCATCGAGGTCAACCCCCGTTCCTCCCGTACCGTGCCCTATATCAGCAAGGTCACCGGCGTGCCCATGGTGGATTTGGCCGTGCGCTGCACCCTGGGCGAAAAGCTCAAGGATATGGGCTACGGCACCGGCCTGTGGCGCGGCGGCCAGAGCCCCTACTACGCGGTCAAGGTGCCGGTGTACAGCTTCCTGAAGCTGCACGGCGTGGATACCATGCTGGGCCCCGAGATGAAGTCCACTGGTGAGGTGCTGGGCATTGCCCCCACCTTCCACGAAGCCATGATGAAGGGCCTGGTGGCTGCCGGCTACCAGTTCAAGACCCCCGGCCCCGGTTCCTGCGTCATCATCTCGGTGAAGGACGCGGACAAGAAGGAAGCTTCCGAACTGGCCTGGAAACTGCATGATTACGGCTACAAGATCTACGGCACCCCCGGCACCGCCCGGTACCTGAACAGCCAGATGATCCCCTGCAGCGTGGTGCGCCAGGTCAGCGGCGAACGTCCCAATGCCATCGACCTGCTGGAAAGCGGTCTGGTGGATTATATCATCTCCACCAGCCCCCACGGCCGTGACCCCCACCGGGATTCGGTCAAGTTCCGCCGCAAGGCCACCGAGCTTTCCATCCCCTGCATCACCGCCCTGGACACTGCCCGGGTGCTGGTGGACGCGCTGCGCGGCGACCACGACATCAGCAAGATGGAACTGGTGGATATTGCCACTTTGCACCGGGATCCTTTGGCAAAATAAAACACAATTTTCCCAATCCGACAAAGTTTGCGGTGCCATGGTCGGTGCTTTTTATCACAATTGACAATTTTTGTTTGCGGGTCCTCGTTTTTTGCAAAATCTCTTGATTCTGCGCCATATTTTTCATATAATTGGTAGCGACAATTTAAACGGATGCCCGCTGCGGGGCAGGGAAAGCCCGCAGGTGGTCCGATGAAACAGGAGATAAAAGCAAATGACAAGATCGCAGTTGATTACCAAAGTTGCCAACGATTCCGGTCTGAGCGCTGCCCAGGTCGAAAAGGTCATGGATGGTATTTTCGGTACCATCGGTGACGTGCTCCGCGATGGAGAAAAGGTCACCATCGCCGGTTTTGGTCGCTTTGAGATGCGTGAGCGCCAGACCAAGAACTTCACCAACCCCAAGACCAAGGTCACCAGCCAGCTCAAGCCCACCGCCATTCCGGGCTTCAAGGCCAGCGGCCGTCTGAAGGAAAAGGTTGCGAAGTAAACAAACCTCAAAAGGCCCCGTCCTCTCAGGACGGGGCCTTTTTGGTACAATAGGCGCAAAGGCCGCCCGGCAGGGGACAGCGTCCCGCCTGGGCGGCCTTTTCATCTGGGAGGTCAGGCCGGAAGCGAGGCTCAGGCCTCGGCCTTCATGGCCCGCCAGCCGATGACCACCGTCCACACATAGGCGCAGGTTTTGGGGATCATCAGCATGCCGATCATGGGCACGGCATCCGCCCACAGCACCACCGGAATGTAGAAGGCAAAGCTCAGCACAATGGTCAGCCACATCCAGCGGAACGCCTTGTCCCCGTGGTCCCCGGCACTGCGGTAGAACAGCAGGATGATGACGATGCCCAGGGCCGCAAAGGGCAGGTTGCGCCAGATCCCCCAGATCAGGGGTGCATCGGTACTCAGCCAGCGGTTCTGGGGCATCATGCACAGCCCGACGCGCAACGCCGCCAGCACCCACACCAGGGCAGTCAGGCCCCGGCGCCCGCTGACGGCATACCGCAGCCGCCACACATAGTACAGCAGCACATAGAACACCGTCATGGTGATGGAGGTGATCCATTTGCCCGCGCCCAGGGCCACGGTGTAGTTTTCCAGCCCGGTGGTGCACAAAGCCACCGCCCGGGGCACCAGATGAAAGGCATCGCCGGCCCCCAGCACCACCGCCATGGCGCCGAACAGCCGGAACTGGGCCCGGCCACCGCACTCCCGCAGCATCCGGATGCCCAGGGTCAGTACCGTGACCAGATATACAATGTCAAAACCTGTTTCCATAATTGCCTGCATGATACGCAGCCTCCTTTGTTATGCCTGCGGGTTTAGGGCCCGCACAAACCGGTATCCGAACAAGAGCCCGCCAGCAGCAGGGCTGCGCCCAGGCCGGTATAAAACACCGCGATGAATCCCTGGGGGGCCAGCCCCGATGCCCGCAGCCCGATGCCGCCGGTCATCATCACCGCCATGATGGCGAAGGAGGGAACATCGAAAAAATTCAGGAAAAACTTCCGTTCCTGTTCATACCCAAGGATGCGGGCGGTGTGCTTGTGTACCAGCCGGGTGAAGACAAACCGGCGGAACACTTCAAACACCACCACCGACAGCAAAAGGTTGAGCAGGGTTGTCCGGCCGGGATAGCAGGACAATCCGATGCGCAGAATGTTGAAACCTGCCGCCGCCCACACCAGGCAGGCCAGCAGCAGAAGGGTGGATTTCTTGACCATGGGAAGACTCCTTTTTATAATGGTGAACATTGTTCATTTTGGGGCCAAAAAGAACCCGCGCAGGCGGGGGCTTGGATTCAGTACAGGGTCCGGCGTGTCAGTTCCAGGGCGGCGGAAGGGTCATAATCCTCCCGCAGCATGGCGCAGAACATCATGGAAAACAGCACTTCGGCATACTGTTCGGCGCTCAGGGCACCGTCCAGGGCACCGGGACGCACCTTGGGGTCGGCCCGCAGCATCCGGCACAGCTCCCGGGGAATGTGCCGCCAGGTCTGCTGCATCAGCCGTTTGCCCTCGGTCTTGCTCATCCCGGCAAAACTGGCAGAATGCAGGTTGAAGAAACCGGGGTAGTGCTCGGCGCCGTAGGCCATCCGCTCATACAGCCAGGCAATGCAGGCCAGGGTATCCGCAAAGGGCGGGTCCTGGGCGGGGGGCTGAAAAATCTCCGCCCACACACTTTCCACCGTGGCGGCCACCAGTTCGGCCTTGTTGGAAAAATAATTGTAGATGGATCCGATGGACACCCCGCAGGCGTTGGCCACCGTGCGGATGCCGATGGCGTCCCAGCCGCGCGCCCGGATCAGGCTGCGGCTGGCCTGCAGGATCTCCTGCCGGGAAGTAACCACTGTATTCAATCGCATCACCTCAATCTGAACAATGTTCACTATAACGCTGCCGCGTCTGTTTGTCAAGCCCGGGCAGGGGAGAGGGGCATCCTCGCCTTCTGCCTATTGCAAAAACCCGGCGCGGGTGTATAATAGGGGACGTATGCCGGCATGCATTGCCGGCAGGCAGAGTAGGAGCCCGCGCGTTAAGTGCCTGACCAACGGGGAGTTGTGGCAGGACGAAGCTTTGTGCGCGGTGCGGGTTCCGCATCCCACTGCTGCACACGGACAGAGCGCTGCCGCAGAAGGGAACTTACGCGAACCTTTTGCGTGGGTGCTCTTTTGTTTTGCCCAAAAGGGGGCGCGCGGCCCGGGTGCGGCCCAGCCTGTGTAAGGAGGGCAAAAAACCATGACCCAGCACACACTTTCCACCCGAAGCAGCCTGTATGACCGGCTGTTTGTCCAGGCCGTGCAGGAACTGCACAATCCCCGCACCCTGGCCACCGCCGCCGTGTTGTCGGCCCTGCACCTGATCCTGAACCAGTTTACCATCCCGGTATCCGGCCTGTTGGAAGTCGGCTTTGACTTTCTGGCCACCGCCGCCATGGGCTACCTGTGCGGCCCCTGGGTGGCGGGGCTTTCCGGCATTGTCACCGATCTGTTCGGCTACGTCCTGCGCCCCAACGGCCCCTATTTTCCCGGCTGGACCCTCAGCGCCATCCTGGCGGGGATCCTGTACGGGATGTGGTACTACCGCCGCCCGGTCAAACTGTGGCGGGTTATGGCCTGCAAGGCCATGGCGGTGGTGCTGTTCAACTTCCTGCTCACCCCGCTGTGGCTGCACTTCCTGTACGGGCAGGCCTTTGTGGTGCTCAGCAGCCTGCGTTTTGTGAAAAATATCATCAAATTCCCCATTGATGTGGCCCTGCTTCTGCTGGTGCTCAAGACCTGCGAAGCCTACCGTGCCCGACAGCGATGATGCCTGTGACTTCTCTTTCCGGCCGGCGCCTCTTGGGCGCCGGCCGGTTGCCATTTTCGGGCAGAAGACTCCGACTGTCCTTGCAGGCGATACGGATGCCCATGTCTCAATAACGAAAAAGTCGTACTTTTGATAAAAAATGTTGTGCGTTTTTTCCAGAGCGACGCGAAAAAAATGACGTTAAAGATTACACATTCACAGTTTTTTTACAATTGTCCCGAAAGTTATTGAAAATCCGCGGCAAGGTGTCTACAATGAACAAGTAAGGGCGGCATGCCGATTCGGCGCGCCGCATGTTTCATTTTGTTTTGCTTGCAACAAACAATGAAAGAAGGAGTACCATTTTATGAAAAAATTGCTCGGCATTCTGATGGCCGGTGCCATGATGCTGTCTCTGGCAGCCTGCGGCTCCACCGGCAGTGAAGCCGCCTCCACCGGCAGCAGCGCCAACACCGCCGAAGCCGCCACGGCCGCTTCCTCTGCCTCCACCGATCTGAAGGTCGGCGTCATCCTCGTCGGCGACGAGACCGAAGGCTACAGCGCCGCCCACATCAACGGCATCAAGGAAGCCGCCGCCGAAGTCGGTCTGCCTGAAGATCAGATCATCTGGAAATACAAGGTCCCCGAAAGCGCCGAATGCTCCGACGCCGCCGAAGACCTGGTGGGCCAGGGCTGCGATCTGGTCATTGCCAACTCCTACGGTCACCAGACCTACCTGGTGGAAACCGCCGAGAAGTATCCCGACACCACCTTTGTTTCCATGACCGGCGACTTTGCCGCCATCAGCGGTCTGGATAACTTCAAGAACGCCTTCACCTCCGTGTACCAGTCCCGCTACGTCTCCGGCGTGGTGGCCGGCATGAAGCTGAAGGAACTGGTGGACAGCGGTACGCTGACCCCGGAAACTCAGCCCAACTCCTTCGATGCTGACGGCAACGTCAAGATCGGCTACGTGGGCGCCTTCCCCTATGCGGAAGTCATCTCCGGCTACACCGCCTTCTACCTGGGCGTCAAGAGCGTGTTCCCCACCGTCACCATGGAAGTCATGTACACCAACTCCTGGTTCGACATCGATAAGGAAGGCGCTGCCGCCGAAGCCCTGATCGCCAACGGTGCGGTCATCATCGGCCAGCACGCCGACTCCACCGGTGCTCCCGCCGCCACCCAGCGTCTGAAGGATGCCGGCACCATCTGCTATTCTGTGGGTTACAACATCGATATGCTGGACACCGCTCCCACGGCTGCCCTGACCTCCGCCACCAACGTGTGGAAGGTCTACTACGCCGAACTGTTCACCGCGGCCATGAACGGGGAAGAAATTCCCACCGACTGGGCCAAGGGCTATGAGGACGGCGCCGTTGCCATCACCGATCTGGGCCCCGAATGCGCCGAAGGCACTGCCGACAAGGTGGCCGAAGTGGAAGCCGCTCTGAAGGACGGCACCCTGCATGTGTTTGACACCTCCACCTTCACCGTGGACGGCCAGACCGTGACCAGCGCTCCTGTGGACCTGAGCTACTATGACTACTCCACCGGCGAGGCTGTGGCCGTGTACCAGGGCGAGACCAAGGAAGCCATCCATGACGGCTACTTTGATGAAAGCACCCTGCGCAGCGCCCCCTACTTCATGCTGCACATCGACGGCATCGTGGAGGACAGCGACCCGGTTGCGTAAACCAGTTTGAACATGAATTTTCGGGAGGGAAGCTCACGCTTGTGCGGGCTTCCCTTCCCGTTGTGAAAGGAGAAGGCAGCGCATGCCGAATACGCAGTATGCCATCCGGCTGGAACACATCACCAAGACGTTCGGCGAAGTGGTGGCCAACCATGACGTGACCCTGGAAGTCCGCCGCGGCGAGATCCTCTCCCTTCTGGGAGAGAACGGGTCGGGCAAAACCACCCTGATGAACATGATCGCCGGCATCTACTATCCCGATGAGGGCGAAATCTATGTGGGGAACAAAGCGGTGGACATCCGCTCCCCCCGGGACGCCCTGCGCCTGGGCATCGGCATGATTCACCAGCACTTCAAGCTGGTGGACGTGTTCACCGCCCTGGAGAACATTGCCCTGTGCATGGAACCCGGGGAAAAATTCGACCTGAAGAAGGTGCGCAGCCGGGCCCGTGCCATCTGCGAAAAGTACGGCTTTGCCCTGGACCTGGACCAGAAGGTCTATGAGATGAGCGTCAGCCAGAAGCAGACCCTGGAGATCGTCAAGGTGCTGTTCCGCGGTGCCGACATCCTGATTCTGGACGAGCCCACCGCCGTGCTCACCCCCCAGGAAACCGAAAAGCTGTTTGCGGTCATGCGCAACATGAAGGCCGACGGCAAGGCGGTGGTCATCATCACCCACAAGCTCCACGAAGTGCTGACCATCAGCGACCGGGTGGCCATTCTGCGCCGGGGCGAGTATGTGGGCGACGTGGCCACCAAGGACGCCAACGAAGCCATGCTCACCGAAATGATGGTGGGCAAGAAGGTGGAGCTGGACATCGGGCGGCCCCTGCCGGTGAACCCGGTGCGGCGGCTGTCGGTGCACCACCTCAGCGTCACCGGCCCCGAAGGCGGCCGGGTGCTGGACGATGTAAGCTTCGACGCTTACGGCGGCGAGATTCTGGGCATTGCGGGCATTTCCGGCAACGGCCAGAAGGAGCTGCTGGAGGCCATTGCAGGCCTGCAGCGCACCGACGGCGGTGCCCAGATCCAGTTCTTTGCCCCTGGGGCGGAGGACAAGCCCACCTCCCTCATCGGCAAGAGCCCCAAGGATATCCGGGATGCGGGCATCCATCTGTCCTTTGTGCCGGAGGACCGCCTGGGCATGGGCCTGGTGGGCTCCATGGGCATGACCGACAACATGATGCTCAAGAGCTACGGCAGCGGCCATTCTCCCATCGTGGACCGCAAGACGCCCCGGGAACTGGCCGAGGAAATCCGGGAGGAACTGGGGGTTGTGACCCCCGGCCTGAACACCCCGGTGTCCCAGCTGTCCGGCGGCAACGTCCAGAAGGTGCTGGTGGGCCGTGAGCTGGCGGCTTCGCCCATTGTGCTCATGACCGCCTACGCCGTGCGCGGGCTGGACATCAACACTTCCTACACCATCTACCATCTGCTGAACGAGCAGAAGAAAAAGGGGGTGGCCGTCATCTATGTGGGCGAGGACCTGGACGTGCTGCTGGAACTGTGCGACCGCATTCTGGTACTGTGCGGCGGCAAGGCCAACGGCATCCTGGACGCCCGTACCACCACCAAGGAAGAAGTCGGCCTGCGTATGACCGACCTGCAGCATAAAAAGGAGGTGCGCGCCTGATGGCAGCCCAAACTTCTCACCCGGCCGAACCGCTGGTGCGCATTGCCCGGCGGGAAGCGGCCCCCCTGCGCCGCAAGATCGCGGTGCGTGCCGCCGCCATCCTGCTGGCGCTGGTGGTGGACGCCCTGTTCATCTTCTTCGTCACCGGCCTGAACCCCATCAACGTCTATGTGGTTATGTGGGGCGGTACCTTCTCCACCAGCGTCCGGTTCTCCTGGGCCATGCGTGACCTGTCCACCCTGCTGTGCATCGGCATTGCCCTGGCCCCCGCCTTCAAGATGCGCTTCTGGAACATCGGCGCCGAAGGCCAGGTGCTGGTGGGCGGTCTGGCCACCGCCCTGATCATGGTCTATTTCGGCAACAGCCTGCCCGCTCCGGCCTTGTTTGTGGCCATGGCCCTGGGCAGCATTGCCGCCGGCGCGCTGTGGGGCTTTGTGCCCGCCTGGTTCAAGGCCCGCTGGAACACCAACGAAACCCTGTTCACCCTGATGATGAACTATGTGGCCACCAGCATTGTGGCCTGCATGACCAACATCATGCGCGGCCAGGCTTCCAGCCTGGGCACTCTGAACAAGGCCACCAAGGCCGGCTGGTTCCCCATCCTGTTCGGTCAGCGGTATACCATCAACATCATTGTGGTGCTGGTGCTGACCTTTGCCATGTACGCCTATCTGAAATACTCCAAGCACGGCTATGAGATCGCCGTGGTGGGCGAAAGCGAAAACACCGCCCGCTATGCCGGCATCAACGTGCGCCGGGTCATGGTGCGCACCATGATCATCAGCGGTGCCATCTGCGGTATCACCGGCTTCCTCATCGTGGCCGGCAAAGACCAGACCATCTCCACCACCTCGGCGGGGGGCAACGGCTTCACCGCCATCATCGTGGCCTGGCTGGCCAAGTTCAACACCTTCTACATGGCGCTGATCTCCTTCCTGCTGGTCTTCCTGGAACGGGGCGCCTCCGAGATCGCGTCCGCCTACAGCCTGAATGAATACGCCGCCGACATCATCACCGGCATCATCCTCTTCTTCATTCTGGGCAGCGAATTTTTCATCAACTACCGCCTGATCTGGCGCGGCCATCACAAGGAGGTGAAGGGCGAATGAGCAGTCTGATTGCATGGATCATGCGAGCCATCCCCTTCGGCACCATCATTATGTACGGTGCCATGGGCGAAACCATCACCGAAAAGTCCGGCAACCTGAACCTGGGCGTGCCCGGCATCATGTACCTGGGCGGCTTTGCCGGGTTTGCCAGCGCCTATTACTACGAAAACTCGGTGGAAAATCCCATCCCCCTTCTCAGCATCGTGATTGCCCTGGTCTGCGCCCTGGTGGCGTCCGCCCTGGGCGGTCTGATCTACGCCTTTCTGACCATCACCCTGCGGGCCAACCAGAACGTCACCGGTCTGGCGCTGACCACCTTCGGCATGGGCGTGGCCAACTTCTTCGGCGTCTTCATCCTGGACGGCGCCACCTACAGCGCCGCCCCCGTGGCCAACAAGGCCTTTGCCGCCAAGATCCCGGTGCTCTCCCAGATGGGGGTGCTGGGCCAGACGGTCTTCTCCTACGGGTTCCTGGCCTATGCGGCCATTGTGCTGGCCATTGTGCTGCACTGGTTCTTCAACCGCACCCGTGCCGGCCTGAACCTGCGCGCCGTGGGTGAAAACCCCGCCACCGCCGATGCCGCCGGCATCAACGTCACCAAGTACAAGTACCTGGCCACCTGCGTCGGCGCCGCCATCTGCGGCGTGGGCGGGCTGTACTACGTGCTGGATTACAACCAGGGCATCTGGGCCACCACCGGCCAGATCGAAGCCCTGGGCTGGCTGGCCCTGGCCCTGGTCATCTTCACCACCTGGAAGCCCCTCAACGCCATCTGGGGCGCCTATCTCTTCGGCATCCTGTACTGGCTGTACCAGTTCCTGCCCAGCATGCTGGGCATCACGGTGTCCAGCGCCATGACCGACCTGGTGCAGATGGTGCCCTACGTGGTCACCATCCTGGTGCTGATCGCCGTTTCCATGCGCCGCAAGAAGGAGGACCAGCCCCCGGCTCACCTGGGCCTGGCCTACTTCCGCGAAGAACGCTGATGATTGCAAATTTTTTGCATAGAAATGCCCGCCGCATTGCCCGGCGGGCATTTCTTTTGCCAAAAAGTGCGTGGCTGTCACCAAAATTTAACAGATGCCCGCTTGCTATTTCTCTGAAAAAGTATACAATTAAATTGCCGTATTGCACAAAAAAGGGGCAGTAAACAGTACAAAATCCCCATCAAGCCGGTTTCTTTCACATTCGTTGCATCCTTTCAACACATTTTTCCGGTACACTGAAACCGACCGCGAGCCAGAAATTTCCAAATTCATTGCATTTGCAGAGAGGCAGGAACCCCCCATGTTCAACCCGTTCAAAAAAGACCAGGCTGTGGAGGTACAGGACCCCGAACCCACCCGGCAGCCGGACGCCGCCCCCGGTCCGGGCGCGGAGGAAACTGAGAATGTCGCCTATGACGAGGAGAAAACCGTCATCCTCAAACGCCCGTTGCTCATTCGCCTGCTGGGCGGGCTGGGCCGCCACAAAAAGCTGGTCATCGCCGCCGTGGTGGTTTTGGCTGTGGCGGGCTTCATCGCCTGGCGGATGCGGGCGGTGCCGGCTTCCGCAGATGCCGAATACCAGTACATCCGCACCACCACCCTGCAGAAAGGCAGCCTGAACGATTCGGTCACGGTCAGCGGCACGGTGGTCTCCGGTGACGAAGCGGACGTCACCGTCTCGGACAGTGTCAAGACCTACAAGGTGGCCACGGTGGAAGCCGAGGTGGGCGACACGGTGCAGGAAGGGGACATCATTGCCACCCTGGACACCACCGACCTGCAAAAACAGATCGAGGACGCCCAGCAGAGCTACAACGATACCCTGCAGTCGGCCCAGACCAGCTATGACCGGGCTCTGGACGACTACAACACTGCCCTGGTCCAGCACGACAACAACCTCATCGACCTGCAGGCTAAGATCGACCAGGCCGACGAGGCATATGCCGATGCCCAGCAGACCCTGGACGATGCCACCGCCAGCCGGGACGCCGCCAAGAACACCTACGACGCGGCGGTCAACGACTACAACGCCCTGGCGGCGGATTTTGAGAGCGTCAAGGCCCAGATCGACAGCTACACCGCTGCCTACCAGAACGCCTCAGACGCCTTGAATACGGCTCTGTCCGCCCTGAACGACGCCAACAACGCCCTGTCCCAGGCCCAGGCCGACCAGGCGGTGGCCCAGGCTGCCTACAACACCGACCCCAGCGACCAGAACAAGGCCAACCTGGACCTGGCCAACACCCAGGTGACCGAAAAGACCCAGGCCCAGGCTGATGCCCAGACCGCCTACACCAACGCCCAAACGGCTGCCAGCACGGCCCAGCAGGACCTGACCAACGCCCAGAACAGCTGCTCCATCACCGCCCGGGGACTGTACGGCTATTCGGCCATTGAGGAGGCTGTGAGCGCGGCGGAAAAGGCCAAGACCTCTGCCGAAAGTACTTACAATGACGCCGTTACAAAGGTGGAAACTGCCGAATCCCAGGTGGAAAGTGCCCAGCAGCAGGTCAAGAGCGCCCACGATTCCTACGACAACGAGAAGAACTACTCCACCATCAAGACGAAGGCCCAGGCGGTGGAGGATGCCAAGACCAAGCTGGACCAGGCCAAGCGGGTGCCGGATAATCTGGAAACCCTGCAGGATACCCTGGCGGACTGCACCCTGACCGCCACCATGTCCGGTACCATCACCGCCCTGGATGCCACGGTGGGGTCGGTGTGCGCGGGCACCGTAGCCACCATCCAGGACACCGACGCCCTGGTGGTGGAGGTGACCATCCCGGCGGATGATGTGCCCGGCCTGGAGACCGGCATGTCCTGCCTGATCACCTCCGACGCCACCGGCGACACCGAGATCGACGGCACCCTGAGCCAGATCGACCCCGTGGCCAACGACCAGGGGGCCTTCGGCGCCAAGGTGCGGGTCACCGGGGAGGCCGCCGACCTGCTCATCGGCATCCAGGCCCAGGTGGAGATCATCAAGAGCCAGGTCAGCGACGTGTATGTGGTGCCTATCGACGCGGTGGGCACCGCCGAGGACGGCAGCAGCTACGTGCTGCGCAAGACCGGCGGCGAGGGTGTGGACATGACCTTTGAGCAGGTCACCGTCACCACCGGCGATTCCAACGACTATTACACCACCATTTCCGGGGATGATCTGCAGGAAGGGGACGTGATCCGTTCCAGCGCCGACCTGACCCAGGGCATCGTGACCACCACCGACCCCATGGAACAGATGATGCAGGCCATGAACGGCAGCACCCCTGCCGGCGGCCAGGCCCCTGCCGGGGATGCTCCCGCCGACATGGGCGGCCGTGACGGCGGTCAGGCGCCCGCAGGGGGCGGTGCTCCCGGCGGTGCCGGCGCAGCAGGGGGGATGTGAGCATGGCTGACAGCAAACAGTTCGCCGAAGCCGTTGCCCGCCGCCTGCAAACCCCAGCCGCGCCCCGTCGTCCCCTCATCGAGATGCGGGGCATCCGGAAAAGCTACTACATTGGCCAGCCCAATGAGCTGGAAATCCTGCACGGCATCGACCTGAAAGTCTGGCCGGGGGAGTTCGTGGCCATTGTGGGCGAATCCGGTTCGGGCAAATCCACCCTGATGAACATCATCGGGGTGCTGGACAAACCCACCCGGGGCAGCTATATTCTGGACGGCGTGAACATCCACGAAGCCCGGGACAACGAACTGGCGGCCATCCGCAACCAGAAAATCGGGTTTGTGTTCCAGACCTACAACCTCATCGGGCGGCAGAGCGCCCTGAAAAATGTGGAGCTGCCCATGCTGTACGCAGGGGTCCCCGGCGGCGAGCGCGCCCGCCGTGCCAAGGAATGGCTGATGCGGGTGGGCATGGGCGACCGCATGCGCCACCAGCCCAACGAACTTTCCGGTGGGCAGAAACAGCGGGTGGCCATTGCCCGGGCCATGGTCAACGACCCGGCCCTGATTCTGGCAGACGAACCCACCGGCGCCCTGGACAGCGAGACCAGCCGGGTGGTCATGGACCTGTTTCACGAAATGCACCGCCGCTACCACAAGACCATCGTTCTCATCACCCACAACCCGGCTCTGGCCCGGGAATGCGAGCGGGTGCTGACCCTGAAGGACGGCCGCATTGTGGACGAGCAGAAGGGAGGGGCGGACCATGGGCCTTTCTAATCTTCTGGAAAACATCAGCATGGCCGTCACCAGCCTGAAAAGCAACAAGATGCGCAGCCTGCTGACCATGCTGGGCATCATCATCGGCATTGCGGCGGTCATCGCCATCGAGACGGTGGGCGGCAGCCTGACCGGCACCGTCACCGACAGCATGTCCGGCATGGGGGTGGGCAACATCACGGTGAGCCTGACCCAGAAGAGCAGCGACGACACCAGCGGCACTTCGGCGGGGGTGACCCTGCGCCGGTTCATGGACAGCAGCCCCAGCGGGGACGATCTGATCTCCAACCAGATGATTGCCGAGTTTGAATCCACCTTTGCGGACAAGATCGACCGGGTGGAGCTGACCCGGGAGGCGGGCACCGCCACCATCCACAAATACGGCGACCCGGACACCACCATCAGCGCCACTTTGACCGGTGCTTCCCCCGAAACCCTGCAAGCCCTGGAATCCGACACCCCCATCCTGGCCGGGCGGTGGCTCACCGACGCCGACGAGGGCAAGTATCTCTGCGTGGTATCGGAAAAATTCGTGGAACAGGCCATCGGCACCACCAACGCCGGGGCGTTGGGTACCCGGGTGGTGCTCACGGTGAACGGCAGCCCCTGTGCCTTCTATGTGGCCGGGGTGTACGAGTATGTGGAAAACGAGTACGCCAGCATGTTCGGGGAACAGGATGACGATTCCATCACCACCACCATCTACCTGCCGCTGGAAACTGCCCGCGCCCTCACCGGCGCCGACGAGGGCTACCAGAGCCTGACGGTGGTCACCGCCACCGGGGTGGACGTGACTTCCTTCGTGGATGTGGTGGGGGACTACTTTGCCAGCTACTATACCCGCAACGATACCTGGACGGCCAGTGCCTCCAGCATTTCCAGCCTGGTGGAATCCATGACCGAAATGCTGGACACCATCTCCCTGGGCATCTCGGCCATTGCAGCCATCTCGCTGCTGGTGGGCGGTATCGGGGTCATGAACATCATGACCGTTTCGGTCACCGAGCGCACCCGGGAGATCGGCACCCGCAAGGCCCTGGGGGCACCCAGCTCCGCCATCCGGCTGCAGTTCATCACCGAATCCATCGTCCTGTGCGTCATCGGCGGCGTCATCGGGGTGGCGCTGGGCATCTCCCTGGGGGCGTGGCTCAGCAGCCTCATCGGCTTTGCGGCCAAACCCAGCCTGCCTGCCATCTGCATTGCGGTGGGCTTCAGCATGGCCATCGGCGTCTTTTTCGGGTACTATCCTGCCAACAAGGCCGCCAAACTGGACCCCATCGAAGCGCTGCGCTACGAATAAAAAATCCTGGTTTACCCGCCGCACATCCTGCGGCGGGTGCCTTTTGTTTTGTCCCGGTTTGTGGTATACTGGGGAACGGTATAGAGGAAAAGAGGAAGATTCATGCAACAAAAAGAACGGTTGTTCACCAACCATCAGCTGGTGCGGCTTCTGTGGCCGCTGATCATTGAACAGGCCCTGGCCATCCTGGTGGGCATGTCGGACACGGTCATGGTTTCCAGCGTGGGCGAAGCCGCCATCTCCGGCGTTTCGCTGGTGGATATGATCAACAACCTGATCATCAACATTTTTGCGGCGCTGGCCACCGGCGGCGCCGTGGTCACCAGCCAGTTCCTGGGCGCCCGCAAGCCGGAAGAAGCCTCCCGCAGCGCCGGGCAGCTGGTCACCCTCAGCGCCCTGCTGGGCGTGGCGGTGGCGGCTTTCTGCCTGCTGCTGCGGGCTCCCATGCTGCGGCTGTTCTTCGGCAGCATTGACGACAGCGTCATGCACGAAGCCCTGATCTATTTCACCATCACCGGGCTGTCCTACCCGTTCCTGGCCCTGTACAACGCCGGCGCGGCCATTTTCCGCTCCACCGGCAACAGCGCCATCTCCATGAAGGTCAGTGTCTTCATGAACCTGATCAACATCGGCGGCAACGCCCTGTGCGTCTATGTGCTCAAGATGGGCACGGCCGGCGTGGCGGTCCCCACCCTGGTTTCCCGCACCCTGGGTGCCGCCATCATCCTGTATCTGGCCGCCGCCCACCACGACAACCCCGCCCGGGTCACCTGGGACGGCGTGCGCCATCTGCAGCCCGCCATGGCCCGCAACATCCTGTACATCGGCATTCCCTCCGCCATGGAAAACAGCCTGTTCCAGCTGGGCCGGGTGCTGGTGGTCAGTATGATCAGCGTGTTCGGCACGGTGCACATCTCCGCCAACGCGGTGGCCAACAACCTGGACAGCATCGGCTGCATTGTGGGCCAGGCCATGGGCCTTGCCATGATCACGGTGGTGGGCCGCTGCGTGGGCGCCCGGGACCTGCAGCAGGCCAGCTACTTCACCAAAAAACTCATGCTGTGGGACTACATCGCCCAGGGTGCCACCAACGCCCTGGTGCTCCTCTTCCTGCCGCAGCTGCTCAGCCTGTACACCCTTTCCGCCGAAACCCGCCAGCTGGCCTGGCTGCTGGTCATGATTCATGCGGGCAGCGGCATCCTGCTGTGGCCGGCCTCCTTTGTGCTGCCCAACGCCCTGCGCGCCGCCAACGATGTGAAATTCACCATGTGTACCTCCATCTTCTCCATGATGGCCTGGCGCCTGGGGTTCTCCTACATTCTGTGTGTGCAGATGGGCATGGGCGCCGTGGGTGTCTGGATTGCCATGGTGGTGGACTGGGTGTTCCGCGTGATCTGCTTTGTGGCCCGGTTTGCCACCGGTGCCTGGAAAAAGCGGTGCACCCCGGCCGAAACGGCCTGATTGCCGCCCTATATTCACTTTGAAAGGACACAACTATGAAGAGATTCATCAGCTGGAATGTCAACGGCCTGCGGGCCTGCCTGAAGAAAGGCTTTGCCGAAGCCTTTGCCGACTTTGATGCCGACGCCGTCTGCCTGCAGGAGACCAAAATGCAGCCCGGCCAGGCGGATTTCGACCCCGAAGGCTACACCGAATACATCAACAGCGCCGAGAAGAAGGGCTATTCCGGAACCCTGATCTACACCCGGCTGCAGCCCCTCAACGCCTGGAACGGCATCGGGGTGGAGGCCCACAGCCACGAAGGCCGGGCCATCACCCTGGAATTTGAGAACTTCTACCTGGTCAACCTGTACGTGCCCAACGCCCAGAACGAGCTGGCCCGCATCGACTACCGCATGGAGTGGGAGGATGACCTGCGCGCCTATCTGCTGGACCTGGACGCCAAAAAGCCGGTGATTGTCTGCGGGGACCTGAACGTGGCCCACCAGGAGATCGACCTGAAGAACCCCGGCCCCAACCGGGGAGCGGCGGGCTTCTCCGACCAGGAGCGGGGCAAGATGACCGAGCTGCTGGCCGCCGGCTTTACCGACAGCTTCCGCTACCTGCACCCGGATGTCACCGGGGCTTACAGCTGGTGGAGCATGCGCTTCCGCGCCCGGGAACGGAACGCAGGATGGCGTATCGACTATTTCCTGGTTTCCAACCGCATTGCGGACAAGATCAAAGTGGCGGATATTCTGCCCGACGTGATGGGCAGCGACCACTGCCCGGTCCGTCTGGAAATCGATCTGTAAAAAAGTTCACATTTTTTCCGGCCCGCTGCAAAATGCCGCGGGCCTTTTTCGTAGTATAGAATAGAAACGTTTCAAGCAGGGAGGTGAGGGGCACGGCATCATGAACAACCAGGATTTTTCCCAGCTGATGCGGCAGTATCAGAAGCTGATCTACACCGTCTGCCTGCAGTTTGTCCGCGACCCTCACACCGCCGAAGACCTCACCCAGGACACCTTCCTTTCCGCCTACACCAGCATAGACCGGTGTGACCCGGCCTACTACAAACAATGGCTGGTGCGTGTGGCGGCCAACAAGTGCAAGGACCATCTGAAAAGTGCCTGGACGCGCAGGGTGGAGGCCCAGGACCACGAAAGCCTGCCCGAACCCAGGGGCACACCCCCGGCGGGCAGCGCCCTGGCCGCCGCCGACCCCGACCCCCAGGACCTGTTCCTGCAAAAGAGCGACGCCCGGGAACTGGACGATATGGTCCGAAACCTGCGGGAACCCTACGGCAGGGTCGCCACAATGTATTTTCTGGAACAGCGGCCGGTGGCGGACATCGCCCGGCTGCTGGGGCGGCCCCCCGCCACGGTGCAGAACCAGCTGTTCCGCGCCAAAGCCATCCTGCGCAAGCAGATCAATGAAAGGAGGCAGGAGTAACATGACCGAGAGCATGGCCCCTTACTTTGACAACAACAACCTGTTTGATACCGCCGGCTGTCTGACCCCCAGCGGGTTGGAAGCTTTGCGGGATGACCGTCTGGACGAGTTGGGCCGGCTGGAAGCCGCCGAGCACCTGACCTTCTGTGACCGGTGTCTGGCCCGGTACACCGCCCTGCTGGAGTCCATCCAGCTTTCCGCCCCCATGCGGGACCTGATCCCCCAGGTGCAGGCCCTGATGCGGCTGCGAACCTTCCGGATCATGACCAACCGTTATGTATCGGTGGCGGCGGCCATCGCCCTGGCCCTGGCCCTTTGGCGGTTCGGCCTGTTCGGCGTCGCCCCCGCTGCCGCCCCCCAGGAAAAAACCGAACCCCGGCAGAACACCAGCGTCAGTCAGATGCTGGGCAAGGCCCTCAACGGCGCCAGCGAAGGGCTGCAGGGGGTTCTGGACAGCATCCAGGACACCGCCCTCAGCGGCTGGGCACAGCTTTCCGACAATAACCGGCAAAATCACGGCCAAGCGGCCGCCACTGGAGAGTGAAGAACATGAAAAAGAATGCGTTTCTGACTTTTATCTTTGCCTGCATCCCGGGTGCCGGGCAGATGTACTACGGCTATATGCGCCGGGGTCTGTCCCTCATCACCCTGTTCTGCGTGGCTTCCGCCATCGGGGCCCTCATCCCGCCGGTGCTGCTGGCCGTGCCCATCATCTGGATGTATGCCTTCTTCGACACCTATGACCTGATCCGGTATCTGGTATCCGGCAGCCCCAAACCCGATGACTTCATCTGGGGCGACCGCATCGACCTGGGCCGGTTCAAGGCCTTCACCCCCCGGGGCAACCGCATCATCGGCTGGGTGCTGGTGGCCTGCGGCGTGTGGGTGTTGTTCGACAGCTGGATCGCCCCCATGCTCCGCGATCTGTTCATCAACCTGGGCATTGAGTACCTGTACTATAACCTCATCGGTCAGCTGCCCACCATCATTGTGGCCGGTCTGCTGATCTACTTCGGCATCAAACTGCTGGGCCGCACGGTGCCCTCCCAGGACGACAGCGCCATCCCGCCCTATCCCGGGGACCACGACGACCCCAACGGGCCGCAGTAAGTTCTTTCTCTGCCCTTTGGGGCAATCCGGCTCTTTTGCCGGACCGCCGGGGGCAGTGTTGCCCTGAATACAATACGAGGTGTATCATGATGGATGAAAAATACAACGCGGAAACGCAGAAAACCGCCACACCGCCCGTTCCGCCCGCCCAGAATCCGGCGCCGAACCCGCCCCGGAAGGTCCGCCGGGTGGGAACCTTCACCTTCGGGTTGCTGTTGGTGGCGGCCGGTGTGCTGCTGATTCTGCGGGCGGCTATGCCGTCCCTGGACCTGCGGTTTGTGGTCAGCCTGCTGCCGGCGGCTCTCATCGCCCTGGGCATCGAGGTGCTTGTCTACGCCGCCCGCCCCAATGTCAAACTCAAATATGATGTGCTGAGCATCTTTGTCTGCATCCTGATCCTGTTCGGGGTAGGGGGCTCTTCGGTGCTGCTGCAGCTGTGGAATGAGTACGGCCCCGCCGCCCATGCGGCCGAAATGCGCCTGGGGGACGAACTGCAGAGCGATGTCACAGCCACCCTGCGGTCGGTGCCTGCCCTGGGGGATAACATCTACGACGTGAGTGTGGTACTGGATTTCAACCACGGCGTCACCGACCCCGCCGCCGAGACGGTGCAGCCCGGGGACCGGGCGCAGCTGTACGTGACCGTCTACCAGGGCCGGTACAACTCCGCCCTGGAATTTGCCGCCATGGCCCGCCAGGTGGTGGACGCCTGCCGGGCGGACGGCCTGCCTTTCAACAGTTACCGGTTCGACACCTACACCTACGACGTGCCCGACGACACCGTGACCTACTCCCTGGACCTGGAGACCGAATGGCAGATCACCGCCGGCGCCCAGGAACTGGCCGAAAACGTCTATCAGTCCTACTGGTACGACGGCAACGCCTTCTCCGGCTACGAGGATATGGCCAACTACCAGCAGGAGATGATCCGCCAGGACCTGATTGAGGATTATCAGGATAAATTCGGGGAATCTCCCACCGAGGAGTGGCTGGATGAGCAGATGGACGCCCTGGGCATGGCCACCGCCGAATCCGCTGCCGCCTGAGCAGGACCCCCCGGCTTACCGCGGGGGAGAAAAACACCCCCGTAAGACTTGCTTTCGATTTTGCCCGTTCTTGACAGGAATTTCACCGTCCGATGGCGTTTTGCGCCGCCGGACGGCTTGTTTTTTGGGTGACAAAATGTTACACTTATACAAGGTTTACAAATTTGTATAAGTTGGAGGCATGATTCCCTATGGGGCTTCTGAAAGGCTATACCAAGCAGGAGATCAGCTGGATGATGTACGACTGGGCCAACAGCGCCCACTCGGTCATTGTGGTCACCCTGCTGCCCATCTTCTTTGACACCGTTGCCAGCTATACGGCGGACAGCGTTTCCAGCATGTCCACCTGGGGCTACGCCACCAGCATCGCCATGGCCATTGTGGCCATCGCGGCGCCTTTCCTGGGCGTTTTCGGCGACATCCGCGGCATGCGCAAGCGGCTGTTCTCCATCTTTATGATTCTGGGCGTGGTGGCCGTGGCCCTCATGTCCTTCACCCCGCTGATGGACTTTACCTCCTCCACCGCGGCCGCCGGCCGTGTGGCGGGGCTGATTCTGACGCTGTACATCCTCAGCGTCATCGGCTTTGATGCGTCCGCCATCTACTACGACGCCTTCCTCACCGACATCACCACCCCCGAACGGATGGACCGGGTGTCCACCATGGGCTACGGCCTGGGGTACATCGGCGGTTCCACCATCCCGCTGGTCATCTTCCTGGTCATGAACCTGGCAGGGGTGCCCATGCTCACCTGCCTGGCCGTGATCTTTGCTATCACCGCCGTGTGGTGGCTGGTGTTCAGCCTGCCCCTGCTGAAAAACTGCCGGCAGACCTCCGGCAAACCCTATGAGAAGGGGGACGTGGGCCGCAACATCCGGGGCGTGGGCGCCACCGTCAAGGAGATCATCGCCAACAAGCCCATGCTGGTGTACATCCTGGCCTACTTCTTCTACATTGACGGTGTGCACACCGTCATCAGCATGGCCACCACCTACGGCACCAACCTGGGCCTGGATTCCACCGGCATGATGCTGGCTCTGCTGCTGGTGCAGGTGCTGGGCCTGCCTTTCTGCCTGCTGTACATCCGCCTCAGCGCCAGGTTCGGCGCCCGGTTCATGGTGGGCGTGGGTGTGTGCGTCTACATGTTCATCTGTGTTTTCGCCTTCTTCATGCGGGACCTGTGGCAGTTCTGGGTGCTGGCCGTTCTGTGCGCCACCAGCCAGGGCGGCATCCAGGCGCTGTCCCGCTCCATGTTCGGCAAGCTCATTCCGGATAAGGACCGCAGCGGCGAGTTCTTCGGCTTCTTTGATATCTTCGGCAAGTTCAGCTCCATCATGGGCCCGGCCCTGGTGGGCGTGGTCAGCGCCGCCGTGGCCAACGGCATGCTTCAGAAGCAGGGCCTGACTGCCGAAACCGCCACCGCCGAGCAGATCGATGCCATCAACGCGGCGTCCAGCCCCTTCGGCATCGTGTCTATCCTGCTGATCATCGGCATCGGCGCGGTGCTCTTCTTTGCGGTGCTGCCGCGCACCCTGAAAGGCAAGAACCTTTCCATTTAAGGAAATTTTGCCCGCATTGACAATCCATCCGGCGGGCAGTACAATAATGGGGTATGTGGGCCCAGTGCCCTCATACCCCGTTTATGTTATCCGAACAGGAGGGCATTTCTCTATGCCGGAAGGCTATACCCATGTTCGCACCGCCCGGCGGGCAGCCGAATCCATCCATTATAAACTGCATTGCCCGGCGGCCTTTGCGGCCGGGGCCAACGGCCCGGACAGCTTTTTCAGCTTTGAGGTGTGGAAAAGCAAGGCAAAGCGCCGGTATGATCTGCCCGCTCTGGGCGACCGCATGCACGAGGAAGCCACCGGGGCGTTTTTGTGCAGCCTGATCAGCCATGTCAAGACCGGGGCCCAGGTGGAATACGCCCTGGGCTTTCTGTGCCACTACGCCACCGACACGGTGATGCACCCCTATGTGGTGGCCATGTGCCAGCCCGGCCAGCCCTATGCGGGCAAGGGCGGGCACGGTTATATCGAAATCGCCCTGGACTCCACCCTCCATGCCGAGGACACCGGCGTTTCCCAGGTGCCGGCGGACGATGCCTCCCCGGTGCCCCAGGGCACCGACCTGGCCGAAATCGCCACCCTGCTGCACATTGTGTTGCTGGAGGTGTACGGCGCCGATGTGACTCAGGAATGCCTGGCCGACGCCTTCTATTACCTCAACCGGGTGCGGCGGCTGTTCACCAGCCGTCACGGCCTCCGCAAAGCGGTGTTCTATGTGGTGGAAACCTTCTGGAAAGGCCGTGGATTCCTCACGGGGCATGTATCCCCCCGGGCCCTGCGCCTGGACCTGCCCGACGAGTGGGTGGACCCCGCCACCGGGGAGGAGCGCAAGGGCGGGGCCTTTGCCCTGCTGCGGGAAGCCGAGCGCCGCAGCGCCGTGTATATGACCGCGGCCCTGGAATACTGGATGGGCCACCTGACCCGGGACGAGCTGAGCCGCCTGCTGGGCAGCATGGATTACAGCACCGGAACCCCCACCGACCGCAGCACCATGCCGGCGGTGGCGGAACCCAATACAGAAAAGGAGACAACAACATGATCCGCATTACCATGGAAAACGGCAAGACCATCGACATCGAGCTGGACCCCAGCGCCGCGCCCATCACCTGCGAAAACTTTGAAAAGCTGGTGCGCAAGGGCTTTTACGACGGCCTGACCTTCCACCGCATCATCCCCGGCTTCATGATTCAGGGCGGCTGCCCCCTGGGCAACGGCACCGGCGGCCCGGGCTGGCAGATCAAGGGTGAATTTTCCGCCAACTTTGTGCCCAACCCCATCAAGCACACCCGCGGCGTCATCAGCATGGCCCGCGCCCAGAACCCCAACAGCGCCGGCAGCCAGTTCTTCATCATGCACGCCGACGCCCCTCATCTGGACGGCCAGTACGCGGCCTTCGGCCATGTGGTCTCCGGCATGGATGTGGTGGATGAGATCGCCTCGGTTCCCACCGACTGGAACGACAAGCCCCTCAAGCCGGTGCGCATGAAGACGGTGCGCATCATCGACGAAGACTGATTTTCGCCCCGCAACAGCATAAAAACGCCCGCTCCCCGCGGTACAGACCGCAAGGGGGGCGGGCGTTTGGTTTTTATGAGCAGGGGAGATCCTCAGCGGAACAGGCCGCCGAACCCGCTGAACCAGCCGGTGATCTGGCTGATCTGGCTTTCCAGATCCTGCACCGACTGCATCAGGGCAGGCATCTGGTCAATGACCCGGTTCAGGGCGTCCACATCCAGCCGGGACAGGCGTTCCGCAATGTCCGGCAAAGCCTGCAGCAGCCGGTCCAGCTCGCCGGGCTCCATGGAATCCAGACTTTCCTGGATGGTGCCGGCCAGGGTGTCCACCTGTTCGCAGGCCTGCAGCAGGCTCCGGTAAGCGATGCTGCCATGGTAGAACAGAACCCCGAACCCGATGCACAGCACCGCCAGCAGGGCGATGAGAAGGCCAACGGACATCCGCAGCAGCCGGCCGTTGCGGTCGACTTTGGCTTCCAGCCGGTCCAGCTGCTGTTTCCAGTCGGGGGCGGACTGCCCGGCAGGGGAGCTGTCGGACAGGGGAACGGGCAGATGACGGGGGTCCTCCATGGATTAATCCTCCTTTTCGGATGCGGCCAGTCCGGTCAGGGGGCGGACGGCGGCTGTTTGTCGGGGGCGGTCATCTCAAACCAGAAGGTGGAACCGTGGCCCACCTCGCTCTGTACACCGAAGGGGAATCCGTGCTGCTGCAGGATGGCCTTGGTGATGGAAAGGCCCAGCCCGGTGCCGGGTTTGCCGGCGTTCTGGCGGGCGCGGTAATACCGGTCGAAGATGTAGGGCAGATCCTCCTGGGGAATACCGGGGCCGTGGTCCTCCACCTCAACGCGGCAGCCGCCGGCAGGCAGCGGGATGGCCCGCAGGGCAAAATACCCGTCCTGGCCGATGTGGTGGGTGGCGTTGCCCAGAAGATTGTGCAGCACCCGCTCCATCATGGCGGGATCGGCCCGCACCATGCATTCCTTGTCGGCTTCCAGCTGCAGGGTCCAGTGGTTCTGTTCGCACACGGCGTCGTACAGGCCGGCCACCTCAAAGCAGAGGCCGCTCATATCAAAATCCACCAGATTGGGCTTTTCCACGCCGCTCTGCACCTTGCTCAGCTCCATCACGCTGTTCACCAGCGCCGAAAGCCGGTCGGTCTCATCCACAATGATGTTGCACTGTTCGGTGCGGCGTTCCTCGTCCATGCCGGACAGGTCCCGCACCGTCTCGGCGTACCCCTTGATCAGGGTCAGGGGGGTGCGCAGGTCGTGGCTCACGTTGGCCAGCAGTTCCTTCTCCAGTTCGGCGGAACGGCGCACGGCCCGGGCCATATGGTTGAATTCCTGGGCCAGCAGACCCAGTTCGTCCCGGCGCTTGACCTCCACCTGCACGTCGTAGTTGCCGTCGGCCATGCGGCGGGCACCGTCGGCCAGCTGGTGCACCGGGCGGGTGAACCACTTGCTGAACAGGATGGCCGCCAGCACGTTCAGCCCGAACAGCAGCAGGGCCACCGGGGGCAGCACGCTGCCCAGCACGTCGGCGGCGGTGGTGATCTGGGCCAGACTGGTGGAAACCAGCACCGCGTACTGGCCGTCGGCGGTGAGCTTGCCCACCACCATCTGCAGGTTGCCGCCGGAGGATACCGTCTCGTACACGCTCTTCTTGGTAAAGACCAGACCCCGCAGCCGCACCACCTCGGGGGTGTCCTGCTTCAGGCTGATCTGCCCGCCGAAGGAGTATTCACTCTGGTGCAGCACGCAGGGATACAGGCTTTCCAGGCACTGGACGTTGCTCAGGGTGGAATCACTGATGTCCACACAGCAGTTTTCCAGGTCCAGGGACCCGCTGATGGCTTTTTCCAGAAAGGAAAGCCAGAAATCATCGTCCAGCAGCAGCTTGCCCATCACTCGGCTGGAAACCGGCCCGTCGTTGGCATCGATGAGGGCCACCACCGCGTCGGCCTTGTTTTCCAGATTGGTGCGGATCTTGCGGTTGTACATGGGTTCCAGGGCGTAGGTGATCAGGGTCCACACCAGGCCCAGGGTCAGCAGGGTCACGGCAAACAAAAACAGCATCAGCTGCCCGCGCACGCCCAGGCCCCGGCGCGGCGCGGCATTGGTCTCGGGGCGGGCGGCAGGCTTCAGCTTTTTCCACATACGGAATCCCCGTCTTTCACAGCACATCCGGGTCGAACTTGTAGCCGATGCCCCACACCGTCACGATGTAGCTGCGGCAGTGGCCCAGATGTCCCCGCAGCATTTTGATGTGGGTGTCCACGGTGCGGTCCTCGCCGTAATAGTCGTAGTTCCACACCTTTTGCAGGATCTTCTCCCGGGAAAGGGCAATGCCCCGGTTGTTGACCAGAAACACCAGCAGGTCGAATTCCTTGGGGGTCAGGGGAGCTTCCTGCCCGGCCACCTTCACGCTGTGGCTGGCGGTGTCGATGACCAGGTCCCCGAAGGTGAACACCCCGCCGGCCTCGGCGGGGGCGGGCATGGTGCGGGCCAGCACCGCCTTCACCCGGGCCACCAGTTCCCGGGGAGAGAAGGGCTTCACCACATAGTCGTCGGCGCCGCCTTCCAGTCCGGCCAGCTTGTCGTATTCCTCGCTGCGGGCGGTGAGCATGATCACCGGGGTATTGATCTTGCGGGAGCGCATCTCCCGCAGGCAGGTCATGCCGTCCATAAAGGGCATCATGATGTCCAGAATCACCAGATCAATGCCGCCCTGGGACAAAATCGAAAGAGCCTGGGCGCCGTCACCGGCTTCGGCACAGGTATAACCGCTGTGCTGTAAGTGTTCCCGGATCAGGTCCCGAATACGCGGTTCATCATCAACGACCAGAATTTTAGCCATACTAACACCCTCCAAACCAAGGTCGTTTCTTTTCATATAATACCATAATAACCCGCATAGGTGGGGGATTTGTGAAAGTTTTCTTAAAATCTTTTTCACGAATTTACCGGAATTCTGTCTTGTAACACCGCCGGGAACGCGCTACAATAGGAAAGCCCCGGGGCAGGGCTTTCCGGCGCCGGGCAGAAAGGAGAAGGTTGTTTTGGTCGTTGTGATCCTGTTGCTGTTCCTGTTGCTGGCGGTGGTGTATATGATGGCGCCGGGACGGCGCCGGCCGGAGACTTGCGCGCCTTTTGCAGGGCGCAACTATGCCCACCGGGGGCTGTTTGCCAGGGACCAGTCGGTGCCGGAAAACAGCCTGCCCGCCTTTGAAGCGGCGGTGCGGGGCGGGTACGGCATCGAGCTGGACGTGCAGTTCACATCCGACCGGCAGCTGGTGGTCTTCCACGACGATACCCTGGACCGGATGACCGGTGCCAGGGGCTTTGTGCGGGACCATGACTTTGCCACGGTGGGCGGTCTGTCTTTGGCGGGTACCGCCTGTACGCCGCCGCTGTTCTCCCGGGTGCTGGAAACGGTGGAGGGCAGGGTGCCGCTGATCGTGGAGATCAAGAGCCGCCGGGAATACGACGGCCCCTACCTGGACGCCCTGTGCAAAGCCACCCTGCAGGCGCTGGAAGGGTATGACGGCCTTTATTGTATCGAGAGCTTCGATCCCCGGGTGGTGTGGCGCATCCGCCGCATGGCACCCGGGGTGCTGCGGGGCCAGCTGGTGGACAGCTACCGCACCAACCGGCGGGAAGGCGCCCATCCGGTGCACGCCTTTCTCATCAGCCACTGTTTCGGCAATTTTCTGGGGCGGCCGGATTTCATTGCCTGGTGCCCCGAGGAAGAAAACTGGGCCGTGGCCCTCTGTCGGGCCATGGGAGCCATGATGGTGCAGTGGACCATCCTGCCCGAACACGACTGGCAGCAACGGCAGGGGCGGTACGACGCCCTGATCTTCCAGTGGTACACGCCGGACCCCGAATACTGAATCATAGGACATAAACAGCAGCCCGCCCGCATACCTTGCAGTAAAAGTTTTGTAAGGCAAGCGAGGGGGCTGCTTATGTTTTTGTTTACTGTAACCAAACCAAGGCTGCGGCAGGCCGGGGCGCTGGCCCTGTGTGCGGTCTGCCTGGCGGGCACCATCACCGCCGCCGTGCATTTTGCAAACGACAGTGTCACCGCGTCCGCCGGGGTATCCGAACAGACGGTCATCGAGACCACCCAGGACATTGCCACCTACTTTACCGGCTACGGGTTTGAGGTGGACCTGGCCACCGCGGCGGTGGATAAGGTGAAGATCCCCAAACAATGGGACGACAGCTTTGCCGCCTTCAACCAGGTGGTGGAGGAAAGCGGCCTGACCCTGGAAAAGTACAAGGGCAAGACGGTGGAAAAATGGACCGCCCTGTGCCCGGTACTGTCCGACGGGGAAAACGACACCTACTGTGTGCTGCTGGTCTACAAGACCCAGCCGGTGGGGGCCTATCTGCTGGCAAAGCCTTCGGGTGAGGTGACCGGTCTGGTATCGACCGCCCAGCAGACCGCCGCCGACGCCGAGACCGCTGCCGCCCAGGAGGACACCGCCCAGACCAGCGCCGGGGTGGTGGACGAAAGCGCCTTTCCCACCGAATAAAAAACAGCCGGTGTCCCATGGTGGGATACCGGCTGTTTGCGATGTTGCAGGGATCAGAACAGGCCGCCCAGCAGGATCACCACGATCAGGATGGGCAGAACGAACTGGAAGTAAGGCTTGAGCCAGCGGGGCATCTTGATGCCGCTGCCGGTGTTGGTCTCCGCCAGGTACTTGTCAAAGCCCCAGCCCCAGCGGCTGACGCAGAACAGGAGGTAGATCAGGCTGCCGATGGGCAGCAGCAGGTTGCTGACCAGGAAGTCCTCGCCGTCCAGCACGGTGCTGGTGCCGCCCAGGGGGGTGATGAAGCTCCACAGATTGTAGCCCAGCACACAGGGAATGCTGGCCACCAGCACCACCACGCCGCCGATGAGGACGGTCTTGCGGCGGTCCAGGCCGAACTGGTCCATCAGGCAGGCGATGATGTTCTCAAACACCGCAATGACGGTGGTGAAGCTGGCAAAGGTCATGAACAGGAAGAACAGGGACCCCCAGATGCGGCCGCCTGCCAGGCTGGCAAAGACGTTGGGCAGGGTCACGAAGATCAGCTGCGGGCCGCTGTCCGGGCTGACGCCGTAGGTGAAGCAGGCCGGGAAGATGATCAGGCCGGCGCAGATGGCCACGAAGGTGTCCAGGGCGCAGATGCGTACCGCCTCGCCGGGCAGGGTGAAGTCGCGGGTCATGTAGCTGCCGAAGATTTCCATGGCGCCGATGCCCAGGCTCAGGGTAAAGAAGGACTGGTTCATGGCGGCCACGGCAACGTTCAGGATGCCGGCCTCCCCGGCGCGCTTCCAGTCGGGCAGCAGGTAGAAGGTCAGGCCTTCCCCGGCGCCGGACAGGGTCAGGCTGTGCATCACCAGAATCAGAATCAGCACCAGCAGAGCGCCCATCATCCATTTGCCGATGCGCTCCACGCCGTTGCGCAGACCGAAGCTGCACACCACAAAGCCCAGCACCACGGTCACGGCCATGAACAGGCCCATCTCGCCGGGGTTGGCCAGCATGGCGTTGAAGGTGGCTGCGGAAGTTTCGGCCGTGGCGTTCTCAAAGGTGCCGGTCAGGAACTTGAAGAAGTAGCTGATCATCCAGCCGTTGACGGTGGTGTAGTACATCATCAGCACCAGGCAGCCCAACAGGCAGGCCCAGCCGTGCAGGTGCCACACGCTGCCCTTGGGTTCCAGGGCCTTGTACGCCTTGCCGGCGCTGCCGCGTCCAGCGCGGCCCACGGCCAGTTCCATGGTCAGCACGGGCACGCCCATGCAGATGAGGAACAGCAGATAAAACAGAACAAACACGCCGCCGCCGTTCTGGCCGGTGACGGTGGGGAAGCGCCAGACATTGCCGATGCCGATGGCGCAGCCCGCGCTGATCAGGATAAACCCGAGGCGCGAGGCAAAGGACTCACGATTTTCCAAAAAAATTCCTCCTTCGATTTCAAACACCGCTTTTCTATTATAGCGGCTGGGCAGGGCACAGGCAAGAAGAATTTTTGACGTTTGGCCGAAACCTGTGCAGAAAAAAGCCGCCGCCTGCGGCAGCAGGCAGCGGCTTTGTGTGATGATGAAAAAATCAGCGGCGCTCGGCGATCTCTTCCTTGACGCTGTTCAGGAACTCGTCGGCGGACATGGTGGTGGTGTCGCCCTTGCGGTCACGGACGCTGACGGTGCCGGCTTCGGCTTCCTTGGCGCCCAGAACCAGCATGTAGGGCACGCGGTCCACCTGCTGGGCCTGACGGATCTTGTAGCCGATCTTCTCGTTGCTCTCATCCAGAACAACGCGCACACCGGCGTCTTCCAGCTTTTCGGCCACGCCGCGGGCGTAGTCCAGGGTCTTTTCGCTCACGGGCAGCACCTTGACCTGGACGGGAGCCAGCCAGGTGGGGAACTTGCCGGCGTAATGCTCGGTCAGGATGCCGATGAAACGCTCGATGGAGCCGAAGCAGACGCGGTGGATCATGATGGGACGTTCCTTCTCGCCGGCCTCGTTGACGTACTCCAGATGGAAGTTCAGCGGCATCTGGAAGTCCAGCTGGATGGTGCCGCACTGCCAGGTACGGCCCAGGCTGTCTTCCAGGTGGAAGTCAATCTTCGGGCCGTAGAAGGCGCCGTCGCCCTCATTGATGATGTAGGGCATGTTCAGCTTTTCCAGGGCGTTCTTCAGGCCGTTGGTGGCGTCTTCCCAGTCCTCGTCGGAACCCATGGAGTCCTCGGGACGGGTGCTCAGCTCCACGAAGTACTTGAAGCCGAACTTGTCGTACACCGAGTTGATCAGGTGCACCACGTTGGCGATCTCGTCGGAGATCTGGTCGCGGCGCATGAAGATGTGGGCATCGTCCTGGGTGAAGCAGCGCACACGGAACAGGCCGTGCAGGGCGCCGCGCAGCTCGTGGCGGTGCACCAGGCCCAGTTCGCCCACACGCAGGGGCAGTTCGCGGTAGCTGTGGGGCTGGCTGCGGTAGACCAGCACGCCGCCGGGGCAGTTCATGGGCTTGATGCAGTAGTCCTCGCCGTCAATGACGGTGGAGTACATGTTGTCCTTGTAATGGTCCCAGTGGCCGCTGGTCTCCCACAGATGGCGGTTCATGATCAGGGGGGTGGAAACCTCCACGTAGCCCGCCTTGCGGTGAATCTCACGCCAATAGTCGATCAGGGTGTTCTTCAGCACCATACCGTTGGGCAGGAAGAAGGGGAAGCCCGGGCCCTCGTCGCAGAACATGAACAGGTTCATTTCCTTGCCGATCTTGCGGTGGTCGCGGCGGGCGGCCTCCTCCAGCAGCTTCAGGTGGGCTTCCAGCTCCTCCTGGTTGCGGAAAGCGATGCCGTTGATGCGGGTCAGCATCTTGTTGTTCTTGTCGCCGCGCCAGTACGCGCCGGACTGCTGGGTGATCTTGAAGGCTTTCAGGGCCTTGGTGTAGGTCAGGTGAGGACCGACGCACATGTCGATGTACTCGCCCTGCTGGTAGAAGCTGATGGTGGCGTCGTCGGGCAGATCGCCGATGTGCTCCACCTTGTACTTTTCGCCGCGCTCCTGCATCAGCTTGACAGCCTCTTCCCGGGGCAGAGTGAAGGCCTTGATCGGCAGGTTTTCCTTGCAGATCTTCTTCATCTCTTTTTCGATCTTTTCCAGGTCCTCATCGGTGAGCTTGGTGTCGCCCAGGTCCACGTCATAGTAGAAGCCGTTTTCGGTGGCGGGGCCAAAGGCAAAATCCGCTTCGGGCCACAGGCGCTTGATGGCCTGGGCCATGATGTGGGCGGCGGTGTGACGGATGACGTGCAGTTCTTCTTCCTGCGGGCATTCCTTGACGGTGCCGTCATTGTAGATGACTTTCATACTTGCAACCTCCCTAAGTTGCGGCGGCCCGCGGCCGCCAGATAAAATAAAAAACGCTTCACCCCATTCAAACACGGGGTGAAGCGGTATGCTCCACGGTTCCACCCGAATTGCAGGCAAAAGCCCGCCTCTCGTATCAGCTGTAACGGGCTGGCCCGGCGGGGGTTCGCCCCCGCGCTCTGCGGTGGTAAGAAAAGCGCCCTGCGCCAAGCCGCTTGCAGCACACCGTTTGCACGGCGGCGGCTCTCTCTGGAACGTGGGTCAGCCCTTCCGTTTGTCCGCATCATCGCATTCATCAGGATGAAGCTACCGCTATTGTAGCGCGGCGGTTTTCAAAAGTCAAGCCCAGCGGCACCACTTTGTCAATCCGTAACAATTTCTTGACAACCGTTTCAAATGAATATAAACTATAATCAGTATACAACGGCGTATGCAGTATGACCGCACGATTCGGGCGGTACCGCAGCGCCGAAGGGCCGCCGCTGCGGCGGGCGCTGTGTTTTATTTGGTATAGCATGCACGCAAGTTTGCATTTGAATAAACGTGCTTACGTTGTTTTTATAAGACTTTTTTCCCACGGGAGCCATCCGCCCCGCCGCCCGGCGGCAGGTGTGTTTTGGTGTACCATCCGGCCCGCGGTCGGCATTGACCGCGTCTGATCAAACAACTGCATCGAATAAAGTAAGGCCCCGCCTTTGGCTGCGACCCTCAGGTTTACACGCATATTCTGAATAAATTTGAGGAGTTGAAACGAATGCCCACCATCCTTACGGTGTTGGTGGTCGTTGTCGTCGCCGCCGTGTGCGGGGTCGTCTGTTTTTATGCAGGCATGACCTACCGCAAGCGCACCGCCGAGGCCAAATTCGGCTCAGCGGAAGAAGAGGCCAAGCGGATTGTCAACGACGCCATCAAAGCAGCCGAACAGAAACGGAAAGAGACCATCATCGAAGCCAAGGACGAAGCCTTCAAGCTGAAGAGCGAGGCGGACAAGGAGATCAAGGATCGCCGCGCCGAGGTCAGCCGCCAGGAACGGCGCATGGACCAGAAGGAAGAAGCCCTGGACAAGCGCACCGCCGCGGTGGAGCGCAAGGAAGAAGATCTGAAGAAGCGCGCCGAACTGGTGGAAGCCCGCCTGGATGAGCTGGAACAGCTCAAGCTGCGCCAGACCGAAAAGCTGGAAACCATCGCCGCCATGACCCAGGAAGACGCCCGGGCCGTGCTGCTCAAGCAGATCGACGACGAACTCACCCACGAAAAAGCCATGCGTGTGGCCGCCTTCCAGGCCAACATGAAGGACGAATGCGACAATCTGGCCCGGGATATGATCGGCCAGGCCATTGCCCGCTGCGCCGCCGATGCCACCAGCGAAGCCACCGTCTCGGTGGTGCCGCTGCCCAGTGACGAGATGAAGGGCCGCATCATCGGCCGTGAGGGCCGCAACATCCGCGCCCTGGAAACCGCCACCGGCTGCGATCTGATCATCGACGATACCCCCGAAGCCATCACCTTGTCCAGCTTCGACCAGACCCGGCGCGAGATCGCCCGCCTGGCCCTGGAACGCCTGATCGCCGACGGCCGTATCCATCCCGCCCGCATCGAGGAGACGGTGGACAAGTGCCGCCGGGAACTGGAACTGCAGATGAAGCGGGAAGGCGAAAAGGCGGTCATGGATCTGGGCATCCACAGCCTGCATCCCGACCTGGTCAAGCTCATCGGCCGTCTGAAATACCGCACCAGCTACGGCCAGAACGTGCTCAGCCACAGCCTGGAAGTGGCCTGGCTGGCCGGCCTGATGGCGGGCGAACTGGGCCTGAACGTCCAGCAGGCACGCCGTGCCGGTCTGCTGCATGACATCGGCAAGGCCCTGGACCACGAGATCGAGGGCAGCCACGTCCAGATCGGCGTAGACATCTGCAAGAAATACCGGGAGAATCCCGCTGTCATCCATGCCATCGAGGCCCACCACGGCGACGTGGAGCCCAAGACGCCGCTGGCCTTCGTCATCATGGCGGCCGACGCTATCAGCGCGGCCCGTCCCGGCGCCCGGCGTGAGAACATGGAAAGCTATATCAAGCGCCTGGAGACCCTGGAAAGCCTGTGCAACAGCTTTGAGGGCGTGGAAAGCTCCTATGCCGTCCAGGCCGGCCGTGAGGTCCGCATTCTGGTCCAGCCGGACAAGATCAGCGACGACCAGGTCATTCTGCTGGCCCGCAGCATTGCCAGGAAGATCGAGGACGAGCTGGATTACCCCGGTCAGATCAAGGTCAGCGTGATCCGCGAAAGCCGCGCCACCGAGTACGCCAAGTAAAACCGAACAATCCAAAAGCCAGCCCCGGCCGTTACAGGCCGGGGCTGGCTTTTTTGTACGGAGCAAAGAAAAACCGGAACCGCCGCAAAGGGCGATTCCGGTGTGGGAACGTTTTTTGTCAGGATTCCTCGCTGGTTTCCTTTTCCAGCTTGTCGTCCCGCATTTGCTTGATGGTGGCTTCCAGATTGAAGCTCTTTTCCATGGGAATGTAGATGATCAGCAGGCTGGGCACCATGGGCAGCCACAGGTTGGTGAAGGGCAGAATGTACAGCGAAACGGGGAAGAAGAGCAGGAACACACCCCAGTACACCACCTGTACCGCCACCGCGCCGATGCTGCGGGGCAGATACCCCAGGAACAGCAGCACGGCGTTTTTCAGAATTCCGGCAAAAGACATGTCCAGCAGGGCGATCTGGGGGATGATGTAAGTAATCAGCCCCAACACCAGCACCATGCCGGCAATCAGGATGGCCCAGCTGAACACCGTGCTCTGCAGGCTGTTCATGTGGAACAGGGTGAAGATCTGCATGCCGATGACCAGCCCGAAGATGGCGCCGGGCAGCAGACAGGCCTTGGCGTTGCGCTTCCAGGCGCGGCGGTAGGTGGTCCACCAGTAACCGGGTTCATCCCGCAGGCTGCGCAGCACGGTGTCCGCCATGCCGCACAGCTCCGGCGCGGCGATCATGCCGCCGATGAGCCCTGCCGCCAGCACAAAGATCACGGCGTGGCTGGTGATGGCCAGGATCATACCGAATATAAAGGGAATCATACCCAGGAACGCCAGAAAACCGGCCCGGAAGAAAGCCCAGAAATCGCGGCCCAGCATCTCGATCAGGCGGGCCAGACCCTTTTTGCGCGGCTCATCCGGGCGTACACCGGGCCCCGGACGGTTGTAACCGCCGAAAAACGCGGAAAAAATGGACATACTGTACCTGTCTCCTTTGCGGATGAATTTTGCTCTATTGTAGCAGAATCGCCGGATTTCTACAACCGTTTCTTGCAAAACAGAGGTTGCGGGGTTGTAAAATTCACCGGGGCGGCTTTACAAAACGGGCAAAAAAAAGTACAATAAGAACTATGACATTCCGGTTACAAAGCAACCGGGTCGTGGGCGTACCGAAGCGCCACGAAGAGAAAACAGGAAAAGAGGATCAAGCCTATGAAACGTACCCTCCTTTGTGTGCTGGCCGTTCTGGCAGCCTGCACCATGCTGGTGGCCTGCAAGCGGTCGGGGGATGAAATCGCCGTCTCCTCGGAAACGCCCTCCGCCTCTTCCCAGGAACCCCAGGCGACCTCGGAAC
>NZ_JACJJP010000012.1 GCF_016900095.1 Gemmiger formicilis
GCTCCGCTTACGCTTCGCCAGTCCTGTTAAGGTCCCCACTACACGAGGGTCTTTTTATTCATGTCTACTAATTCTGGGGCAGTTCACGATGTCCGGTGCGGGATGTTTTTGTTTTTATTCCGACTGACAGATAAACGGAAAGGGCAGCTCCGCATCCACCGATGCGCCAATAACGGCCAGTTCTGAAATTCCCCGGTTAATGACACCCAAGTCACCGTCCCAGTCCAGGACCAAAATCGGAACTACCGATCCGGTACGGCTGCGCACAATGCTTTGTCGCAGCTGGCGGGCTGTTTGCGGCTCCATGCCGGGACGCCTGGCATACAGGCAGAAGGATGTCCACTGTGCCATTTCCTGCAGCCAGGAAGACTCCATGGCACGATTTGCCCCGGCCTCATCCAGCAGGACGGCAAACCCAAACAACAATCTGCGCTCACACAAAGTCCGGGCTGTCTGTACGGTTTCCGGTTCCAGCGCCGGCGCCGGAAGCAACAGCCAGATGCTGAGATTGAAGCAATCGGCAAAGGTTTCCGCGGGCAGAGCCGCAATCACCGACGGCGCCGCCACCAGCAAAAAAGCAGCAAACGGATGCTGTTTGATCACCCGTACCGCTCGCAGGACCGCAGCGGCGTCCTGTGCGTACAAAGCCCACACATATCTGCCGTTTTGCTCTGCCTGCTCAACGGCCTCCTCCAGCTTCGAAGAAGCGCAGTTGGCTGTGTTGAGCCAGGCCGACGGCTTGCCCGTTCGCTCGGCTTCCTCCTTGAGTCTGGAAGCACCGTATATGATACCACCGACCCCGAAATTCACACCGAAGGCACACAACCGCTCGCTTTCCACCCGTTCCAACAGACACTGAACCAGCGCATAGTACAAACTGTCCGCCCGCTGCAGCACTTGCTGAGCCTGATCGAAAAATCCTTTATATCGGCTTTTTTGTGCCAGTGCCTGGCACAGATCCACATAGTTGCGCATCTGCCGGAACTGATCGCGCCGAAGATCATCCACGGCACGGCGTGCCAGGGTCAGTGCAAATCCTCGTGAGCGGATATACTCGTCTTGCACAGTTGCAATCCTCCTTCCGCCATTCGATCTTTTTTGAAAAAGGCAGAGCTTATTTCAGTTCCACAACCGTCACGCCGCTGCCGCCTTCACCGTAGCCGCCCAGGCGGAAGCTCTTTACCTGGCGATGGGTGCGCAGATGTTTCTGGATGCCGGCACGCAACGCCCCGGTCCCCAGGCCATGAATGATGTATACCGTGTGCTGGCCTCGCATGACAGCACCGTCCAGAAACCGGTCCACTTCGCCCAGCGCTTCCTCCACCGTATATCCAAGCAGGTTCAGTTCCAGACTTGCCTTGCGGTCATGGTCCAGCTGTACCCGGGTATGGGTACGCGGCGGCTGCTGGCGGGGTTTCTTCTGCATCTTGTCCGGCGCTTTCAGTCCGGACAGGGGCACCTTGGTTTTCAAAATACCGGCACGCACTTCCACCAGACCGTCACGGTCGGGGCGGGCAGTGACCACTGCCGTCTGGTTCAGTTCGGCAATGACCACTTCCTGGCCCACCTTCACTTCCTTCAGCGGCACGTACTCGGCCACCGGTTTGCGGGAAGCCGCATCGGCCAGCATCTTTTCGGTGTCTTTGCGGGCAATTTCCCGGGCACGGACCGCACGCTGCGCCGCGCTGGCCTTTTCATCCTTCTGCAGCCGGCGCAATTCATCCGTCAGGGTATACGCCTCATTCTGCACCTTCTGGACCATGTCCCGGGCCTGCTTGCGGGCGTTTTCCAGTTCTTCCTCGCCCTGCTTGATCAGCTGTTCCCGCTCTTTCTTGGCGCTCTCCAAGGCATTTTCGGCCTGATGCCGGGCGGCTTCCGCCTCATCTTCTGCCTTCTTCAGGCGCAGCTTCATATCGTCCAGCTGGGCCAGCACACTGTCCAGCCGCTTGTCATCGTTGGACATGTGGGTGCGCGCCGCATCGATGACATCTTCCGGGATGCCGAGCTTGGCACTGATCAAAAACGCATTGGATTTGCCCGGTACGCCCACACTGAGCTTATAGGTTGGCATCAGGCTTTCCACATCGAATTCGCAGCTGGCGTTGACCACACCGGGGGTTTCCAGCGCATACACCTTCAGTTCAGCATAATGGGTGGTGGCCATGAGAAGCGTTCCGGCCCGGCGCAGTTTTTCCAGGATGCTGACTGCCAGAGCGGCGCCCTCGGCCGGGTCGGTTCCGGCGCCCAGTTCGTCCAGCAGAGTCAGGGTATCCGGACCGGCCAGGCGCAGAATCTCGGTAATACGCTTCATGTGCCCGGAGAAGGTAGACAGGCTCTGCTCAATGCTCTGCTCATCGCCGATGTCCACCAGATATTCCTGCATGCAGCATACCGAGCTGCTTTCATGGGCGGGAATCAAAAAACCGTGCTGTGCCATGGCATTGAGCAGCCCGGCGGTTTTCAGGCTGACGGTTTTGCCGCCGGTGTTGGGGCCGGTGATGACCAAGGTATCGTACTCATCCCCCAGGGTGATATCCACAGGAACAACCTTTTTCTTGTCAATCAGCGGGTGGCGGGCCTTCTTCAAGGAGAAGCGGCAGGTATCGCTGACCTGGGGCATGAAGGCATTCTGTTCCACCGCCAGGCGGGCCTTGGCCAGCAGCAGATCGATGGACAACATGGCGTCATAACTATAAGAGAACTGCGGTTCCAGGGATCCCACCTGTGCCGAAAAAGCGGACAGAATGCGGGTGATCTCTTCCTGTTCCTGGGCATGCAGCTGCATGATTTTGGCGTTGGCTTCCACCACCGCGGTGGGCTCCACAAAGACGGTGGCACCGGTGGAGGAGACATCGTGAATAACACCGCCCACTTCTCCGCGGTATTCCGAACGGACCGGCACCACGTACCGGCCGTTACGCAGGGTCACCACCGCATCCTGCAGGAATTTGTTGGTGGTGGAATTTTTGATGATGGAATCCAGCTTGGTACGGATGGAGTCTTCGGTGGCACGAATCTTGCGGCGCAGGTCACGCAGGGTGATGCTGGCGGTATCGGCCATCTCCTCCGGCGAAAGGATGCTGTCGGTGATCTGCCGTTCCAGCTGAGGCTGGGGCGCCAGAGCATAGAACAAATCATCCGTGGGCAACGGTTCATGCTCGGTCAGTCCGTACCACTGGCTGAGGCCCTGGAAATTCCGCAGGGTCGCCGCAACCTCCAGCAGCTCCCCCATGGACAGGATGCCACCCTTGACCGCATGGGCCGCAATCCGCTTGGCACCGCTGACGGCACCGAAACGGGGGCTGCCGTTTTTGATCAGAAGACTGTTCACGGCGTCGGTTTTGGCCAGTTCGTAGCGTTCCTCTTCGGGGGTCATGAACGGCTGGATGGCACGCATCTGCTCCTTGGTTTCCTGACAGGCGCAAAGCTCCACCGCACGGTCGATGACCTTATCCAGTTCCAGTGTGGTTTTATATGAGAAATCCATAGTCGAAGGGTTTACTCCTTGTTATTTGGTCATTCCAAAACAGTTTTCAGAAAATCCAGGCTTTTCAGCCCGTGGTCCAGGTTGGCCAGCAGATACCGCTCACACACCTTCCCCAGGCGCTTGGTGCTTGCCTCCGTCAGGGTGAAGCTGAACAGCTTGCCGTCCTCGGCCAGGCAGATATGGCGCAGGGCATACAGTGCCCCCGCATCCAGGTTGGGCGTGCGGTTGACCTTGGCCGCGCATTCGGCACACAGCAGCCCGCCGCCTGCGGTATCCAGGTAAAAGTCCATGCCGTCATATCGCCCGCAAACCTCGCAGGCCAAAATGCGCGGCATGTAGCCCGCAAGGCACATGGCGCGCATCTCGAAAATGGCTTTCAGCTGCCGCAGCGGACGTTTGCTTTCGCTGATCATATATAAGGTGTTCAGGACCAAGCGCAGCAGCTGCTCTGCCTCAGGTGGTTCCGGTGCCAGGACTGTGGCGACTTCGGCCAGATAGACGGCCAGTGCCATTCCTTCCACGCTGCGCCCCAATCCATGAAACACCTTTTTGACCGCTGCCGTATCCACAAAATTGCTGCTGCGGCCAATGGTCAGGGTGAACTCGGAATAGCAGAACAGGCCGCAGGCACTGAACAGCTTGTTTTTCAGCCGCAAACTGCCTTTGGCCGAAGCCGAAAGGACTCCTCTGTCAGGTGTCAGAATGGTCAGGATCTGATCCGCCTCGCCCACCTTGACCTGGCGAAGAACCAGCCCGGTCGTTGCGATCTGCATCAGAGTCCCCTTTCCTGCCCTGGCCGCCGGCCTGCCGGGTCTTGTAGCTCAAGTAGTCGTAAATACTGCCCGTCTGGGCAAACTGCGCCCATTCGTGGACGCAATAATCGGATGAATCTTGCTGCATCAACCCGCCCCCTTTTCCGTTACTGGAATGTATACCATTGTACATTCCCATTCACGGAAAAGTTGTCCAACCGGGTCATCGGCAAGTGGAAAGTTTTGTCACGGCTTCGCGAAACCAAGGTCATCCAGAAGTCGTTCACTGTCCCGCCAGCCCTCACGTACCTTGACCCAGCACTGCAGGTTGATATGGGTTCCCAGCAGTTCCTCGCAATCAGTGCGGGCGGCACTGGCAATCTTTTTGAGCATCTGGCCGCCCTTGCCGATGATCATGCCCTTGTGGCTCTTGCGTTCGCAGCAAATCTCCACCGAAATGTCAATCAGGTCCTTGTCCGGGCGCTCCTTGAAGCTTTCCACCGTCACAGCCACGCCGTGGGGCACTTCGTCCCGCATGAAAAGCAGCAGTTTTTCACGGATCAGCTCTGCCACCAGCTCCTTTTCCGGCATATCGGTGAAGGCATCGTCATCAAAATAATGCGGGCCCGGGGTGGCATACCGGCGCAGGTCCTCCAGCAGTTCCTCGCATCCAGTACCGTCTTTGGCGGAAATGGTACGGACGGCGTCAAAGACGCCCATGGCTTCGATCTGCTGCTTGCGGGCTTCCAGTTCTTCAAAGCCGCGCAGCAAGTCCACCTTGTTGATGACCGCAATGGCCGGGCCGGATTTGCGCAATGCTTCGATCATGGTGGTCTCGGACTCGGTCATTTCTCCGGAAGGTTCAAACAGCATGAGGGTCACATCCACATCCTTCACGCTGGCGGCCGCCGTCTGGGTCATCCGGGCGTCCAGCTTGTTGCGGGGCGTGTGAATGCCCGGCGTGTCCATCAGCACATACTGCACCGGGCCCTTGGTGATCACGCCGGTGATGCGACTGCGGGTGGTCTGCGGCTTTTTGGTCACAATGGCCACCTTTTCCCCCACCAGTGTGTTGGTCAGGCTGGACTTACCCACATTGGGCCGTCCCACCAGAGCGACAAACACACTGCTGGTTTCGGGTTGTTCTTTCTTATTTTGGGTTCTGGGCATTTTGTGCGGCACCTTTCTCTTTTGTATTGCCATAGCGGAACGTAAACAGGTAGGCGGCGACCAGGGAGGCCAGCCACAGAAGGATGGCCAGCGGGCTTGCCGTTACACCGGACCAGATGGCTTTGAGCGCTCGCTCGTTGGCAAACAGGCAGACACCCACACACACAGCTCCGATGGCCGTCACCAGAACAGCACCGGCCGCCATATCCTTGGCCGCACCGGCGCTCCACCAGTGTTCGGTATCCGGCTTGTCCACCGCGCGTTCGATGGCGGAATTCATCAGCTCCATGGACATCACGGCAAATATACACAAGGCCAGCAAGGCATACTCCACCGGTTCCAGTCCGGCCAGGAACGCCGCCGCATACACATAAATTGCCGCGCACAGATGAAACCGGAAATTGCGCTCCTCCTGTACGGCGGCACGGATGCCGTTGAGCGCGTAGATAAAACCGCGCCCAAAGCGCGCCAGGTCAGAGCGTATTTTCATTCGTACAAAATCTCATCGTTGGTATAGGATACGGTACGGGGCAGCCCCAACTGCAAAAGGACCGCTTCCTCTTTTTCCCGCATACGGACAGCTTCCAGACCGCTGGTTTCGTGGTCATACCCCAGCAGGTGGAGCATGGAGTGGACTGTCAGATAAGCCACCTCCCGCTGCAGAGAATGCCCGTACAGCTCGGCCTGCTCCATGGCCTTTTGCATGGAGATCACAATATCTCCCAGAATCTTGCAACCGTTGTCTTCGTCGATGTCGTACTGACCGTTTTCCCCCATGGGAAAGCTCAGCACATCGGTGGCGCTGTCCTTGTTGCGATACTGCTTGTTCAGTTCATGAATCCGGTCATTGTCCACAAAGGTCACACTGATCTCGGCAGGACCGTCAAACTTTTCATAATTCAGCACCGCGTTGCAGCTGCGGCGAATCAGAATCCGCAGCCCAGACGGAACTTTGACGGCGTTTTGCTCGTTGCTGATCAGCACTTTGTTTGCCATAAGAGGTTCCTCCTTATGTAATGTTTATGAAGTCTGTCGATAACGAAATCGGATCTGTATATTCTCAGCGGCGTGAGGCGGCCGCTGCTTTTTCATATGCCTTGACGATCTGTTGCACCAGGCGATGGCGCACCACGTCCTTATCGGTCAGCTGGACCTGGGCAATGCCCTGGATCCCGCGCAGCACTTTCAGTGCATCCACCAGACCGCTCTTGGCTTTGTCCGGAAGGTCAATCTGCGTAATATCGCCGGTCACCACCACCTTGCTGTTGGTGCCCATACGGGTCAGGAACATCTTCATCTGCTCGGGCGTGGTGTTCTGGGCTTCATCCAGAATGATAAAGGCATCATCCAGCGTGCGTCCGCGCATATAAGCCAGCGGAGCCACTTCGATGGCCTGTTTTTCTACCAGACGCTGGAAGGTTTCCGCCCCCAGCAGATCAAAAAGGCCATCATACAGCGGGCGCAGGTACGGGTCAACCTTGTTTTGCAGGTCACCGGGCAAAAATCCCAGCTTTTCTCCCGCTTCCACCGCCGGACGGGTCAGGATAATCCGGCTGATCTCCTTGGCCTTGAACGCCTTCACGGCCATGGCCACCGCCAGATAGGTCTTGCCGGTGCCCGCCGGGCCCACGCCGAAGGTGATGGCATGGGTGCGGATGGCGGCCAGGTATTCTTTCTGGCCCAGCGTCTTGGGATGAATGGGCCTGCCCTTGGCTGTCACCGCCACAAAATCATCGGTCAGCTCCCGCAGGCGCTTTTCCTCCCCCGCCTGTGCCAGGCTGATGCAATACCGCACGGTCTGTTCGTCCAGCGGGGTGTGGTTTTCCATCAGAGTGACCATGCCTTCAATGGCATGCACGGCGGCGTTGACCCCTTCCTGCTCACCGGTAAATTTCAGCAGGGAACCACGGCACACGGCCGTCACCTTGAATTCGTTCTCCAAAAGGCGCAGATTCTGGTCACAATTACCAAAAACCGCTGCGGCCAGTTCGATGCTGTCCAGTTCAACCGATCGTTCTGCCAAATACACTACCTCCAGAATACATCATGCTACTTTGCATTATATCACAATTGAGTTGAAAAGAAACTATGAATATTACACAAATTTTTTAACTGTTTGTTTGCAGCGGCGGTTCAGGATGCGGCTTGAACGTTTTCCAACGGGGCCAATACGCCCGGAACAGTCATATCGGCGCAGAAGAGATACTCTGCGGTACAGATAACTTCACTTTCTCCAATTTCGTAGGTGAGATCCTGGCTTTCCAGCACTGCATCCGGAAATTCCCGTAAAAGCTGCTGTCGGCAGGAGCGTGCCGCCAGGGCTTTGGCCGTCTGCTGGGAATAGAGCTGCGTGCCCGACGTTTTTTCCCAATAGGTGGTCCGGCAGATAGCTCCCGGCAAAGCCACACTGCCAATCCGGAAGGGTATCCATTCGGTGGTGACCATGCCATCCGGGAAGGTATCTGCCTCCTTTTGTGTCCAGGTATACCCCAGCAGCTGCCATTGCTCGCTCTCCCTGCTTTTTCCCGTCAGCAACCGGAAGTCGCCTTGCAGCGGTTGCACGGCCGTGTATTGCCGTTGAATTCTGCCGCGTATGGAGCCGGATGCTCCCTGCACCACCGCCTGCCCCTCGCGATCCGCTTTCTGGCCGTTGGCCAGCAGCTGCCCCTCAGCCACATACTGCCCCGCCGTCACCTCCGGAAATCCGCTTTCCAGCTCGATCTCCAGAACCTGTCCACCCGCCTTTGCATACAGAGCCTGTGGCTGTACGGCATCCCGCACGGTTTGTTCCTGCCGTTGGTTCTGCTCCACAAAAAGGCACCCCGCCGTAAAGTTCAGGCTCAACCATCCTTCGTCTGTCATTTCCAACGCCAGCGTGTCCCGAACATGCTGCAAGGTTTCTTCCTCCAGGCGGCATCCCTCCCAGATTCCCTGTTCCGCCAACGCCGCCCGGAATTTTTCCTGCTGGGGCAGTTCCAATTCCCCGAAGTCTATGTGCCACAAAAAGCCGCCAAAATACCACTGGCACAGGAAAAACGCGGCCGTCCCCACCAGAATTCCCGGCCGTGCAGCCACCCTTTCCAGTATCCGGCCCGGCCCATGCCGTCTCCTGAGGGAAAAATCCACCTGATAGTTTGCCGCCATCTGTTCCAAGCGCCGAAGATCCGATCCAAAGGCACAGGCCGTGTACCCCCGATTTGTACAGGAAATTTTCCAAAGATGCACCCCCGCCTGTGCCGCCGCACTCAAAAAGCTTTTCGCCCCTCTGCCGCTCGCTTCAAAGCGGATACGGTCCGCCCACATTGCCGCGACATTGGTCTTTTTCATGAATGGCCCTCCCACTTCTGCTCAAATTCGATGCGCCGCACCAAGCCGGAACTGATCAGGCGCCGCCCGGAAAAAGATTCTATCCGCAGACTGTCTCCATAAAATGTAATGATCGTATCTCCCAGATCCAGGCAGATTTTCTCCGGCGTAAAATCCAGTACCCGCCGGCAGCCGTCCGTCGCAATGTGTCCGCCGCGCAGTATCAGGTCCGGCAGATGGTAAAATGCTTTTTCCGGCGGATGAAACCATTGTTCCGGCTGGGCAGGATGCTTTTCTCCTCGCTTACGGAACCGGCGGTACCGCTTCATTTTCCGTGCCCCCTTTCCGTTTCTCTATGGCGTCATCCCAAATATATAGCAAAGGAGTTCCGGTTATGTGTTCTGTTTTCTGGCGGCGTCTTTTTCCTTTGGTGGCCTCGTTCTTTTGTATCGTCCTTTTTCTTGTATACCCGCAAGCCGCCGCGCAGGGCTTTCGGCAAGGGATCGAGCTCTGCCTGAGCACTTTGTTGCCGGCCTTGTTCCCTTTTTTTGTGGCCTGCAACCTGGCGTTAGGCTCCATCCCCCGAAAAAGCGGTTTTGTCTCTGCTCTCCTTCTTTCCTGGCTGGGCGGGTATGCCGTCTGCGCCGGAATGGTTCGGGATCTTCGGCGGCAGGGAAATCTGGACGAAGCGCACGCCAATCTGCTGCTGGTCCTCGGTTGCTGTTCCGGGCCCGGCTTTGTGATAGGCAGCGTCGGCGGGCACCTTCTGGGCTCTGTCCGGCTGGGAATGGTTTTGTATCTGGCCCAGCTCATCGCCAATTTGGGAAGCTGCCTGATCCTTCTGCCTTTTCTACATCATGAGAAAACCCGCCAGGTCATGGAACCGTCCGCATCCGCCGTTTCTGCTTCCAACCTCTCCGATGCCATTGTATCCGCGGTGAACAGTTGCCTGTGTGTTTGCGGTTCGGTACTGTTTTTCCGGGTTCTGGAAGCCACACTGATTCTGGGATTTTCCATCCCGGCTGAAGTTTCTCCCTACCTTTCCGCCTTGTGCGAAATCAGTTCCGGATGTGCCGATTTTTCCCGGCTGAGAGGCACCCAGGCTTTGTACGGTATTTGTCTTTGCCTGAGTTTTCTGGGGGCGTCGGTTTTTTCCCAGCTCGCTTCTCTTTTGCAGGGCATGGCCAGCCTGCGACTTTTGATGATTGCCCGGTTGCTGCACTTTCCTCTTTTGGGGTTGCTCGTTCGCCTTATCCTGCCCTTTTTGCCCGGCGATATCGCTGTCTTTTCCAGTCTGGCATCCCGGGTGGTTCCTATGAATCGGGTCTCCCCCGATGCCGCTTTTTTGGTATTTTTGTTCCTTTGCGCCGTTCTTTACAAAATTCGTAAAAGATTTTATAATGACACTGTATCTTCGTAATAATTGCAGGCAGGAGGAGCCATCCTATGTTCAAAAAGCCGATTTATGGCAGTAAAATCGCACCGGCCTGCGCCTACTGTCTGCATGGCAGCCCGGCCGCAGACAATCGCATGGTCCTGTGCAAACAGCGGGGCGTTGTGTCGCCGTATTACTCCTGCCGCAAATTCGTGTATGATCCGCTGATGCGTACACCCCGCCGGCAGGAATTGCCCCACTTCGATCCCAAAGATTTCAGTCTGGATTCGTAAATCAATGAGGTAGAGTATGCCCAACAGAGCCAAAAAACAAAAGTTTCGCAGTGCCTTGCAGGACGCCTGGCAGCACAAACGCGGCGTAATGCTGGTATATATTTTTTTGCGGCTTTCCGTTATTTTGGTTCTGGTAGCGCAGCTTTTCAACCGCAATTTCGAAAATGTTTTTCTGTGTGTGCTGGTTTTGTTCCTGTTTTCCATGCCCACCATGCTGGAACGCCGGCTTTCCATCGAGCTGCCGGACACACTGGAAATCATCATTCTTTTGTTCATCTATGCCGCCGAAATCATGGGTGAAATCGGCGCTTACTATATCAAACACCCCTATTGGGACACGGTTCTGCACACATTGAACGGTTTTCTGTGCGCGGCCATCGGTTTTTCCTTGCTGGATTTGCTCAACCGGCAGAAAAAGGTCACCTTTCAACTCTCCCCGCTTTATCTGGCGGTCGTGGCCTTCTGTTTCTCCATGACGGTAGGGGTTGTGTGGGAGTTTTTTGAGTGTGCCATGGACCAGCTGTTCTTTCTGGATATGCAGAAAGACATCATTGTGCACCAGATTGGCTCTGTCAAGCTGGATCCCACCGGCGGAAACACCCCTGTACACCTGCGTGATATCGTGGATGTTATTGTGGTGCAGGGTGACGGCACACAAACCGCTCTTGGGCTGGGCGGTTATCTTGACATCGGGTTGTTGGATACCATGATGGATCTGTTCGTCAACTTCGTGGGGGCCCTGGTCTTTTCCATCATCGGATTCTTCTATGTACGCAGTCGCGGAAAAAGCCGTTTTGCCAAACGGTTCATTCCCATTGTCCCGGACGCCAAGACCGCCTCAGATTACGACGCAGAAGATGCCAAAGCTTCGGATGCATCCGCTGGGACTGATGAAAAAAAATAATGCCATCTTGGCGCATTTTCGTTGTCAGAACGGGAATGCGTCAACTTTTTTGCTCTGCCCCCTTGACCGAAAACCAAAAACACGGTATACTATTTCCGTTGTGCTGGAATAGCTCAGTTGGTAGAGCAGCTGATTCGTAATCAGCAGGTCGCGTGTTCAAGTCACGTTTCCAGCTCCAACATTTGCGCCCCGCAGCGTTCTTTTTGGGAATGTTGCGGGCGTTTTTTCTTTACAGAAACGGATTTGACTACTTTTTGACTTCCGGTATAGCAAAAGCGGCAGATGTTGGGTTGTTGCCCAATCTGCCGCTTTTTGGTTTTACTGTTCTTTTACAGATTCGTTCTGTGCAATCATCTGCAGAAAATCCGCTTCATCGATAACCGGAATGCCTAAAGTCTGTGCCTTGGTCAGTTTGGATCCGGCTGCTTCTCCCGCCAGCACGTAGGAGGTTTTCTTGGACACCGAAGAACTTGCCTTGCCGCCGTTTTGTACAATCAAAGCTTCCGCTTCCTGGCGCGATAATGTAGGCAGTGTACCGGTCACAACCAACGTCTTACCGGCCAGAGATGTTCCTTTTTTCTGCCCGTGCCAGGTCATGTTGACACCGGCCGCCTGCAAGCGCTGCAACAGATCCACCGTGCCGCTCTTGGCAAAAAATTCCGTCACGCTCTGTGCCATAATGCCGCCAATGCCTTCAATGGCGGCAATCTGGTCATTGTTGGCATGGCTCAAGGCCTCCATGGTTCCAAACTCCTCCGCCAGCAACGCGGCGGCTTTATCGCCGATGTTGCGGATTCCCAGACCAAACACCAGTTTATCCAGGTTGTTCTCCTTGGAATTCTCTATGGCGTTCAAAAGATTGGACGCGCTCTTCTCCTTGAATTTATCCAGGGTCAGCAAATCTTCCTTGCGCAGCGTGTACAAATCCGCCACCGTATGAACCAGGCCGCGGGATGTGAGCTGGATAGCCACCGCTTCGCCCAAACCGTCAATAGCCATAGCATTGCGCGAGGCAAAGTGAATCAGGTTGCGCAGGCTTTGGGCCGGGCATTCCGGATTGACACAGCGCAGGGCCGTTTCCTCCTGCAAATGCACCACCGGTTCCCCGCAGGACGGGCAAACCGTGGGCATTGCATAAGGAACGGTGTTTTCTCCATGCTTGGCAACGCCGATTACTTCCGGAATAATGTCCCCCGCCTTGCGCACTTCGATGGTATCTCCGATGCGTACATCCAACGTGCGGATAATGTCCTCATTATGCAGACTGGCGCGCGACACACTGGTACCGGCCAGGAAGACCGGGTCAAACACCGCCGTCGGCGTAAGCACACCGGTCCGGCCGACCGACACTTCAATATCCCGCACCACAGTCTGTTTCACTTCCGGAGGATACTTGAATGCAATGGCCCAACGCGGGAATTTGTTGGTGCTGCCCAAACTTTCCCGGGCTGCCAGATTATTGACCTTGATCACAGCGCCGTCAATATCAAACTCCAGGTCGCCGCGCATCTGACCGATGGTCTCAATTTCCCGGATGGCATCGTCGATGGAATGATACACGCTGTACCGTGGCGACACCGGGAAGCCAAGGCTCTTGATATAATCCAGCGTTTCGTGATGGGTGGCAAACTCACGTCCCCGCACTTGCTGCAGGTTGAACACAAAGATGGACAAACCGCGGGACGCCGTAATGCGGGCGTCTTTCTGCCGCAAGGATCCGGCCGCCGCATTACGCGGATTTTTGAAAGGCGTCTTTTCCTCCAGTTCCTGCTGTTCACACAGGGCAAAAAACGCCTTATGAGGCATATATACCTCGCCGCGCACCTCCAAGAACTCCGGTGCATCCGGCAAAATCTTGGGGATATCCCGGATGGTGGCCAGGTTTTCGGTCACATCCTCCCCCACCAGACCGTCACCCCGGGTAGATCCCCGCACGAACCGTCCGTTCTGGTATTCCAGGCTGACCGACAGACCGTCAATCTTGGCTTCCACCACATATTCCGGTGCAATGCCGGCATCCCGCACACGCTGGTCAAAGTCCCGCAGCTCCTCAAAGGAAAAAGCATCCTGCAGGCTTTCCATTTTGACTGCATGGGCCACCTTGCTGAATTTGCTGCTCACCCCTTCATTGACATGCTGTGTGGGCGAATCCGGGGTAACCAGTTCCGGAAATTGCGCTTCCAGAGCTTTCAGTTCCCTGGTAAGGGCATCATACTCGAAGTCTTCCAGTTCGGGGTTGTTGTCCATATAGTACAGTCGGTTGTTGCGTTCGATTACAGAGCGCAGCTCCTTGACCCGTTCACGTGCTTGTTCCAGTTGCATAAGTTTTCTCCATTGTTCAGTCATCAGAAAGTTCCTATACAGTATACCACAAGCCCCCTGCCTTGTCATGACGAACGGCAGAAAAAATTGCAAAAAAAGTGTTGACAAACGGGGAAGATCTTGCTATAATTACCTACGTTGCCTGACGGCAACGCAAAAGCTTGGGGGTATAGCTCAGCTGGGAGAGCGCTTGAATGGCATTCAAGAGGTCAGCGGTTCGATCCCGCTTATCTCCACCAAAAGACCTGAAACTTTGGTTTCAGGTCTTTTTTGTTTATCTGTTAAAGAAAAACGGAAAGCCAAAATGCTTCCCGCTGGATCATAAATATTTTTATTGCTTTTCGTTGAGACTCTGCATTTCACTTTTTGAAGAAACAATTCGAACCGCCGCAGCCATGCCTCCATCTCCATACGTTGGATGTTTTATAAACTCATCCGACACTTTACTCAGTTCCTGGGTATCTCTCATCGAACGAATGATTTCGCCTTCCCAGCCAAACAGTCTTGTCATTGAGGTGGATTCGACACCTATAACCGCGTCTTCCACATGGTTTCGGTAAGATTCCAGGTGCTTTTCAATAATGAAACGCATAAGATCCAAACGCTTCTCCATACTCGTTATATTCGACGAAGCAGGCGCAGTTCGGTAGTCAATCAGAGGTTCCTGGACCACCCCGATCTGCATATTCGGTTCGGTTTCCAACATACTCAGGAAAAACTCCCAATCTTCAAATCCTGAGCGCATATTTTCATCATAGCCACCGCACTTTTCCCAGTATTTGCGACGCATAATATGAGTTGCAGCGCAGCAATTTTTAGAAAGGAACGCATTTAATCCTCCCCCGCACGGACGGACAACCGCATTCAAAACCCCAAAAGTTTGCATCCATGACGATGCCGCAACCATGCAGGAGTCATTGCGAAGCAGTTGACAAACCTTTTCAATATAAGACGGTTCCAGCCTATCATCTCCGTCCAGCACCAGAACCAAAGGTGTTTTTGTCTCAGCAATTCCGGTATTTCTGGCCGCTGATACTCCTCCATTTGATTTCAACATCAGCGTAATGGGGAGATGTTCAGAAAAAATCGTCTCTACTTTCTTTAAAACCTCCAGTGACTCTTCATCTGTGGATCCATCGTCCACAATAATCACCCTTGCGGGCGGTGTAGTCTGTTCGCACAAAGAGCGGACAGCTTCCATAATCATCGTTCCTTGATTAAAACTTGTAACAACCGCCTCAACATCCTTGGCGATATTCCGGGAAGCCTCCATCCTGATACTCCTTCCGCTTGCTTACGTTTTTAGCCATTATATCCGTACTGTTTTCCTCTGTAAATAGACAAATGATAGGTTGTCCATGCACTCTCTATCAGATTTCGAAATAACTCTTATTCTCTCTCCTGTATTTTTTTGATGTACATTTTTAGGAACAGGTGGAACAGGAGTGGCGCCGCTGACGCTGCGCCACTCCCACTAAGACCGAATATTCCTACTCAGGAGCTTTCTTGTGCTGTCTACATAATCTGGGACAGTCACAGAATGGAAACAGGTTTTTGATTGCATCATACTGTAAAAGGCACACAGCGGTCTACCGGGTCCGTTGTGTGCCTTTTTGTATGCGGATATACCGCAGCTTTTTACTCGAACTGGGAGGCATACAGTTTATAGTAAACTCCTTTTTTCCGCATCAGTTCGGCATGTGTGCCCTGCTCCATCACATCGCCGTGTTCCATGACCAGAATCTTGTCGGCGTTCTGGATTGTGGACAAACGATGCGCAATGACAAAGGACGTCTTGCCGCGCATCAGTTCCTGCATGGCCTTTTGTACCTTCTGTTCGGTGTTCGTATCCACATTGCTGGTGGCTTCATCCAGGATCAGCATCTGGGTATTGTACAGCATGGCCCGGGCAATGGTCAAAAGCTGCTTCTGCCCTTTGCTGATATTGCCGCCATCCTCGCTGATCACGGTATCATAACCGTCCGGCAGCCGCATGATATACTCGTGAATGCGGGCAGCCTTGGCTGCCGCGATCACTTCTTCCCGTGTGGCCCCTTCCTTGCCGTAGGCAATATTCTCAAAGATTGTGCCTTGAAACACCCAGGTATCCTGCAAAACCATAGCATACGCCCGGCGCAGGGAGCGACGGGTCAGTTGATGCACTTCCTTCCCGTCCACCCGGATTTCTCCCGAATCCACATCATAAAACCGCATCAGCAGATTGATGATGGTGGTTTTGCCGGCACCCGTATGGCCTACAATGGCAATGGTCTGGCCCGGTTCCGCTTTTAGGCTGAGATTATGAAGCACCGTCCGTCCCGGCAGATAGCCAAAGCTGACATGCCGGGCTTCCACTTCTCCCTGCACATCGGTCAATTCCTCAGCTTCGGGAAGGTCTGCGGGTTCTTCCGGCTGGTCCAGCAAAGCAAACACCCGTTCGGCCGCGGCCAGTGCCGAATAGATTTCGTTGATGATATTGGCAATCTCATTGATGGGGCCGCTGAACTTGCGGGAATACAGCACAAACGCGGAAATCTGTTCCATGCCTGCCATACCGAACATATACAAAACAGCGCCCAGCAGGCCGATCAGAGAAAGGCCCAGGTTGTTGATCAGGTTGACGGTGGGGCCGGTGGTCATGCCCAGGGTATCGGCGGCGCAGTAGGCATCGGCGGCCTCCTGGTTGATATCGCTGAATTCCCGGCAGACATCGTTCTCATAGGCATAAGCCAGAATGGTTTTCTGCCCGGAGAACATCTCCTCCACATATCCGTTCATCTTGCCGTAGGCCGCGCTGCGTTTGGAGTAAAGAGGTCTTGTACGTTTGCCCATGTAGCGGGTGAACCCCACAGCCAGGGGCACCGTAACAAAAAGGCAAAGGGTCATGGGCGGCGAAATGAGACACATCATGATAAAGGACCCCACCACCGTCACGATGCTGGTCATAATCTGGACCAGGTCGGAGGAAAGGCTGGTGGTCACCACGTCGATGTCATAGGAAACACGGCTGATGATGTCCCCGGCCTGGTTGCGGTCAAAGTAGCTGACCGGCAAAACCATCAGCTTATGGAACACATCCCGGCGCATCTTATTGGCCACCCGGCGGCCGGTGAGCATCATGCCCTGGTTCACAAGGAAAGACATAATATTGCTGAACAGATACGCTGCCAACATGCATTTGGCATAGTGGGCCACAGTGACAAAATCCACCTGACCAGGCCCGACGGCTGCCCCGATGGCTTTGCCTGCAAAGGATGGGCCCAGAAGATTGCCGATATTGCTGGCAAAGGTACAAAGCAGAAGAGCAAGAACCAAAAACCGGTAATCCACCATATAACGAAGGGTCCGCACCAGTGTTCCCCGGGCGTCCCGGGGCTTTTCCGCTTTTACGCGAGGTCCTCTCGCCATGATAAGATTCCCCCCTTCCTCAGGCCAGTGCGCCCATCTGGGCCTGGTAAATTTCCCGGTATGCCGGACAGGTTTCCAGCAGTTCCCTGTGTGTTCCGTAGCCGATGCACCGCCCGTTATCCAGCACCAGGATATGGGTCATGTTCTGGATGGAGCTGACACGCTGGGCAATCATGATGGTAGTGGAATTGCGATAATGTTCAAAGATGGCCTTGCGCAGGGCTGCATCGGTCTTGTAATCCAGCGCCGAAGACGAATCGTCGAGCACAAGGATTTCCGGTCGGCCGGCCAATGCCCGGGAGATCAGCAACCGCTGCTTTTGTCCGCCGGACAGGTTTGCGCCCTTGATATCCGCACGGTAGTCCAGGCCTTCCTCCAGAGAATCCACGTACTCGGCGGCGACGGCATCCTCCACCGCCCGCATCAGGGTGGCGTCATCCAGATCGCGGCCAAAGCGGATGTTTTCCCGCAGGGTGTTATAGAACACCATGTCATTCTGGAACACGACACCAAATTTGCGGCGCAGCTCATCCATCTCGTAGCTGCGCACGTCCCGCCCGCCCACAAAGACACCGCCATTTTCCACATCGTAAAACCGCATCAGCAGGTTGATGATGGTGGTCTTGCCGCAGCCGGTGGGCCCGATAATGCCGAGGCTTTCGCCCTTTTTCAGCGCAAAATTGATATCATACAGGCACTGTTCCCGCTCCTCTTCCGCCAAAGAGCCTTCCGTTCCCGCATGGTAGCTGAAGGTCACATGTTCAAAGCGGATAAATTCATCCCCGGCAGGCTTTTTGGCCTGTTCAGGGGAAAGAATCTTCTGGTCAACGGGGGCCGCCAGAACCTGCCCGATTCGATTGGCCGAAGCGGACGCCTTACTGATCATCATGAAAATGCGGTTGACCCCCATGACCCCCTGCATCACCATATTAAAATAGGTCAGAAAAGCCAGAATCACGCCGGGTTTGATCTGGCCGTTGTTGACCCGGCCGGCCCCGATCCAGACCACAAGGGTCAGACCGATGTTCAAACACATCTGCATCAACGGGCCGGGTATGGCCATAATGATGCTGGCCTTGATGTCGGCGTGGGTCATGGCATTGTTGGCTTCTCCAAACCGGTTTTTCTCGTATTCGGTTTTGGACAAAGCCTTGACCACCCGGATACCGGTAATGTCTTCCCGCATGATCCGGACTACATCGTCCAAGCGTTCCTGCACCTTGCGGTAAAGAGGAATGCCGTACCGGGAAACAGTAAGTATCACCACAATCAACACCGGCACAATGACGCACAGAATTCCGGACAAAACCGGATCCATCACCATGGTGACGCCGATCCCGCCCAGCAGCAGGATGGGCATGCGGATGCACATCGTCTGCAAAGATTGCACGCAGGACTGTACATTGTAGCTGTCGCTGGTCATGCGGCTGATCAGGCTGGGCAGACCCAGCCTGTCAAACTGCGCTCCCGAAAGGTTGGCCGTACGGGTAAACAGATCCTGGCGAATATCGTAAGAAACATTGTGGGCATTGTCCACCGCGATCCGGTTGGCTATGATATTGAGCTGCCGGGTAACGAGAGCCGTAACGATCATCAATCCGCCCCAAAGCACCGCCTGGCTGAGCTGACCCAATGGTACAACCTCGTCAATCAGATATTCCAGAATATAGGGAATCATGAGTTCGGTTACCGCCCCCAATAGCTTGATTCCCATAGATTGGCCAATGCGGAACGAATATCGTTTCATATACCGCAAAATCAGTTCCACACACATTCCTCCGTCCTATACCGCCGGGACACCGTTGTTTGCCGCAACTTTTTTCTTGATAAGATGATCATACTGCACCCAATTGGAATGTCAAGAACAAGCGCTGAAAATTGGTACACAAAAGGGCAGCACAAGACTTTTTTTCGAAAGTCCCGTGCTGTCCTTTTTCTTTTGTTTATAAAAATTCCGTGGGAATGGGATGTTGCTTGAAATAATATTTTTTATCCTGCTCATTGATTTCTCGCAGAATCCGGCAAGGATTTCCCACAGCCACAACGTCGGAAGGCAGGTCCTTGGTAACCACACTGCCGGCGCCGATCACCACATTATCCCCCACCGTGATGCCGGGAACCAGGATGACACCCGCGCCGATCCAGCAGTTCTTGCCGATATGAACCGGCATATTGTATTGCAGTCCCCGCTCCCGGAGCTCGGGCAAAATAGGATGTCCGGCTGTGGCGATGGTTACATTGGGACCGATCATGGTGTAATCCCCCACATAAATGTGGGTGTCGTCCACCAGGGTCAGGTTGAAATTGGCGTAAACATTTTTCCCGAAATGCACGTGGTGGCCACCCCAATTGGCATGCAGGGGCGGTTCGATGTAGCAGCCGGGGCCGATTTCGGCAAACATCTGCCGCAGCATCTGCTGCCGTTTTTCCTGTTCGTTGGGCCTGGTCAGATTGTATTCATACAGCCGTTCCATACAGTCCAACTGTTCTTGCATGATCTCCTCATTGCCGGGATCATACAGTTGTCCGCTGTGCATTTTTTCTTTTTCCCTGGCTGTGGTATCTGCCATATGCCGTCACTTCCTATCCATATGATTCTGGTACCAGTTTATCACGCAGTAAAGAGAAAATCCAGCCTATAGAAAGGTTTCTGGGCAGAATAGTTCCGGTGCTTCCGAAAGGCTTTCCCATTGTATAGAAAGTTTACAGGACTTTTTCAGCTTTTGCATGGTAAGCTCTTCCGCATAAGGAGGTCTTAGCCATGAAGAAGACTTTTACTCATTCAACTCACAGACATCCGTGTCTTCCCTGGGCTTTTCTGTTGCCCAGCCTGGTCGGGACTTGTCTGTTTTATCTGGTACCCCTGCTGGAAATTGCAATGTGGAGCTTTTCCGATGCAAGGCACAGTGGTTTTGTAATGCTGGACAACTACAAAAGTGTTCTGCAAAATTCCGCTTTTCGCCTGGCGTTCAAAAATACCTTGTGCTTTCTGGGGGTTTGTCTGCCTTTACTGCTGGGATTGGGGTTACTGCTGGCCTGGCTTCTATGGCTTTTGCTGCCGCATAGCCGGTATGTGCAGCCGTTGCTCCTTCTTCCCCCTGCCTTACCGGTGGCCGGAATTGCCTTGACATGGAAAATCCTGTTCGAAGATTCCGGATTGCTGAACGGTTGGTTTGGACAATTCGGCCTGTCGACTGTTTCCTTTCTGAAAAGTGATGCCGTGTTCGGGGTATTGGTTGCCACCTTCATCTGGAAGAATCTCGGCTACACACTGCTCATCTGGATGGCCGGTTTGGGCGACATTCCCAACGTCCTTTACGAGGCCGCCGCCATAGACGGGGCCGGAGTGTGGCGGGCTTTTTGGCGCATCACATTGCCGGCCTTGCTGCCTTCCTTCGGTTTGGCCGCACTGTTTGGAATCATCGGATGCTTCCGAGTCTTTCGGGAAGCCTGGCTGCTGGCGGGCAATTATCCGCCGGACAGTATCTATCTTCTCCCCCACCTTTTGAACAACTGGTTTCTGGCCCTGGATATGCAGCGGCTGAGTGCGGCTGTGATGCTGGTGCTGTCTGTTTTTGGCAGCGTCACGGCTGCTGTGCGTGCGGCTGTGGCTCTGTATCGGCGTCATACGGACGCCTGCAAACCATGAGACCCCGCAAGGCCCGGCTGCTGTGGTTGTTTCTGTTGCCGGCTCTTTTCTGCGTGCTCTGGCCGGTCTGGTTTACATTGACAGCTGCCTTGCGTTCCTCCGATGAATTGGTATTTTTGTTCGGGCCGGCGTTGGGCTTGGGGCTTGCGGGCAGCCAAAATTCCACCTGGACTTTGTTGCCCTGCTGGCCTACCTTGCAACCGGTGCTCCGGCTGCTGCTGGACAGTCCCGAATTCTTTGTGATGTTCGGCAACAGCCTGGTTCAGACGGTTCCCCAGGTCCTGGGGGCCTTACTGGTTGCAACCCCCGCCGCATGGGCTTTGGCCCGGTATTCCTTTTCCGGGCGGGGTTTGGTGTGGGGGCTGTATCTTCTTTTGATGATTCTCCCCTTCCAGGTCTCCATGGTTCCCACCTTTCTTGTGCTGCGGCATTTGGGATTGCTGGATACCCATTGGGCTGTTATCCTGCCGGGAATGTTTGCGTCTTTTCCGGTCTTTTTCCTGCACAGAGGCTTCCGGCGTATTCCCGCCGCCTGCCTGGAAGCGGCGCACCTGGACGGCGCCAACGAGTGGATCTGCTTTACCCGTATCGGTCTGCCGCTGGTTTCCCGAACCATCTTTGCCGTCATGACCTTGCAGTTCTGGGAATGCTGGAACAGCATGGAACAACCGCTGGCTTTTCTGCGCAAAGAATCTTTGTGGCCGCTGAGCCTTTACCTTCCCCAGGTCACCGCCGAGAACTTTGCACTTTGCTGTGCTGCCAGCCTGGTGATTCTGTTGCCGCCTTTGCTTGTGTTTTGGCTGGGGAGCGGCGCGTTGCTCTCCGATATGGAACGAGGTGTTTTGAAATGAAGTCATGGGATTTTCACAAGATGTGCCTGCCGACGCCCGGGCAAGAGGCTGTTTCGCCGCTGCTGGTTACAGCCCGTTTTGCCGCTTTGCTGTTGCTGTTTGCTTTGCTGAGCCGGGCCGCCCGCAGCACTGCCATGCCCACGGTGACCATTGGTATGCCGGGAGGTGGTGAGATTGAACAGACAGCAACCTGTTCCGGCGCCATCATGCCGCAAAAGGAAACCCGGATTTTACTGCCGGAAGAAATAACCGTGACCGAAGTCAGGGTGCAGGTAGGACAATCCGTACAGGCGGGAGATGTTCTGCTCTGCCTTTCCGTGGAGGAACCGCAAAGCAGGTTGGAGGATCTGGACGCGCAGATTACACAGCTGCGCGCTCAGAAAAATCAGCTGACCGCACAACCGGACTACGCTCCCACCGATCCCATCACCGATGCCCAACTGGCTTTGCAGCGCGCGCAGGAAGACCAGCAGCGCTATCTGGAAAATCCGGATACTTCCGAAGATGCTCAACTGGCGGCAGACCGCGCGGTGCAGGATGCCGAGATGGCTTTGCAGCGTGCCCTGGATACATATGCGGAGCAGCAGCGTCAGGCCGATGCATCCAATGCCGTATCATCCGCGGATGCCGCCGTATTGCAGCAACAGATAGATGACCTTCTGGAGGAGCAAGAAGAATGCAAAGCATTGTTGGAGACAGATGGGCAGATCCTTGCCGATACTGCGGGCATCATCACTGCCGTGTATGCTGTTGCGGGAAGCAGCTGCAACGGCGTTGCCGCCACCCTGGGAGAAACAGGAAGCGGATGGCTGCTGAGTCTGGAAATGGAAGCGGAGACTTTCCATGACTTACCCGGTCAGCCTTCCCAAATTGAAGTTTCCCAGGGGAAAGTGAGCGGCAACGGCACTTTGCAGAGTTCCCGGGAATCAGACGGCAAGACCATCCTGTCGGTTCTTCTGGATGACAGCAGCTGGACTTCCGGCAATGCCGAAGCGGTGCTGCGATTTCCGTCACTGCACTACACCACCTGTCTGCCGGTTGCTGCCCTGCACCAGGACAGCAGCGGCTGGTATGTATATCTGGTAGAAAGTACCTCCACCATTCTGGGTGTGGAGAACAAGCTGACTCCCTTACCCGTCACCTTGCTGGACAAAAACGAAACCACTGCTGCCGTGGAAGGGATTTCCCTGCAGGCAAAGGTAGCCGTCCGTGCAGACAAGCCCCTGTATGCCGGGGATACGGTAAAGGTGGCGGCGTCATGAGCGGGCACAAGAGGTTCCGGAGATGTATTGTCCTCCTGGCAGTTCTGGCGGGATTCTTTCTCTGGTGGCAAAGCCTGATACTCTCCCCCATTCTGCAAAGTGCAGCCGGGCGAAATGAGCTGTATTATGCAGAGCCGATCACCGCCGTCCAGGCGGAGAACACCCGGGAGTATGCCGGATCCGATCGGAACGATACCGGCCTGTGGCCAACCTTCTGGCACCAGGACACTATCACCTGTGACGGTGTTTTCAGTGCCGACAATGTGATTTGTATCCGATACCTGGGAGAGGCCACCGCTCTATGGCCGTTTTCTCTGTACAGCGGAACATATCCCGCCGGGCTCAGACAAGCCTTCATCAGCACCGGGTTGGCACAGGACCTCTGGGGAAGCGAAGATGTCATCGGCTGTACGCTGCGTTCCGGGCAATCGGATGACGCCGCCAAAGTTTGCGGGGTATTTCAAAGTACGATTCCCATGCTGTGCATCTGGGCAGAGTCCGACACCGCCTTTGACCATGTTATGGTGTGCGCGTCCGACCGAACCACAGCACCCGATGATTTTTATGCCGCTGCCCAGGAATTCGCCTTGCAAAGCGGCCTTGGCGCGCCACTGGCCATCGGCTGGCACAGTGCGTTGGTTCTGCCCATCCGGTTATTCTGTTGGCTCCCGGTTTTACTGACAGGGCTTTGCTGGTTGCTTATTTTCGGCAAGAAATCTCCTCCCGCCGGGCACAAAATTCACCGCGAAATAGCGGGATGGCTCATTGCCCTTACGGTTGCCTTTCTGCTTCCCTGTTTTCTGGCCCCCCTGCCTTCCTGGCTGATCCCCGGACAGTGGAGTAACCTTGCATTCTGGCAGTCCCTTTGGGAAACACTGCAAGGACGGTGGCGGGAACAGCTTGTGTTCCCCGGTTCGGTGTTTCTGGGTTGGCAGAAAGAACTGCTTTGGAAAGACGGTCTCTGTTCCATCATGGCCAGCGTCTGCCTGTCGGTCGTCCTGTACCAAAGCTCCATGAAAAGTCATTCAAAATAGCAGAAGTCCCGCCGGGAACATTTCCCGGCGGGATCATTTTTACGCCTGTTCTTGCAGGTAGAGGTTCGCTTGTGCCTTTACTTCTTCCACAGCCTGGTCGGGAGTGATTTGCCCTCCATAAACCTGTACAGCCTGCTCATAAACGATGGTCTGCAGGGTCCCGGCTGCGGCGGGATTTACCAATCCTGTATACTTCTCTGCCAGTTCATCCCAAGGGTATTCCAGCGGGTTCATAGCAAAGGTATCCCGTTCTTCCTGGGTATAACCATCTTGTATCGTCTGCTGCAATGCCTGTAACTCCATGTCGCGATGCACTGCCATACCGCCGTACACATTGCTTTGCTGGATTTGCTCGTCTTCCAGCATCATACGGACAAAATCCTGGGCCTGGGGAAGATTTTCGGTTCCGGCACGAATTCCCAGCAAGAATTGCCCCTCTGCCGTCCCGTCGAGAAGCGGCGAAAGCGTCACATCTTCCCGCTGCGTCAGCAAGGAAACAGCCTGGCTGATGCCCGTCATGCGGAATATGGCCGCTGTGGTAACGCCGTCTTGGAGGGCAAATCGGCTGGTTGGGAGCTCACTGGTTACCATCAGATTGCTGGTCCCACTGGCCATGGGCATACTTTCCTGTGCGATGCCTGCGCTTTGTACCATGCGGTTTGTCTGTTCCAGAAATTCGGTGAGAGCGGCTTCATCCAGGCTTTCCCCGTTCGGGAAAATGCGGTTGGCTACTGCCGGATAAACCGCCTGAAAAATTTCTTTCCAGGAACCAGCCGTACAGGCTCCGCTTTCAAACAACTGTGCCAGCTCTTCCAGGCTGGCGGGGGCTCCCTCTGTTTGTACAGTGGCAAAGACAGGCGCCTCAAAGAAGGCGGGCACCGTATACAAACCATCTTCCCCCGCATAGCCGTTCAAAATATTGGAATAGAATTCACTTTCCGTTACCAGGCCATCCAAGTTCTGCAGCATGCTTTGCTGGATATAGGACTGAACGGGCAAACCGTCCAGAATCAGACAGTCCGGCCCTTCACCGCTGAGAAGTTCGGTATTCAGCTGCCGCAGGATATCCTGCTCCGAAACAGAATCTTCCGCTGTGTCACGGCCGGTGACAATGTTCAGTTCTACATCCGGGTGCAGCGACTGGTACCGCTGTGCCGCAATCTGCAGCATGGGTGTACTCTCCATAGCCCATACCGTGAGGGTGGTTTCTGCCGCCGTTGCTTCACCTTCCTGTATGGAAAGTCTGTACAGTTTCATTTTGCCATCTTCGTTGCCGGCGATCAGATAAGCACCGTCCGCTTCTACATACAATCCCATAGCCTCGAAGTTGGATGACATGCAGTTCAGTAAAATATCGTCTGTGACTGTCTGTGTAAAGTCACCATTCAGCGGGCGGCGATACAAACCGGTACTGCCCACAAAATAGTGGTATATCCCATCTTCGGTCATGGCGGCAGCAGCAGGCAGGGTGTCCGGCCGTTCGATGGGAACTTCCTGCACAAGCTGGCCTGTTTCGGAATCATATTCTTTCAAAGTTGTGGCCACATAGTCATAAATAATCAGGTCCCCTTGATAAAAGACCGGGCGATAATCCGTTCCGTAGTCCACCGAGAAGGTCTGGGTCACCTGGCCGGTCTCACCATCCACCAAGAACCATACGCCTCCGGGGTCTGGGCCCTCCTTCTCCTCTGTCTGATTGGCTGCAAAACAGACCAGGCCGTCTCCTCTGTCTGCAAATCCGTAAATGGCCACATACTTGCCCGGCGCCACATCTTCGGGAAGCACTACTTCTCTTGCCTGTCCGTCGGGAAGGATCTGCACAATGGAATTTCCGTTTTGGATGACAGCCCACCAACTGCCTGTGGTATCGTAGTAGTATTTTCGGTTATAGACCTGGTTTTCCTGAATCCAGGCAGCGATGGCTGTGTTATCCTGCTCCTGCCACTCGCCGTTTTCCCGCCGGTAGGCATGGGGTATTGCCTGAGCGTCGGTGGTGACCAGAAGGGGTTCGCCATCTGCACCGGCGGTCAGCTGCCGTACTGCATGATCTTCCAGCCCGGCGGGGGTAGCGTCGGTTTCCTGCACCTGCGCCACTTCCATCATCGCGCTGCCGGACACTGCATCTTCTCCTTCGGTTTGGTAAAACCCTGTCCCGCAGCCGCTCAGCAACAAAACCGCGCAAAGGCCCGCGACCCAACGGCGTATTCCGTGTTCTGTCATGAAAAGTCCTCCTTTTCTTTGTTGTAGGAACAAGGTCAGCATACCGAATCCCGTCTTAAAAAATCCTGTAAAGTCAGGGAAGAAACGCACTGCCCGGGACCGGAATTGCCAATTTTCCGGTCCCAGGCAGTGTTTCAGTCTTAATCCTGTATCAAGGGAAAGCGAAAGGCAAAGCGGGCACCATGGGGGATACCGCTTTGCTGCAGTAGAGTACCGCCCTGCATTTTTGCCAATTCCCGGGCGATGGGAAGTCCCACCCCCAGGTGCGTGCCCTGGACCGTCTCGGGCTGTTTGCTGTCCGAAGGCAAGCCTGGGCCGTCATCCTGCACATACAGTTCCACCCAGCCGTCTTTGCTCTCCAGCCCCAGTGTCACCGTCGTTCCCACGGGTGTATGGGCATTGGCGTTGGACACAAGAATGCCCAGCATCTGCCCCAGACGCATGGGGTCGGCCTGCAAAAATACGTCTTCTTCCGGTGGGGGCTGCAAAATCAGATGGCGTCCTTCTGCGCTCAGCAACGGGTAAAACCGCGTGTAACAATCCAGCAGAAGTTCGCAGGCATCCACCCGTTGGAGATTCAGCTGCAGGTTTTTGGTCTGCATCCGGGAAAAAAGAATCAGGTCTTCAATCAACACATCCATCCGCAAGGTTTCGGTCTGAATGGTATGCAGTATGGTGGGAGCGCCGCCTTTTTCCTGCGCCAACAATTCCGTGTTGGAGCGAATCACCGTAACGGGAGTGCGCAGTTCATGGCCCGCCAAAGACAGAAAGTCCAGCTGTGCCTTTTGCGCCGCATAGGCAGGTGTAAAGGCTCGGGTCAGCCAAAGGCGATAGAACATAATCAGGAACAGGCAAGCAAGAAGCAACGCCACTGTTGGTCCCAGGCAAGCCCGCAGGATCGCGTTACGCATGGCATCATCGGGTTGCAGAATCAAAAGTTCCGCCGTTTGGCCGGACGCCAGACGCTGCACGGTGTAGGATGCCCGCGCACCCGCAAAAGCAGGCTCTTCCTGCAGATGTTCCTCTCCTGCCGGCAATGCCTCGCGGCAGCTTTGTACCAGGGCCGCCGCCTGGGGCTGCCAGGCTTCTTTTTGTTCGCTGATCGAATATGGCAGTTCAATCTCTTCGTTGCGGTTATACAGATAAAGGAAAACGCCATACTGCCGTTCCAGCAAAGACAACTGCTCCAGGTCCACCCGCGTACTTTCCAGGACCGCTTTTTCCAACAGCGCACGGGCGTTGGTAAACCGGTCACCATAATTTTGCTGCAGCACCTGGGTGATCTGCCGGCAGACAATCACCCACAACACACAGAATACCCCCAGCAGCAGCCACGTGCCGCTGCGCCGGAGTTTGTCCTGCAACTGCTTGAGCGTGCTTTGTCCGGTCATGGTGCTGCCAGACGGTACCCGGTGCCGTGAATCGTGAGGACCTGCACGTCAGCCCCCACGCGGCGCAGCGCCCGCCGCAAAAAGTAAATGTAATTGTCGATGACCGCTTCTTCCGCCTCGGCTCCCAGCCCCCATACAGCGGCAAAAATTTCCCGCCGGGTTACCACCTGGTCAGCTTTTTGGAACATCAGTTCCGCCAAAGCGCAAAGCTTTCCGGTCACGGGCATACTGCCGGAAGGTCCGCTCAGCTGCATGCTTGCTTCGTCAAAGGTAACGTTGCCCACCGTGTATTGGGGGGAAGCGTGTTCGGACCGCCGGATCAGCGCCCGCACCCGTGCCAGCAGTTCTCCGTTATGAAAAGGCTTGGTCAGATAGTCATCTCCGCCGGCGTCCAGTCCGGCAATGCGCTGCTCCACCTCTCCCAAGGCTGTCAAAAACAAAATTGGAGTATGCACACCCTGATTGCGCAGCAGCTTGGCCAAAGAAACGCCATCCATAGCAGGTAACATCCGATCCAAAAGGATCAGATCCACCTTTTGTGCCTGCAACGCATCATAGGCCTGTTCTGCATCCGGACACACGCAAGTGTCGTATCCGCCGCCTTGCAGCACGGTCTGTAAAGTCCGGGCCAGAGGCGCCTCGTCTTCTACAATCAGAATTTTCATGAATGGACCTCCCGGGGCAATTTTCGCATTCCACCCCACCAAACGAGTAACCTTGCATTTTATTATAGCAGTACACCGGGGACAAGTCCACGACCCACACTTTGCTCGGCACGGCTGAGATTCCCGGACATAACAAAAAAGACCTGAAACCAAAGTTTCAGGTCTTTTGGTGGAGATAAGCGGGATCGAACCGCTGACCTCTTGAATGCCATTCAAGCGCTCTCCCAGCTGAGCTATACCCCCAAGCTTTTGCGTTGCCGTCAGACAACGTAGATAATTATAGCAAGGGTTGTTTCGTTTGTCAACACTTTTCTTCAAAAAAATGGCACTTTTTTCTTTTGTGGCATACTATGGCGGGAAAAGTATGTTTTCGGGAAAGGAGAGATGTTCCTTGCGCCGGAAAACGAAAAAGGCACCGCATCCGGTCCGGCGGCGCCTGATTGCTCTTTTGCTCTGTCTTGGCCTGCTGGTATACGGCTATTTCTACCTTGTGCAAACGGCCTTCAAACCCACATTGGAACAACTGGCCGAATATGAGTGCCGGGCCATTGTGGTGCAGGCAGTCAACCGCGCCGTAGGACAAGAGATACAGGCAGAGCCAAAGCTGTACGAAGGGCTTTATACCCTGCAATATGACAACAGCGGAAAGATACAGACGGTTCAGACCGACACCGCTGCACTGAACCGGGTACGCACCACTTTGATTCAGGCGGTGGAAGAGGAACTGTCGGTTCTTCAGCAAACCAGTCTGGAAATCCCTTTCGGCAGTCTGACCGGTATTACCGCCCTGGGTGGTCTGGGGCCATCCTGGGAGCTGACCCTTTTGCCCGATGCCTACGTGGAAGGAACCATCCAGGAAAAGGTTCAGTCCGTCTCGGTCAACCGCACCCAATATACCATCACCCTGGATCTGAACGTAACCATCAGCATGGTTCTGGACGGCAACACCGCCACAGCCCAGGTGCAGGACCAGATTCCGGTGGCCAGCATTTTGCTGGACGGAGAAATTCCCACCTATTATAGCGCTTAAAAATGGCCTTTTCGCCCTTCGTGGTATTCTGCCTCCATCTTTTCGGTGACGAACCGCTGATGGCTGTACAGTCCCGTATATCCGGTCAGGGCATGGCAAATTCCGCACACAACCCCAAAATACAGAAGTCCCTGGGCGTTGAACACTTCCACCGCCAGTGCCAACGAAGAAAACAGGCAGTTTGTGGCACCGCAGAAGACCGCCACCATACCAAGGGCGGCACCGAATCCGGCAGGCAGGCCAAACAGTGGTGCCGCCACGCAGCCGAAAGTGGCCCCGATGAAAAAGCTGGGTACCACTTCCCCTCCCTTATACCCTGCCGCCAAAGTCACGGCAGTAAACAAGATTTTCAGGGCAAAATCCTGGGGCAATGCCTGCCCCTGCTCAATGGCCTGCTGAATCACATCGGTCCCTGCCCCGTTATAGCGCATGGAACCGCAGACAAGGGTTGCCGCCAGCACCGCAAAGCCACCTGCCAGCACCCGCAACCATGGATTGGGAAACCGGCGCTGCATGAATCGCCCCACGAAGCGCAGGGCGCCGCAGAATACCATGGTCACAACCGCGCAGGCCAGGCCAAGGCCGGCGGTCTGCACCAAGGGCAGCGGAGCCGTATCCGGCGCTTGGATTGCAAACCGAACCGGTGTGACCCGCAGAACCGTGCACAAACCGTATGCCACCAGGGACGCTGCATAGGCAGGAATGAACGCCGCGTAAAAGACCAGTCCCACATTGATCACCATCATGGCAAACATAGTGGCCGCCAGCGGCGTGCCGAACAAAGCGGTAAAAAAGGCGGCCATGCCGCAGATGGTGGCCACGCGGCAGTCATGATCCGAAAGACGCAGCAGTCTTCCGGCATGCCAGCCGATATCGCCGCCCATCTGCAAGGCAGCGCCTTCCCGTCCGGCACTGCCGCCGGCCATATGGGTCAAAACGGTGGCAACAAAGATGGCCGGCAACAACAAAAAGCGCAGGGGCTTGCCGTCCTGCACGGCATCGATCACATTGTCGGTTCCCTGGCCTTCGGTTCCGGTCACTTTATACAGCGCTACAATGACCAGGCCCACCACAGGCAGCGTAAACAGCAGCCAGGGATGTTGGGTGCGCAGTGCGGTGACCGCGGTAACCGCATGATAAAATGCCGCGCCGATTCCGCCGCACAGAATGCCCACCACCGCTGCCAGTACCAGCCATTTGGCCAGCAGCAGCGTGCTGGTCCGGACGCGCAGCCAGCTTTCGCGGATACGTTGCATGAATTGTTTCCTCCCCATATACCCGGATTACAGGCTTTCCAGCGCGTTGAGCTTACGCACCATGGTTTCGTAGCGCAGACAATAGGTCAGTGCCGTATCCCGGGTGATCCGCTTCTGGGCATACAGACGGCACAGGCTGTCGTCCATGGTGCACATACCTTCCGCCGCCCCCGCCTGGATAGCCGCATCGATCTGGTGGGTCTTGGCTTCACGGATCAGGTTCTTGATGGCTGCATTGTTGTTCATCACCTCAAACACCGCCGTCTGTCCGCCGTCGGTGGTGGGGATCAGCTGCTGGCTGATGACCGTTTGCAGCACCATGGACAGCTGAATGCGGACCTGGCTCTGCTGGCTGGCCGGAAAAACATCGATGATCCGGTCGATGGTGTTGGCCGCCCCGGTGGTGTGCAGGGTGGAAAACAGCAGCTGTCCGGTTTCGGCGGCGGTCATGGCCACCTCAATGGTTTCCAGGTCCCGCATCTCGCCCAGCAGAATCACATCCGGGCTTTCCCGCAACGCACTGCGCAAGGCGCTCACATAGCTGGGGGAATCGCTGCCGATCTCCCGCTGGGTGACAATGCTGCGGTCGTGGCGGTGGATGTACTCGATGGGGTCCTCCATGGTGATGATATGGGACTCCCGGTTGTGGTTGATGGAGTCAATCAGGCAGGCCAGCGTGGTGGACTTGCCGCTGCCGGCCGGCCCGGTGACCAGTACCATACCCTTGAGCTTGCCCGCCGCCTGCATGACCTGGGAAGGAATCCCCAGCGCGTTGGGGTCGGGCAAACCGAACCGGATGACCCGCAGCACCATGGCCAATGTGCCGCGCTGATGCAACACATTGGCGCGAAAACGTCCCATGTGCGGGATGGCGAAGGAGAAGTCGTCATCCGCATCCGGTTTTTCCATCCGCTCGGGGGAACGGCCGCAGATACTATAGATGCCTTCCACAAAATCCCGGGTGGATTCCGGCATCAGGCGTTCCCCCACCCGCTGCTGGCGCCCGTTGACCTTGTAGGTCAGCGGCAGGCCTGCAATGATAAAGATATCCGAAGCGCCCAGTTCCAGCGCCTGCTTCAAAACATCGGTGATATTCATGATCGGTGTTCTTCCTTTCACATACCGTTCCAAAGATCCAGTGTCTGATCCGGTTCCCACGAAGAGTCGAACTTCCAGGAAAGAATCCGATAGGCGGCAGAGTCCTCCCGGTCAGGTTCTTTGGGTTGTACCACAATCCGGAGCGTGCCGTCCTCCAGGGGCAGCTCTGCCCGGATGCTGCCATCCTCCTCCTGCACAGCGGCCTGCGGTAAGGCGGTTCCCTGTTTCAGGGCTGCGTCCAGCTGTGCCAGATATTCCTGCCCCCGCTGTTCCGCCGTGCCCCGGCTTTGCAGGCCGGACAGACTTCTTTGCGCCATGGCCAGGTCTGCACGGGCCGTGACCAGGGACAATACGGCCAACACAGCCAGGCAGATCAGTACCGCGGTGATGAGCAGTGTCATGGCGCCGGTTCGCACCGGGCGGTGGGTGAATTGTTCCCTCTCTTCCTTCATGGCTGCACCGTCCTTTCTACAGCATCAGGACAGTACAAGGCGGTCTTCACCTGCGCCAGATCGGTTTGCCCATCTTCCGAAGCCGTACCAACCTCAATCTGCGCATAGATCACGGTGCCCTGTCCGGTCGTTTCCGCTTGCAGGTCAGCGGTTACCGTATACGTGCCATCCTCCGCCACGTTGCCCTGGGTATCGCAGGAAAACTGCACCTGGACCTGTCCGTCCTGCTTTGCCTGGGCAATGGCCCCGGCAAAAGGGTCTTCCCCGGCAGAGAATTCGGCGGATACCGTCTGCAAGATCAGGGCGCTGTCGGTTTTTTGACGGGCCTGCTGCCCCATCGCCTGGGCTGCACCGAACACTCGGAGGAGCACAACCAGTGCCGCCAGCAAAAAGAAGAGCAGCACCAGGCCTTCAATGTAGAAGGAAAGGTTTCTGTGTCGGTTCATTCTTCCGCCTCCCCTGCGTGCAGATAGACCCGCACCATGCCCTGGTTGGTGGTGACCGTGACAAGATGTCCGTCTTCGGTCAGGGTGAAGGTGTCGGTCTGGGCCACGATCTGGGCCGAAGCCGGATCAAAGTCGGCATCCTGCCGGGTGTATTCCTCCACCAGGTTGCCGTCATAGACATAGATGCGGGTTTCGTAGCCGGTGGCCTCCCCCACATCGGCCAGGACCAGGGCCTGCCCCTGGGGACCATCCTCAATGGATACGCCCGCCGCAGCGTCGGAAGCACGCAGACGCGCCGCCACATAGCTCAAACTGGCCCGCTGCGCATTGTTGCGGCTTTGGCTTTCGGTCAGGGCACGGTATACCTGGGCCCCGAACACCGCCAGCATCAGCACACATCCCAGCATCAACACAAACAACGCCAGGGAAAAAGGCGCCGAATTCAGCCGTTTTTTCTCTGTTGTATACATGCCGGTCCTATCCCCCTTTCCCCGGCAGGCGTTTTATTTTTCCAGCACCGTCACATCCGGCAGCTGGTTGGATGCAAATACGTCATAGGTCACAATAAATCGGTTGTGATTGATCTGCACCCCGTATTCCTCTTCCAGAACGTCCAGGCTTTCGGGGTACTTGCCTTCCACCGCGTAGCACTGAACAGCAGCATCCAGCACTGCCTGCCGCAAGGCCGTGGCCGCCTGGTCGCTCATATCCCGTGTTACCAGCCCATACAGCCGCATGGCCCCGAAGGCCAGCACCACAACGCACAAAGCCACACAAACCGCTGTCACAACCCACTGGCGCAAGCTTTTTTTCGGATGGTCGTGAAACATGGTGTCCCCCTTATCCGATGGAACCAAGGATGCCGATGAGCGGCAGCATGGTGGAGATCAAGGCAATACCCACGGTCACGGTGAGAAACGCCGACATGAACGGTTCCACCCGATCCACCGCCCGGTCAATGCGCATGCGGGCATCCTGGGAAAACAAATCAGTCAAGCGTTCCAGCACCGGTTCCAGGCTGCCGCTGCGGGCCCCGGAAACCAACATCCGGCCGTACAGCGGTTCAAACAGTTTTTGTTCATACACCGCCGTGGCCAGGCCCACGCCTTTTTCCTTCATCTGCCGGCGGCAGGCATCCACCTTTTGGGCCACCGTCTCGTTATCCACCATCTTGCCGGCGGCTTCCATGGCCGAATCCACATCCACGCCGCTGGCCACATAGATCATCAGCACTTCGGTGAAATTGGCCAGGGACAGTTGCTGCGCAATGCCCGAAAGTACCGGCAGATGTTCCGCCATCCTCTTGAGGGTGTCCAGACCCTTGGACGTGCGGGATGCCACCGTGGCGGCAATCAGAACCAGCGCCACCAGCACGGTGACGGCCAGCGCCAGCCAGCCGATGCCGTACGCCACCCGGATGTACCCGTAGGAAGAGGAGGTCAGGTCTCCGGCCAGGCTGGTATAAACCCCCGCAAACACCGGCAGAACCTTGGCCAGCAGCACGCCCAGGATGGCGGCCATGAGCACCAGGAGGACCAGCGGATACAGCACGGCGCTCTTGAGCTTGGTTTCCAGACGGCTGCGGCTGGCGTAGTAGCCGGCCAGGCTTCGCAGGGTCTGCTCAATGCGCCCGGCGCTCTCCCCCACCCGGATCATATCTGACACATAGGCAGGGAAATATCCGCTCTGTGCAACCGCCTCGGAGAGGGTTCCTCCCTGCAGCAGCAGGAACTTCTGCACCGATTTGGCTGCATCGTGAAAGCTGCCCTGGGTGCTGTCCTCTCCCAAAAGGCCGGCCGCTTCCTCGGCGCCGATACCTGCGCCCAACATCATGGCCATATTCTCGCAGAATACGCTGATGGCCAGGCTTTCCAATTGTTTGTTTGCCATCTTGTACCTCCCTGTTCAGTAGGTCAAACGGTCGGTGTAGCCGGTGCCGTCACCGGTATAGGCCGCCGACGCACCCGCAGCAAAAGTCAGGTCAATGCGCTCCCAGCTGTTGGCCGGGGCTTCAATCTTGACGGTGATCCAGCCGGTCTCTTCCAGCCAAATCATGTTCCAGGCATGGTACAGGTCCCCCGGCTGCACATACCCGGTGATCAGCTTGGTGGGAATGCCCTGGCTGCGCAGCATGGCGGCTGCCAGACTGGCGTAATCATAACAGATTCCCTTGCCGGTCTGCAGGGTTTCGTCCGGGTCGGGCAGATATCCCGCCTGGACCGTTTCCGCCTTCTGGGTATCATACCTGATGTTGTTCTGAATGTAGGCGTAGATGTTGGCCACCACACCGGATGCCGTGCTTGCCTGGGCGGCCAGCTCCGCCGCCTTGGCCACACATTGGGAATCGGCGGTATAGCTGACCATCTGGCTGGGCCGCAGGAAGGGGGCAAACTCACTTTCCAGCTGAACATCGGCGCTGGTGGAATACAGTTCCGCGTACTTGTCCTCGGTGGTGTTCTGCATTACCCGGAAGGTATACGCACCGCTGCCGCTTTGCAGCACATAGCATTGGGGTGTGCCATCATTGGGCAGGTCGTAGTTGTACTTTACATCCCCGCAGATCACCTGAAATTTCAGGCGGCTGTCACCGGTGGCGCTGGCCGCCACATACCCCTGAGATACGTGGGAGGTGTCAATCTGCACTCCACCGACACCCTGGGCCGCCTGTGCGTCAAAAATACTGGTCTGCATGGGCGGGGCGGTGTACCCTCCACCGGTGGTACCGGGAATCTCCTGGGTGGCCGCCTGAGAAGAACAAGCCGCCAGAAGCAGGGCCAGCCCCAGGCACAGCACCCGCATCCAGATTGTCCGTTTTGTCAAGCAGCCACCTCCTTTCTGCAACCGATACGCATATTTCTTGTATTATACGACCAAAACCGGCTTCTGTTCAAGCAGTACCGGAAACATTCGGCAAAAAACGAAGCCGGCAACGCTCCGAAAACGGAAGGTTGCCGGCTTTGGCATCTGAAAAGGTCTTGCGGGGGTTGTCAGCCACGGTGACGACGCATCAGCCAATCCTCGCACAAATCGTATGCTTCCTGCAGCGAGTTGGACACGCAGCTGAACAGCTCTCCGCTCTCCGCACGATAGGAATACTCGATCTTCTGCTGGCCATTTTTGTTGGAAAAGGTTTTGTAACGTTCCTCTCCGGGTACCAAATAGGCAACCTCCACAAGATAACCCCCTATACATTTTGTGCTGTATCGGCGGTTTTTGGCCGCTGTGGACTATTTTACCACAACGGCTGCAGTTTTCCCATGGATTTTGGGCCCCGAGGGCTCCGACGCGCCAGTTCGGCAAAATCCCGGGCGTTTCTTTGCATCTTTGTTGCGTTGTGCGGGCTTACAGGGTTTCGGTGTGCAAAATATTCCCGGCCAGATCCTTCCAGACTGCGCGGTCCGCTTCCAGCATCATGTAGCCGTGGTGGGAGTTTTCCTTGGGGATGGAAACCGACCCGGGGTTGAAATAGCGGTTGTCCTGTCCGAAGGTCTGCCATGCCGGCACATGGGTGTGACCATGCAGAAGAACATCCCCCGCGTGCAGGGCCGGAAGGTTCTGCAGGTGATAGTGATGGCCATGAGTGGCAAAGATCAACCGGTTTCCGGCATACAGCAGGCAATAGTCCGCCAGAACCGGAAATTCCAGCACCATCTGGTCCACCTCGGTGTCGCAGTTGCCCCGCACGCAGAGAAGGTCCTGCGCCCGGGCGTTGAGCATGGCTGCCACCGCTTTGGGATCGTACTCCTCCGGAAGGGCGTTGCGGGGACCGTGGTACAGAATATCCCCCAGAAGCAGCAGGCGGTCGGGCTGTTCGGCATCCATGGCGCGGAGCATTTCCCGGCAGTAGCGGGCCGAACCGTGGATGTCGGAGGCAATCATCAGTTTCATGGATATGGTCTCCCCTTTCAGAAAGTCAGACGCATCTGGTGCCAGCGCACGCCGCCGTGCACCGACCCGCAGAAGCCCTCGTCCGCAAAGCCGAACTTGGCATAATAGGGAATGCGGTAGTCCTTGCAGGTCAGCACCAGTCCCTTGCGGCCCTGCCGCTGTGCGTGCTCGGTCATGGCCTTGATCAGCTGACCACCGTACCCGCGGCAGCGGTCCTGTTCCCGCACATCCAGGCCGAAAATCATCTGCCAGGCTCCCTTTTCGTTGTGGAGTCCGGCCTGGTCGTACATGCGGTCTTCCAGGTCCGGCAGGTCGGTCACCATACCGTTGATGAACCCGACCAGGGTCCCGTCCTCTTCGGTCAGCAACAGAAAATGCTGTCCGAATACGGCCAGGCGCTGTTGCAGGGCATCCCGGCCGGCGGCTTCTGCCGGCGGAAAACAGGCGGCTTCCAGGGCGGCAACGGCATCCAGGTCCCCGGCCTGTGCGGTTCGTATCATCATTCTGCTTTCTCTCCCCTTGTTTACAAAAGTGTCCCACAATCAGGGGCGGGGTCACCGCTTCGGTTGTGGGACAAAGGTTTTCTTTCAGTGAACCAGCGCAGCCATGGCTTCGCCGGCCTGACGGCCTACCTGCTCGTAGGCGGCCTGGTGATAGTGGAACTGATCCTTCATCAGCGCCAGGCAAGGCGCAAAACTGCCGATGAGGGAAACGTCCGCCATGGTCCGGCACAGTTCTTCCTGGGCCTGGCGGATCACCCCGTATTGTGTGTCTGCCACCCGGCCGTCCGTCCCATCCGGAGAAGTTGCATAGGCGGTATAGTTGAAGTGGCCAATCTGGATCAGGCCGCATTGTTCGGCGCCGACCTGACGCAGCATGGCCCAGATGCGGGCAAAGTTTTCCCTGTACTCCGGGCCGGAAACATTGTGGTCACCGTCGGTTTCTCCCTGGCACCAGATCACCAGCACATGGGCCGGGGTCCTCTTTTTCTTTTTCAGATACTCCAGCGCGTCCGCCAGACGCCGGGCGGCATCGGCGGCCAGAGTGTCCAGCCACTGGGCGGTGGAAGTACCGCCCTGGGAGGCGGACACCGCCACCACCTGACGGCCGGAAGCTCCGGCGTAGGCATTGACAAAAGCAGAGACCAGGCTGCCGGTTTTCATATCGTGGTCATGGATGCCGCCTTCCCGGTTTTCCTGCCGGCCAAATGGTTCCCGGATGGGAACCAGCCGGTCCGGTGCGGTCACGGCGCGGTATTCCAGCCCCGCCGTTTCCGGGCAGAGCTGAGCCTGGTCGGCTTCGCCCCGGCCCGCCATGTTGGACTGCCCGGCAAACAGGATCAGATCCGTCATGAAAATGCCCCCTCACTCAATGAGCATCGCGTCCCCGAAGGAGAAGAAACGATACTTCTGTTCCACAGCCACCTTGTAGGCTGCCATGGTCTTTTCGTAACCGTAGAAGGCCGCAATGAGCATGATCAGGGTGCTTTCAGGCAGATGGAAGTTGGTGACCAGAGCATCGATGGCATGCAGCTCCACGCCGGGATACAGGAAGATATCGGTGCTGCCGCTGCAGGGCACAATCCTGCCATAGCGGGCCCAGACGGCTTCCAGGGTGCGGCAGCTGGTGGTGCCCACCGCCACCACCCGGTGCCCGTTGGCGCGGGCTTCGTTGATGGCGGCCGCAGCAGCTTCGTCCACACAATACCACTCGGTGTGCATGTGGTGGTCCTCAATGGATTCCTCGTTCACCGGGCGGAAGGTGCCCAGGCCCACGTGCAGGGTCACTTCCACGATCTTGACGCCCTTGTCCTGGATGGTTTTGAGCAGTTCCGGGGTAAAGTGCAGCCCCGCAGTAGGGGCAGCAGCGCTGCCCAGCTCCTTGGCGTAGACGGTCTGGTACTGGCTCTGGTCCTCCAGTTGCTTGGTAATATAAGGCGGCAGGGGCATTTTGCCGAACTCGTCCAATTTTTCGTACAGCGTCTGGGTATCATAGGTAAAGGTCACCAGCTTGTTGCCGTCGGGCAGGGTCTCATCCACCACGGCGGTCAGGCTGCCGTCGCCGAAGCGCAGCTTGGTACCTGCCTGCATGCGGCGCCCCGGACGGGCCAGACATTCCCAGGTATCCCCTTTGGCCTGGCGCAGCAGCAACACTTCGCACACCGCACCGGTGGGGACCTTGTCGCCGATCAGGCGGGCAGGCAGCACCTTGGAATTGTTGAGGACCAGCACATCCCCGGCGTTCAGATGGTCGGGCAAATCACGGAAGATTTCATGCTTGATGGAATCGTCGGCACGGTTGAGGACCATCAGGCGGGCACTGTCCCGCGGGTCGGCGGGTTCCTGGGCGATCAGCTCTTTGGGAAGATCATACCAAAAGTCTTTTTTCAGCATAGTTTTGCATCCTTTTTACGTTGACAATCAGGGGCGGCAATGCTATTATGAACACATGGCGGCGGGCATACATTCCACCGCCGGGAACACAGAGGCGCGGGCAACATCAGTATCCGCAGGTTTTCGGCCAGCCAGGCAGCGGCCGCGGAGAAAGGGTTTCTCGCCGAAGGCGATGCACGGCACGCATCGACCTGGGTCCGCCGCCGAACAGGGACGGAACTGTCATGCCGAAAGGTATGTTGCGCTGTGTTGTATGCAATGTATCATTATATTGCATTTTGTGCCGGTTTTCAAGCCGGTTTTTTTATTGCCTTCGGGTGATGGGAAGCCGCAGACAAACCAAGGCGGAGAGCACCTCTGCCGGATGTGCCGCATAAGATGGATTGTATGCGGGGCACAGCACGAAAGGAAGGTTTTTCGAAGATGAAACAGTACAAAGTTGGCGTTGTGGGCGCGACCGGCATGGTCGGGCAGCGGTTTGTTACCCTGCTGGCCCAGCACCCCTGGTTCCACATCACCGCCCTGGCGGCTTCCGCCCGCTCGGCCGGCAAGACCTATGAAGAGGCCGTGGGCAGCCGCTGGGCCATGCAGACCCCCATGCCGGACAGCGTGAAGGGTATGGTGGTGATGGACGCCGCCGACGTGCAGGCCGTAGCCTCCAAGGTCGATTTTGTGTTCTGCGCCGTGAACATGAAGAAGGAAGAGATCAAGGCGCTGGAAGAGGCGTACGCCAAGGCCGAATGCCCCGTTGTCTCCAACAACAGCGCCCATCGCTTCACCCCGGATGTGCCCATGGTGGTGCCCGAAATCAACGCCGAACACATCGAGATCATCCCCGCCCAGCGCAAGCGCCTGGGCACCAAGCGCGGCTTTATCGCCGTCAAGAGCAACTGCAGCCTGCAGAGCTACGTGCCTGCTTTGCATCCTCTGCGCGGCTACGGCATCACCAAGTGCCTGGTCTGCACCTACCAGGCGATCTCCGGTGCCGGCAAGACCTTCGAAACCTTCCCGGATATCCTGGACAATGTCATCCCCTACATCGGCGGCGAGGAAGAAAAGAGCGAGCAGGAACCCCTGAAGCTGTGGGGCCATATTGAGGGCGACCGCATTGTGTCCGCCGACGGTCCTTCCTTCACGGCCCAGTGCCTGCGCGTGCCCGTTTCCGACGGTCATGTGGGCGCGGTGTTCGTGAGCTTTGAGCACAAGCCCACCAAGGAGGAAATCCTTTCCGCCTGGGCCGGGTTCCACGGCGCCGCCCAGGATCTGAACCTGCCCAGCGCGCCCAAACAGTTCCTGCATTACTTTGAACAGAACGACCGTCCCCAGCCCAAGCTGGACCGCATGCTGGAAAACGGCATGGCGGTGAGCATCGGCCGTCTGCGGGAGGACACCCAGTACGATTATAAGTTTGTTTGCCTTTCCCACAACACCCTGCGCGGTGCGGCGGGCGGCGCCGTGCTGCTGGCCGAACTGCTGGCCGCCAAGGGCTACCTGGACTGATTTTTGTTCCCTGCCTTTTGTGATCAAGAAGGAGAATCCCCTATGAAGAAGCCCATTTTTACCGGCGCCGGCGTGGCCATCATCACCCCCATGAACCAGGACGGCACGGTCAACTTTGACGAACTGGGCCGGATTATCGACCACCAGATCGACAACGGCACCGACGCCATTATCATCTGCGGCACCACCGGCGAATCCGCCACCCTGACCCATGAGGAACATGTGGCCTGCATCCGCTACGCCGTGGAGCACACCGCCCACCGCATTCCGGTGGTGGCGGGCACCGGTTCCAACCATACCGACTACGCCATCAACCTGTCCCATGAAGCTGAAAAAGCCGGTGTGGACGGTCTGCTGCTGGTGACCCCTTACTACAACAAAGCCAGCCAGGCCGGGCTGGTGGCTCATTTCACCGCCATTGCCAACTCGGTGTCCCTGCCCTGCATTCTGTACAACGTGCCTTCCCGCACCGGATGCAACATCCAGCCTGCCACCCTGGCAAAGCTGGCCAAGATTCCCAACATCAACGCGGTGAAGGAAGCCAGCGGCAACATCTCCCAGGTGGCGGAAGTGGCTGCCCTGTGCGGAGAGGATCTGAACATCTATTCCGGCAACGATGACCAGATTGTGCCCATCCTGTCGTTGGGCGGCAAGGGTGTCATCAGCGTGCTTTCCAACGTAGCCCCCCGCCAGGCCCACGATATCTGCCAGGCTTGGTTTGACGGAAAGCCCGCCGAAAGTCTGCGCCTGCAGCTGGAAGCCCTGGAATTGTGCCATGCCCTGTTTGCTGATGTGAACCCCATCCCGGTCAAGTGGGCCATGAACCGCCTGGGCTGGGCCGCCGGCCCTTTGCGTCTGCCGCTGTGCCCGCCCGATGAGGCCGTACAGCAGCGCCTGGAAACCGCCATGAAAAATTACGGTCTTCTGAAAGACTGAATCTGAGCCACAGGGCCCGTCGTGTTCCGCCGTACAGGCGGGCCGCCGCGGGCCCTGTGTGTCTTTTTGCAACAAAGAAAAAGGAAGTGGATTTACCAATGACCGATCTGATCATTCAGGGCATCGGTGGCCGCATGGGCCACGCGCTGCTGGAAAAAATTGCCGCCCGTGATGACTGCCGTGTGGTGGCCGGTGTGGACCAGAAGGCCGGGGATGTGAACGGCATCCCCGTATATGCTTCGGTGAACGACCTGCCCGCCGGAACCAAGGGGGTTCTGATTGATTTCACCTCCCCCGCCGGGGCGGTGGCCGCCGCCGAGTACGGCGCCGCCAACGGTATTCCCTGCGTCATCTGCTCCACCGGCCTGAGCAAGGAGGAGGAAGCCCGCCTGGAAACCGCCAGCGAGAAGGTGGCCATCTTCCGCAGTGCCAACATGTCGGTGGGCATCAACGTGCTCATTGAGCTGTGCAAGCGGGCCGTGACCCTCTTTGACGGCGAGTTCGACATTGAGATTGTGGAGAAGCACCACCACAACAAGCTGGACGCTCCCAGCGGTACCGCCCTGATGATCGCCGACGCCATCAACGCCCAGGCCGGCGGCAAGTATGAGTATGTGTACGACCGCCACGACGTGCGGCAGAAGCGCGGCGCCCAGGAGCTGGGCATCAGCTCGGTGCGCGGCGGCGGCATTGTGGGTGACCACGACGTGCTGTTCTGCGGTGCTGAGGAGGTTGTGACCCTGAGCCATGTGGCCCAGAGTCGCGGCGTATTTGCGGACGGAGCCATCCAGGCAGCGCTGTTCCTGAACGGCCGCGTCCCCGGCTACTACACCATGAGCGACATGCTGCAAGGGAAACTGTCATGCGTATAAAAAAGGTTGCCATCGCCGTTGGTTTGCTGGCCGCCCTGACGGTTTCTCTGGCCGGTTGCGGCGGCGGGGCCTCGGATACCCTGGGCACACAGGGTGCCCAGGCACCGGCGGAGGAAGTCTTGCCTACCCCGGAGCCGACGCCCACGCCAGAACCCACTCCCACCGTACAGACCGTCCGGTTTTCGGCCAGCGGAGACAACCTGATCCATGAAGGGCTGTACAACCAGGCGCGCCGCCGGGCCCAGGAGGAAGGCAAAGAGGGGTATGATTTCACCTTTGCCTATGAGAATCTGCGGGATTTTTACGCCGGATACGATGTGAACTGGCTTAACCAGGAAACTCTGGTCAACGACGCCTTTGAACCTTCCGGGTACCCCATGTTCTCCACCCCCACCGGCATCTCCGATGCGCTGTACGACATCGGCTTCCGGGTGTTCAGCATGTCCAACAACCACAGCTACGACAAGGGTTCCCAGGGCATCGAATCTTCCCTGGCGCACTGGGCTTCCCTGCCGGAGGACGTGGTGACCGCCGGGTTCTATCCCCTGACCGAGGAAGCGGCCGCCGAATCCGACGGGCTGAGCTACCAGACGGTCAATGGAATCACCATCGGCTATCTTTCCTACACCGAGTACACCAACGGTATCCCCACCCCGGCCGACGCCGAACATGGAGTGGTGTATCTGGATGACACCGAAACCGTCTCCGCCCAGATGGCGCAGATGCGCCCCAACTGCGATGTGCTGGTGGTCAGCTGCCACTGGGGTGTGGAGGGCAGCCACGAGGTGACCGACGGCCAACGGCAGACTGCCCAGTGGCTGGCCGACCAGGGAGCGGACCTGATCATCGGCACCCATCCCCATGTGACCCAGACCGCCCAATGGCTGACGGCCCAGGACGGGCGCCAGGTGTTCGTGGCTTATTCCCTGGGAAATTTCATCAGCGCTCAGTCGGAACCGGACAACATGATCGGTGCAATCCTGAGTGTGGAGTTTGAAAAGACCATCCAACCGGACGGAAGCAGCAGCGTGACGGTACAAAATCCCCGGCTGATTCCCACCGTGACCCAGTACGAAAACGGATATGCGGATATCCGGGTTTACCTGTACCGGGACTACACCGACGAGCTGGGAGCGGCCCACGGCAATTTCACCCTGGACCGGTCCTACATACAGCAGGTGCTGGAAAGCAGCATCGACCCTGAATTTTTGGTTTTGGAGTAAACGGGTTTTCCCTGACCCGCATTGCAGAAAGGATCTGAGGAACCATGTATGGCGTAAGCAAGATCAGCAGTGAGCAAAACATCATGCTCACCACCTTTCCCGGGGCACAGTACAGTGCCCAAAGCCTGGCCGAACACCTGGATGTGTTTGCCAAGGCCGGCATTGTCGTGGACATGATCTGCCAGAGCGCCCCCCGGGGCAGCGAGGTGGATTTCAGCTTTACCACCAGTTACGACAATTTCACCGCCGTGATGGTGGCTCTGCCCGATGCGGTCAAGAGCAAACCGCCCCTGATTTCCGGCGGATACAGCAAGATCAACCTCTTTGGCGAAGAGATGGTCACCAGCTGTGGCGTGGCTGCCCGCGCTTTGCAGGCCCTGGCCCAGGTCAGCGTGGAAGTGGTGCTGATCACCACCAGCGACCTGGACATCTCGTTGCTGGTTCGCCAGCAGGATGAGGATGTGGCCCTGGATGCGCTGCGCAAGGCCTTTGCCCTGTAAGCAATCTTTTTCAATGTAAAAAGCCCTGCCGGGTGTTGTGGTTTGCCACAACTGACCCGGCAGGGCTTTTGTGATTCAGGATTGGATTTCCGGCTCTTGGCTGCGGGTGAACACCTTGGAAGCAAACACCGGCATGTACAGGACCACATACAGAACCAGGGCGATGAGCACATCCGACCAGGCAATCACCTGGTTGCTGATCTGCGCGGAACCGTTATACACCACAATGAGGTTGTTATTGAAGTAGTGCAGCAGCACCGGCACCCATATGTTGTCGGTTTTGAGGTAGGCCCAGGCGAAGAACACCCCCAGGGTGACACAGACGATGAGCTGGCTCACCAGACTTTGCAGGGAAGTTTCGGGGCTGTAATAGAAAAGGTTCAGCGGCAGATGCCAGAGCCCCCAGGCCACGCCCAGCACCAGTACCCCCAGCCGCGGGCCGAACTTTTGCTGCAGCCGGGGCTGCAGGTAATAGCGCCAGCCGTATTCTTCCCCAAAGAAAGCGGTGAAGCTGAGGAAGAAGTTGGGGATCAGCACCACCAGCAGAATCCACGGTGCGGGGGTTGCCCAGTACGCCAGGTATTCCCCCATCTGGCCGGAAGGCAGCACGGACAAAAACACCGACACGGTACGCAATAGAATGAACAACAGCACATACAAAAGTGCCTTAAAGCCGCCATGCCAGCAAAGCCCGCTGGATTGGCGGGTCTGCTTTTTTTCGGTCATCAGGAAGATCCAGGCCGGAATACAGCCGATGACAATGACAGCATTGCAGACTGTTGTCCAGTCCATGGCAGGGGCCGCCACCGCGCCGATACAGCAGCCCACCATCACCAGGGTCAACACGAGAAACAGCCCGTAAAACCGACGGGTAAGCCCCGGTTTCCCCCGCCGGGTTACCAGCAATGCCACCATGGCTCCCGCCGCGGGATAAAACATCTGGGCGTTGGGAAAGGCATCCGTCCCCCAGCCATTGCGCTGGCAGATTCCCAACGGTATGCCCATAAGATAGGGTATGCCGAATGCAATCAGGAAAAAGAACAGCAATTCTTTTCCGGTATACGCTTTGGGTTGGTTGTTCATGATTTTGTCTCCTCCTCTTCGGTATTGTCCGGGTCCTCCGTTTCATGGTCCAGAGCACCGCGGCGTTTGTAATACAACCAAGAACTGGCTTGCAGAGCGCCGAATATCAGGGCAAAGGTGAACACCCCGCCGAGAGCCGACCCGGGCCAATAACTCCATTGCCACCAGTCCTGGCGGCTGTTGCGCACCAGGTAGAATACCGTTACGCCTGCTCCTCCCAACGCGGACCACATGACATTGGTCTTTGCCGTGGGATGCGCATCAAAGGTCGTCCAGATGCCGTTGCGCAGATACTCGATCAGGCTATAGGCGCACATGAGCATGAAGATGATCCATTCCGCCATGTACTGTTCCGGCGGCACATCTGCCGCCGCCTGCACCGCAATGGCAATGAGAAGGGCTGTCCAGGTTCCCCAGAATCCCCGGTTGTTGATGGTCAGCATCTTCTGGGTCTGCATTTCATCCAGCTTGTTCTGTATATGAAACGGATTTTTCATTCTTCTTCCTCCCAGAACAGTTCGTCCAGCGTTTTGCCCAGCACCCGGCATATGGCCCGGCACAGCCGGATGGTGGGATTATACTCCCCTTTTTCGATGGCGTTGATGGTCTGCCGTGTGGCTCCCACCGCCTGCGCCAGCTGTGCCTGGGTCATGTCTTTTTCCGCCCGGGCCGCTTTCAATTTCAGATTTTTGGCCATGGGCTCCCACATCCTTCCTGCCACTGGCCGTTTTTCTTTCTGAGGCCAGTATAACATCCGTCTTACATTTTGTCAATTATATTTTACTTTTTGTCGGGTGTAATCTGGGTTTGCGTTGCACAGCCATGCCCTGTGTGGTATCATACAGACAAAGACTCTTCAAAGGAATGAATGCAGATGCAATATGGATTTCTCCGTTGCGCGGCGGTCAGCCCGGCCTTGCGGGTTGCCGACTGCGAATATAATGCCCGGGCTGTGATTGCAGCCATGCAGCAGGCCGAAGCGGACGGCGTGCGACTTCTTTGCCTGCCGGAACTGTGCCTGACCGGCTATACCTGCAGCGATCTGTTTTTACAGCAAACCTTGTATGAAGGCGCCGAAACTGCCCTGAAACAGATTCTGGAAGCCAGCTGCGGGCTGAATCTGGTGGTTCTGGTGGGATTGCCGGTGCAGCTGGGCGGCAAGCTGTACAACTGTGCCGCTGTGGTCTGCGGCGGGCGTCTGCTGGGACTTGTCCCCAAAACGCACCTGCCCAACTATGCCGAATTCTATGAGAAGCGTCACTTTGTGCCGGGGCCCCGGGCGGCGCGCACCGTCTGTCTTGCTGGGCAGGAAGTGCCTTTTGGTACCGATTTGCTGTTTACCTGCCGTCAGATGCCGGACTTTGTGCTGGGCATTGAGGTATGCGAAGACCTGTGGGCACCGGTACCGCCCAGCTGCCGCCATGCCCTGGCCGGGGCCACGGTGATCGCCAACCTTTCGGCCAGCGATGAGACGGTGGGCAAAGCGGCCTACCGCCAGGAACTGGTCTGCGGGCAGAGTGCCCGGCTGCTCTGCGGGTATCTGTACGCCGACGCGGGCCATGGGGAAAGCACCACAGACATGACCTTTGCCGCCCACAACCTGATTGCGGAAAACGGCACCTTGCTGGCCCAGACCGAACCGTTCGGCACCGGCAAGGCCATGACCGAGATTGATGTGGGACGCATGCGCCAGGAGCGGCTGCGCAACACCACCTTTGAGCCGGAGGATGCAGGATATACCACCGTCCCCTTTGATCTGACCGTAACCGAAACACCTTTGAGCCGCACCTTCTCCCCCACCCCCTTTGTGCCGGACACCACTGACGCCCGCAGCGAGCGCTGCGAACTGATTCTGCGCATCCAGGCGGAAGGCTTGGCCAAGCGTATGGAACACACCCATGCCGCCTGCGGGGTCATCGGCATTTCGGGCGGGCTGGATTCCTGCCTGGCCCTGTTGGCTGCCGTGCGGGCCTGCAAGGTGCTGGGCCGCAGCCCCCAGGACATTGTGGCCATCACCATGCCCTGTTTCGGCACCACCAAGCGCACCCGCTCCAACGCCGAAATCCTGTGCGATGCCCTGGGTGTGCAGTTCCGGGAGATCAACATCACCAACACGGTGCAAAGCCATTTTGCGGACATCGGCCAGGATGACAAGACCTACGACGTAACCTATGAAAACTGCCAGGCCCGGGTACGTACTTTGGAACTGATGGATTACGCCAACAAGAACGGCGGGTTTGTCATCGGCACCGGCGACCTGAGCGAGCTGGCCCTGGGCTGGGCCACCTACAACGGCGACCACATGAGCATGTACGGCGTGAACGCCGGCATTCCCAAGACCCTGGTACGGCACATTGTGCGATATGTGGCCGACACCTGCACCAGCGAGGAACTGCGGGATGTGCTGCTGGATATTCTGGACACTCCGGTCAGCCCCGAACTGCTGCCCGCCGCCGAGGATGGCACCATCGCCCAGCAGACCGAAAAGCTGGTAGGCCCCTATGAGCTGCACGACTTCTACCTGTACTACGTGCTGCGCTGTGGCTTCGGACCCGCCAAGATTTATCACATTGCCCAGGCGGCCTTTGGCGGAAAATACACCGCCGACGTACTGCTGTACTGGCTGAGGAACTTCTACCGTCGGTTCTTTGCACAGCAGTTCAAGCGCAGCTGCCTGCCCGACGGCCCCAAGGTGGGTTCGGTGACGCTGTCCCCCCGCGGCGACTGGCGCATGCCCAGCGACGCCTGCAACACCCTGTGGATGCGGGAACTGGAAACCCTGCAATAATGTTTCCCACAAACAAAATTGCCCCCCGATGCGGTCGGTTTGCACCGACCCACCCGGGGGCGTATTTTTATGGCATCCGGCGCAAATCCGCGTCGAGGCTTTCGTAGGTATACAGGGTATTGAGCACCGAAAGCAGCTCTTTTTTGCTCAGGCGGGGCGGCAATCCCAGGCGGGAAAGCAGGGCACGGCGGCGGTCGGCACTGTTGGCCGTGCCGGAAATGCCCCACTCATACAAATCCGTGTAGGTGATGGGCCGGGGATTTTCCGGCACGCCTTGGGGGGAATCGGGCACCGAGGCCAGAGCCGTCTGCAATCCCTGCAGGATCAGTTCATCCCGAACGCCTTCCACCCCCAAAAGCCCCTCCTTGCCGGGCTCCGCCTTGCGGCTCTCCTTGCCCGCGATGGCGGGCACATAGGCCTGCCGCACATAGGCCGCCCCCACCAGATTGGTGACAAAATGCCGGATCTTGAATCCGGCGGCGTCCGAATCGGTGAGGATGACAAGGCCCCGGGCGCGAGCCGTCTGCTTGAACAGATTCTGCCGGGCTTTGTCCTTGAAGATGGCAAACCCGTCGGTGGTCAGGATCATGGTATCCACCAGATTGGCCAGCCGGGCGGCGTCATAGCGGCCCTCCACAATCACGGCGGGACGAATGGTCAGTTTCATGCGCGCCTCCCGGAACTGCTGTACAGCCCCAGCTCGCACAGGGCCTTTTGCAGCAAAAGGTCCGGCGGCAGGCGGCTTCCCTTCAGATCGGTATCCAGCTTTTGCAGCACCCGCAGGCTCTGTTCCAGCCGGGTGCGGTCGTAGCGCATGGCGGTCTGCTCCGCGTTGCCCAACCGGTAGTTCCATTTGCCGGTATAGCTGAAGTCCTTGGCCATATCGCTGAGCTGACGGCGGCTCTTGCGGGTGAGGAAGGCCCGGTACACATCCAGATAGTTGCCGATGAGCGCGCCGGTGATCAACACCGGGTCGTTTTGCAGTTCCAACAGGGTCTGCAGTTTTTCCAGAGCCTGGCGGGTTCGCCCCGCCGCCACCAGTTTGACCATATCGAAGGTGTCGGCGTCCAGAGTGACGGTGCCCAGCTGCTGGATCATCTCGGTGGTGATGGTGCCGTAATTGGCCAGGGCCGCCAGCTTGTCGATCTCGCTGTGCAAAAGGAACTGGTCTTCCCCGCAGCGATCCAGGAGCATGCCTTCGGCACCGGGGGCAAACCGGGCTCCCGTTTCTTCCGCCCAGGAACGGGCCATTTCCTGCAGGGCCGCACGGTTGGGCTTGGCGATCTGCACACAGTAGCCGATCTTTTCGCAGGCGGAAATCAGCTTTTGCTCCCGCTTGCCGGGACGCAGCTTGCCGTATTTTTCTTCCATGACGCTGGTCAGTACGAACACGGCATTTTCGGTATCGGCCAGGGTATCGCAGAACTCCTGCAAATCCTTGTCCGAGTAAGCGGACGGCCGGACCAGGGGCATCAGGACCAGACGCCGCCCGCCGAAAAAGGAGATGGTCCCGGCAGCAAGCACAATCTCCTCCACGCTGGGCGTGGGACCGTCCAGCACCGTAGTTTCGGGGTCATCTTCCGAAAGTGCCTTTTCCACCTTGGCGGCGGCACTGCGCACCAGGGCTTCGTCTCCGGCGTAGAAATAAAAAACCGAGCACCCGGCTTTCAGCTGTTTTTTCAGCTCGTTTTCACTGTACAGCAACTGCCTTGCCCTCCTCCAATACAATACTTTTTCCCGGGCGGATCGCCGCAGCGGGTTCTTCTCCCCCGAAGACAACCGTTTCGGCTTTTTCCAGCCAGCGGGGAGATACGGTATTTACCATAATGATATCGGCCGACACACAATCCGGCAGGCTTCCCGCCGCGCAGAGCAGGTCCACGTAAACCGGCGCAGGCAAGTCTGGCTGGCCGGCAGCCGCCGCCAGGCGGAAGGCATCCACCTGCACCACACAGAGGGTACCGTCCGACGATCCGTAACAATCTGCGGTTATCCCGTCGGCCAGGCAAACCGTACAGCTCTGCCCCTGCAGCCGGGAGAGCTCCACCACCATGGATGCTTCGGAAAAATCCAGCGTCTGTTTTTCCTGCCGAAGGTCGATCACAGCCGTCCAGGCGGGGGCACCGTTCTCTGCCAGACATTCCCACACCGCGTTCAGATTGGCGGCCCCGCCTCGGAACAGAACCACCGCCTGTCCATCCCGGATCAGCACGGTGCAGGCATTGCCGGCGGTGCCCACCATCAGAACGCGAAGAACGCCCGCCTGCATGGTCACCCCCAAAACGATGGCCAGCCCCAGGCAGGTCACAGCAGCCGGTATGTACCACAGCATCCGCCGTTTTGCCCAGAACACGAGCCCCAGACCGGCCAGTACACACCAGATAAGCAGGGCGTACCGCCGGGGCAGATACAGTCTTGCGCCCGGCAGGTCGGTACACCAACGGACCAATGCGTACTGCCAGGACAGCCAGACGGAAAGTGCCAGGCTCAGCAGATGATGCAGCGGCCCCAGCCAGGGCAAGGCGGCAGCCACCAATACCAGAAGTCCCAGAATGAGCGCCGGGCGCAGCATCCAGACGGTAAGAAGGTTTGCCGGGATGGCGGCACCGCTGGCCGAAAGGCCGTGGACCATCAGCACCGGCAGGGTGGCCAGAGAAGCCACGGCAGCCGTCTCCACCGCCTCCAATATGCGCAGAGCCCTTTCCATAACGCGGTAACGCCACGTCCGGGCATCGTCCTCCCCTTCCGGCAACAATCTTTGCCGCTGCCACTCTCCCAGCCGGCCGCTGAGCTGTACCCCCAGCACACCGCAGAAGGAAAGCTGAAAGCCGATGTCACAAGGGGCCCAGGCATTGGGCAGACTGATGAGCACCGCCGCCAGGCCCAGGGAATTCAGAAGGTCCGGTGGCTGCAGCAGTGCATAGCCCAGCAGCGCAATCAGGTAGATGATTCCGGCGCGCAGCACCGACACGGGGAATCCGGTCAGCGCCATATAAAACACGGTCATCAACGCCTGCACCGCCAGATAGGGTCTGAAGAAGCGCCATTTTCTGCCGCCTGCGGCGAGGATGCCGCACAAAAGCGAAAGATGCAGTCCCGAAATGGCCAGCAGGTGGGAAACACCGGCGGCGCGGAAGGCATCCTCCACCGTCTGGGTCAGGCGGCTTTTGTCGCCCAGGAGCATGGCGGCCTCGATGCCGCCCAGTTCCGCAGGCATCCAGACGCACAAGGCGCGGGAAAGGCGTTGACGCAAGCGGTACAATCCAAAGATCCAGGAACCGGACGGTTCCAGCGGAGCATATCCGCCGGTGTACTCTGCTTCCAGATAAACGCCGTCGGCGTAATGACTTTGCCGGTACCGGTCCGAAGAGATGGCCTGCAGGGTGAAGGTGGCCTCAAACCGGTCCCCCGGTTCCGCTGCGGGAAAGGCACTGCAGTTGACCTTGATGTTGCAATCCCGTCCGTTCATCTGCACCAGATGCAGAGTGCCCCGCAGGCTGCCGTCCTGGTAGGAGGCTTCGGCATCCGTCATCACCACCGCCCGGGCGGTTACCGTCTGCCCGGCCAGGCGAAGCTGGGGCTCGACCACCAACATGCCGAACCCGAAGGCCCAGAGCAGACCACTCATCACCCCGGCGAGAACCGGGGCGGCAGCCGGCCGGAACGAATGTTTGCGCAACGCACAAAACAACAGGATCAAAACCACAAAAGCCGCCGTCGGCAGCACAGCCAACGGCGGCAGACACACTGCGGCCAGCTCTGCCATTGCAAAGGCAAAACCAAAGCCAGCCAGCTTGCGTGTCATGATGGATCAGTGAAAGAACAAAGGCAGCGGAGCCAGGAAGGTAATATCGGTCCGCTTGGCAGCGTCACCTTCCGCCAGCGCAGCGCAGCAGCCCACAACGGTGCCGGTGCTCTTGGCCGCCAGCGTTTCCAGTGCATGCAGACTGCCGCCGGTGGAGATCACGTCATCCACGATCAGGATGCGCTTGCCGTTCATATAATCAATGTCCTTGCGGTCAATGACCAGCACCTGCTTGCCGGCAGTGGTGATGGATTCGTCCTCGATCACCACAGGGTCCTGCATATACAGCTTGGCACCCTTGCGGGCAGGAATCCACTGTTTGCCGCTCTGACGCGCCATCTCGTAAGCCAGAGGAATGCCCTTGGCTTCCGCGGTGAGGATCACATCAAATTCGGGGCACTTTTTCAGCAGTTCGGCAGCACAGGCCACGGTCAGTTCCACATCGCTGAACATGATGAAGGCAGCAATGTCCATGTGATCGTTGACCTTGCAGATCGGCAGTTCACGGGTCAGGCCCGCCACATGCAGAGTATAGGTTTCAGCCATTTTTTCTTCCTCGTTTCCAGTGAATCAAACAAACATCCGTGGAACTTCCACGATCAGCCCGGAGGCCAGGCAAGGCTGCGGCCCGCCAGCACATGGAAATGCAGGTGCTTGACGCTCTGACCACCGTCTTCGCCCACGTTGGACACAATGCGGTAGCCCTTTTCCTCCACGCCGAGGTCACGGCACAGCTTGGCCGCCACCGCGAACACATGCCCCAGCAGCGCGGCATCGTCCTCCGTCAAAGCGGCGGCGGACTGGATGTGCTGCTTGGGAATGATGAGGAAATGCACCGGAGCCTGGGGATCAATGTCGTAGAAAGCCAGCAGGGTGTCATCCTCATACAGCTTGTTGGAAGGAATCTCCCCCGCTGCAATCTTGCAGAACAGGCAATCGGCCATGGTATCTCCTCCTTTTTACATAAAATCAAAGGTACACTGTCAGTATAGCATATTTATGCGTTCTTTTCCAGTTCCTTCTTGACGATATCCTGCACGGCGTTGAGGGCGTCGTCGATCTTGGAGGTATCACGGATACCGGCCATGGCGAAATCGGGCTTGCCGCCGCCGTTGCCGCCGGCAATGGCCGCAATCTGCTTGACCAGAACGCCGGCCTTCAGGCCCTTGGCCTGGGCCTGCTTGCCCACGCCCACAGCCAGGGTGGTCTTTTCGCCCTGGGTGCCGATCAAAGCACCCACGGCGTCGGGAGCCTTGTCACGCAGCTTGTCCATCATGCTGCGCAGGGTGTCGGGGCTGGTGCCGTTGAGGAACATGGTGACGATGCGCACGCCCTCCACCACAGCGGCGGATTCGAACATACCTTCAATCTGGGTGGAAGCCAGCTGGGCCTTGGCGATGTCCAGCTGCTTGCCGGTCTCCTTGAGCTCGGCGCTCATGGCCTCGGCACGGGCGGGCACGTCCTTGATGTTGTTGGCCTTCAGGGCGGCAGCGGTGCGGGTCAGTTCGGCGGTGCGCTCATCCAGCAGAGCCAGCACGCCGTAGGCGGTGGTGGCTTCAATACGGCGGATGCCGGCGGCCACGCTGCTCTCGGACAGAATCTTGAAGCAGCCGATCTCGGCGGTGTTGTGCACATGGGTGCCGCCGCAGAACTCCACGCTCCAGTTGCCGGCGTCCACCACGCGGACGATATCACCGTACTTTTCGCCGAACAGGGCCATGGCGCCCATCTTCTTGGCTTCCTCGATGGGCAGATTGTTCACGTTGACGGGGATGGCCGCATAGATCTTTTCATTCACGCGGCGCTCCACCTCGGCCAGTTCTTCCGGGGTGACGGCGCTGAAATGGGTGAAGTCAAAGCGGGTGATGTGGTCGTCCTGGTAGCTGCCGGCCTGGTGCACATGGTCGCCCAGCACTTCGCGCAGGGCTTTCTGCATCAGGTGGGTGGCGGTGTGGTTGCGGCAGATGGCTGCACGGCGGGCGGTGTCCACGCTGGCGTTCACTTCGTCGCCCACATGGATGGTGCCGTCCAGCAGGGTGCAGGTGTGCACGAAGTAGCCCTTCGGGGTCTTCTTCACGCCCACCACCTTGAGGTTGGCGTCCTTGCAGGACAGATAGCCGGTATCAGCCACCTGGCCGCCCATCTCGGCGTAGAAGGGGGTGTGGTCCAGCACCACCAGCACGCCTTCACGGGGATCGGAATCATCGGAGGCCACGGCGTCGCAGATTTCTTCGCCGTCGGACAGAGCCACCACGGTGGCGGATTCGTTCAGGGTGTCGTAACCGTCAAAGACGGTGGCTTCGGCGCTCAGTTCGCCGAACAGGTCGGCGGCCCAGCCGGAGATATCCTTGGACAGGCGCTCGGCGCGGGCACGCTCCCGCTGCTTGTTCATCTCCACATGGAAGGCGTCCTCGTCCACCTGGATGCCGGATTCGGCGGCGATCTCCTTGGTCAGGTCCAGGGGGAAGCCGAAGGTATCGTTGAGCTTGAAGGCGTCCGCACCGGTCAGCACGGTCTCGTTCTTGCTCTTCAGATCATCGATCATGCCGTTGAGGATGTTCAGGCCGGCGTCGATGGTGCGGGAGAACCGCTCTTCCTCGGTGCCGATGACCTTCTTGATATACTCCTCATGCTCACGCAGTTCGGGGTAACCGGCCTCGCTGGAGACGATGACGGTCTCCACCAGATCGGTGAGGAAGGGGCCCTGGATGCCCAGCATACGGCCATGGCGGGCGGCACGGCGCAGCAGACGGCGGAAGACGTAGCCGCGGCCTTCGTTGGAAGGCAGGATACCGTCGGAAGCCATGAAGGTGGTGGAACGGATATGGTCGGTGATGACGCGGATGGAGATGTCATCCTTCTCGTTTTCGCCGTACTTCTTGCCGGACAGGCGCTCCACATGGTGCAGCACCGCAGCGACGGTATCCACCTCGAACAGGTTGCCCACGTCCTGCATCACGCAGGCCAGACGCTCCAGGCCCATGCCGGTATCGATGTTGGGTTTGGGCAGGCGCTCATAGTGGCCCTTGCCGTCGGAGTCGAACTGGCTGAACACCAGGTTCCAGATCTCCATGTAGCGGTCACAGTCGCAGCCGACCTTGCAGGTAGGCTTGCCGCAGCCGTGCTCGGGTCCGCGGTCATAGTAGATTTCGGAGCAGGGGCCGCAGGGACCGGAGCCATGCTCCCAGAAGTTGTCTTCCTTGCCGAAACGGACCATGTGGTCTTCGGGCACGCCCACCTTCTTGGTCCAGATATCGTAGGCTTCGTCGTCGTCCAGGTAGACCGAGACATACAGCTTTTCGGCGGGGATTTCCAGCTCACCGGTCAGGAACTCCCAGGCCCAGGGAATGACCTCTTCCTTGAAGTAGTCCTGGAAGCTGAAGTTGCCCAGCATCTCGAAGAAGGTGCCGTGGCGGGCGGTGATGCCCACGCGCTCGATGTCCGGGGTGCGGATGCACTTCTGGCAGGTGGTCACACGGTGACGCGGGGGTTCTTCCTGGCCCAGGAACCATTTCTTCATGGGGGCCATGCCGCTGTTGATCAGCAGCAGGCTGGGGTCATCTTTGGGAACCAGCGGAAAGCTGCCCAGGCGCAGGTGGCCTTTGGTTTCAAAATAATGCAGGTACTTTTCGCGCAGTTCATTCAATCCGGTCCATTGCATTGTTCTCAATCTCCCATTTTGCTATTGATGTGTACGGCCATGCAGGCTTTGCCACAAAAGAAAACAGCCCCCGCCCCACCAAGGGACGAAGGCTGACAAGCTTCCGTGGTACCACCCAAGTTGCAGGGAACTTCCCTGCCGCTTTGCTTTGCGTTAACGCCGCAACTACGCCCGGTTTTTCCGGGGGCTCCGGGGTGGCGCTGCCACGGTGACGGCAGAAACCTTTCAGCTGCTGGTTTCCTCTCTTGTTGCCGGATGCCGTGACATTGGCCCGTTCACAGCCGTTGTCATATCCTTTGTTAGTATACGACGCCATTGGCCTGTTGTCAACCGGTAACGGACAGATTTTCGGCCGTTTCTGCGGTATTTTGTCCCTCCAGCACCGCAATGGCATCCACCACCCGGGCAAAGATGGCCGCGCTGGATGTGACGGGTTCCAGGGTGGTATCCTGCAACACGGTCACCGTGTACCGGGGCTCCTCTGCGGGCCAGAAGCCGGAAAACCAGTAGTTGAGCAGTTCCTCCCCTTCCTCGTCAAACTGTCCGGTCTGGGCCGTGCCGGTTTTGCCGCCCGCCTGCCCCGCCTCCGGTGCCGCCTGGCGGCCGATGCCTTCCTCCACCACACTGGTAAGCATGCTGCGCAAAACAGCGGCCGTGGCTTCATCACAGACCGGCTGGTCGTCGGCGGTTTCCATGGGCTGTACCACGCCCATGGTTTCGGCATCCACCACCCCCCGCACAAAGCTTGGCGCCTTCCACACGCCGCCGTCGGCAATGGTGTTCATCATGGCAGTGATCTGCAAGGGCGTCACAGTCAACGCCCCCTGCCCGAAGGAGAGCATGGCCAGCTGCCCGCCGTCGGTGTCCGCCACCGCCGAGGCCTGGGGCAGATTGCCCTCGGCGCTCTTGAGCCCCGGGGCCACCGCTGTGGCCTGACCGAAGCCCAGTGCCTGGGCCGTGCGCAGAATGCGTTCCCCGCCCAGCAGACGCCCCAGCTCGATGAAATAGCAGTTGCAGCTCTGTTCCAGCGCCCCGCGAAGATTCACCGTCCCATGGGCCCGGCCTTCGGCACACCGGAACACCTGGTCCCCCACCTCCACGCTGCCGGTACAATCATAGGTGAACCAGCTATAGCCCGCCTGGTAGGCCGCCACCGCCAGCACCACCTTGAACACCGACCCGGCGCTGAACGCCGACAAGGGGCGATTGATCAGGGAGGTGTCGTCCGCCTCGATGCTCTTGACCAGGTCGTCCGGGTCAAACTCCGGCATGCTCACACTGGCCAGAATCTCCCCCGTCTGCACATCCATAACCAGGATGCAGCCCCGCTCCATACTCTGGGCCGCGATCCCCTCACAGGCGCGCTGGAGATTGGCGTCCAGGGTGAGCTGCACCCCCTGGCTGGTGCCGTCGGTGGCCTGCAGTTCCGGCTGGGTACCGGTCATCAGGGACCCCTGGGCCGTGGTGGTACAGGTGACGGTGCGGGTATCCCCCGCCTGGGCCAGCACATCCTCGTAAGCCAGTTCCAGGCTGGATACCCCCACGCCCTCCCCGTTCAGGTAGCCGATGAGATGCCGGGCGATGGGATTGGGCAGGTATCGCTGGGCCCCCGTATAGGTATAAACTCCGTTGGCGCTGAGATCGGTGGAGACCTCCACCAGAAACGGTGTCATGCTGTTGCGTTTTTCGTACAGCTGCGTCTGTTCCTCAAAACTCACATAGGGAAACAGGGTGGCATAGCTGGAATCCCCCGGGATGCACAGGGCGTACCAGCGGGGTTCGGTACCGGTGAGCTGTCGTCCGTCCCGATCATAGAAATTGCCGCGGCTGCGGGGCAGCTCGGTCTCGGAAAGGCTCTGGCCGCCGGCACTGGCCGCATAGGCGGTATCGGTGCAAATCCAGTAAACGCGGCACAAAACGGCGGCACACAGCACCGTCAGCGCGCTGCACATGGCGTACAATCTGCGTAGGGTCAACCTGGGAGCCTCCTTTCCGGTTACGGAAAGTATGCCCCGTTTTTGGGATTCCTACACCTTGCGGACGCCCGAACAAGCAATGCCCGCCGGCTTTGCGGGCCGACGGGCGCTATTGGGGTTATTTGGGTTGGCTGCACTTGCGGGGGCGGTGCCTCAACAGCCAGACCACCAATCCGGCCAGCAGGATCCCCGGCAGAAAGCCAAGGGAATCCACCCCCACATCGGTGGCCAGCATAGCCCGGCCGGGCACAAAATACTGATGCAGTTCATCGGTGGCGGCAAACGTCACACAGGCCGCCGCAGCCGCCAGGGCACTGCGTGGCAGTGTTTTTCCCCACCGCCAGCTGACTGCCGTGACCATCATGCTGGCCCCCAGAACCGCGTAGATATACACATGGGCCCACTTGCGCACATTTGCCTGCACATTGCCGCTGAACCATTCCGGGATGAAAACATCCGCCGTTCCGCTCTGCTGCACCCGGTCCAGAACCTGTTCACTCAAAGCGCCGGATTGTGCCCCGGGCTGGGAGGAAAACAGAAAAATCAGCACCATGACCCCCAGGGTAACGGCAAGAGAAATCCATTTTTTCATCAGGTATACTCCTTTATCATTCCGTCTTTCAGCATAACAGGTTTGGCCGCCTTGTGCAAGCGCAAACAAAAAGCCCTGCCGGGGGCTTGCGGGGTCCCGGCAGGGCTTTGCTTATTCAATTGCGATGGCGCGCAACGGCAATTAGTACATGCCGCCCATGTCACCACCGGCCGGAGCGGCCGGAGCCGGCGGTTCCGGCAGATCGGCAACCAGGCTTTCGGTGGTCAGCACCATGGAAGCAACGCTGGAAGCGTTCTCCAGAGCAGAGCGGGTAACCTTGGTCGGGTCGACGATGCCGGCCTCAATCATGTCTTCCACATACTCTTCCTTCTGGGCGTCATAGCCGTAGTTGGGCTTGCCAGCCTGCAGGATGTTGTTGATGATGACGCTGCCTTCCAGACCGGCGTTGGCCGCGATCTGGCGCACGGGAGCTTCCAGAGCCTTGCGGACGATCTTGGCGCCGGTGCGCTCGTCGCCCTCCAGCTCGGTGATCAGCTTGTCAACAGCGGGGATGGCGTTCAGGGTAGCCGTGCCGCCGCCGGCAACGATGCCTTCCTCAACAGCCGCCTTGGTGGCGTTCAGGGCATCCTCGATGCGCAGCTTCTTGTCCTTCATTTCCACTTCGGTGGAAGCGCCGACCTTGATGACAGCCACGCCGCCTGCCAGCTTGGCCAGGCGTTCCTGCAGCTTCTCGCGGTCGAAGTCGGAGGTGGCAGTGGAGATCTGGCTGCGGATCTGGGCCACACGGTCCGCGATCTGCTGCTTGTCGCCGTTGCCGCCGACGATGGTGGTGACTTCCTTGGTCACCTTGACCTGACGGGCAGTGCCCAGCATGGCCAGGGTGGCGTCCTTGAGCTCATAGCCCAGATCGCTGCTGATGACGGTACCGCCAGTCAGGATGGCGATATCCTGCAGCATCTCCTTGCGGCGATCGCCAAAGCCGGGAGCCTTGACGGCCACCACGTTCAGGCCGCCACGCAGACGGTTGATGATCAGGTTGGACAGAGCGTCGCCTTCCACATCCTCGGCCACGATCAGCAGCTTGCGGCCGGACTGGATGACCTGCTCCAGCAGAGGAACGATATCCTGGAAGACGCTGATCTTCTTATCGGTGATCAGCACGCTGGCGTCGTCAAAGACAGCTTCCATCTTCTCGGTATCGGTGACCATATACGGGGTGATATAGCCGCGGTCAAACTGCATGCCTTCCACCACTTCGGTGTAGGTCTCGGCAGTGGTCTTGTTCTCCTCGATGGTGATGACACCGTCGGCGGTGACCTTTTCCATGGCGTCCGCAATCAGCTGGCCGATCTCGGCATCGCCGGCAGAGACAGTGCCGACACGGGCGATGTCCTTGGTGCCGTTGACCTTCTGGCTGTGAGCCTTGACAGCTTCCACAGCGGCGCCAATGGCCTTCTGCATGCCGCGCTTGATGTCCATGGGGTTGGCACCGGCGGTGACGTTCTTCATGCCTTCGGTGACCAGAGCCTGGGCCAGGACGGTGGCGGTGGTGGTACCGTCGCCGGCAGCATCATTGGTCTTGGTAGCGACTTCGCGAACCAGCTGAGCGCCCATGTTCTCGAACGGATCCTTCAGCTCAATCTCCTTGGCGATGGTGACACCGTCGTTGGTGATGAGGGGGCTGCCGAACTTCTTGCCCAGCACAACGTTGCGGCCCTTGGGTCCCAGAGTGATCTTGACGGTATCGGCCAGCTGGTCGATGCCGGCGCAAAGAGCTTTACGGGCTTCCTCGCCCTGTTTGATCTGTTTAGCCATAGTATATCTCTCCTTACCTTATGCAGCGTGATTATTCCACAATGGCCAGAATGTCGCTCTGGCGGACGATGGTGCATTCTTCCCCATCGACCTTGACCTCGGTGCCGGAGTACTTGCTGGTCAGGACCTTATCGCCAACCTTGACGATCATTTCCACTTCCTTGCCGTCCACGTTGCCGCCCGGGCCCACAGCCAGAACTTCGGCAACCTGGGGCTTTTCCTTGGCGGAACCGGTCAGGATCAGGCCGCCCTTGGTGGTTTCTTCTTCTTCGACCAGTTTGATGACAACCCGGTCTGCCAGAGGTTTGATTTTCATAGTGAAATATCCTCCCTTATAATTAAAAATCTCGTTTGATGTTTTGTTTTAGCACTCATTTATCCTGAGTGCTAAATACATTGTAGTCACTTACCCATCAAAAATCAAGTATCCGAAGTATAAAATTTTTGTGAACAATATTTTTCTTCGTTTGTACGTCTGATTATTTTTTTTGTTTTTCTTTTGTCCGGCCGTTTTTTTGCCCCGGAAGTCGCTTTTAACGCCTCATAGCTTTGTTAGCAGTCCATCCGGCACCAAACCAACAATTTTCGCCTGCCTCACGGACGGCGGTCCGGGCGCACAAAGGGCGGTCGGATCTGTTCATCCAGCAGCAGCCGGTAACATTCCGGGCGTCGGTAGGCATTGCCGTGCACCTCGGTTTGCCGGTATGCACGCAGCATATCCATATCAAAGTCGGCCAGATAGATTCCCGCTTCCCCGCCTGCCTCCAGAAGGCAGGTATCCCGGGACTGGGGCAGATCGGGCAGGTACGCCACGCCGTCAAAGGCCGAGGAATGGCCGTTGCAGTCCGGCCAGCCGGCGGGATAGTTGCAGGTGGCCAGCCCCATCATGTTTTCGTAGGCGCGGGCGCGCAGCTGGGCAAGGCGGTTGATCTCCATGGGACAGGCGTTGGGTACCAGCACGATTTCCGCGCCCTGCAGCATCAGGAGCCGGGCGCTTTCGGGAAATTCCCGGTCGTAGCAGATCATGGCACCGATGCGTACCCGACCTTGGGCAGTGTCCAAATCCGCCGTATAGAATGCATCGCCCCGACCCAGGCAGGCTTCCTCCCCGAAATCGCAGGTGTGCACCTTGGCATAGTGCAGAACCATTGTCCCCCGCCGGTCATACACAAACAGGGCGTTTTTTGCCTGGGAGTCGTCCCATTCCAGACAGGTCACCCCCACCGCCATTTCCAGTTCCCGGGCACAGGATGCAAAGGCCCGCAGAAATTCATGGTCCGGCGGGACGGACATGGCCCGGCGCCGGACGGGGTCCCGGGAAATGGTATAACCGGTGCTCCACATTTCGGGAAACAGGGCAAGATCTGCCCCCATAGCCTTGGCCCGGCGGCAGGCCTGCAATCCGATTGCCTGATTTTCCTGCAGGGTTTTGCCGGGAAGCAACTGCAGGAGGGCCACACGAAAATGCTGCATCTCTCTCCTCCTTTTTGACAAAACAAAAGAGCGGCGGCCGCCCGAAGGCAGACCGCCGCCATTTTTCAGGTCAGCGAAAGATTCTGATTCTTGTAACGCTTGCGCACCGCACCGTATTCCAGATGAGGCTGGCCGCCGTTGACGGTATCCTCATCAATGGTGACCCGAACAATGGTCGGATCGGAGGGAATATCGTACATGATGGGGATCAACAGTTCCTCCACCACGCTGCGCAGACCGCGGGCGCCGCTCTTGCGCTCGATGGTCTTCTTGGCGATGGCATGCAGCGCCGCATCGGTAAAGACCAGCTCGGCGTTGTCCAGGCCCAGCAGTTCCTTGTACTGGCGGACAATGCTGTTCTTGGGCTCGGTGAGTACCCGGACCAGGGATTCCTCGTCCAGGGGATCCAGCACCGTCACCACCGGCAGACGACCGATGAGTTCGGGAATCAGGCCGAACTTGACCAGGTCGTCCGGTTCCACCTTGCGCAGCAGCTTCTGACGGGTTTCGTCCGCGTCCAGGTTGGAGCGCAGCTGGCTGCCGAAGCCCAGGGACGAAGTGTCGGTGCGCTTCTGGATCAGCTTTTCCAGCCCATCGAAGGCGCCACCGCAGATGAACAGGATGTTCTTGGTGTTGATTTGGATGAACTCCTGCTGCGGGTGCTTGCGGCCGCCCTGGGGCGGCACGTTGCTGACCGTGCCTTCCAGGATTTTCAGCAGTGCCTGCTGCACACCTTCACCGCCCACATCCCGGGTGATGGAGGGATTTTCGCTCTTGCGGGTGATCTTGTCGATCTCATCCACATAGATGATGCCCACTTCCGCCTTGGGAATGTCGAAGTCCGCGGCCTGGATGAGCTTGAGCAGGATGTTCTCCACGTCTTCACCCACATAGCCGGCCTCGGTGAGGGTGGTGGCGTCCGCAATGGCGAAGGGTACCCCCAGCATCTTGGCCAGGGTCTGGGCCAGCAGGGTCTTGCCGGTGCCGGAGGGGCCCAGCATCAGGACGTTGGACTTCTGCAGTTCCACGTCGCTTTCCTGCCCGGACAGAATCCGCTTGTAATGGTTGTACACCGAAACAGCCAGCACCTTTTTGGTCTCGTCCTGTCCGATGACATACTGGTCCAGGCCGGCCTTGATCTCGGCCGGAGTCAGAATGTTGATGTCCTGCAGCGGATCGATGCTGTGCCGCGGACGGGCAGAGGCAGCACGGCGCTGGGCGGTGGCCCGGGGCGGCGGCGTTTCCTCGTCCTTGTACAGGGCGTTGTAGCACATGTCAATGCAATCCTTGCAGATATTGACGCCGGGACCGATGATCAGCTGTTCGACCTGCTTTTGCGAACGGCCGCAGAAACTGCAGATCAGTTCGCGTTCCTTTCCGTCTTTTCCGGAAATCGAATTTGCCATTTCCTTCCCCCGTGGTTAATGTTTGGAGATGATCTCATCGATCAGACCATAGTCTTTGGCCTGCTGCGCGGTCATATAGTTGTCGCGCTCGGTATCGCGCTGGACCACTTCCAGCGGCTGACCGGTGTATTCACTGATCAGACCGTTGAGCTTGGCCTTGATCTGCACGATATGGTCGGCGTGGATCTTGATATCGGTGGCCTGACCGGACAGACCGTTGCCGGCGATCAGCGGCTGATGGATCAGAATTTCCGAGTTGGGCAGCGCAAACCGCTTGCCCTTGGTGCCGCTGGCCAGCAGGAAGGCACCCATGGAAGCCGCCATGCCCACGCAGATGGTGGACACGTCGCACTTGATATACTTCATGGTGTCGTGAATGGCCATGCCGTCCGAGATGGAACCGCCCGGGCTGTTGATGTAGAAGCTGATATCCTTTTCGGGGTCCTGGCCCTCCAGATACAGCAGCTGTGCAATGACCACGCTGGCCGAAGTGGGGTTGACGTCCTCGCTCAGCACAATGATGCGATCATTGAGCAGGCGGGAAAAGATATCATAGCTGCGCTCTCCGCGCGCGGTCTGTTCGACGACGTAAGGTACCAAACTCATGCAAGTTCCCTCCCGTAAATCAATTTTGGTATGATGGCTGCCCGGGGAAAAATCCCCCTGTGATAAACCGACCGATACGGCGGCAGCGGCACCGTATCGGTCGCAATGTTTATTATTCCTTGGATTCAGCAGCGGGTTCCACGGTCTCGGTGGTGATGTTGGCCTTCTCCTTCACGAAGTCGATGGCCTTGTTCACGGCCAGATCGGCCTTGACAGCGGCTTCGTCCACAACGGAGCGGACCTTGTCCTCTTCCATCTTGTAGGCATCGGCAATGCGCTTGACTTCGGCGTTGAATTCCTCATCGGTGGCCTCGATGCCTTCCTTGGCAACGATGGCTTCCATAGCCAGACGCATCTTGACCTGCTTTTCAGCCTGCTCCTGGAACTGGGACTTGAAGGTGTTCATGTCCATGCCCATGTACTGGAGGTACTGTTCCAGCTTCAGACCCTGCTGGGCAATGCGGTACTGGAAGTCCTGCACCAGCTCGTCCACGCGGGCGTCGTACATGGCCTGGGGAATCTCGGCGGTCATGCCGTTGACAACCTGCTCGATCAGGTCGTTCTCCACCTGCTGGTCGGCCTGCTTCTGGTTGTTCTCCTCAATGTTCTTGCGGATGGAAGCCTTCAGCTCGTCCAGGGTGTCGTACTCGCTGACGTCCTTGGCGAAATCGTCGTCCAGCTCGGGCAGTTCCTTGTACTTGACTTCATGCAGTTTGATCTTGAAGGTAGCGTCCTTGCCGGCCAGCTCTTCGGCCTGGTACTGCTCGGGGAACTTGACGTTGACGTCGAATTCCTCGCCGGCAGAATGGCCCACGACCTGATCTTCAAAGCCGGGGATGAAGGAACCGCTGCCCAGCACCAGAGAGTAGTGCTCAGCCTTGCCGCCGTCGAAAGCCACGCCATCCACGAAGCCTTCGAAGTCGATGTCCACGGTGTCGCCGTTCTCGGCAGCGCCCTCACGGGTCAGCAGACGGCCGTTGCGGTCCTGCATGCGCTTGATCTCGGCGTCCACCAGGGACTCGTCCACAGTCTTGACCTTCTTGGTCACGTTTAATCCGGCGTAGTCGCCCAGGGTGACTTCCGGCTTGACGGCAACCTTGACCTTCAGGGTAGCGCCCTCGGCCTCGGACATGGAAACGACCTCGGGATCGGGACGGCCCACAACCTCGATGTTGGCTTCCTTGACGGCAGCCTCGTAAGCTTCGGGGAACAGGTCGTTGATGGCGTCATAGTGGAAGATGTCGGCGCCGTACATCTTCTCGATCATCGCGCGCGGGGCCTTGCCCTTGCGGAAGCCGGGAACGGTATACTTCTTGCTTTCGCGCTTGAACGCGGCGGCAACGGCATTTTTGAAGGTATCGGCATCGATCGAGAACTGAAGCTCAACCATGCTCTTTTCCAGTTTTTCACAAGAAATCAGGTTCATTTGTAGTCCTCCAAACATAGAAATACAAGTTATTATAGCATGCCCCGGCACAGAATACCAGTGCCTTTTGCATTTTTTTGCCTGTGAAGGCAAAAATTTTCTCAGTCACAGATCTTATACGGGCAAAACGCCAGGCCGTCCGCCGAAATCAGCTTGTAGCGGATGCCGTCCCGTTCTCCCTGCACCGCGTAGCGGATGGCCTTGCCGTGCAGGTGCCCGTAATAGCATTGCTGCACCCCGTGGGCATGCAGCACATCCACCAGTTCCTGGGCGCAGGAGGTGCCGAACACCGGCGGATAGTGCAGGAACGCAATGCGCTCCTCCGCCTCGGCCCCCGACGCCAGGGACATCTCCAGCCTTCCGGCCTCCCGGGCCATAATCTTGGCACTCTGGGCCTCGGCATCGTCAAAAGGCCAGCCCCGGGAACCGCACAGTGCCCTGCCACCCACCAGGCAGCAGTTGTTGTGCAGGATGTGCAGGGTATCCCACCCGTTGGCGGCTATGTAGGTTTCCATCTTGCGGGCGGTGGTCCACCAATAATCATGGTTGCCTTTGAGCAGCCATTTCTGACCGGGCAGGGTCTGCAGAAAATCAAAGTCGGCCTTGGTGTCCTGCAGGCGCATGGCCCAGGAGGTATCCCCCGCCAAAATCACCGTGTCGGTGTCCTGAATCAGGGTACGCCACTTGGCTTCCAGCTTGGGCAGATACCCTTCCCAGCCGGGAAAGACATCCATGGGCTTGTCGCCACCCAGGGAGAGGTGCATATCCCCGATTGCAAAAATCGCCATAGTGTTTCCTTTGTTATTTCAGTGCGGCCGCACGGATGTCCTCCGGCGCGATGACCGTGTCGAAACGGACCGGCAGGGTTTCCAGCGCCGCCAGCGCCTTGGGCGCTTCACAGCCGGTGCTGGCGGTGAGGGCCTTCATGGCGGCAAAATCGCTGTCCGGCACAGCCTCTCCCAAAGCGGCCAGCACATCCCGGGGGAACTTGAAGGGGCTGGCCGTGGACAGCACCACCATGGGTGCGTCGGTACGGCACTGCCCCGCCACCCGGAAGGCCACCGCCGTGTGCGGGTCGCACAGGTAATGATCTTCGGTAAAGCAGGTGTGAATCTGGTCGGCAGCCTCGTCGTCCCCGGCACAGCCGCAGTCAAAGCTTTCGCGGATGGCGGCCAGGGTGGTATCGTCCACCTTGTACACGCCGGTGGTGCTCAGCTCCTGCATCCAGCGTGCCACCTTGGCGTCGTCCCCGGTCACATGGTACAGCAGACGTTCCAGATTGCTGGAAATCAGGATGTCCATGGACGGCGAGGTGGTCTTGTAGAATTCCCGGCGCTTGTCGTACACGCCGGTGCGGATGAAATCGGTGAGGACGTTGTTGCGGTTGGAGGCGCAGACCAGACGTCCCACCGGAAGTCCCATGCGCTTGGCATAGTATCCGGCCAGAATATCGCCGAAGTTGCCGGTGGGCACACAGAAGTCCACCGGTTTGCCCCATTCCACAGCCCCCTGCTCCGCCAGGCGGAAGTAGGCGTAGAAATAGTAGACGATCTGGGGCGCCAGGCGGCCCCAGTTGATGGAGTTGGCGCTGGACAGACGGATGTCCCGGGCAGCCAGCTGCTCGGCCACATCGGCATCGCCGAAGACCTTCTTCACGCCGGTCTGGGCATCGTCAAAGTTTCCCTGCACCGCATATACCGCCACATTGTCGCCGGTCTGGGTGGCCATCTGCAGGCGCTGGATCTCGCTGGTGCCGTCGTTGGGATAGAACACCGCAATATCGATGCCTTCCAGCCCCGCATAGCCGGCCAGAGCCGCCTTGCCGGTATCGCCAGAGGTGGCCACCAGGATACGGGTGTGCTCGGTGCGGTTCAGGTTCTTTTTGGCCTGCACCAGCAGTTTGGGCATCAGCTGCAGGGCGTAGTCCTTGAAGGCGCTGGTGGGACCGTGCCACAGTTCCAGCGAGAACAGGCCGTCCGCCACCTTTTGCACCTGCCCGGCCTTACCGCCGAAGGCTTCGCCGTAGGCTTCGTGGGCGGCACGGCGCAGAAATTCGGGGGCATAGTCGGTGAGATACAGCTCCAGGACCTTGGCTGCCAGATCCGGATAGCGGAGGTTCTTCCAGCCTTCCAGATCCGCGGCAGGGAAAGCCTGCGGCACGAACAGCCCGCCGTCCGGCGTCAGCCCGCGCACGATGGCTTCCGAGGAGGATACTACGGTCGCATGGTTTCGTGTGCTTTGATACTGCATGTTCTTTCCCCTTTTCTCTATGTCATTTGAAACGCATCCCGGATGCAGTGTACCCGCCACCCTTGTTCGGAGGGAATCACTTCCACCACATCGAACCGGGCGGGGGCATCGGCATAGGGGCTGCGCTGCAGATACAGCTGGGCGGCCGCAATCAGGCAGCGGCGCTTGTGGGCGTCCACCGCTTCGGCCGGCAGGGCTTTGCGGATGTGCGTGCGGGTTTTGACTTCGGCGAACACGATGCCGCCATCCTTATATAGAATCAGGTCCAGCTCCCCCATGCGGGTACGATAGTTGTGGTTCAGGAGCAGGTATCCTTTTTGCTGGTAGTATTTGGCGGCAACGGCTTCTCCCCTTGCCCCCAAGGCTTTGTCGGCAGCCATCTCAGTAGCCCAGCTTTTTCAGAAAGCTGCGGCGGTAAAAGGGCTGGATGCCATATTCCTTGATCAGCTGGTAATGCAGCGCCGTGGGGTACCCCTTGTGCTTGGCCAGCTGGTACTGGGGGTATTGGGCGTCCAGTTCACACATGTACCGGTCCCGGCTGACCTTGGCCAGAACCGAGGCCGCCGCGATGGATGCGCTGGTGGCGTCCCCCTTGACCACCGCCCGGGAAGGCATGGCCAGGCCAGGCGGGCAGCGGTTGCCGTCGATGAGCACCAAGGCGGGCTTTGTTTCCAGAGCGTTCACCGCCCGGGCCATACCGGCCATGGTCGCCCAGAGAATGTTCTTTTCGTCAATCTCCTGGGGAGAGACAAACTCCACATGCCAGGCAAGTGCCCGCTGGATGATTTGCTCATACAGCTCTTCCCGGCGCTTTTCGCTGAGCTTTTTGGAGTCGGTGACCCCGGGGATGGGGTCTTCCGGGTTCAGGATGACCGCCGCGCAGCAGACCGGCCCGCACAGGGGGCCGCGGCCCGCCTCGTCCACGCCGCACAGCACACCGCAGTCGGTGCGCAGCGCTTCGTCATACTCATACAGCGGGGTGGAATCAATCGTCTTGCGGGGCATCGTCATCCTCCCAGTCAATCTCCTGTTGCCGCTGGGGCGGGCGCTCCAGCGAGATGCGCCCCCACTTGCTGGCGCGGAACTCTCCCACCAGCATGCGGGCAGCGCGCTCGGCATCCACCTCGCCGCCGGAGATCAGCATGCCGCGCTTGGCACCGATGGCCTGCAAAAGGTCATACGGCGGCAGCTCCAGGGCGCTTTCGTCCAGCTTATAGCGTTCCAGCAGGCGCTGGGGGTAAATCTGGCGCACGCTTTCCAACAGGCCGCAGGCCAGTTCCTCAATGTCCAGAATATCGTCCCGGATGGAGCCGATGAAGGCCAGGTTGGCAGCGGTCTGCAAAGAATCGAACTTCTTCCACAACACGCCAGGCATGTCCATCAGGTCATAGTTGCCCACGGTGATCCACTGCTTGCCCCGGGTGACGCCGGGTTTGTTGGCAGCCTTGGCCCGGGTGGTGCCGGCAAAAGAGTTGATGAAGGTGGATTTGCCCACGTTGGGGATGCCCACGATCATGACCCGGATGCGGGCGCCCACCATGCCCCGGGCCTTGCGCCGCTCCATCAGAGCGGCCAACTCCTTCTCAATCAGGTCCTTGGCGGCGCCGGCCTTGCCCTTCTGTTTGGAATCCATAGGCAGACAGCCTGCCCCCGCTTCCCGGAAATAGGCCAGCCACTGCTTGGTGATCTCCGGGTCGGCCAGATCCGCCTTGTTCAGCACATACAGATGGGGCTTGTCCCGGGTGATGCGCTCGATCTCCGGGTTCAGGCTGGAAAGCGGAATGCGGGCGTCCAGCACCTGCAGAACGCAGTCCACGTTGCGGATTTCGGTTTCCATCATCCGCAGGGTCTTGGCCATATGACCGGGGAACCAGTGGATCTGACGGCGGTTGATGATATCTTCACTCATAGCGGCACCTGCATAATGACGCGGCCCAGCACATCGCGGGTGTCGATGAAGCCCACGCTGGCGGAGCGGCTGTCGGTGGAATTGTTGCGGTTATCCCCCATCACAAAAATGCAGCCTTCCGGTACCGTCACCGGGAAGGTCACGGTCTCCTGCAGATAGGTGGGTTCGGCGGTGTACGGCTCATACAAAGCGCTTCCGTTGCGGTATACGATGCCGTTTTCAAAATCGATGTCGATGGTATCCCCGGCCATGCCGATAACCCGTTTGACCAGCGGCTTGCCGTAGGATGTATACTCGTCAATGATGACGATGTCCCCGTATTGCGGCGTGTAGGGCAGGCTGGAAATCAGCAGACGTTCCCCGTCCTGCAGGGTGGGCACCATGGAATGCCCGTCCACCCGGATCATGCGCACGCCAAAGGTAAACACCAGCGCCACCGCCACAATGGCCAGCACAATGGCTTCAAACCATTCCAGCAGGTCCCGGTTGCGCTTGAACTGACGATTGAACCTGTCACGCATGGATTCTTCCTGCGGCACATGATCACCCCGACTTTCCCAAAATACAGATGTATAAGAAACGCAAAAAGGGAGAACGCCAACCGTCCTCCCCCTTCGCGGCTGCCCCAGGGCAGCCGGATTTTGCGAATTTCTCAGATACGCGCCTTGACCTTGGCGGCCTTGCCGGTGCGGCTGCGCAGATAGAACAGCTTGGCACGACGGACCTTGCCGCGGCGGACAACTTCCACCTTTTCAACAAAGGGGCTGTTCACAGGGAACACACGCTCAACGCCGACGCCGTAGGAAGTGCGGCGGACGGTGAAGGTCTCGGCGATGCCGCCGTGCTTCTTGGCGATGACAGTGCCTTCAAAGGCCTGGATACGCTCCTTGTCGCCTTCCTTGATACGGACAGACACGCGGACGGTGTCGCCGACTTCGAACTGCGGGCGGTTCTCTTTGATCATGCCCTCGGTCAATTTCTTCATTGCGTCCATTGATCAATTCCTCCATGTTTTCCGACGTTCATGCCTCAAAAAAAGCGGGCAGAGGACCGCCTGTATAATGATTTGTCATTACCTCGCCGGTGGCCCGGCGTACTAACGCTCGAATATCATACCATACCAACGCGTTTTTTGCAAGCCTTATTTTGGCAAATCAACAAAAAACATAGCCATTTTTTGTATAAAGCTGCGTGCGGAGTACCTCGCACTGCCAAGGCGGGATGGCGTGGGTCTGCTGCAGGTGGGCAAGCAACAGGGACGGGTTCAGGTTGACCCCTTCGCCGGAGGCGCAGGGCATGCGCACCGAGAAGGACAGGCTGTCCCCTTCCTTTTGGTAATCGAGCTGCGGGATATAGGTTTTCAGATCCACCTCATGGCTGCCCCGCTTGGTCTTTTTGCTCACCATGGCGGTTTCACTCTCATTGTAGGCAATGAGGGCGTCCTCCGCCGAAAGAGGCAGGGTGATGGTGTAATCGGCAAAACCGATCTCGCTGCTCTTTTCCCTGGCGGGCGCCACCGAACGGATGACGATGCCCCGGGGCATGAAGGGCTGGAGGGTTTCTTTCCAGGCACTCAGGTCGGATTTTTCCTCGGCGGTCTTGACCTCGCAGCTTTCACACAGACTTTCCTGCCCCAGCGAAAGCGGGCTGGCAAAGGAAAGATAGATATGAGGGTTGAACCCTTGCGTGTAATACACCGGCAAACCGCTGCGCTTGAGGATGCGCTGGAATACCCGCTGCAGATCCAGCAGCGAGATGTAGGCGGCCTCGGCCCGTTTTTCAAAGCTGATCCTGATTGTAAGCAAAGCACGGCCCTCCCAGCAGTTTATTGGCCCCGCAGCCGCTGCACTGGCGGTTGCAGGGTTGAGTGGTTTCGGCGCGCAGCGCCTTCTGGTACTCCCGGGCCAGGAACGCCTGGCTGACCCCTACATCCAGATGGGACCAGGGAGTCACCTCATCCAGGGCCAGGGTGCGGTAGTTGTAGAAATCCGGGTCGATCCCGCATTCGGCAAAGGCCTGCAGCCAGCGGTCGTAGTCAAAGTATTCTTCCCAGGTGTCAAAGAAGGCACCGTGGTTGAAGGCGGTCTCGATGACCCTGCCCAGGCGGCGGTCCCCCTTGGCAAAGATGCCTTCCAGTACGCTGGTGGCGCTGTCGTGGTAGTTGACCTTGATCTTGCGGGAGTGCACACAGCTGAGCAGGTACTTCTGCTTTTCCCGAAGCTGTTCCCGGGTATCCTGGGCGCAGAACTGGAAGGGAGTGTCCGGCTTGGGCACAAAGCAGGCCACGCTGATGGTCACCTGCACTCCCTTGCCCTTCGGCCGGTCGGGAATCTTGTAGAACAGGTCCACCACCTGCTGGGCGGTGTCCGCAATGCCCTTGATGTCCTCCATGGTTTCGGTGGGCAGGCCCATCATGAAGTACAGCTTGACCGAGGTGTAGCCTTCGCTGAAAGCGATGCGGCAGCCCCGCTCAATCTGGTCCCAGGTCACGTTCTTGTTGATGACATCCCGCAGACGCTGGGTGCCCGCTTCCGCCGCAAAGGTCAGACCACTCTTGCGCACCCGGGTGGTCTTTTCCACCAGGGATTCGGAGAAGTTGTCCACCCGCAGGGACGGCAGGGACAGACTGACGTGGTCGGCCTCGGCCCAGGAATTCAGGTTGTCCAGAATTTCCTCCAGCCGGGAATGGTCGGAGGTGGAAAGGCTGGTCAGACTCAGCTCATCGTAGCCGGTGTTGCGGCAGAGAATCCGGGCGCAGTCGCTGATGAGCTTGGGGGAACGCTCCCGGAAAGGCCGGTAGATCTGCCCGGCCTGGCAGAACCGGCAGCCGCGCACACAGCCGCGCAGCACTTCCACGCTGGCCCGGTCCTGGATGGCGCCCACGATGGGCACCACGAAGTTTTCCGGCGGCGGGAAGGAGTCCATGTCCTTGACAATGGCCTTGGTCACCTTTTCCGGCACACCCGGACGGTTGGGTTTGATGGAGCGGATGCGGCCGTCCTCCTCATAGGTCACGTCGTAGAAGGAGGGCACATACACGCCGGGAATCTTGGCCAGGTTCAACAGCAGCTGTTCCTTGTTCAGGCCGTTTTTCTTGGCGTACTCCACGGCGGCGCACACGTCCTGCAGCATCTGTTCCCCTTCGCCCAGCTGCATGATATCAAAGAAATCCGCCATGGGCTCGGCGTTGCACACGCAGGGGCCGCCCGCAATCACCAGCGGCCAGCTTTCGTCCCGGTCGGCGGCGCGCAGGGGGATGCCGGACATGCGCAGCATGGCCAGGATGTTGGTGTAGCAAAGCTCGTATTCCAGGGTGAAGCCGACGATGTCAAAGTCGGAAAGGGGATCCTTGCTTTCCAGGCAGTAGAGAGGGATGTTCAGCCGCTCCATCTGCTCCTTCATATCCACCCAGGGCATGAAGGCACGCTCGCACCACCAGTTTTCGTGGCGGTTGAGCAGCTCATACAAGATCTTTTCGCCCAGAAAAGACATGCCCACTTCATAGGTGTCCGGGAAGCAGAAGGCCATGCGAACATCGACCTTGCTTTTATCCTTATAGGTGCAGCCCGGTTCGCCGCCGGTATACCGGCCCGGCTTCTGGACCAGGCTGAGCGCTTCTTTCAGCTGGTGGGAGAACTCTGTCATAGTGTCCCATCCTTCCATGATTTTTTACATCTGCTATTGTACCCGATTGTCCCGTCAAATGCAAATGGATTCACACAAAGGAAAAGATCCGGGCTCCGTCCAGCCCGGGCAGCGGCAGCAGGTTGAAGGTTCCCAGCAGAAGATTGGCCGATACAAACCAGTATCCGCTGTAACTGTAGCCCTGCCACTCCATGAAGGCCACCCCGGCGGCGCACAGCAAAAAGTTGGTCAGCGGCCCCGCCGCTGCCAGCAACCGTTCCCGGGCAGGCGGCAGTGCCACCCCCCGCATGCACAGGCAGATGCCGGTGGGCGAGATTTCCAGTCGTGGGCATTGCCGTACCAGAATCGCCCAGGCAATCAGGTGGCCGGCCTCGTGCAAAGCAGCGCACAGAAGTCCCCAGCGCAGCACCCCCATATGATCATACAAAAGAGACAACGCCAGCAGAAACAAGGTCACCAGCGGAGCGCGCAGGCGCACCGGCGCATCATGCGGCGTTTTCCAGGGCCTGGGTGGGGTCATAGCGGATTCCCTCATGCAACAGTTCAAAATGCAGATGCGGGCCGGTGACATTGCCCGTCTGCCCGGACGCTCCGATCACCTGTCCTGCCTTTACGCTCTGCCCCGGGCGCACATACAGATACTGCATATGGGCGTACAGGGTTTCGTCCCCGTTTTCATGTAAAAGGCGGATGTAGTTGCCGTAGCTGGCGTGGGCCCCCGCCACCCGCACGACACCGTCTGCCGCCGCCAGCACCGGCGTGCCTTCGGCAGCGGCAAGATCGTTGCCTGTGTGGAACTCCTCCCCTTCCCCGGTGACGGGGTTGATCCGCCAGCCGTAGCCGGATGTTTCGGTACTGCCAGTACCCGGCAGCGGAAAGATCAGCGAGAAGGGCGGCTGATAGGCTTCGTTGCTGCTGCCGTAGGGAGCAGCCTTATTGGCCGCATGGACAGGGCGGGCGGTCTCGGCCGTGGATGGAGCAGCGTTTTTCAGCTCCGCCATCACCTCCTGTGCCGACTGCCACAGGTCCCGGCAGGCCTGTTGGGTGAACTTGAGAAATCCCCGGTCCTCGGCAAACACCGCCGGGCCGGGCATCTGCATGGCGGCGGCGTAGTCGGTGCGGAACTGCCGGTACAGGGGCCACCCCATGAACCTGGCCGTATAAACCAGGCCGCCGATGACCAGGCACAGCAAAACCTGTACCAGCAAAACAAAGTCTCCCTGTTCCCTCTTTTTGGCTTGCGCCGGTTTCGGTGTTTCCGGCGTCGGTTTCGGGGTTGCATCTTCCCACATGGTCCCACCTCCCGCGATCCGGCTGCCCCACGGCAGCCCATACCCAAAAGGTATGCACAAAGGTGGGCCGATATACAAAAAAGCCCGGCACACAACCGCGCTGACCGCGGGATGCCGGGCTGATTTCTACAGGATGTTTTTCAGTCTCCCAGAGCCTGGTGCAGCATGTCCAGACGTTCTTCCAGACCCTTGCGGGGCTTGGCGAACAAGCCCATGCCTTCCACTTCCATGGTGCACTCCAGGCTGGTGGCGTCGCCGCCGCCCAACAGAATGGCGGTGAAGGAACCGTGGATCCGACCACGGGTGAAGGTGCAGCGCAGGCGGCGGGGCTTTTCCGACTCCAGAATCTGGATTTCGGTCACGCTGCCGTCCTTGTTCTTTTCCTTCATGTGCGCGCCGTCGGGGTCAATTTCCGCCTCATTCAGATCGGTACGCCAGTGGTTCAGATTGGGATTGGTGAGATACAGCCACACCTTGGCGGGCGGGCAGTTGTAGCTGGCGGTAACAACGCAGGTTTTCATGTTGAGTTTCTCCCCTTTATTTTTCCTGATACCAATCAGTTTTGCTTATTTTTTGCCCAGTCCGCGCAGACTTTCGAACAGGCCGCGGAAGCGGGCACTGTCCCGCCGGACCTGCGGATGGGGACGAGGCGCCGTAACCGCCGAAACCGGTTTGCGCACCGGCGTCTGTTCCGGGGGATCCAGGCGTTCAAAGGCGTGCTGGAAATACCCATACATAGCCATCTGGCTGTCCACCGGCGGTTCACCCTCGGCGGGCTTGACCTTGGTATAGCTGCCGTCCGGCTGCATGACCCGGGCGTTGACGGTATCCCGCAGCTGCAGGTCCAGAATGCCCCGCAGCTGGCGGGCAATGCGCCGGTCGTCCACGCGGACGCCCACTTCCACCCGGCGTTCGGTGTTGCGGGTGAGGAAGTCACCGGAGGCGATATAGATATGCATATCCTCCCCGTCGCCGAAGCAATAAATGCGGGAATGCTCCAGATACCGGCCGACGATGCTGCGGATGTGCACGTTCTCGGTCTTGCCAGGCACACCGGCCCGCACGCAGCAGATACCGCGGACGATCATGTCCACCCGCACCCCCGCACAGCTGGCTTCGCTGATCTTTTCGATGATCTGCGGGTCGTTGATGGAGTTGTTCTTCAGAATCATGGAGGCACGCTCGCCCCGGTGGGCACGGGCAATCTGCTTATCCATCTCGGCCAGCAGAACGCTCTTGAACCGCAGCGGCGCTACCAGCATGGTGTCGGCCTCGCTGGTCAGGCGCTGCAGGGCCATGTTGTTGAACACGGCGCTGGCTTCCTCGCCGATTTCCTGGCGGGAGGTGATGAAGGACAGGTCGGTATACTGCTCGCTGGTCTTTTCGTTGTAGTTGCCGGTGCCGATCTGGGTCAGGTAATGGTATTTGCCGTCCACCTTGCTGGTGATCAGGGTCAGCTTGGAATGGACCTTGTAATCGTCGAACCCGTAGAAGACGGTGCAGCCGGCTTCCTCAAGCTGCTTGGACCAGTCGATGTTGTTCTGCTCATCAAAGCGGGCACGCAGTTCCACCATGGCCACCACTTCCTTGCCGTTTTCAGCGGCGGCAATCAGGGCCTGCACAATCTGGGAATCGCTGGCCATGCGGTACAGGGTCATCTTGATGGAGACCACATTGGGGTCCGCGCCGGCCTTGAGCAGCATGCGGATGAAGGGGCGGATGCTCTGGTAAGGATACGCAATGAGCACATCGTGCTCGTGGGCCTCTTTATACAGGTCATACCCGGCGGGGGCCTGGATGGGGCGGGCCGGCGGATAGAACAGCGGGGCGTTGCCGTCGGCGGAGAGCCGGCCGGCCAGCCGGAACAGGCAGCCGGAGTCCAGGGGCGAAGTCTGCACATAGCAGCGGTCCGCCGGGACCACCAGCTTATCCCGCAGGAACTTGACGATGTCCTGAGGGCCTTCCGGCCAGAACTGCAGGCGGACGGCGGCCAGCTTGCGGCGCTTTTTCAGCAGTTCGCTCATCACGTCGCGGAAGTCGATGTCATGGTCCATCATGCCTTCGTCCACCGTGATATCAGCGTTGCGGGTCACCCGGAAAAGGCAGGATTTCTGCACCGCATTTTTGCGGAAGATGGCGGAGGCATAATGGGCAATCAGCTCTTCCACAAAGGCAAAGTAGGTGGTATTTCCGTCCTTGAGATACAGAACCCGTTCAAACTGGTTGCTGATGGGGATGATGCCGTAGTGCACACCGTCCGCTTTGGTGTACAGCTGCACGATGAAGTAGATTTCCTTGTTGCGCAGGAAGGGGAACGGATGCCGCTGGTCCACGATCTGCGGGCTGAGGATGGGGAAGATTTCCCGCTGGAAATAAGACTTCCAGAAATGTTCCTGCTGTTTGTCCAGCTTGTTGAAGTCCAGCTTTTTGTAGCCGTTGTCCGCCAGGGCGCTGACCAGATGCTGCCAGTACTTGTCGCACTTGGCCTGCAATTCAGCCACTCGGGGGGTGATGGCGGCAATCTGCTCTGACGCCGTCATGTGGGTGACAATATCCAGCTTGTTGTTCTTGAGCAGCGTCTGGTCATACAGGGAACCCACACGCACCATAAAGAACTCATCCATGTTGCTGCCGAAAATGGCCGCAAACTTGATGCGTTCCCCCAGGGGTACGCTCTTTTCCTTGGCCAGAGCCAGCACGCGGCTGTCGAAATCCAACCAGCTCAGCTCACGATTGATAAAGATGCTTTCGGTCGTATCCAAAACAACGCCCTCCTTCTCAAAATTCGGGGTCCAGAGTCATATATTCCGCCCAGCTGTCCACCATCTGCTGTGAGATGCCCGGCACCCGGGTCAGCTCCTGCAGGGAAAGAAACGGGCCGTTCTCCTCACGGTATGCCACAATCGCTTCCGCCTTTTTCTGCCCTACTCCGGGCAGTTCCAGCAGAGTTTGCACATCCGCCGTGTTAGGGTTGATCAGCGGCCGGGATGCCGAAGCCGTCTGCGGAACCGCCGCACCGTATCCGGGCTGCCAGACCGGCGCAATCAGAAAACAGGCGCCCCACACAATGACCAGCATTCCCGCAAGCGTGATACCGGCCAGCAGTGCGGCATCCCGCCGTGTTGCTTGCCGCATTTCCGACACCGACCTTTCGGCGGCAGACTGCCACTATGTTGTCATTATAGCATGCTTTGTGTGCATTTTCATCCCGAAACAAAAGATTTTTCGGGGATTTTACAAAGACCTTTTCGTTTTTCCTTCTTTGCTTTTTCGCCCCGGTGCGATATAATAGGATTCACCTTTTACCAATGTGAGGAGGAACTGTTCTTGAAGCGACGCACCATCAGTTTCCAATACAACGCCCCGGTGACCCTATCCCTCTTCTTTCTTTCCCTGCTGGCTTTGATTCTGGGCCGCGTCACCGACGGGTGGACCACCTCCCACCTGTTCAGCGTATACCGTTCTTCCGTCACCGATCCCCTTTTCTATGTGCGGCTGTTCTGCCATGTGCTTGGCCATGCCAACTGGTCCCACTTTATCAACAACATGTTGCTGCTGTTGGTGGTGGGGCCGCCCCTGGAAGAAAAGTACGGCAGCCGCACCCTTTTGCTGGGGGTCGCCTTCACGGCCTTGGTATCCGGCATTCTGCAATGCGTGCTTTTCCCCGGTTCGGCTCTTCTGGGGGCGTCCGGTGTGGTGTTCATGCTGATCATGCTTTCCAGCCTGGCGGGCACCCGCGGCGGCGCCATTCCCCTGACCTTGCTGCTGGTAGCCGGGTTGTACCTGGGTCAGCAGATATACGACATCCTGTTTGTGCAGGACAACGTTGCCAACTTTATGCATATTGTGGGCGGTGTATGCGGAACCATCTTCGGGTTCAGCGTGCGCCGACGGTGATCAACCCAAAACGGGGCGGCACACGGAATTCCGTGTGCCGCCCCATTTTTTTGTCTGGGAAAGGTTTTCCGGATTTATACAAGGTCCCGGCACCATGCAAGAATATCCTGCCAGTAGTCGGCACGGTCCACCTCGTTCAGCACTTCGTGCCGGGCTTTAGGGTACAGCACCAGTTTCTGGTTTTCGTGGCCGGCGTCACGGTACATCCGGGCCACCTTGCGCACACCGGCGCCGAACGCCCCCACCGGGTCCTGCGCCCCGGCAACAAACAGAATCGGCAGGTCCCGGGGTGTCTTTGCGATCTCCGCCGGGTTCTGGATGGTTTTCAGTAGTCTGGTAATGGTGTAATACCCGCTGACCGTGAAGGGGAAGGTACAGCGCGGCTCCCCGTAATACCGCCGCACGATCTCCTCGTCGCAGGTCAGCCAGCTGTTTTCGGGATGGGAGCCGTCCATATCAAATTTGTGGAAGGAACCGGAGAAAAAGAGTGCCGCGGCTACCGCACTGTGGTATTTCCATCCGTGCAGCGCCGCCAATACCCGGCAGACCGCCAGGAAAATATCGGCCAGAGGCTTTTGCTTGTAGGCCGTTCCGGACACAACAGCCCCCGCCAGACCTTCGCCGTGCAGCATCAGATACCGGCGCAGGATAAAGGAGCCCATGCTGTGCCCCAGCATAAAATACGGCAGGCCGGGGTACTCCTTTTGCACCATGGTGCGCAGGCAGTGCAGGTCCTCCACCAGAATTTCGGAGCCATCGCCTTCGGTGAAATAGCCCCAATCCTGCCGGGACAGAACCGAGGCGCCGTGGCCCAGGTGGTCGTTGCCCACCACCACAAAGCCCTGGCCGGTCATAAAAGCGGCAAAGGCGTCATACCGGTCGATGAACTCCACCATACCGTGGGAAATCTGCAGCACCGCCAAAGGAGTTCCCGTTTCCGGGGCCCAGCACAGGGCGTGGACGGTGGTCTTTCCGTCGTGGGAAAGATAGGTCTTTTCGGTTTTGATCGCCATGGTTGTCTCCCCCGTTCTGCGTTTGTTTTGTGTGTCTATTGTATAGCATACCCCGCCGGACACGGCGCGTCAACCGCCGGATTGCTCCCCTGCGGCGGGCAAGCAAAACGGCAGGCCGTACCACCCCGATTGAGGCGTACTGCCTGCCGTTGTATCTGCCGTTACAGGAACATCTGCGAAATTGCCACAAGAAGGATCACACCGGCAAACGCCGCCATAATCACCCAGGAAAGGGGGTTACCCAGATTAAACGCCCAGTTGATGCCGTAGCAGCGTTTGCGCACAAAGATGTTGGCATCCTCCTTGTTGCAGTAAAACCAGCTGTTGTGCTCCTTGCGCCAGTCTTCCACTTCCTGACGGGTCCATTTTCGTTTGGCCACAGGGCATCCCTCCTCAGAAACGGGCAGCCTCTTCCTTTTGAGAAAAGCATACCACATCGCTTGAAGAACGGCAACCGTGGGAGGATTATTCCACCCGCAGCAGGTCCTGTCCGGCCTTGACGGAGCCTTCGGCCAGAGGCTTGACGGCGTTGTAATCGTCGGTGTTGCAGACGATCATGGGCGTGGTGCACAGGTAACCTTCCGCCTTGATGGCGTCCATATCAAAGCTGATGAGCAGGTCGCCCTTCTTGACCTTCTGGTCCACCTTGACGTGGGGGGTGAAATACTTACCGCCCAGTTTGACGGTATCGATGCCGATGTGCAGCAGCAGTTCGGCGCCGGTTTCGGTCACCAGACCGATGGCATGGTGGGTGTCGAAGAGGTTATCCACGGTAGCATCCGCCGGGGCATACAGCTTGCCCTCGGAAGGCTCCACAGCCACGCCCTGGCCCAAGGCGCAGGAAGCAAAGGCTTCATCCTTCACTTCCTCCATGGGAATGACTTCACCGCTCATGTGCGCGCCCAGGGTCTCAGCCTTGACGGCGGCGGGAGCGGGAGCGGCGGGAGCAGGCTGCGGCGCCTGGGGAGCTTCCACGGTCATGGGCTGGTCGGCTTCGGGGCTTTCCATATACTCTACCAGGTTGGACTTGATCACAGAGACCTGCGGTCCATAGATGACCTGGATACCGTTGCCCTTGTGCACCACACCGGAAGCACCGCTCTGACGCAGCAGCGCATCCTGTACCTTACCGGCATCCACCACAGTCACGCGAAGACGGGTAGCACAGCAGTCCACGTCGGAAACGTTGGCCTTGCCGCCCAGACCGTTGAGGATCAGGGCCGAGACGGTATCGCCGCCCTTGCGGGGGGCACCGTCGGGGCCGACACCGGTCTTTTCCTTGAAGTCGGTGCGGGTGTACAGCTTGGGTTCTTCGTTGTCGTCTTCACGGCCGGGGGTCTTCAGGTTCATCTTGCGGATCATGAAGCTGAAGGTGAAATAATACAGGACAAAGTAGAACACACCCACAATGGGTATCCAGATCCAGTGGGTCTTGTCGTTGCCCTGCATGATGCCGAACAGAGTCAGGTCAATGAGACCGCCGGAGAAGGTCATGCCGACGCCCACGTTCAGGATGTGCATGAGCATATAGGACAGGCCGGCATAGACGCAGTGCACCGCATACATGGCGGGTGCCACAAACAGGAAGGTGAATTCCAGGGGTTCGGTGATACCGGTGAGCATGGAGGTCAGGGCTGCGGAGAGAAGCAGACCGGAAACCACCTTGCGCTTGGCAGGGCGGGCGGTGCGGTACATGGCCAAGGCAGCACCGGGCAGGCCGAAGATCATCAGCGGGAATTTGCCGGCCATAAAGCGGGTGGCTTCCACCGAGAATTCGGTGGTGGACTTGGAGGCCAGTTCCGCAAAGAAGATATTCTGGGCGCCCTGCACGGTCACACCGTCGATGACGGCCGTGCCGCCCACAGCGGTCTGCCAGAAGGGAATATAGAACACATGGTGCAGGCCGAAGGGAATCAGGACACGTTCAATCAGGCCGTAGATCCAGGTGCCCACATAGCCGGAGCTGATAACCAGGTTGCCCAGCAAAGAGATGCCGTGCTGTACCACCGGCCAGGCATAGAACATGACAATGCCCACAATCAGATAAACAGCCGTACAGACGATGGGCACAAAGCGGGTACCGCCGAAGAAGGACAGCACCTGGGGCAGCTGGATGCGGTAGAAGCGATTGTGCAGCGCTGCCACGCCCAGGCCGACGATAATGCCGCCGAACACGCCCATCTGCAGGGTGGTGATACCCAGTACGGATGCCGTGGAGTTGGCCTCCATGGCTTCCACACCGCCGTTGGCGTTGATCATGGCGCTGATGGCGGTGTTCATGACCAGGTAGGCAATGGCGCCGGACAGGGCGGCCACTTCCTTTTCCTTCTTGGCCATACCAATGGCCACGCCCATGGCAAACAGCAGGGCCAGGTTGTTGAACACCGCACTGCCGCACTGGTTCATGATGTCCAGAATGGTATACACGACGGTGCCGGGGTGAATGAAGCCGGTCAGGCCATAGGCTTCCAGCATGGTTTCGTTGGTGAACGAACTGCCGATGCCCAGCAGAAGGCCGGCTACCGGCAGCAGGGCAATGGGCAGCATAAACGAGCGGCCGATGCGCTGCAGAACACCGAAAATTTTGTCTTTCATCAGGTTTCCTCCTTACATCAGACAATGGGTGATTACGGACAATGTATAAAAAAGACCTATACAAACCGCGCAGCTCTCCCCCACTCGGTTCATACAGGTCTAGCCCGCCTAAACCAAGAAGCGGTAACTACCCCGCGTCGCCCGGAATGGACGACCCGTTATTCGATTGTTTCAGCGCACCGGTTCGCGGGTATCCCCCGCAATGCGCTTGAGATGGATGGTCAGATAAATCAGTTCTTCTTCCGAAAGCTTTTTGTGCCAGGTCTTCTCCACATATTCTCCCACACAACAGGCACATTTATAATGCTGCTTGCAATTGCGGGCGATGAGAGCACGAAACATGCGGTCACTCTCGTCGTTGCTGTCCGGCATGAGTTTGTCCTGAAACAAGCGCTGGGCAAAATAACGCAGGTGCACCACAAAACGGCTGAATTCCAGAGATTCCCGGTCAAAGGGTTGGCGGTCGGAATAAAAATATTCCACGACCTCCACGGCGCCATCGATGAAGCGAGTGATGTCGTACATCTCGCTCATGTCGGTGTTGAGTTCGGCGTTGACGATGTGCAAAGCAATGAAGGCGGCTTCGTCCTCATTCAGTTCCACACCGCAGTGTTCCTTCACCAGGGCCAGACATCGGCGTCCCAGCTGGTGTTCGGTGGGATAATAGCACAGAATGCTGCCCGCCAGCGGATTTTTGAATTCAATGCCCTGCTGCTTGCGCTGGATGGCAAAACTGATATGGTCCGCCAGGGTGATCAACAAGGATTCATTGAGAGGCTGCGGGATGGTGGCCTTGATCTCGGCAATCATCTCTTCGGTCAGGCGCAGATGGTCCAAAGGAATCTGTTCCACCAGCTCCCGAAGGCGGCGCTGCTCCGCTTTGTCTTCCATGCGGTAGGTTTTTTCCACCTGCGCCGGATCCACAAATTGCCCGATCTTGCGCCCAAACCCGATGCCGCGCCCGGTCACGATCATCTCGGCACCCTTTTCATCGATCACGCACAGAATATTGTTGTTGATGACCTTCTTGATGCGCAACCCCGTGCCTCCTTTGCAAAAAAAATACCAGCCCCATCGCACAAAGCCCACAGCAGGGTTTTGGGACAGAGTTGGTCTAGCCCGCATGACCGGTAACAATCCAACCAAGCCGTGCCGCAAAGGCAAGGCGATCAATTTCACATTCACAAAATACCACGGGTTTGACAAAAAGTCAACAGAGCCCACCCCTGTCCCCTGCTTTTTTGGTAGCCTGCCCAAATTTATATAGAACTTTTGTGACAGATTGCGAAACCTATTCTGCAATCTGTTCCCGCAGCCCCTCCAGAGAGGGAATGACGAAATGTCGGTTGCGGAGTTCCAGCAAACCGTCCCGGCGCAATTCGGTGATGATCCGGTTGACGCTGTTGCGGGTGGAAATGCCGCAGAAACCGGCGATATCCTCGTAGGGAATGACCAGGTCGATCATAACCCCATTGGACACTGTGCGGCCGAATTTCTGGGCCAGGTTCAGCAAAAATCCGCACACAACGCCCTTTTTGCTGTTCATGGCCATCAGCTGCTGGCTGCGGATACTCTCGCTCCAGCGCTGCCGATAGTACTCCTTCACATACTGCTGTAATCCGGAATCGCCGTTGATATTCTGCCACAGCTCCACCCGTGGCACCTTATAAAAGGAAGCCCGTTCGCTTTCCACCCGGATGTTGAACGGCGCGCTGGTGAACGCCGATACCTCATCTCGCAGCAGCGAGATGATGGACGGGCCTTTCAGGTAGGCAATATTGAATTCTTTCCCGCTTTTCAGGATAATACTGGTTTTGACCACCCCGTGGGCCAGCACATAGGTAAACGGCTGGTCCAGACCGCAGTACGCCAGATAGGTGTGGCGGGGACGTTCTTCCAGGGTATAACCCCAACTTTCCAGGCGATGCAGCAGGTAGGCATTGCTGTCCATCCGACCAGGCTCCTTTCTTCCCATACTGTAACAAATGATACCATCTTTTGAGGTAGTTTGTCTACAGGGAACGTGCTAAACTTGGGAAGTTTTCCAAAACAAACCACAATTTCAGAAGGAAGTGTGCTACATGAAAGAGATCAGTCTGCCTTATGATACGGGGACGCAAACGCTCCATGTTCCCGAAGGAAACCTGGCCGGCGTGTTGGTTTCCCGCCAGGCAGCCTATCATGCCGAAAAATCCGGCGCCGAACTGGTGGAGGAGTCCCTGGATCATCCCATCGGCTCTCCCCGCCTGGAAGATATGGCTCTGGGCAAAAAGAACATCGTGATCATCAGTTCCGACCACACCCGCCCGGTGCCTTCGGCCATCATCACCCCGATTCTGCTGCGCCGCCTGCGCAGTGTGGCCCCCAATGCCCGCATCCGCATTCTGGTAGCCACCGGCTTCCATCGTGCTTCCACCCGGGAAGAGCTCATTGCCAAATACGGGCAGGAGATTGTGGATCACGAGGAAATCGTCATGCATGACGCCCGGGACGACGCGGCCATGGTGGACATCGGCGTTCTGCCCAGCGGCGGCCACTGCCTGATCAATCGTGTGGCTGCCGAAGCCGACCTGCTGCTGGCGGAAGGCTTTATCGAGGCGCACTTCTTTGCCGGTTTCTCCGGCGGGCGCAAGGCTGTTCTGCCCGGCATTGCCAGCTACAAGACCATCCAGGCCAACCATTGCGGTGAATTCATTGCCTCGCCCCAGTGCCGCACCGGCAACCTGGCCAACAACCGTATTCATGCCGACATGGTCTTTGCCGCCCGCGCCGCCAAGCTGGCCTTTATCGTGAATGTGGTCCTGAACGAAGACAAGCAGATCATCGGTTCCTTTGCCGGTGACATGGAAAAGGCTCATCTGGCCGGCTGCAACTTTGTCAAGGACCTGGCCCATGTGGACAAGATCCCCTGCGACATTGCGGTGACCACCAACGGCGGGTATCCCCTGGATCAGAATGTGTACCAGGCTGTCAAGGGCATGACCGCTGCCGAAGCCACCGTGCGGGAAGGCGGCATCATCATCATGGTGGCCGGATGCCGTGACGGCCACGGCGGCCAGGCGTTCTTCGACAACATTGCCCAGGCCGAATCTCCGGAAGCCTTTTTGCGGCAGGCGGAGCTCACGCCCCGTCTGGAAACGGTGCCCGAACAGTGGACCAGCCAGATTCTGGCCCGCATTCTGGTCAAATACCATGTAATTCTGGTATCCGATCTGCTTGACCCGAAGATCGCCGCCAAGCTGCATCTGGAACTGGCCCCCACCGCAGACGATGCCCTGGCCTGTGCCCTGCTGCGCATGGGCAGCAACGCCAAGGTAACCGTGATCCCGGACGGGCTCTCGGTCGTGGTCCAATAACTCGTTTGCAGGAGGAAAAACATGCTTCACAACATTCTGGCTGAATTTCTCGGCACCGGGCTCATGATCGTATTTGGCGTGGGCGTGCACTGTGACGAGGTTCTGAAAAACAGCAAATACCGCGGTTCCGGCCATCTGTTCGCCATCACCACCTGGGGTTTCGGCATTTCGGTGGTGCTGATGATCTTCGGCGGCGTGTGCCTGAACCCCGCCATGGCTCTGGCCCAGGCGATTCTGGGCATGATTCCCTGGAGCAGCTTTATCCCCTATGCCATTGCCGAAATGGCCGGCGCCTTTGTGGGTGCCCTGATCTGCTACGTGATGTATGCCGATCAGTTCCGCGCCAGCGCCGATGAGGTGGATCCCATTGCGGTGCGCAACATCTTTTCCACCAACCCGCCCATGCGCGATCTGCCCCGCAACTATTTTGTGGAAGCCTTTGCCACTTCGGTGTTCCTGACGGCCATCCTGTGCATTGCCAAAAACTACGAAGCCTGGCTTCCCATTGGGGTCGGCCTGCTGGTCTGGGCCGTGGGCATGGGCTTCGGCGGCACCACCGGGTTCGCCATGAACCAGGCCCGTGACCTGGGGCCGCGTCTTGCCTATCAGATTCTTCCCATCCGCAACAAAGCCGACAACGACTGGCAGTACGGTCTGCTGGTTCCCGGTACCGCTCCGTTTGTGGGCGCCGTCATCGCCGCTTTGTTCTGCAGATTCTATCTGGGCATGTAAGTAAACAGATGTCCCCAACCAAAAGCTGCTGCCGCTATGTATCCTCCTGCGGCAGCGGCTTTTGTTGTTTGCTGCTCTCGTCGCTGCGTCTCCCTTTCGGGAAAAATTGACAACTTTCCCAAGGAGGCGTACCATAACAAAAGATAGGCTTTTTCCTGATCCGGAAAAGCCGTAAAGGACGGCACAGATTCTGCCGACATCCGCCGCCCCGAAAAAATTGTGCCGGCAAAGGAAGTAAAATTTGCGAGGTACCGAAGATGAAACATGCAAGACCCATTACACCGGACATGATTGCATCCTTTAAGGCAAGCTACGACGCCGATCAATCAGCCCGTGTTCTGACGGCTGCCGCCTGCCACAATCCCCTGAGCAAGCTGGCGCTGGACCCTATGGCCGCCGCCAAGCTGGAAAACACCTTTTCCATCGAGGTGAAAACCCGCGGAATCACCATGCAGAAGAAGAGTGGTCGCTGCTGGCTGTTCGCTTCCATGAACGTAATGCGCGAAATCGTGGCCGAAAAATGCAACCTGGAAAAGTTTGAGCTGTCCGGCAACTGGCTGGGCTTCTGGGACAAGCTGGAAAAGATGAACTTCTTCCTGGAAAGCGTGCTGGACTGCGCTGATCTGCCGGTGGCCGACCGCACGCTGGATTGGGTGCTCAACGGCATCAACGACGGCGGCCAATGGGATATGATGGTGAGCATCGTGAAGAAATACGGCATTGTGCCCGCCAGCGTCATGCCGGAGACCGCCCAGTCCTGCAACACCCAGGAGCTGATGCGGCTGCTCAACACCAAGCTGCGCCGGGATGCCGTGGAGCTGCGCGCCCTGGCTGCCGCCGGAGGTGATACCGCCGCCCGTAAGGACGAGATGCTGGCAGAACTGTTCCGGGCACTGTGCATCTGCTTCGGACGTCCCGTGGACCGCTTTGACTTTTCTTATACCGACAGGGACGGCGCCTACCATGTGGACCGCAATTTGACACCGAAAGCCTTCTACGACAAGTACATCGGCCTGGCCCTGGACGAGTACGTCAGCCTGATTCACGCCCCCACCGGTGACAAACCCTATGGTCGGACCTACACCGTCAAATATCTGGGCAATGTGGTGGAAGGAACCGTCCGTCACTTCAACCTGCCCATGGCGGACATGAAGCAGGCGGTCATTGCACAGCTCAAGGCGGGAGAACCGGTCTGGTTCGGCAGCGACTGCGGCAAATTCGGCAGCCGGGAGGACGGCATCTGGGATCCCCAGTGCTTCCTGTACGGCGAGACGCTGGGCGGCCTTGACCTGAGCATGAGCAAGGCGGACCGGCTGGACTACCGTGACAGCGCCATGAACCACGCCATGGTCCTGTGCGGGGTCAATCTGGACGAAAACGGCAAGCCCGACCGCTGGAAGATCGAGAACAGCTGGGGCGATGAGGTTGGCAGAAAGGGCTACTTTGTGGCCAGCGACGCCTGGTTTGACGAGTTCGTGTACCAGGCTGTTGTGAACCGCCGCTTTTTGAGCGAAGAGCAGAAAAAAGCGCTGGACACCGATCCCATTGAACTGGCTCCCTGGGACCCCATGGGTTCTCTGGCCTGAAAGATTTTTTTGAATTAGGCACAAACAAATCCGGACCCGCTGCCCGATGGGCATTGGGTTCGGATTTGTTTGTATTGGTGAAATCAAACCCACCCGTTGAACGGGTGGTTTGAACAGGCCCTATAAGGGCCTATCTCCTGTGGTCGCTCCCTAAAGGGAGCCCCGAAAAGTCTGGC
>NZ_JACJJP010000013.1 GCF_016900095.1 Gemmiger formicilis
GGCTCCGCTTACGCTTCGCCAGTCCTGTTAAGGTCCCCACTACACGAGGGTCTTTTTATTCATGTCTACTAATTCTGGGGCAGTTCAGCACGAGACCCTGCAGGCTGTTTGTTATTTTATGTGGCACATGGTTCATTCGTGGATTTCCAGCGGAAGACCGTCCGGGTCAAAAAAGAAGGTCATTTTTTTGTTGGTATAGGCATCCAGGCGCACCGGCTCGCAAGGAATTCCCATCTGTTCCAGTTCCCGCACCGTATCGTCTACATTGTCCACCTGAAAAGCCAGATGGCGCAGGCCGCAGGCTTCCGGGCGGTTCACCCGTCTGGGCGGATTCTTTTCCGCAAAAATCTCCAGTTCCGTCTGCTCGTTCACCCGCAAATCCAGTTTCCAGTCTTGCCGGTCGGCCCGGTAGTTTTCCCGGATGACGGGAAAACCCAGCTTGTCCACATAGAATTTTTTGGCGACTTGTATGTCCGAAACAATAATAGCGATATGATGAATGGATTGAAGGTTCATGCCGTTCCTCCTTAAATGATGCGGACGCTGCGGCTCAGCGCTCCGCAATTTTCCTCCGTCCGATGGTTCAGGCATCAAAATACACACGCTTGGCGTTGTTGTAGTAGACATCCTCCAATTCCGCCTGGGTGAAGGCATCTCCCTTCATCAGGTAATCGGTCAGATGTTCATAGCTGTCCTGCGTGGCCGCAAAAGGCGCGTCGGTGCCCCACAGCAGGCGGTCCGCCCCCACAATGGATTTTGCCAACTTGAGGGTCTCGTGCACCGCCGGATAGGGGTAGGTGCCCGGCGCCACGATCTTGGGCAAAGCCGCCAGGTCAAACCAGACGTTGGGCTTTTTCAGCAGTTCCAGACTCAGGTTCAGTTCCTTTTTCCGGCCGGGCATGGGTGCCAGCAGGTGGCAGACCACCAGCTTCATCCGGGGATGGTCCTCGGCGATGCGGGCCAGGCTCCAGGGCTGATGGCTGGGCATGGTCAGATCGCCCACGTCCAATGCCACCGTGGCATTATGGACTTCGATGATATCAAACAGCGGGCGCATCTGCGGGCCGGCCAGGTCGAAGGGGTCGTGGCAGCCCATCAGGCCACCGCCACTGCTGACCTCGAACTTGGCGGCGCGGAAGCCCTGCTTCTCAAAGAAATATTCCATGGTCTGCACAGCGTCGGTCATGAAGGGGTCCACCGTGCAGGTGGGACAGAACCGGTCTGGGTAGCGCCGGATCAGCTCGCTGTGGTAGCGGTTTTGGAAGCCGTACATGCTCCCCTGCATGAGCACCGCCCGCTCCACCTCGTTCCGGTCCATCAGGGCCAGCGCCTTCTCGGCCGTAAAGTTGATCTCGCCGTAGTCGCCGTTTTGGGGGAAGAGCTCGAACACTTCCCCGTTGCCCCAGGCGGCCTTGCCGCCGCCGATGGCGCGCAGTTCGCCCCGCCGGCAATATCCGGCCACGATCTGTGCCACATGCAGGTGTGCGTCAATCTTTTTTATGGAATATACCTCACTGAAATTGGTGTTACTATATTTCTTATGGTACTACAGATTGGCGTATTTTTCCATAGGCGCACTTTGCCGTTGCAATTTAGCCCCCGATATGTTATAATTTTTTCAACGTTAATATGTAGAAAAATCATGGTCCAAAATACATCACCGGCCCCATCCGGTCGGCGGTATAATATTCGCTGCGCTTGATTTCGCCAGGCAGGTCGATGCCGGTGGCTTCCCGCAGACCGAAGGCAGCAAAGTAATCACAGAAGGCTTGCTTGCCCAGCCGGGCGCCCACCTGGATAAAACAGGGGTTGCAGGAAGCCGCCAGCCCCTGGGCCAGGGTTTCCAGCCCATGGATGTGCCCGTTGGCACAGCGGAACGTGGTTCCCGAAACATTGATTTTACCCGCACAGACAAACTGGGATTCCGGCGTGACGGCACCGGTATCCAGGGCAGCCGAACAGGTGATCAGTTTGAACACGCTGCCCGGTTCGTACAAGTCACTGATGGCCTTGTTGCGCCATTGGGCTTGTTGGGCCACCTGCAGTGCCTGGCTGCGTTCCTCTCCCGAAAGGGCGTTGACCTGGGCCCGGACCTCCTCGTCCACGATGGTGCGCGGATCGTTGGGGTCGTAATCCGGTTTGGTGGTCATGGCCAAAATAGCTCCGGTCTGCACGTCCATCACAATTCCCACGCCCCGGGCGGCCACATGGTGTTCCGCCACCGCTGCAGAGAGTGCACCTTCCAGCATGTGCTGGATGTTGGCGTCAATGGTCAGGGTCAGGCTGCTGCCGGGGACTGCCTCGATGAGAGTGCTGTACTCTTCGGGCATATCGTATCCCCAGGCATTTTTGGCGGTCAGCACCCGGCCGTTTTCCCCGGTCAGGGCTTCGTTGTATTCCAGTTCCAGCCCCCACAGTCCGGCGTTGTCCACATCGGTAAAGCCCAGCAGGCACCCCATAGAATCTCCCTGGGGATACACCCGCCGGGTATCCTGCCGGATCTGGATGCCCTCGGCGCCGTTCTCCTCGCACCAGCGGCGCACCGCATCCGCCGTTTCCCGATCCACCCGGCGTCGCAACAAACAGTCGTTGGAACTGCGCTGACTGAATTTTTCCAGGGTTTCCGCCTCATCAATCTCCAGAATCTCGCTCAATGCCTTGGCGGCCGGTTCCACCAGTTCGTCCGCCAGTTCCTGCGGCGCCGCCCGTATGGTCCAGCAGGTTTCACTGGCCGCCAGCAGAGTTCCATCCGCCGAGTAGATTTCCCCACGGGGGGCCGGCACCACCGTATCCCGCAATTGCTGGTCCGCGGCGCGGGCGGCATATCCCCCTGGGTCCAACAGTTGCAGCACAAACAGCCGCACCAGAAGTCCGCCAAAGCAAAGCACCGCCAGGCAACCCGCAAACGCCCAGACCCGCCGCCGGATATGGCGGTCAAGACCGGGGACCACGGGCCGCCAGGCGGTGCCTGACTGACCGTTTTTCTTTTGTTTCATGGCGCTGTCCTCCCCGTTTCTATCCTTTTAACAGGGGTATGCGACAGTGCACCGGGGTATGCCCTTGTCAAACCGGCACAAAACCTGTATGATGAGCACAAAAACAGGGTTCGGACCGGGAAGGAGCCGCAGTATTATGGAAAACGGATACACGCACATGGTATACCACACCACGCCGGTGGGGCTTTTGCGCCTTTGTGCCGACGATGGCGGTGTGTGCGGGATTTATTATGTCCGGGATGCAGGTAAAGCCCCCGCCGGGTCCGACAGCGATCTTCTGCGCAAGGCAGCGCAGGAGCTGGACGAATACTTTGCCGGACAGCGGCGCACCTTCGATCTGCCTTTATCCATGCACGGCACCCCGTTCCAGCAGCGGGTGTGGAGGGCACTGCTGCAGATTCCCTACGGACAAACCCGCAGCTACGGCCAGGTGGCCGCCATGACGGGCAACGCCAAGGCATCCCGGGCCGTGGGCATGGCCAACCACCGCAATCCGATCAGCATTGTGGTGCCTTGCCACCGGGTGATCAACGCTGACGGCGGGCTGGGCGGTTACGGCGGTGGGCTGGAAGCCAAAGAATTTTTACTGCATCTGGAAGGGCATGCCTTTTGAACGGGGATGCCCTTTTTCTTATGCGTTGAACACGTACTGATCCAGACGGGCAAAGGCTTCCTGCACACGATCCAGCGGAAGCGCCAGGTTCATGCGGATGGAGCAGGGACCGTGGAACGGGCGGCCGTCCTGCCAGGCAACGCCCACATCCCAGCCGGCACGCATGACGTCCTCCACGGTGCAGTTATGGGCCTTGCACCATTCACTGCAATCCAGGAACAGCATGTAGGTTCCTTCCGGATGAGCCAGGGTAACACCGGGATAGTGGGCGGCAATATGCTCGCAGGCATAGCGGACGTTTTCGCTCAGGACCTGGCAGAGCTCATCCACCCACTGCATACCGTTTTCGCTGTAGGCTGCCACCAGGGCATGCATGGACAGCACGTTCATGGAATTGTAGTGAGATTTGCTGCCGGCCGCATCCACGCGGTCCCGCAGCCATTCATTATAAATAACGTGGTAGCTGCCCACCAGGCCGGCCAGATTGAAGGTCTTGCTGGGCGCATACAGGGCCACGGTACGCTGCCGGGCATCCTCGCTGATGGACTGGGTGGGGATATGCTTGTGGCCGTCCAGCAGAATATCCGACCAGATCTCATCCGAAATCACGTAGCAGTCGTTGCGGCGATAGATCTCCATGGCCTGGGTCAGTTCTTCCCGGGTCCACACCCGGCCGCAGGGATTGTGGGGGCTGCACAGAATGGCGGCATGGATGTGGTTCTGCTTCAGCTTTTCTTCCATATCCGCAAAATCCATGCGCCAGACACCGTTCTCATCCAGGTGCAGCGGGCTGTGTACAATGCGGTAGCCGGCGTTTTCCAGGCTATGGGTAAAGCCGATATAGGTGGGACTGTGCACCAGAACCGCATCGCCGGGTGCCGCCATCACAGCCAGGGCGGAAATCACCCCGCCCAGAACACCGTTTTCATAGCCGATGGCCTCCTGCGGGATGTCCTGCACACCGTTGCGCTGTCTGTGCCAGTTGCGGATGGCTTCGTAGTAGGCCGGCGTGGGGCTGAAATACCCGAACGCCGGATGCTGGGCGCGGCGGCAGATGGCCTGGGGAATGTCCGGCAGGGTGGGGAAATTCATATCCGCCACCCACATGGGAATCACGTCAAAGCCCTGCCGCGGGGCCGCCGGTGCCCAGCCGTGGCCCACACCGTCCACAGCAATGGCGTCCATGCCGTGGCGCTCCAGATGAGAGGTAAAATCGTAATGCATACTGCAATCTCCTTTCCGATAATAAAGCCTGCAAAGGCGGAATATTGTGACCAAAAAGCGCAATTTACAGCCCATCGCTGCACCAAACAGAAATTTTTTCTACCCCGCTTTGTGCAACTTGCCGCTTGCGAAAACAGAAGAAGTTTGTTATTTTTTAATAAAGTGATATCGTTTTTATTTTTTTGTACAAAAGCGGTATTAACGCCAAAATAGCAAAATATAGATAAGGGAGCGTGGTCCCGTGCACGACAATGAAGCCTTGGCACTGTGTGAACAGCTCGCCCCTTTTTGGGCAGAAGTTTGCGGCTCCGGCACCGAAATTTGTGTGTATGATCTTTCCGACCCGGAACATTCTTTAATGACCGTTTGTCACCCGCGCCCCGGCCATCTGCCGGGCTCTCCCCTGCCCGAGGACCTGCGGAAACTGGTGGATGCCGGCTTTTCCGACGGCCAAAGTCGGCTGGTTGCGGTCCCATCGGAAAGTCCACTGGCGGATCTTCGCTGCCACGTCTGCCCCATCGGAGATGTGGCACATCCCTGCGGACTTTTGTGCGTGACCAAAGATTTAACCGCTGCCCGGGAACTGAATAATGCCATGCAAACCGTTTTGGAACGGTTTGCGCTGGAGCAGTCCCGGAAGGAAGAAGCAACGGACAACGAGCCCACCCTGGCCGCCATGATGCGCCAGCGCATTGCTGCTGTGGTGGCGGAATCCGGAATACCGCCCGCTCGCATGTCGGTGCAGGAAAAGGTGGATGTGGTCCATCGCCTGAGCGAAACCGGCGTCATGAACATAAAGGGTGCCGTGGGGGAGATTGCCGCACAGCTGTGTGTGTCGGTTCCCACCGTATACCGGTATCTGAACAAACACACACCCTCCTGAATGTGAAAGATTTCCTGTGGATGCGGCCTTCCCCTTTTGGGAAGGCCGTACTTTTATTATAGCGCACCGGTCTTGGTTTGGACAGCCCCTTTTTCTGCACAAAAAGAGGATTTTGTCTTTCTTGTGGTTCTGTTTTTCTCCATCGGCAAAGACGAGCCGCACCTAAATTGCCCACTTTTAAGTGCAAGATTTATCCTTTTTGCATCGATATTGACATTGTTCTCCCTGCCGGGTATAATACACTTTACACGGCGTTTCGCCAAAATTTACATACGGGGAAGTGCGGCAAAAGATGACAGACACGGCACAGGTCCGATCAGGTCAACCCATGTTCAGCGGCAGTGCATTGCGGCGGCTGATCTTTCCCATGCTGCTGGAACAGCTGCTGAGCGTGACCATGGGCATGGCCGATACACTGATGGTTTCGGGCGTCGGTGAGGCAGCTGTTTCCAGCGTAAGTCTTGTGGACAGCATCAACATTCTGATCATTCAGATTTTGTCCGCCCTGGCCACCGGCGGCGCCGTGATCGGCAGCCAGTACATCGGCCGTCACGACGAGGAAAACGCCCGTCGCAGCGCCGCCCAGCTGTATATGGTCCTGGCCGTGTCCACCATTTCGGTGATGTTGGTCACCCTGGTGCTCTGCCGCCCCATTCTGCGGCTGGTGTTCGGTCAGATTGATGACGACGTGATGAACTTTGCCCAGACCTATTTTATCATCAGCGCCATCTCTTATCCCTTCATCGGCGCCTACAACGCCGGTGCCGCTTTGTTCCGGGCCCAGGGCAACAGCCGCATCAGCATGCTGGCCAGCCTGGTTATGAACATCATCAACATTGCCGGCAACGCCCTGCTGATCTACGGGTTCGGGCTGGGCGTACTGGGCGCGGCGCTGGCCACCTTGGTGGGACGTATTTTTGCGGCGTGCTGGGTGTTCTGGCAACAACAGCAGTTTGAAAATCCGCTGCGTATTGAGCATCTGCGGGATATGCGCCCTGACCGGAGCATGATTCTTCGGATTCTGGGCATCGGGATCCCTTCCGGCCTGGAAAACGGAATGTTCCAGATTGGCAAACTGTGCGTGAGCAGCCTGACTTCCACCCTGGGCACTTCCGCCATTGCGGCCAATGCGGTGGCCAACTCCATCAGCAGTCTGACCAACATTCCCGGCAATACCATGAGCCTGGCCATGATCCCGGTGGTGGGCCAGTGCCTGGGTGCCGGCGAAAAGAAACAAGCCAAGCGCTACACCTGGCTGCTGCTGGGAATCGCTCTGGCGGGTCTGGCCGCCACCAACATTCTTTTGTTCATCGGTGCACCGCTGCTGTGCCGGATCTACAACCTGACCCCGGAAGCCACGGCCATGTGTGAACAGGTTCTGCACTGGTTTGCCATGTTCAGCATCTTCTTCTGGGCCTGCAGCTTTACCCTGCCCAACGCCCTGCGCTCCGGCGGCGATACCAAATACACCATGTCGGTGAGTATCTTCAGCATGTGGCTGTTCCGCGTGTTGCTGAGCTACTTCTTTGTGCTGCAGATGCACATGGGCCTGCTGGGTGTATGGTTGGGCATGTTCATCGACTGGATCTGCCGCAGCATCTTCTTTATGGTACGATTTGTGCGCGGCAAGTGGATGGACCACAAGGTCATTTGATTCCTTTTGAGCCAGATAGATAACGGGCGGTGTGCCGTGGTACACCGCCCGTTCCTTTTTTGGCTTTTTCGTCAAGGCAAACAGAAAGACCCGCCCCAAAAGGGACGGGTCCTGTTTTTTAGCCCCGCAAAGGGGCGGTTTCCTTTTTTTCAGATTACTGCTTCACGGCGCGAACCACACGATCCAGCTCCTGCTCATCGTCGCAGACGATCTTGACAGGGCGGCTGTAGTCCAGGCTCATCATGCCGAGGATGCTCTTCGCATCGGCGATGCTGCCCTTCATGTCATGCACGCCAACCTCGTTATAGCATTTGGCAGCGGCAGACACGATCCCCTGAACTTCGGTGAAGTTGGAAACCTTGACTTGTCTTACCATATTGAAGACCTCCATACATATCCCCGCGCGCCGGCCTATTCCGGCGCGGGCAAGGCGGTGGGAGCCGAGCTCCTTACCTTTGCCTTGCATGGGTATTATAGCATGATTATCGGCCGGGATTCCAAAATGCAGACAGGGCGCCCCGGTTTTCTACATGATGCACAAAAGGGCTAATTCTTCATTTTCGGTTTTGTCGGCTCCTACAATTTTTGGTGAACACCCAGAAAGATATATCACATATTTTTATGTTTTTGTATGTATATTTTTATTTTTTAGTATTTATTTTACTGTATTTGGGCCATTTTTTCCATATTTCGCATAGTTTCTGCTTGTACTGTACGTCTCATAAGCACAACATTACTCCATAATGAAACGTTTTTTCGGTTTTGGCCTGTTTTTCGCCGATTTTTTTATTGTGCCACGCCCTTCATTGTCAGTGCAATGCGCTTTTTTGCCGTGTCCACATCCAGAATCTTGACTTTTACCACCTGGCCGACCTTGAGCACATCCCGGGGATGTTTGACAAAACGATCCGAGATTTGGGAAATGTGCACAAGCCCGTCCTGATGCACGCCAATGTCCACAAAAGCACCGAAATCAATGACATTGCGCACGGTGCCGGTGAGTTCCATGCCCGGTTTCAGGTCCTCCATACTCATGATATCGCTGCGCAGCAGAGGCTTGGGAAGGCTGTCCCGCACATCCCGGCCGGGTCGGCAGAGTTCGGCGGCGATATCCATCAGGGTGGGTTCCCCTACCCCCAGGGTCTGGCACAGAGCAGCCGCACCTTTGGCCTTGATGCGCCAGGGCAGCTCCTGCATGGCATCGGTACCAATCTCGGCGGCGGTGTACCCGCAGGCATCCAGCAGACCCTTGGCGGCGGCATAGCTTTCAGGGTGGACCGCGGTGCCGTCCAGAGGATTCTTGGCACCAGGCAGACGCAGGAAGCCGGCGCACTGCTCAAAGGCCTTGGGGCCCAGGCCCTTGACCTTTTTCAGCTGGGCACGGGAGGTAAAGGCGCCTTCCTCCTCCCGGCGGGAAACAATATTTTTGGCGGTGGCGGCGGTGATGCCCGCCACCCGGCGCAGCAGCGGCGCCGAAGCGGTGTTCAGGTCCACCCCCACCGAGTTGACGCAGTCTTCCACCACGCCGTCCAGGGTTTCGGTCAGACGCTTCTGGGGCATATCGTGCTGGTACTGCCCTACCCCAATGGCCTTGGGATCGATCTTGACCAGTTCGGCGAGAGGGTCCTGCAGCCGCCGGGCAATGGACACGGCGCTGCGCAGGTTCACATCGAACTGGGGGAATTCCTCCGCCGCCAGCTTGGAGGCAGAGTAGACGCTGGCCCCGGCCTCACTGACCACCATATACTGCAGGTGCAGGCCCTTTTCGGCGGCCAGTTCCCGGATGACCTGGGCGGCAAATTCTTCGGTCTCATGCCCGGCGGTGCCGTTGCCGATGGCCATGAGCTCCACGTGATGCTGCAGCACCATGGCCTTGATCCGGGCTTTGGCCTGGTCCACCTTCTTGAACTCCGGCACCGGATACACCACGCCGGTATCCAGCACCTTGCCGGTGGGGTCCACCACCGCCACCTTGCAGCCCATGCGGTAGCCGGGGTCCAGGCCCATGACCACCTTGCCCGGGATGGGCGGCTGCAGCAACAGCTGGCGCAGGTTATCGCCGAAAACCGAGATGGCACCTTCCGCCGCGTTGGCGGTCAGGTCGGCCCGCAGCTCGTTTTCCAGGCTGGGATGAATCAGACGGCTGTAGGCGTCCTTGGCGGCTTCCTCCACCACCAGCGCACTGGCGCCGCCGGTCTTTTTGCGGGCAAACATCCAGGCCACGATGGCGGCGGCACGGTCAGAATCCACCGCAACACTCACCTTCAGGAAACCTTCCCGCTCGCCCCGGTCCAGAGCCAGCACACGGTGACCGGGAATCTTGGACAGCGGTTCGCTGTAGTCATAATACTGGGCGTAGACGCTGTCCTCCTTCTTGGCCTGCACACTTTTGATCTGGCCGAAAGCCTTGTAGTACCGGCGCAGCTCCGCCCGGCAGCGGGCATCGTCGGAGATCACTTCGGCAATGATGTCCCGGGCACCGGCCAGGGCGGCATCGGCATCGGGAACTTCCTCGTTGCAATAAGCGGCGGCTTCGGCCTTGGGGTCAAAGTCGGCACGCTGGGCCAGAATGGCATCGGCCAGCGGCTGCAGCCCCCGGGCCCGGGCAATGCTGGCCCGGGTCTTGCGCTTGGGCTTGTAGGGACGGTAGATGTCCTCCACCTCCGCCAGGGTTTTGGCGGCGGACAGGGCTGCGGACAGTTCCGGGGTCATGGCCCCCTGCTCGGTGATGGAGAATTCCACCTCTCCTTTGCGCTTGTCCAGGCCGCGCAGGTATTCCAGCCGGTCTCCCAGGGTGCGCAGCGCCTGGTCGTCCATGGAACCGGTGGCTTCCTTGCGGTAACGGGCGATGAACGGAATGGTGTTGCCTGCGTCGATCAGGTCAATGGCGCCCTGGACGTTCTGGACGGACAGGGACAGTTCCTGTGCAAGTTGTTCGGCGTAGTTGCTCATGGTTTCTCCTTCTCAAATAAAAGACCTTATTTATACTTTTGCCGCGGGTTTGCGGCGGCGCAGCACCGCCAGGTAGACGGCATACACCCCCAGCGCCCCCAGGCTGACGGGCACCGACAGCCCCAGACCAGGGGTGTGGTAGGTAAAGACAATCTCGCTTTCCCCCGCCGGGACGGGCACGGCCATCAGGCCGTTGTCCACCTTGAGGATGGGCGTTTGCTGCCCGTTGACGGTGGCGGTGAACCCGTCGTCATAGGGCACACTGAAAAAGACCAGGGTTTCCTTCTCCTGGCTGCTCAGGGCGGAAAATCCGGTGCGGGTGGCGGTAAATCCGGTCACCCCGCTGGAACGGCGCTGGGCGCAGTCCTGCACATAGGTTTCGTAGTCCCGCTGTTCCAGCATCTCCTCCGGCAGCCGTTGCAGCAGCCCGGCCCAGCTTTCGATCTGGTCGTCGGTGAGCAGCAGGGCCTTCATCAGCACCTGGGCACGCTCGTCCTCCGGCACCCGCTCAAACTGTTCGGCGGTGATGTAGTAGTCGTAGGTAAAGCCCATGGGGACCCAGTCCTGGTTTTCGTAGATGTCGTAGTGGTCGGTGGAGCTGACCAAAGCCCAGCTTTGGGTCATCTTTTCTTCCCAGTCACTTGCCTTATCCTCCGGCACCAGGGTATAGCGCACACTCAGCAGCCCCCGCAGGGCGTACAGGTCCACATCCGGCTTGGAGCTCACGTCCCGGGTGACCCCCACCGTGGGATAGAATTCCAGAATATGGGGCGCCACGGTGGAGTGGAAGCACTGGATGCAGCTCTTGTCCAGCCAGACGCCCATATTGTTGTAGCACTCATAGGCATCCAGGCGGTAGAACCCGTCATCCGGCAGTTCGGCGTTGAGTTCCTCCACGTCGCCCCAGGTTTCGGCGGGATAATCCAGGTCGTGCTCCCACTGACCGTACTTGGCCATGGACACGTGCACCGTGCCATACAGAAAGGTAAAGCCCAGGATTCCCGCCAGCAGGGAGGAGGAGAACCGCCGCGGATGGCGCAGACCCCGGCGCAGGATCAGGGCGAACAGCCCCACGCCCAGGATGCTCACCGCAAACAGTCCCCAGAACCGGTACTGGTTGTCCACCACGCCCAGCACAAAATTGCCGTCCTCATCCTTGTTGGGCACCAGGGCAAAGGCCGCCGCCGACAGGGTGACCAGCGCCGCCAGGCCCAGGGCCCGGGGGATCTCGGTTTCCCGGACGCTCTCGGTTTGCAGGGCCATGACACTGGCCGCACACAGAATCAGGATAGGCATATAGAACCAGCGGGCGTAATAGCTGGAATTGAGGGCGTAGAAGGCGCTGTTGAGCACCGGCACAAAGGCACACACCACACAGACTTTCAGGATACGGGTGAAGGGATGCCGCCGCCAGACACGGCAGAAGGCCAGTCCCGCCGCAATGCCCACCACCGGCAGGTAAACGGTCAGGCTAGTCCATTTGGTGATGCCCTCGTTGAACATGTCGGTGAGATAGGGGGCGTCCGGCATCATGAAGGCGCTGTACAGAATGGCCAGATACTGCTGGGCCTTGCCGTACACCAGATACCCGTATCCGGTGAAGGGGTCAATGGTGCGGGGATTCTGCACCAGGGAGAGGGCGGCGGGAATCAGCAGTACACAGCCCATGGCACAGCCCAGGACCGTCTCGAACGCCAGGAGGCCGAAGAGGCGCAGGCTCAGGCGATACCGGCCGGAAACGCACATGCAGACAAAATAGACGATGAGGAACACCGCCTGCCCCGCAAAGAAAAAGTAGTTGTTGAGCAGGTTCAGTGCTGCCCAGAAGGGGAACCGGCCGCGTTTGCCGTCCAGCACCGCGTCGTCCAGGGAAGCCAGCATATAAGGGAAAAGCGCAGGGGCATCCAGAAAGAAAAAGAAGAAGATGTTATACAGGTTGAAGCCGCAGAAGGCATACAGCACCCCACCGATGATACTCCATTCCTCGCTGCGCACCCAGCGGCGCATCCACAGATAGGCACCGCCCCCGGCCACCGCAAATTTCAGACAGAGCATGGGCACCATGGTGAAGGGCATCCACCGGGCCGGAATGAGCATGGTCAGCCAGAAAAAGGGGGAACCCAGGCAATAATAGGAGTAGGCATTGACAAACCCGCTGCCCAGGTCGGTGGCCCAGCTGAAACTGCCGCCCTGCTTGATGAAATCGTTGGCATAGGCGTAGAACGGGATCATCTGGTCATTGAAATCGCCCGCATAATGAAAGAAACCGCCGGTGACTCCATCGATGATGCAATGAGGAACAAACAACACGGCCGCCAGCGCCAGGCAAAGCCCGAACACCTGCCAGTAACAGGTGCGGCGCGCACGCAACGGCAGCAACGGCATGGCAAAACCCTCCTTTGGACGGAAAAAACCGTTTTCCAACACCGGGGAATGTGGTATACTGAATTTATTGTCAGCGAAAGGATCTTCGAAAGATGAAAACGTTTCCCTTCAACGCCCTTCTGGGGCGGATGAAATACATCACGCGGTGGGCGCTGATGCGCAACGGCCGGCCCGAAAGCCTGAGCGAACACACTGCCGACACCGCCCTGATTGCCCACACCCTGTGCCTGATCGCTCAGAACTGCACCGGCACGGGGGCGGGTATCCGGCCGGACACAGTGGCCACCGCAGCGCTGTACCACGACGCCCCGGAGATTCTGACCGGGGACATGCCCACGCCGGTGAAATATAAAAATGAAGCGCTGCGCACCGCCTACAAGGCGGTGGAAGCCGAGAGCGCCCGGGCCATGGCCGGGCTGCTGCCCCCGGAATTGCAGAACACCGGGGTGCTGTACCTGACCGGCACGGCGCTGACCGAGCCGGAGCGCAAGCTGCTGAAGGCGGCGGACCGGCTTTCGGCCCTGATCAAGTGCATGGAGGAGAGCCAGGCCGGGAACCGGGAGTTTGAGGCTGCCATGGCCCAGCAGCGCCGGGCGCTGGAGGAGATGCACTGCCCCGAAGCGGATTATTTCATGGAACACATGCTCCCCTGCTATACCCAGAATCTGGACGAGCTGACCCGGGGACGGTTTTAAGCCTTATTCCTGGCAGCGGTAGACTGCGTCGATGAGTTTGTCCACATCCTCAAAGTGAGAGAGGGTGGCGCAGGCGCGGCGCAGAGCCGCCGCCCCCCGCAGCCCTTTCATATAATGCATGGCCTGGCTGCGGGCCTGGGGCATGGCCGCCCACTCCCCTTTTTCCTCGCACATCTCATAAATCTGGTTGCGCAGGGCGGTCATGCGCTGGTTGAGGGTGGGTTCCGCGGGCTGGGGCTGGCCCAGCATGGCGGCCCGCACCCGCTCAAACAGCCAGGGGTCGCCCAGCGCTCCCCGGCCGATCATCACCCCGTCACAGCCGGTGCGTGCCATCATCTCCATGGCGCCCTCGGCGGTGGTGATGTCGCCGTTGGCCAGCACCGGGATGGACACCGCCCGTTTCATCTCGGCGATGGCTTCCACGTTCACCGGCGGAATGTACATCTGTTCCCGGGTGCGGCCGTGCACCACCAGCAGGTCGGCGCCGTTTTCTTCACAGGCGGCAGCCACCCGGGGACCGGTGAGATTTTCCTCATCCCAGCCGATGCGCATCTTGACGGTGAGAGGGGTATCGGGGCCAAGAGCCTGCCGGGCGGCCTTGACCATGGCCCCGCACAGGTCCGGGTCCAGCATCAGTTTGCTGCCCGCCCCGCTGCCGGTGATCTTGGGCGCCGGACAGCCCATATTGATGTCGAGGATGTCAAACTTGACGCCCTTTTCCCGCACGATCTGAATGGCATGGGCCAGGATTTCCGGCTCGTTGCCGAACAGCTGGATGGCATACAGCCCGCCGGGAGCCTCATCCCGCAGAAGCTGCACGCTTTTATGATCACCGAAGGTGATGGCTTTGGCGCTGGCCATCTCGCTGACGCTCCAGGCCGCCCCGTGACGCATCATCAGGTGGCGGCAGGCCGCGTCGGACAATCCGGCCATGGGCGCAAACACCGCCCCGGTGGGAATGTTCAGGTTTCGTAACTGCATGGGGACCTCTTTCTTTGGAAAATACCACTCGGGCGCACGGCGCCCGGTCAAATCATTGTACCACACTCCCCACAAGTTCGCAATTTGTGTTATACTGTACCCGGCTGTTTGAGCCGAACTTTATCTAACGGAGGACAAGATGAAACTGCTGGTATTGGATGGCAACAGCCTTTTGAACCGCGCATTTTTCGGTATTCGGGTGCTGACCACCAAGGATGGCAAGTACACCAATGCCATTTTCGGATTTCAGAATATTCTTTTGAATTTATTGGCAAACCACAGCCCCGACGCCGTGGCCATTGCCTGGGACGAGCGCGCCCCCACCTTCCGCCACAACGCCTATGACGGGTACAAGGCCACCCGCCACGGCATGCCCCAGGAGCTGGCCGAGCAGATGCCGGTGATGAAACAGCTGCTCACCGACCTGGGTTTTGCCCAGGTGAGCATGGCCGGCTGGGAGGCCGACGACATTCTGGGCACCCTGTCCGCCGCCTGCGAGGCCGCCGGCGGGCAGACGTTGCTGGCCACCGGGGACCGGGACAGCCTGCAGCTGGTGGATGACCACACCACCGTTCTGCTGGCCACCAACAAGGAAACCCTGGTCATGGACCCCGCCGCTATCCGGGAAAAGTACGGGGTGGAGCCCATCCAGCTCATCGAGGTGAAGAGCCTGATGGGGGACTCCTCCGACAACATTCCGGGTGTGCCGGGCATTGGTGAAAAGACGGCCCTGGCCCTGGTGCAGAAGTTCGGCAGCCTGGAAGGGGTGTACGAGCACCTGGACGACAAGGCCATCAAGCCCAAGCAGCGGGAGAAGCTGGCTGCCTCCCGGGAGATGGCCGATCTTTCCCACATGCTGGGCACCATCCGCCGGGACGCCCCCATCGACACCGACCCCGAGCATTACCGCCGGGGACCGGGCGATCCAGCCGCCGCGGCCAAGCTGCTGGCCGAGCTGGAAATGCACAAGCTGGCCGCCCGCTGGGGCCTGAACGAAACTGAATCGTCCGTGCAGGTGCAGGCGGAACTGCCCAAGGTGAGCCCTTCTCCCCTGCCTCTGGTCCTTGAAGGCCGGTATTACCTGGCCCAGACCGCCGGCAAAGAGGGCGGTGCCTGGTACGCCGTGCAGGGCAGCGAGGTCTTTGCTCTGGATGAAAGCCGCCTGCCCGGACTGCTGGACGGCGGCGCCGAGCTGTTCGTCTTCGACGCCAAGCCCCTCTACCGCAAGGCGCTGGAAGCCGGCGGCATCGGCACGGCCATCCGGTTTGACGGCAAGCTGGCGGCGTATCTTCTGAACCCTTCCGCCAGCGACTACCAGGTGGCGCCCCTAGCGGCGGAATACGGGGTGACCCCCGCCTTTGCCTGCGAGGAATACCCCGATGCCGGGGTGCTGGCCGGTGTCTGCGACATTCTGGCCCAGCATCTGGACGAGCAGGGCCAGCACAAGCTGCTGGCCGAGATGGAGCTGCCTCTGGCCCGGGTGCTGGCGGACATGGAACGCATCGGGTTTGCGGTGGACGCCGAGGGCATCCGTACCTTCGGGGACAGTCTGCGGGCGGAATTGGACGGGATTCTGCGGCGCATCTACGACGCCGTGGGGTACGAATTCAACCTAAACAGCCCCAAGCAGCTGGCCGAGGCCCTGTTTGACAAGTTGGGCCTGCCGCCCCGCAAAAAGACCAAGAGCGGCTATTCCACCGACGCCGAGACACTGGAAAGCCTGCGCCCCTACAGCGAAGTGGTGGACGATATTCTGAAATACCGCACCTACGCCAAGCTGCTTTCCACCTATGTGGAAGGGCTGCTGAAGGCCCAGGGACCGGACGGGCGCATCCATTCCACCTTCATCCAGACCGAAGCCCGCACCGGGCGCATCAGCTCCACCGAACCCAATTTGCAGAATATTCCCATCCGCACCGAGCTGGGCAGCCGGCTGCGGGGCTACTTTGTGGCCGGGGAAGGATGCACCCTGGTGGACGCCGACTACTCCCAGATTGAACTGCGGATCCTGGCCCACATCACCGGCGACGAGGCCATGTGCCAGGCCTTTGCCTCCGGGGCGGACATCCACCGTTCCACCGCCGCCAAAATCTATCACATTCCCGAGTCGGAAGTGACCCACGAGCTGCGCAGCGCCGCCAAGGCCATCAACTTCGGCATCATGTACGGCAAAGGGGCCTTCTCTCTGGGCAAGGACCTGAACATTCCGGTGAAGGAAGCCGACCGGTTCTTGCAGACCTATCTGAACACCTTCCCCAGCGTGGACGGGTATATGAAGGACTGCATTGCCCACGCCAAAGAAAAGGGATATGTGGAGACCCTCTTCGGCCGCCGCCGTCCCTTGCCGGAACTGGCCAGTTCCAACTTCCAGGTGCGCAGTTCCGGGGAACGCATGGCCCGCAACACCCCCATCCAGGGCACGGCCGCCGACATCATCAAGCTGGCCATGGTCCATGTGTGGCAGCGCCTGCGGGACGAGGGCCTGCGGTCCCGCCTGCTGTTGCAGGTGCACGACGAACTGATTGTGGAAGCCCCCCTGGAGGAAGTGGAACAGGTCAAGGCTCTGCTGAAGCAGGAGATGGAACAGGTGGTGCAGTACCGCGTGCCCCTGACCGCCGAGGTTGGCACCGGCAAGACCTGGCTGGAAGCACACTGATTGATAAAAGAGGACTGGGATTTTTATGTATATACTGGGATTTGAATCCACCTGTGACGAGACCGCAGCCGCTGTGGTCAAGGACGGGCGGGAGGTCTGCTCCAACGTCATTGCCACCAGCGTGGCGGAACAGGCGCTGTACGGCGGCGTGGTGCCGGAAATTGCCAGCCGCCGCCATGCGGAAAACATCAGCGCCGTGGCCGAAAAGGCCCTGGCCGATGCCAACCTGACCATGAAGGACATTGACGCCGTGGCCGTGACCTTCGCCCCCGGGCTCATCGGGGCGGTGCTGGTGGGGGTCAATTACGCCAAGGGGCTGGCCTACGCCACCGGCAAGCCGCTGGTGCCGGTGCACCATCTGCGGGGGCACATCGCCGCCAACTATCTGACCCATCCGGACCTGAAACCGCCGTTCCTGTGCCTGGTGGCCAGCGGCGGCCACAGCCACATTGTGCTGGTGCAGGACTGGTGCCGGTACCAGATTCTGGGGCGCACGGTGGATGACGCCGCCGGGGAAGCCTTCGACAAGGTGGCCCGCACCCTGGGCCTTCCCTACCCCGGTGGACCCAGCGTGTCCCAAGCGGCCCGCACCGGCGACCCCCACGCCTACCGCCTGCCGGTTCCCCATGTGCAGGGCAAGTACAACGTAAGCTTTTCCGGGCTGAAAACCGCCGTGGTCAACGAGGTCCACAACGCCCAGCAGCGGGGCGAAACGATCAGTGTGCCGGATATGGCCGCCAGCTTCCAGGAGCGCATTGCCCAGATTCTGGCCAAGAAGTTGCTGGCCGCCGCAGCCGACACCGGCGCCAAGACCGTCTGCCTGGCGGGCGGCGTGGCCGCCAACGGCCGGCTGCGCCAGCTGGTGAACGACGGCGTGCAGAAACTGGGCGCCAGGGTCTATCTGCCGGAGCTGAAATACTGCGGTGACAACGGTGCCATGATCGCGGCACAGGGGTATTACGAGTACCGGGACGGCAATCTGGCCGACCTGACCCTGAACGGGCTGCCCACCCTGGACATCGATTACCGCTGAGGGCTTGCGTTACGGCGCTATCTATTGTAAAATATGGGATTGTAACATTCGATTTGGGGTGTCATTATGTCTGATGAAAAATTTTCCAATTTTATAACCGAGGTCATCGACGCTGACCTGGCCGAAGGCAAGGTCAAGGAGATTCATACCCGCTTCCCGCCGGAGCCCAACGGCTATCTGCACATCGGCTCGGCCAAGGCCATCTACATCAACTATATGGTGGCCAAGACCTACGGCGGCAAGTTCAACCTGCGCTACGACGATACCAACCCCGCCCGCGAGGACGACGAGTATGTGCAGAGCATTCTGCGCGACCTGAAATGGCTGGGCGCCGAACCCAACGGCGGTATCTTCTACGGCAGCGATTACTTTGAGAAGTGCTATGAGTACGCCGAAAAGCTGATCAAAGAGGGCAAGGCCTACGTGGACGACCTGACCCGGGAAGAGATGCAGGAATACCGCGGCAACGACGCCGGCAAGCCCAGCCGTCCTTCCCCCTACCGTGACCGCACGCCGGAAGAGAACCTGGACCTGTTCCGCCGCATGCGCGCCGGTGAGTTCGCCGACGGTGAAAAGACCCTGCGCGCCAAGATCGACCTGGCCAGCCCGAACATGAACCTGCGTGATCCGGCCATCTACCGTATCAAGCATGTGCACCATCATCGCCAGGGGGACAAGTGGTGCATCTATCCCCTGTACGACTTTGCTCATCCCATCCAGGACGCCATCGAGGGTATCACCCATTCCCTGTGCAGCCTGGAGTTTGAAAACCATCGTCCTTTGTATGACTGGGTCATCCAGAACATCTTCGGCGGCGAGTTCCCCAAACAGCGGGAATTTGCCCGCCTGAACGTGACCAACACCGTCATGAGCAAGCGCTATCTGCGGGAGCTGGTGGAAAAAGGCATCGTGGACGGCTGGGACGATCCCCGTATGCCCACCCTGAGTGGTCTGCGCCGCCGCGGTTACACCCCCACCAGCATCTTTGAGTTCGTGCGCGGTGCGGGTATCTCCAAAGCCGACAGCCTGGTGGACATGCGTCAGCTGGAAGCCGTGCTGCGCGCCGAGCTGGAGCTGAGCGCCGCCCGCCGCGTGGCTGTGCTGGACCCCGTCAAGCTGATCATCGACAACTACCCGGCCGACAGCTGCGAGTATTTCGATCTGCCCAACAACCCCAACCGGGAAGCCAACGACAATTCCACCCGCCCGGTGGCCTTCACCAAGGAAGTGTGGATTGACCGCAGCGACTTCTTTGAGGTGCCGCCGCCGAAGTTCAAGCGCCTGACCCTGGGCAGCGAAGTCCGCCTGATGGGCGCTTATCTGGTGCGCTGCACCGGTGTGGACAAGGACGCGGAGGGCAACATTGTGGCCATCCACGCCGAAGCCGACCTGGAGACCCGCAACGGCAACCCCGCCGACGGCCGCAAGGTGCGCGGCACCATCCACTGGGTGAGCTGCGAGCACTGCGTGGATGCCGAGGTGCGGCTGTACGACAAGCTGTTCACCGAAGCCAACATGAACGGGATTCCCGACGACGCCGACTTCAAGGATTACCTGAACCCCGAAAGCGTCACCGTCATGCCCAACGCCAAGCTGGAAAAGATCCTGGAAAATGCACAGCCGGGCGAGCGGTTCCAGTTCGTGCGCATGGGGTATTTCACCCCCGACAGCCACGATGCCCATGTGTACAACCGCATCGTGACGTTGAAGGACAGCTTCAAGCTGGGCTGATATTTCCTTTTGTTGCCATATACAATGGCACATAACGAACATATTCTGCCGACACAACAGTCAAAAAAGGTTCCTGCCTATGCAGGAGCCTTTTTTATTTTTGCAAAAATTTTACATTATGCGGCGAGATACTTGTTTTTCTGCCTATTTTTTACTAAAATAAAAGTGTGAATTTTGTCATTCTCGTTCAAGGAGGGCGCCGAACGTGAAATTTACGGTTGCAAACGGCAACTATGCCACGATCTGGAAACGGATGTTTTCCAGTTATCTGCTGATTATCTTTCTTGCCTTCCTGATTTATTCCGGTGCGGTGTTCGGCGAGTCCATCCTGTCGGCCCGGCGCATCCGCCATGACACAAGCACCCTGTATGCCAACACCGTGGCCAGCCTGCTGGAAGAGCGGATCCAGGCCACACGCAGCCTGTCCCTGGGGATTGATGCCTCCACCAACTTCAAGACCCTCTATTACTCTCAGTTCACCGGGGAAGAAGTGGGCACTTTCCAGCGGTACCAGCTTCTGGCCGAGCTGAAGCGGCTGTATTCGTCTTCCAAGCGACTGGACCTGATGCAGGTGGCGGTGTTCCTGAACGGGGAGGCGGAAGTATTCACCAGCAGCAACATGGCCATCCTCAGCCAAAAATTTGCCGTTGAAGACACCACCGACCTTCTGCGGCACGGCTCTTTGGGGGAGGTTTTGAACCTGCCCCAACAGGACCGGGCCGATTTTTCCACCTCCGGGTTGGTTTGTACCGTTCCTTACAACCATTCCGGCGTGGGCACCAACGGATGTGTGGCCGTGGTGTTCGATGACAGTGTTTTTCTGCGGGAAGTAGAAGAGGTCATTGGGGATGTTCCCTTCGGTCTGGTCATCCGCCAGGGAACCCAGGACGTATACAACACCGGGGAAATCGCCGGACCCGCCTTCACCGTTGATCTGAGTGCCTTTCCCGATGTACAGATCCAACTGTATCTGCCCGGACAAAGCCTTCTGGCTGATGTGGTGAACCGCATTTCCCTGCCCATGATCTGTGCTGTATTGCTGGCAGGAACCTTTCTGGGAATGGCATTTTTCTTTTCCAACAAATATTACGCTCCCATCAGCCAGATTGGCGACATGGTAGCCCCGGCTTCGCTGCACAACGCCGACACGGACTCCCTTGTGACGGGCGTGCGCACTCTGTTGGGAGAGCGGGACACCTATCGCAAACGCATCGATTCCATCAGTCCCTATGCTGATCAGCGTATCCTGCGGGATTTTCTGCTGGGCAATACCGGAAAAGATTCTTTGCAGTCTCTGCGGCTGCCCCCTGTTGCTCCGGACGGATGGTATTGCATTGCCGCCGTCAACATCACCTGGCCCGAAGGACAGACTCCCGGGCAGCGGCAGCCTCTGCTGCAACAAAAGCTTACCGAGATCAGTGCCGCTTTCAACACCGAGGAACTGCGCCTTTGGGGGTATGTGAGCAACGACTTTCTTGTTTTTCTGGTGCTGAACGCAGCCAATGAAATTACCACCAACTTTTTCTACACCGTTCAGGAGTGGATGGAACGCAATCCTCTTGTGCCCGACACACAGGTCACCTTCGGCATCAGCGGCAGCAAACTGGGGTGTGAGCAGATTGCCCCCGCCTGTCAGCGGGCCGTTCAGGCGGTGAACGACGGCATTCTCATGTGCGGCCGGGGGGAAATTTATGTGGCCGAGGAGGAAAACAGCCCCGATGTGCACGCAAACTATTATTTCCCGCCCGATCTGGATGTGACAATCAGCCACTGCATCCGCCACCAGGAACCCGACCGGTTGGCCCATATCCTGCGCACCATCTATGAGAAGAATGTGCTGCGCCCCCATATGGATGCTGAAACCATCCGCATTCTGGTGGAGGAACTGCGCGTGTCGGTCATGCGCGGCCTGCACGACGCCCGGGGTACTGACGCCCCCTCTTCCCTGCCACGTATTCCCGAAAGCTCCACCTTGGAAGAAATCTTCACCCATTACCAGAATCTTTTGCAGCAGCAGATCCGAGAAGCCGCCTTGTTCCAGGCGGATGACCCTGCCCAAAAACTGTTCGCCGAGGTGGAAACCCGACTGTATGATCCAGAATTGAGCTTAAAAGGCCTTTCGGCGCAATTTTCCATGAGCGAAAAGACCATCCTGCAGCTGTTCAAGAAAAAATATGACGAGACCTTCCTGCAATACCTGCAGCACCGACGGACGGAACACGCCCGCATGCTGCTGAGCGATACACAACTGACCGTATCGGAAATTGCAAAGCGCTGCGGATACACCAGCGACCAATCTTTTCGTCGAAATTTTATCCAGAGCACTTCTTTGACCCCCGGACAGTACCGTTCACAAAATTCCGGCAAAGGATCATCGGAATAACGTTATTTTTGCAGATTCCAACATTCAAAAATTCCCGCTTTTCAATTTTTGAACGGCGGGAATTTTTTAATTCTGTACATTTTTCCCGCAAATTGTAGAATGAAACTAGTCAAACGGACAAGACGCTGAAGCGTGTCCGAAATCCGGTATTCTGCAATGGAGGAAAACACAATGTTCAAAAGCACTGCTTTGGCAAGAGATGCTTCCCCTGCAGGGTCGATATCTCAAAAACGGATGTCGCCCTTGCAGAAAGCATGGAACAGAGACAAATATCTTTTGTTAATGATCTTGCCGGTCGTCATCTGGTACCTTATCTTCTGTTACCTGCCCATGGCCGGGTTGTACATGTCCTTTACGGACTTTGTCCCGGGCAAGGGCCTGATGGGATTGTTCCAGGGCAAGTTTGTGGGCCTGAAATGGTTCCAGAAATTTTTTGAATCCCCCTACGCTTTCCGACTGGTGCGCAACACCTTCCTCATGGCTTTCTACTCCCTGATTTTCGGCTTCCCCATTCCCATCATCTTTGCGTTGTGCATCACCCAGATCCGCAGCAAGCCCCTGCGCCAGGCCGGTCAGGTGCTGACCTACCTGCCCTACTTCATCTCCACTGTGGTTGTCTGCGGTATGATCAACAACTTCCTGTCCCCCAGCACCGGCATCATCAACCAGATGATTGAATTCTTCGGCGGAACGCCCATCAACTTCCTGGGCTTGCCCGAATGGTTCCGGACCATCTATGTGGTGAGCGGATCGTGGCAGACCTTCGGTTTCAACTCTATCATCTTTGTGGCCGCCATCATGGCCATTCCCCAGGACCTGTACGAGGCCATGCGCGTGGACGGTGCTTCCAAGCGGACCATCATCTGGCATCTGGTTCTGCCCAGCATCAAACCCACCGTCGTACTGCTGCTGATTATGGCTTGCGGCAACCTGATGAGCGTCGGCTTTGAAAAGGTGTTCCTGCTCTACAGCCCCGGCGTCTATGAGACTGCCGACGTCATTTCCACCTACGTGTACCGCCAAGGTATTGAAAGCAGCAACTACTCGTACGCCGCCGCCGTCGGCCTGTTCAACTCGCTGGTTACCTTCGCCATCGTCTTCCTGGCAAACCGCACCAGCCGCAAGCTGACCGACACATCCGTCTGGTAAAGGAGAATTGAACCATGAGCAAACCTGTTGCCACCACCGCGCACAAAAATCCCATGCGCGAGTTTATACAGGAAGATCTGGGCGACAAAATCTTTGATATTATTATCTGGATTATCGTGTTTCTTGCCATCGTCGTCTGTGTATACCCCTTCCTGTATGTTCTGTCCGTTTCCATCAGCGACGGCGCCGCCGTCAACCGGGGCGATATCTGGCTGCTGCCGGTGGGCTTTGATCTGAGCGCCCTGAAGATGGTGCTGGGTTACGATGATCTTTGGACTTCCTACATCAACACCGTGATCTATACGGTGATGGGCACCGTGTGTAACGTCCTCTTCTCCATCCTGGCCGCCTATCCCCTGAGCCGCCGCCAGTTCTTCCTGCGCAAAAAGCTGAACTTCTTCCTGGCGTTCACCATGTACTTCTCCGGCGGCCTGATCCCCACCTACATGGTGGTGACCGGTCTGGGCCTGTACAACAGCCGCTTGGCCATGGTCCTTCCGGTTCTGATCAGTGCCTACAACGTGATGATCCTGCGCAGCGCTTTTGAGGCCATTCCCGAAGAGCTCTTTGAAAATGCCAACCTGGAAGGCGCCAACGACTTCATCATGATGGCCCGCATCGCCGTTCCTCTGGCCAAACCCACCCTGGCTGTTCTTTCGCTGTACTACGCCGTGGCCCGGTACAACGACTTCTTCTCCGCCCTGCTGTATCTGGGCAAAACCAATCTGCAGCCCCTCACCCTGTTCCTGCGCAAGGTCCTGCTCAGCTCTTCGCCGGAAATTTTGCAGAGCGCCGGCGGTATGCTGGCCGCAGATGCCGCTGCCCAGTCCACCCTGCAGATTCAGTACGTCTGCATTGTTCTGGCCGTCATTCCCATCATGTGCGTTTGCCCCTTCGTTCAGAAATATCTGGTCAAGGGCACGATGCTGGGCGCCGTCAAGGGCTGATTGACCGCCATTTTCCACTATTATTGTACGAACGGGGACAACATCACCCCGAAAAATAGGAGGCATACCATGAAAAACAACCATTCCCGCCTGGTCAAGGCAACCGCTCTTCTGTGCGCGGTCTCCCTGGCGGCCACCAGTCTGACGGCTTGTGGCGACAGCTCTTCCACCACCGAAAATGCCGTTGCCAGCCCGGATTTCGTGTACGACGGAACCGGCCCTATCACCGATCTGGACGGCATGACCCTGACCTGTGTGGCCCAGGCATCCAACTACTCCAACGTGGACATGACCCAGGCCGAAATCGTCAAGAAGGTCCAGGAAGGTGCCAATGTTACCATCGACTACACTCTGGTCAATCCAACCAACTACAACGACACCGTCAAGCCCATGCTGGCCGCCGGCAGTGACCTGCCCGACTTCATCCGCCTGCCCGACGATATGGACCCCAACCAGAGCTACATCAATTCCGGTCTGTTTGAGCCACTGGACACCCACTTCGACGAGATGCCCAACTTCAGCAAATGGCTGGATGAAAATCCGTCCGTCAAGGCTTCTCTGACCGCTTCCGACGGCCACATCTATTATGTCTGCGGCACCAACGTTTCAGATACCTTCCAGCCCTGCATCATGTACAACATGAAGTGGCTGGCCGACGCCGGATTCTCCGAAGTTCCCTCCACCACCGATGAGTTTGTGGAACTGCTGCGCTACTACAAGACCCACGACATGAACGGTAACGGCGACACCAATGATGAGTATCCCATGAGCGTCACCGCCGAAATGCTGCCGTATATGTTTGGTCCCGCCTTCGGTCTGGACCTGATCTCCGGCTTCTACGTCAAGGATGACGGCACCGTCGCCTACGCCCAGGCTGAGAGTGAAGACTACAAAGCTTATCTGACCTTCCTGAACCAGCTGTACACCGAAGGTCTGCTGGATGTGGACTACACCACCCTGACCCGCGACCAGATCATCGCCCGCTTTGCCAACGACCAGACCGGTGTCACCTGCGACTGGGGCTATCAGATGGACATGACCTACAGCGTCCAGCTCCCTTACTATGACGGTACCCGTGCCACCGGCGTCAGCGGCGCCAAGCCTCTGAGCGGCACCCATGAAGGTTTCTACGTCGGCCGTGATCCCATCGGCAGTCTGTGGGGCGTGACCGCCGCCTCCTCCAACATCGATCTGGCCATTCGCTTCCTGGATTATGCCTTCAGTGAGGCCAACCAGGATATGTACTGCTGGGGCATCGAGGGTGAAAGCTATGTAGTGGATGAAAACGGCAATCGCGAATTTACCGAACAGGCCAGCGACAACACCTGGCTGCAGCAGCTGGGCATCAACCCCGCCGGCGTCCTTCCCGCCCGTCAGTCCACCGAAGCTACCTACGCTCTGGTTTCTGATTGGCATGAAGAAGTGGACCAGGAACTGATCCAGTACGTGCGCTCTCCCTGGCCTTTCATCTTTGCCGAATCCGATGAAGCCGAGGTCGTCTCTAACTATCTGGTAGACCTGGAAACTTATGCCGATGAAATGGAAGTTGCTTTCATTACCGGCACCGCTTCTCTGGATACCTTCGACGATTATCTGGCCACCCTGGAAAGCATGCACCTGAGCGATCTGCTGGAAGTTCGCACCGCCCAGTATGAACGTTACCAGGCCGCTTCCGCCACCTGATAAAACCAACACCATCTCCTAACAAGATAGCAGCACTACGGCAGACTCTGAAAACGGGTTTGCCGTAGCGTTGCATATCCGGAAAGCGAGGAAAAACCTATGAACCCCGATTGCATTTCCATTGAGCATTACTACCCCACCCTGCCCATCATGCAGCGGAAATATGACCGCCTGGCACGGAAAGATTATTTTACCGGCTCTTCCGCGGCGGACTTTGACGCCTGGCGAGAAATGGCCCGCAACCGACTGAAGCAGTTGCTGGGTATGGAGTTGATGGAGCCCTGTCCGCTCTGCCCCCAGATTCTGGAAGAGACACCGCTGCCAGGTGGGATTCTGCGTCAGAAAGTCCTGCTGCAAACCGAACCGGACACCTACATGCCGGTCTACATCCTGATTCCTGATCACCGGGATGGCCACAGCCGGGTGTTCCTGTGCCCGCCGGGCCATCAGGGAGCCGGAAAATACAGCGTTGCCGGCCTGGGGGAGATTCCGGCGGTGGCCCGCGCCATCGATTTCTACAACTACGACTACGGCCTGCAGCTGGCACAGCATGGGCACATCGCCCTTTGTCCCGACTGCCGCGGGTTCGGCGAGCGCCGGGACCCGGACAAGCAGACGGACAAGACCGATGATTTTCTGACCGGCACCTGCTACCAGCTGGCCCACATGGCCGAGCCCCTGGGCCTGACGGTCATCGGCATGCTGGTGTGGGATCTGCAGCGGCTGATTGATTACGTGGAGCAGCGCGGGGAATGGTCCATGGATACCCTGTCCTGCCTGGGCTTTTCCGGCGGCGGCATGCAGACGCTTTGGCTGTGCGCGTTGGACGACCGGGTGAAGCTGGCGGTGATCAGCGGCTATCTGTACGGGTACAAGGATTCGCTGCTGACCTTGTGCGGCAACTGCTCCTGCAACTATGTGCCACAGCTCTGGCGCCACTATGACATGGGCGATATTGCCAGCCTGATTGCCCCCCGTCCGCTGGTTGTGCAGAGTTGCCGTGGCGACCATCTGAACGGCCCCCGCGGGTTGCAGAACGTACTGGAACAGATGGACATTGTACGCCGCGCCTACGACTTATATGGCGCCTCCGACCGTATCGTCCATGACGTATGCGAGGGCGAACACCGATTCCACAGCGAGCACATTTTTGAAGCCATGGATACCGTTCTGAAGAATGCCACTTCCGCCCCCTGAAAGGAGACCATGCCATGAAAATCATTGACGCGCATGTACATCTGGTCCAGTGCATTGCCGGAACCGAGTCCAACGGGGAAATGCGGTCCTGCGGCGGCGGGCGCGGCATCTGTGCTGACGGGACGGTCTACCAGCTGATTCCCGAGGAATGGAACACCGACGCCGTCACCCCGGAACGGGTGCTGCAGGTGATGAATGACAACCGTGTGGAGCGTGCCGTGCTGCTACAGGGCGGCTTTCTGGGATTCCAGAACCTGTACAGCTACCAGGCACAGCAAAAATGGCCGGACCGCTTTCTGGCTGCCGGCGGCTACGACCCTTACAGCCGCCGGCGGGACGGCATTGTCCGCCATCTGTTTGAGGAATTGGGGCTGCGAGTGGTCAAATTCGAGGTCAGCACCGGTTCCGGCCTGATGGCCAACCATCCCCTGTTCGCATTGGACGGAGAGATGATGGAAAAAGAGGTTTCGTTTGCCGACGAGCACCACCTTGTCTTTGTGATCGACATCGGCAAGCTGGGCAGTCCCAGCAGCCAGATTCCCGCCTTGCGGCGCACCATCCTGCGCCACCCCGGCATGACCTTCGTGGTATGCCATCTTCTGGCCCCCAAGCAATCGGAATTGGAGGCCATGGCCGAAGGGCTGGCCCAACTGGCATTGCCCAACGTCTGGTTCGATCTGGCTTCTTTACAGCACAATGTGGCACCGGACGACGCGCCTTACCCGGTTACCCGAAGGTTCATCCACCGGGCCGCCGGGATTGTGGGGGTGGACAAACTGCTGTTCGGCACCGATCTGCCCTCCAACCTGTGCCAGTATTCCTATGAACAGATGGTGGATACGGTGGCGGCGGACCCGGATTTCAGTGAAGGGGAAAAAGAATTGATTCTGTACCGCAACGCCTTGCAGGTGTTCTGGGGTGAATAAAAAGGAGGCTGTCATGCAACAACGAAAGACCTGGGTGATTGCCCAGGACGGAAGCGGGGACTTTTTCCATCTGCGGGAGGCGGTTCTGCACTGTGCTGCTGCCCCCGAACAGCCGGTGCGCTTCCTGATCAAAAACGGGGTGTACGCGGAGCGCCCCTTTATCGAACTGGACGATTATGTTCTGGAGGGGGAAAATCGTGACCGGGTGATCCTGACCGCCGGGGTGGGCGGGTATGATCCCTGGCCCGGAGAGAGCAAGACCGGAACCTTCCGCAGCCAGACCTTGTTTTTGGGCGGCGGCCATGCGACGGTGCGCAATCTGACAGTGCAGAACACCGCCGGCGACGGCGCCGTGGCCGGACAGGCCCTGGCCGTGTATGCGGATGCCTCCCATGTCCTGATGGAGCACGTGAATCTGTACGGCAACCAGGACACCCTTTTTACCGCTCCCCTGCCCGAAAAAGAGCGGGAAGAAAACGGGTTCCGGGGACCGCGGCAGAATGCGCCCCGGCTGGATACCCTGCAGTATTACCGGGATTGCGTCATACGCGGCAACATTGATTTTATTTTCGGGGGCGCCAATGCCGTGTTTGACGGCTGCACCATCCAGCCTCTTGCCCACCGCAGCAAGGTCAGCTACATCGCCGCCCCCAACACCCCCGCCGGAAAACCCGGATACCTGTTCTATCACTGCAGGGTGCAGGGCAGCTGTCCCGCCGGTACAGTGTATCTGGGACGTCCCTGGCGCAAGGATGCTGCCTGCTACTGGCTGGAATGTGAGCTGAGTGCTGAAATCTGCCCAGACGGCTGGGACAACTGGCGGGACCCGGCCAACGAGTGGACGGCCCGGTTCGGAGAATACGGCTCCACCGGCCCCGGCGCCCGTAAAACCCGCGCATTCGGCAGTGTGGATGACCCGAAACTGCGCCGCCGGCATCTGGAACAGTTGCAGGATTTGCGGGCCCGGTTCCGGATTTCCGAGTAACAAAACCGGATACCAAAAAAGCCCCCGGCTGTTTTGCGGAAAAACGGCCGGGGGCTTTATGATAAACAAAAAAATAATACCGGCACAACGACTGAAATCGCTGTGCCGGTATTTGGCGGAGTAAGAGGGATTTGAACCCTCGCGGCCCGTTAAGACCCTACGCCCTTAGCAGGGGCGCCTCTTCGACCTCTTGAGTATTACTCCAAGTCAAAGTGATCAGACTATTCACTTTTTACAAAAAATGGCGGAGAGGATGGGATTCGAACCCATGGTCCGCTCACGCGAATCGCTGGTTTTCAAGACCAGTTCCATAAACCACTCGGACACCTCTCCATAGTGGCTCCACCACAATGCGAGATACATTCTATCACACGATTTGCCATGTGTCAAGAGATTTTTTTTCTTTTTTGCATGCTTGCAATGCGACCGTTCAGCCGATATACTAAAGGACAGGATAAGTAAGGAGGACGCCTGCCATGCGTTTGTTTGATGTTCTCGGGCCGGTGATGACCGGACCTTCCAGCAGCCACACCGCCGGCGCGGTGCGCATCGGTCTGACCGCCCGCAAACTGCTGGGGGAACAGCCCGCCCGGGCAGAAATTCTGCTGCATGGCAGCTTTGCCGCCACCGGTCGCGGCCACGGCACCGACCGCGCTCTGGTGGCCGGGCTGCTGGGCATGCAGCCGGATGACGAGAACATCCCCCGCAGTTTTGCCCTGGCCCGCCGGGCGGGTATGCAGTTCACCGTGGGCACTATCAACCTGCGCGGCGCGCACCCCAACACCGCCGTTCTGCGTCTGCAGGGCACCGACGGGCACAAGCTGGAAGTGATGGGCGCCTCCATCGGCGGCGGCCGCATCAACATCTGTCAGATCGACGGCATCACCACCAATTTCGGGGCGGACCACGATACCCTGATCGTGCACAATCTGGATACCCCGGGCCATGTAGCCGCCGTGACCACCTGTCTGAGCGAGCACAACATCAACATTGCCACCATGCAGCTGTACCGCTCCACCGCCGGCGGCTACGCGGTGATGGTGCTGGAATGTGACCAGCCCATTCCCGCCGACATTGTGAGCCAGCTGCGCCGTATGCCCGGCATTGTGAAAGTGACCAGTCTGAATCTGTAATCTATAAGGAGAACAACATGGCATATACATCGGTGCGGGACCTGCTGAATGCCTGCAAAACCGAAGGAAGCAGTCTGGATGAAGTCATCCTGCGCAGCGACCTGGCCGAAAGCGGCCTGACGGAGGAGGAATCCCATGCGCAGATGCGTCATCTGTGGCAGGTGATGACCGAAACCAGCCGCAATTACCGGGCGGAAGATCGCTCGGCCAGCGGCTTTGCGGGTGGGGACGCCGCCAAGGTAGAGCAGGCGGCCGCTGCCGGGCTTTTGTACAGCGGCGGCTACTATGCCCAGGTAATTGCCGAAGCGCTGAAAACCGCCGAATGCAACGCCTGCATGAAGCGTATTGTGGCAGCCCCCACCGCCGGCAGCTGCGGGGTATTGCCCTCGGTGCTGCTGCCCCTGTGGCGGGCCGGCACCTATGACGAGGAGGCCATCTGCCGGGCTTTGTACGTGGCCGCCGGGTTCGGACAGGTGGTGGCTGCCCGCGCCACCCTGGCCGGGGCCGAAGGCGGATGCCAGGCCGAGGTGGGCGCCGCTTCCGCCATGGCGGCCGCGGCCCTGGTGCATCTGAAGGGGGGCACCGCCGAGGCCTGTGCCGAGGCGTTTTCTCTGGCGCTGACCAACCTGGAAGGGCTGGTGTGCGACCCGGTTGCCGGACTGGTGGAGCTGCCCTGCATCAAGCGCAACGTTATCGGGGCGGTGAATGCGGTATCTGCCGCCGACATGGCCCTGGCCGGTGTGGTGGGCCACATTCCGGCAGACGAAGTCATTGACGCCATGGCCGAGGTGGGCGCCGCCATGAGCCGCGACCTGCGGGAAACCGGCATCGGCGGATTGGCCGGAACCCCCACCGGGCAGGCCATCCGGGACATTGTAACCATGGCAGGCGAGGAAGAATAACCTTCCCCCGCCCTATTGATCGGAAAGGAAGTTCATTATGGACAAACAATTGCCCAACCGTACCCATCTGATTCTGCGGCGGATTCTGACCGTGGTGGTAGTTCTGGCCCTATTGGTCGCTGTCCGCCTTGTTCTGGGTTCCAAAGAGATGATGTATCTGTCGGCACGGGACATCGACCATATCGAAGTGACGGTGAATCCGGACGGCCTGGCCCTGTCCGCCTACGGCGACGACGCCGCCGAAGGAGTGAAGGTGCTCAACAAGACTGTCTGCTATTATCCCCAGGCCGAAGAAGTGGCCGGTCAGTCGGTGTCGCTGGACATTTATATGAACGACGAAACCACCATGACCGTCGTTTCCTGCGGCAACCACTGCACCATCGACGGCAAGGGATACAAGACCCGGCTGGCCGACGGCGAAGCCCTGGTCCAATGGGCCCAGGCTCTGGCCGAAAAGCAGAGCACTCAGTCGTAATCATACTCCGGGCTTTCGACGGCGCGGCTGTCCAGATACCGGGCCAGGCGCTCCATATCGGTGAAGCTGACCCTCCCCGTGTCCGCCAGTGCCCCCAGCATGGCTCGTAGGTCCCCGCCGTACAGCCGCTGCAGATGAGCGGCGCTGGCCGCCCCGCAGTAGGTGACCCGACGCACCAGCGGGGTGTAGATGTTCTTGTTGCCCTGCTTTTCCGGCCGGACAAAGCCCTTGTTTTCCAGCCGGAGCAAAAAATTGAGCAGGGTGGAGTCCGCCCAGCTGCAACTGGATGGCAGCCTGGCCGCGATTTCCCGCCGGGTGGCGGGTTTGCCGCAGGCCCACAGGGCGGCCATGACCTGCTCTTCGCTGTGTGAAAGCATTTCCATGACAGTTTCTTCTTTTACATTTGTGGTTGATTGCCCCGTAATTATTTTACATTTGTGGAAGATATTTTGACAAGCCGAAAATGTGCACAAAGATTACGGCACATTTTCGGCTATTATTTTAGTGTTTATTTTACAAACGTAAAAGATATTGTGTTTTGTAGGCAGACATTTGTCTGCCTTGTTCTCTGTGCCCGCCGTTTTAGGGCGTCTTTTCGGTGTTTTGCCGATGCTTTTTTGCTTGCGGCTGTGATTTTGAGCGGCGTATAATACCGGTATCGGGCGCCATTGCCCGCGAGTGAAAGAAAGTACAGGAGGGGTTACCCATGGCGAGAGTGTATAATTTCAGTGCAGGGCCTTCGATGCTGCCCGAGAGCGTGCTGCGCACGGCGCAGGCCGAATTGCTGGATTATCACGGGTCCGGTCAGAGCGTGATGGAGATGAGCCATCGCAGCAAGTGGTTCGATGACATCATCCAGAACACCGAGGCCGCCATGCGCCGGGTATTGAAGGTGCCCGACAATTACAAGATCGGCTTTTTCCAGGGCGGCGCCACCCAGCAATTCGCCATGGTGCCGCTGAACTTTATGACCACCGGCACCGCCGATTACCTGGTCACCGGCAACTTCAGCAAGAAGGCCGCCCAGGAAGCAGACAAGTTCGGCACCGCCCGCATTGCCGCTTCCAGCAAGGACCGCAACTTCACCTACATCCCCGACGTGAAGGCCATCGATTATGACCCCAACGCCAGCTACATCCATATCTGCCAGAACAACACCATCTTCGGCACCACCTTTGTGGATGTGCCTCAGGTGGACGGCATTCCCCTGGTGGCGGACATGAGCTCGATGATCTTCTCCGAGCCCACCGACGTGACCAAGTACGGCTGCATCTACTTCGGCGTGCAGAAGAACGTAGCCCCCGCCGGTATGGCCGTGGCCATTATTCGGGAAGACCTGCTGGGCCACAGCGCCAAGGGCATCGCGCCGGAAAACATCCCCACCATGATGAACTACACCACCCTGCTGGGTGCCGACAGCATGTACAACACCCCGCCCTGCTGGTGCATCTATATGACCGGGCTGGTCATGGAGTATCTGGAACATGAGGTGGGCGGCCTGGAAGAGATGAAGAAAATCAACGACGCCAAGGCCAAGGTGCTGTATGAGTACCTGGACAGCCAGGACTTCTTCAAGAATCCGGTGGAAAAGCCTTATCGCAGCCGGATGAACGTGACTTTCACCTCCCCCACGCCGGAGCTGGACAAGAAATTCTGCGCCGAAGCCGCCGAAGAAGGGCTGCTGAACCTGAAGGGTCACCGCCTGGTGGGCGGCATGCGGGCCTCCATCTACAACGCCATGCCGCCCCAGGGCGTACAGGCGCTGGTGGAATTCATGGAGAAGTTCCGCAAGGAAAACGCGTGAGCGCATCACAGCAAGATACAGGAGGGCCGAACGCCGATGTATACCATTAAAACCATGAACGCCATTTCCCCCGTGGGCCTGGCCAAACTGCCGGCCGGGGTTTTTGAGATCGACAACGATGCCGCCGCACCCCAGGGCATTCTGGTGCGCAGCGCCGACATGCACGAGGCGCCTTTGCCCGAAAGCCTGCTGGCCATTGCCCGGGCCGGTGCCGGCACCAACAACATTCCCATCGACCGCTGCACCGAGGCTGGCATTGTGGTGTTCAACACCCCGGGCGCCAACGCCAACGCTGTGGCCGAACTGGTCATCGGTGCCCTGGTGGCCGGCAGCCGCAACCTGCCCGACGCTATCCAGTGGGCCAAGGGCCTGAAGGGCAGCGCCACCCTGGCCAAGGATGTGGAAAAGGGCAAGAAACAGTTTGTAGGCCCCGAACTGCGAGGCAAGACCCTGGGCGTCATCGGCCTGGGGGCCATCGGGTCCCGGGTGGCCAACGCCGCCGTGGCCCTGGGCATGGAAGTGCTGGGCTATGACCCCTATATCAGCATCGACGCCGCGTGGAGTCTTTCCCGCAGCGTACAGCATTGCGTGACCCTGAGCGACATGCTGCCCCGGTGCGACTATCTCACCGTCCATGTGCCCTACATGCCCTCCACCAAGCACACCATCAACGCCCAGACCCTGGCCATGTGCAAGGACGGCGTGCGGGTGCTGAACTTTGCCCGGGGCGAGCTGGTGGACACTGCCGCCATTCTGGACGGACTGAGCACCGGCAAGGTAGCCTCCTACTTCTGCGATTTCCCGGCCGAGGAACTGCTGGGTGTGCACGGGGTGTACTGCACCCCGCACCTGGGCGCTTCCACCCCCGAAAGCGAAACCAACTGCGCCGTCATGGCCGCCAACGAGCTGAGCGACTACCTGCGCAACGGCAACATCACCCACAGCGTCAACCTGCCCGATGTGCAGCAGCCCCGCCTGGGCGGACGCCGCATCTGCATGATTCACAAAAACGCCCCCGGTGTGATTTCGGCCATCACCGGCGTGCTGACCGCCGCCAACCTGAACATCGAAAACATGGTGAACAAAAGCAAGAAGGACGTTGCTTACACCATGCTGGATGTGACCGGCAACCTGGAAGACACTCTGGCCGGGCAGCTGGCCGCCATCCCCGACGCCATCCGGGTGCGGATTCTGTAATTTCCTTCCTCCTTTGCATAAAAACAGGCACCTTCGGCTTTGCGGCCGGGGGTGCCTGCTTTTGGCTGGTCGGGGTCCGGTTCAGCGGGTGTACTGGGTGATCATGTGATCCAGTTCCTTCAGCGCCTTTTCGGCTCCGCGGGTCATCTTGTTCATGGTTTTGCGCATCTGGCGCTGGTCATGGGTGGCCACATACACGGCGGCGGCGCCCATGGCAGCCCCCATTGCGGCGGTGGCCATGGTGGTCATGGTGGTGCTTTTCATCGTTAATACGGCTCCTTTCGGTGTGAATCTGCCCGGTTTGCGGGTTCAGTGATTAGTTTTCCAAACAGTTTCGCCATTATGCGTCTTTTTTTCTCCCGGCCGATATGGTAAAATCATCTCAACCGCCCGAAAAGGGCAAAATCTCCACGAAAAGAGCGTGCGTTCCATGTCAGTAGCCCCCAAAACCGTCCTTTGCATCCATGATCTGCCCGGATTCGGGCGGGCCGGGCTGTCGGTGATCGTACCCATCCTGTCGGCCATCGGTGTGCAGGCCGTGGCGGTGCCCACCGCCGTGCTTTCCACCCATACCGGCGGTCTGGGTGCCCCCGCCCGTCTTTCCAGTCCGGGATACGGTCCGGCGGCACTGGCCCATTATCGCCGGTTGGGGGTGCGGTTCGACTGCATCTATTCGGGATACTTGTCCGAACCGGAACAGGCCCTTTTGGTGGAACAGGCCATGGAATACTGGCCGGACGCCCTGACGGTGGTGGACCCGGTGATGGGCGACAACGGCCGGATGTACAGCGGCCTGGCCCAGGAGATGGTGCCCGCCCTGTACACCCTGTGCAGCAAGGCGGACCTGATTCTGCCCAACGCCACCGAGGCTGCCCTGCTTTTAGGGGATCCGCTGCCCGCCCCCGGCTCCGTCACCCCCGAAGCCGCGGCCGAAACCGCCGCCCGGCTGACCCGGGTATGCCCCCAGGTGCTGCTGACCGGAATCACCGCCGGGCACAGCATCGTCTGTGTGGGAGCAGACAAAAACGGTGCGTCCTACACCGTGCGCACCCCGCTGATTCCCCGGCTGTTCCACGGCACGGGGGACATCTTCGGCGCGGTGCTGGTGGGACGGCTTTTGCAGGGCAACGTGCCCGAAGCCGCTGCCCAGGCCGCCGCGGTGTTTGTGGGCGACTGCCTGCGCGCCACCCCAGAGGGCGCCGACGAGCGGCTGGGGGTCTGGCTGGAATCGGTGCTGGGACGACTGGTCCCCAACGCCTGATTTTTTCCACTTTATGACATGAGGAAGTTGAAAACAATGCCTGAACTGAATATTGTGCTGGTGGAACCCCAGATTCCCCAGAATACCGGCAACGTGGCCCGGACCTGCGCGGTGACCGGAGCCCGGCTGCACCTGGTGGGGCCCATGGGATTCAAGATTGATGACAAGAAATTAAAGAGGGCCGGTCTTGACTATTGGGGGCAGCTTGATATAACATACTATCAGAGCTTATCGGAATTTATGGCGGCAAACCCCGGCCCGTTTTTTTATTTTTCTTCCAAGGCCACCCACCGGCACACGGATCTTGCGTATCCGGACGGGGCGTATCTTGTGTTCGGGCGGGAGGATGCCGGTCTGCCCGAAGAGCTGCTGGCCGCCAACCCCGATACCTGTGTGCGCATTCCCATGCGCCGGGGGGAACGCTGCCTGAACCTGTCCAACTCTGTGGCAATTGGGGTATACGAAGCTCTGCGTCAGTGGAACTTTGCGGATCTGGAAACACAGGGGCAACTGACAAAATACAAATGGAAGTGAGAGAAGTGAGTACACCGATGGAACGTAAACTTGCGATCATGACCGATTCCAGCTGCGACATCCCGAAGGATATGGCCGAGAAGTACGGGATCGACGTCTATGACTTCCCCATCAACATTGACGGGAAGGAGTATTTTGAGCGCCGCGACCTGACCTGTGACCAGTTCTACGAATTGATGCGCAACGCCCAGGGCGTGCCCACCACGGCGGCCATCACCGCCATGCAGTGGCTGGAAATTTATACCCGCTACGCCGACGAAGGCTACACCGACGTGCTGCACGTGAGCATCAACAGCGCCGGTTCCGCCACCTACGGCTACGCCCAGCAGGCCGCGGCCCAGCTGGCTGAAGAGCGCCCCGACTGCACCATGAAGATTCATCTGGTGGACAGCCATACTTATTCCATGGTGTTCGGCTATTATCTGTGCGAATGCGCCCGCAAGCTGCGCAACGGCGGCGAGCTGCACGCCTGCATTGCCGAGCTGGAACACAAGCTGGCCTGCGTAGAGGTCTGCCTGGCTGCGTACAGCCTGAAACAGATGAAGAAATCCGGCCGTGTTTCGGCGGCTGCCGCCTTTGCGGGCGAACTGCTGGGCCTGCGCCCCATCATCAGCCTGAACGACGGCATCAGCCATGTGGAAGCCAAGGTACGCGGCGATGCCGCCGTGCCCGTGGCCATGCTGAAGTGGGTGAAGACCCGGGTGGATGACATGAAGAAGACCCCCTACCTCATCGCCTACACTTCCAGCACCGCCAAGCGGGACGAACTGCTCAAGCTGTGCAAGAAGGAATTCGGCCATGCCCCCCTGGGCGTGTTCCAGCTGGGCGGCGCCGTCAGCGCCAACACCGGGCCCGATGCCATCGCCGTTGTGTTTGAGGGCAAGCCCCGTCGTCTGGCGGACTACCAGCCTTCCCTGCCCTGACCCTGTATGTTCGGGCCGTCACCCCCTGCCGGGCGGCGGCCCTTTTTGCTGCGCTGTTTTGCCTTGCGGTATCCCATTTTGTGAGAAAAGGACGTGAATCCCATGCAGACAAGCAACACCCTGACCCTGCGGGAGTGTGTGCTGGGCGACCGCCCCTTCTACCGCCATGTGGCGGTGGTGGTCATGCCCATTATCGTGCAGAATACCCTGTCCAACGTGGTCAGCCTGCTGGACAACGTGATGGTGGGCCAGGTGGGCACCCTGCCCATGAGCGCCGTGGCCATCATCAACCAGCTTCTGTTTGTGTACAATCTGGTCATCTGGGGCAGTCTGGCCGGAGCCGGCATCTTCGGTGCCCAGTTCTTCGGCCAGGGCAACATGGAAGGGGTGCGCCAGACCTTCCGCATCAAGCTGGTCACCGCCGCCGCGCTGACCGCCGGGGCCATCCTTCTGTTCGCGGCGGCGGGCACCCCGCTCATTGAGCTGTATCTCACCGGGGATACCTCCCCCGCCGACGCCGTCGCCACCCTGGGATATGCCAGGGAGTATCTGTGGGTGATGCTGGTGGGGCTTGTTCCCTTTGCGGTGACCCAGACCTACGCCGGTACCTTGCGGGAGTCCGGTCAAACCACCCTGCCCATGCAGGCCAGCATGACCGCTATGGTGGTCAACTTTATTTTCAACGGGCTGCTCATCTTCGGGTTGTTCGGGTTCCCGGCCCTGGGGGTGGTGGGTGCCGGTGTGGCTACCTCCCTTTCCCGTTTTGTGGAGTGTGCCATCGTGGTGACCGGATCCCACCGCAGTGTGGAACGGTACCCCTTCTTTTCGGGGGTGTACGCCTCCTTCCGCATTCCGGGTGCGCTGGTCCGCCAGGTGGCCATCAAGGGAGCGCCTCTGCTGCTCAACGAATTCTTGTGGAGCGTGAGCCAGGCGGCGCTGCTGCAGTGCTACTCGGTGCGGGGCATCCAGGTGGTGGCGGCGCTGAACATCTGCAACACCATCACCGTCATCTTCAACGAGGTGTTTCTCTCCCTGGGCAACGCCACCGCCATTCTGGTGGGACAGGAGCTGGGCGCAGGGCGCAAGGACGGCGCCCGCCGCACCGCCTGGCGGATGATCGTGCTCAGCGCTTCCAGCTGTCTGGTCATGGGCAGTCTGCTGGCCCTGTTCAGCCCGCTGATCCCCCACGTGTACAACACCGAAATGTCCATCCGCCTTCTGGCGTCCAGCCTGATCCGGGTAGCAGCACTGTGCATGCCGCTGTTTGCCCTGGCCAACGCCATGTACTTCACCCTGCGGTCGGGAGGCAAGACCTTCATCACCTTCCTGTTCGACAGCTGCTTCACCTGGGCCGCCAACGTGCCCATGGCCTTTGTGCTGACCCGCTTTACCGGACTGAATATTGTGCTGGTTTACTTTCTGGTAAACGTGTTGGACCTGATCAAGTGCCTGATCGGCTTTGCCCTGGTCAAGGGCGGGTCCTGGGTGCGTTCCATCGTGGAATAGGCAGGTTTTTCCGGCAACAAAACTGCCCCGGCATCTTGCAAGGTGCCGGGGTTTTTGTTATAATAGCCTTTTGTTGAGCAACTTAGGATTTTAGGCTCCGCCGCTTGGTTTTGCACCCTGCGGCGACAAACCGACCGGGGCTGGCGGTCCCGTGTCCGGTCAAAATCTATCCGCCGGAGTATTGTACTATGATGAATTGGATTATCGTGTTCGTGGCCGCTGTGCTGGCGGTCTTTCTGGGTGTTCGGCTGGCCATGCGCCGCGACGACACCGCACAGGGCAGCGCCGTGCGCACCAACCGGATGGTTCGCTGCGCCATGATCGCCGCCGTGTATGTGGTGCTGTGCCTGGCGCTGCAGCCCTTCAGCTACGGCGCCGTGCAGGTTCGCCTGGCCGAGGCCCTGTGCCTGCTGCCGGTGTTCGGCCCGGAATACATTGTGGGCGTGACCCTGGGCTGCCTGCTGGCCAACGCCCTGGGCTCCACCGTCATTGACGTGGTGTTCGGCACTCTGGCCACCCTGCTGGCTTGCCTGGTCACCTACGCTCTGCGCAATGTGCAGGTGAAGGGCCTGGCCCTGCCTGCTTCCCTGCCTCCGGTGATTTTTAACGCCGTGATCGTGGGCTGGGAGATCAGCGTCTTCTTCTCCGATACCCCGGCCACCCTGCCTGTCACCCTGTTCAACATGCTGACGGTGGGCATTGGCGAAGTGATCAGCTGCTGCATTCTGGGCGTGCTGCTGGTCCGCCTGATTGAAACCAACCGCGAGCTGAAAAAGCTCTTTGTGGAACCTGTGAAGCATCCTGTGGGCTGAGCGCCCACCGAAAGGAGGACGTCATGCGCCCCGAACTGATTTTGTGGGACTGGAACGGCACTTTGCTGGATGACGCCAAGCTTGGCCTGGATGCGCTCAACCGTCTTTTGGCCCGCTTCGGCTATCCCCAGCGGTACGACATGGCGTCTTACCGGAAGATCTTCGGATTTCCTGTGGAAGACTATTATCTGCGTGCCGGGATGGACTTTTCCCGGCACCCTTTTGCTGTTCTGGCCGAAAGTTATATGGCCGATTACATTCCCCACGCCAAGGCTTGTCCTCTGGCGGCCGGCGCCCGGGATACCCTGCAAGCCTTTGCGGACGCCGGTCTGCGGCAGGTGATTCTGTCCGCTTCCCCCGTGGATGTGCTGGAACAGCAGGTCCGGGAACGGGGCGTGCGGAACTTTTTTGACCGTCTGCTGGGCCTGGGCGACATCTACGCCAAGAGCAAGGTAGATCTGGGATTGAATTATCTGCACAAAAGCGGGCTGGACCCCGCCCGTGCGGTGATGATCGGTGATACGGTACACGACTTTGAGGTGGCCCGGGCCATGGGCGTGCGGTGCGTGCTGCAGTGCGGCGGGCACCAGGACGCCGAAACCCTGGGCACCACCGGTGCCCCCGTATGCGATACCCTGGGCGACGCAGCCGCCCTTATTCTGGAGGAAGATTGAGATGGAATCGAAAAGCAACCAGGTAAAAGGTGCATTTCTGACCATGTTCGGCGCGGCCTGCTGGGGTATTTCCGGCTGCACGGGGCAATATCTGTTCACCCGGCAGGGCATGGATGCCTTCTGGCTGGCCCCCATCCGGCTGACGCTGGCGGGCATTCTGCTGTGCGGGTATTTCCTTGTGCGGAATCCCAAGCTTCTGTTCGCCCCCTGGCACGGCCGCCGAAACATCATCGACCTGCTGATCTACGGCATTGCGGGGGTCAGCGGCTGTCAGATGCTGTATTTCACCACCATCCAGCTGGCCGGAGCCGGCATGGCCACCATCCTGCAGAACATCTCGCCGGTGTTCATCCTGATGGTGGTTTGCTGGCAGGCCAAACGGATGCCCCGGGGCTTTGAGATCGGGTCCATCCTGCTGGCGTTGGTGGGCTTGTTCTTCCTGACCACCCACGGCAGCCTGGACGGCCTGGCCGTCAGCCCCGAAGCCCTGGTCACCGGCCTGTGCTGCGCCCTGTGCGTGGTGGTGTACACCGTGTGGCCCCACAATCTGCAGCAGCAGTTCCCCACCCCCGTGCTGCAAGGCTGGGCGTTCCTGGTGGGCGGCGTTCTGTTCAGCCTGATCTGCCGCCCCTGGGAGGTGGGCTATGTGCCCAACGCCATGGGTTGGCTGGGCATTGCGGTGGTGGTCATCATCGGCAATGTGGTGGCTTTCTGCAGCTTCATGCAGGGCGTCAAGATGGTGGGCGCCCAGAAAGCCAGCCTGTACAGCTTTGCGGAACCGGTGACGGCCGCCGTCATCAGCACCCTGGTGCTGGGGTCCTCTTTCAGCTTCTGGGATGCTTTGGGATTCGGGTGCATCTTCCTGATGCTGGTGCTGCTGGCCAAGCCGCAACCGCACCCCGCTGTTTCGGCTCCCAAACCGGCCAAGGCCCACACCTGATTTCTTACAAAACAATATGCTTTTTACACCCGCGCAAGGTTTGACACAGACCCTTGTGCGGGTGTATTATATTGGAGTGTATCGCAATTACCATACGCTAAAACCGTCCGCCCTCTGGCGGCAGAAATGATAGGGGTTCGCATATGTCTTTTATGGAGAAACTGTTCGGAACTTTTTCCGACAAGGAACTCAAGCGCATCAAACCGCTGGCCGATAAGGTGCTGGCCCTGGAGCCGGAAATGCAGAAGCTGACCGACACCGAGCTGCAGGCCAAGACCCCCGAGCTGAAAGAAAAGCTGAAAAACGGCGCCACGCTGGACCAGATTCTGCCCGAGGCCTTTGCCGTCTGCCGGGAGGCCGACTGGCGTGTGCTGGGCCTGAAACCGTATCCGGTGCAGATCATCGGCGGCATTGTGCTGCATCGCGCCTGCATTGCCGAGATGCAGACCGGTGAAGGCAAGACCCTGGTGGCCACCATGCCTGTCTACCTGAATGCCCTGACCGGCGAGGGCGTGCACGTGGTGACCGTCAACGATTACCTGGCCAAGCGCGACAGCGAGTGGATGGGCAAAGTCTACCGGTTCCTGGGCCTGAGCGTGGGTCTGGTGATCCATTCGGTCACCCCCGCCGAGCGCAAGAAGGCCTATGAGGCCGACGTCACCTACGGCACCAACAATGAATTCGGCTTTGACTATCTGCGGGACAACATGGTGGTCTACAAGGCCAACATGGTTCAGCGCGGCCATGCCTACGCCATCGTGGACGAGGTGGACTCCATCCTCATCGACGAGGCCCGTACCCCGCTGATCATCTCCGGCAAGGGCGAGGATTCCAGCGTGATGTACAAGCGCGCCGATGACTTTGCCAAGACGCTGAAGAAGAGCGTCATCGTGGAACTGGATGACAAGGTAGCCGCCGAAGAGCAGGTGGACGGCGACTATGTGGTGGATGAGAAACATAAGAGCTGCACCCTGACCGAGAGCGGCGTGCAGAAGGCCGAAGCCTGGTTCGGCGTGGACAACCTGGCCGATGCCGACAATATGACCCTGCGCCATTACATTGACCAGGCCATCAAGGCCCGGGGCGTCATGCACCGGGATACCGACTACATCGTCAAGGACGGCGAGGTCATCATCGTGGACGAGTTCACCGGCCGTCTGATGTACGGCCGCCGGTACAACGACGGTCTGCACCAGGCCATCGAGGCCAAGGAAGGGGTGAACGTGGCCGCCGAGAGCAAGACTCTGGCCACCATCACCTTCCAGAACTACTTCCGCATGTACAAGAAGCTGGCCGGCATGACCGGTACCGCTTCCACCGAGGCCGACGAATTCAGCGAAATTTACGGCCTGCAGATCGTCAGCGTGCCCACCAACAAGCCCCGGGCCCGCAAAGACCTGCCCGACAGCGTGTACAAGACCGTCAAGGGCAAGTACGACGCCGTGATCAACCAGATCGTGGAATGCCACGAAAAAGGCCAGCCCGTGCTGGTGGGTACTGTCAGCGTGGAAAAGAGCGAGACCCTGTCCAAGATGCTGAAGGCCCGCGGCGTGCCCCACAACGTGCTGAACGCCAAGCACCATGAGCGTGAAGCGGAGATCGTGGCCCAGGCCGGCAAACAGGGTGCCGTGACCATCGCCACCAACATGGCCGGTCGTGGTACCGACATCATGCTGGGCGGCAACGTGACCTACATGGCCAAGGCCACCCTGCGCAAGGAACTGGAACGCAAGCTGGCCCAGGACGACGAGAAGATCGAGGCCGAATACCAGGCTGCCCGCGCTGCCGCCAAGGCCGCCGACCAGCCCCTGCCCGAAAAGCCTGCCCCGGTGGACCACACCGCCCGCCTGGACCTGCTGCTGACCGAGGCCGACGGCCACGCCGACACCGACGATGCCGAGATTCTGGCCGCCCGCAAGCGGTTTGACGAACTGGTGGCCGAGTACGAACCCGAAGTGAAGGCCGAAGCCGAGGCCGTGCGCGCCGCCGGTGGTCTGTTCATCATCGGCACCGAACGCCACGAGAGCCGCCGTATCGACAACCAGCTGCGCGGCCGTGCCGGCCGTCAGGGCGACCCGGGTGCTTCCCGTTTCTTCCTGAGCCTGGAAGATGACCTGATGCGCATCTTCGGCGGCGAGCGGGTGCAGAACATGATGAACTCCCTGGGCATCGACGAGGATATGCCCATCGAGAACAAGCTCATCACCAACACCATTGAGAGCGCCCAGAAAAAGCTGGAAGCTTCCAACTTTGCTATCCGTAAACAGGTGCTGCAGTATGACGATGTCATGAACCAGCAGCGCGAAATCATCTACAAGCAGCGCCAGATGGTGCTGGACGGCGAGGACATCTCCGACAAGCTGCACGAGATGATGCAGGAGTCCATTGCCGACAGCTGCAACGCCTATCTGAGCGGCGACGTGCCGGACGACTGGGATTTTGCCGCCCTGCGCCGCCATTACATGAACTGGCTGTGCCTGCCCACCGACTTCAACTACACCACCGAGCAGCTGAGCGGCGTGACCCGGGAGGAAGTGGCCAAGACCCTGTACGACCGCGGTATGCAGATTCTGAAAGCCAAGGAAGCCAAATACGGGTCCCAGACCATGCGGGAACTGGAACGCATCTGCCTGCTGCGCAACGTGGACACCAAGTGGATGGACCACATCGACAACATGGACCAGCTCAAGCAGGGCATGGGCCTGCGCGGTTACGGCCAGCATGACCCCGTGGTGGAATACCGTCTGGAAGGCTTTGCCATGTTCGACGAGATGATTGCCTCCATCCGGGAGGACGCCGTCCACATGCTGCTGACCATCGAGATCCGCCGCCCCGAAGCCCAGCCCCAGCGGGAACAGGTGGCCAAGCCCACCGGCGAGGGTGCTCCCACCCGCCCCGGTGCCAAAGGCAGCGCCCCGGTTCGGGTGCAGAAAATCGGCCGCAACGATCCCTGCCCCTGCGGCAGCGGTCTGAAGTGGAAGAAGTGCACCTGCAAGGAATACCACCCCGACCTGTAAGCCAGATAGCTGAGACCGGACCTTTGGGTCCGGTCTTTTTGTTTGGTCTGTTGCCCCGGCCTTTGCTTTCGGGGCGGAATGTGGTAGAATAAAATCCATTCCGAATCAAGTTACCGGAGGTTTTCTCTTTTATGAAAGCACATGTACAGGCGGAACCGCGCTGCGTTCTGCTGTGGAATTTCGGCCCGCAGAACGCGGGATATGACCATCTGGTCCGCACGGCCGCTGCCCTGCGGCTGAAGGTGCGGCCCGTTGGCCCTGCCGAGCTGGGCGGCACGGTGGCAGACCTTTGTGCAGGACGGCGGGCGCCGGCCACACAGCTGCCCTCCCCCACCGACACCCCCGCCATGATCATCAGCGGGCTGCGCCATGACGACGGGTCGCTGGGCCGGTTCGTGGACGAGATCCGCCGGGGCGGCGCCGACATTCCCCTTCGGGCCATGGTCACCCCCACCAGCCGGAGCTGGACCCTGGACGCCCTGCTGCGGGAACTGTGTGAGGAGCACGCCGCCGTGGGAGGCAGGGAATGAACCGCCAGCGGTGGATTGCCGGGGCCCTGTGCGTGGTCCTGGCGGCGGTGGTGGGGTTCAGTTTCTGGCAGGACCGCACCGCCCCCAAGGCCTACACCGCCACCTGGTGGGATGTGTTTGATACGGTGACCGTGGTGACCGGGTATGCATCCAGCGAGGAGGAATGGCAGCAGCAGGCGGACGCCCTGCACGCCGATCTGCTCCATTATCACCAGTTGTTTGACATTTACAACACCTACGACGGCATGACCAACATGGCCACCGTCAACGCCCGGGCCGGGCAGGAAACACTGACGGTGGACGAGGATCTGTTCGCCCTTTTGCAGTTCGGCAAAGAGGCTTACACCCTCACCGACGGTGCCTGCAACATTGCGGCGGGAACGGTGCTATCCCTGTGGCACGACGCCCGCACCGCCGCTGAAGCCGCCACTTCCGAAACCGCCCTGACCGCCGACATTCTTCCCACCGAGGAGGCTTTACAGAAGGCCGCCAGGTACACCGACATAAACGATTTAGTGCTGGAGGAAAACACCCGGACCGTACACTTTGCCGACCCGGACCTGCAGCTGGATGTGGGAGGAATTGCCAAAGGCTGGTCGGTGGAGCAGGCCGCCCAAAAAGCCGAAGAACGGGGACTGACCTCCGCCATCCTGAACGTAGGCGGCAATGTGCGGGCCATCGGCAAAAAGCCCGACGGCAGCCCCTGGACCGCCGGGGTCCAGGACCCGGACGGGGACGGCAATCTGGCCGAAGTGCAGCTGCAGCCCGGGCAAAGCCTGGTGGTCAGCGGCGATTACCAGCGCTACTTCACGGTGGACGGGATCCGGTATCACCACCTGATCGACCTGCAGACCCTGCAGCCCGCCCGTTATTGCCGCAGTGTGGCCATCCTGTGCCGGGACAGCGGCATCGGGGATGCCCTTTCCACCGGGCTGTTCTGCCTGCCCCAGGAACAGGGTGAAACCGTTCTGGCCAAGGTGGACGGTGCCGACGCCCTGTGGGTGCTGGATGGGGATGTGCTCTCCTCCTCTCCCGCCTGGCCCCAATAACAATACGAAAAGGACCTTTCCCTCCGGGGTTGCCCCGGGTACGGGAAAGGTCCTTTTTTGATTCAGGTAAAGCTGCCATGGGGCGGCTGTTCCACCAGCCCCATGGACACGCCCAGGGCTTCATCCACCCGCTGCATGTCCTCGGGCGGGATGCGCCCGGCCCGCTCCCGCAGGCGACGTTTGTCCAGCGTGCGGATCTGCTCGGTGAGGACGATGCTGTCCTTGCTCAGACCGCAGCGGTCCGCCCGCACCCCGATATGGGTGGGCAGACGGTTCTTATCCTGCCGGGATGTGATGGCCGCCGCAATCACGGTGGGACTGTGCCGGTTGCCGATCTCATTCTGGATGATAAGTACCGGCCGCACGCCCCCCTGTTCTGAACCCACCACCGGGCTCAGATCGGCGTAAAAAACTTCTCCTCTGTGTACCTCCATGGTGCCTGCCTCCCTGTCTAGCATGATCTCGTTGCTATTAGTATAAGCAGGCAGAGGCAGGTTCAATCACCGGACGGCAAGATTTTGTCCAGCACGCTCAGGCTTTCGTCCCCTTTTTGGCAGATAAAAGCAAACCACCGGCTGTTTTCCAGCGGGCGGATGACCAGGCGTTCCCGCAGCAGATGGAGCACCGAACAGCCCAGATAAACCGCCAGAATCACAAACAGGGCGTAGGGCGCGGAGCCCACGTGGTTCTGGGTGCGGAACACCCCGGTCCACAGCAGGCCGATGACCGCCGGGGTCTGGTGGATGATGTACACGCCCAGGGTGGCCGAGGCCAGCAGGTTGATGGCTTTCACGCTGCCCATATGCAGCTTTTGGAACGCGAAGAAGAAACAGAAGGCGCAGAGAATGTTGGGTGCAGCCCCCAGCGCGGTGCGGTAGTATTCCAGATACTGCATCACCTTGCCGTCCATGCCCTGCCACTGGGCCACGCCACGGCCCAGGGTGAGCAGCACCACAAAGGCCAGCGCCAGCCAGGGGGCAGCGTTTGCCCGCAAAGCCCGGGAAAGGCGGTTGTCCGGATACAGGCGGAAATAGCCGGTGAGCAGATAGAGGAACAAAAAGCTCCAGAGCAGATCCCCGAAGACGCCATCCTCCGCAAAAAGGGTGGAATAGCCCACCAGGAACAAGCCTGTCACCCCCAGCAGGGCCCGCAGCCCGGACCGCGGCAAAGCCCGCAGCAGCAGGTTGAGCACCGGGGACAAAAGCAGCAGCATCACATACTGGGAGATAAACCACAGCTGTTGGGTGCTGACCGGAAAGACCGCCCACCGCAGGGTTCCCAGGCCCACATTGCTGCCGGGAACCAGCCAGCAGAGCAGGGTCAGGGGAACGGTGTACAGCCACAGGCTCAGCCACAATCCCAGGACCCGCCGGGTGCGGAAGGGCTGCCGGCAGAGGAACCAGGCCCCCAGGATGACGAACAAATCGCACCCCAGGCGGGACCCGGCTCCCAAGGCCGAGAAGAACAGGGCGTGGGGCAAGGTGTCATACACGGCGGTACCGCTCTGCCCCGCGTAGTGGTCGGCCACAATGAACAGCATACAGAGGATGCGCAGCAGTTCCAGGCTGCTCTCCCGCTGTGCCTTGTGAGGCTTCGCCGAAAGTTCCGTCATGATTCCCTCTCCCCTTCTCTTTGTTCCAGCACCGCAAAGGCGCAGGCCATGCCTGCGTCGTGGCTCAGGCTCAGATGGGCGGTCAGGTGATGCTCGGCCATAAAGCGGGCAGCTTCCCCGGACAAGGCATAGCAGGGCGCCCCGCTTTCCCGGCGCAGCACGCCGATGTCCGCCAGCGCAAAACCGCCCAACCCCAGGCCGCAGGCCTTGAGAAAGGCTTCCTTGGCCGCAAAGTTGGCTGCAGCGGTCTCAGCCCGGCGCTTGCCGGTGCGGGTGGTAATCAGCGCCCGCTCTTCCGCCGAGAACACCCGGTTCAGAAAGGCTTCCCGGGCGATGGCCTGCTCCATCCGTGCGGTTTCACACAGATCGGTTCCGATACCGAAAATCATGCCGCACCTTCCTTTATTTTGGATTCAGCGCACATACACCACATAGTTTTCCTTGCGGGGTGCGGCGGGCTTTTCGCCGCCGGGCGCGGCATGGCCCAGAATGCAACAGCCCACACCAGCCAGGTGCTCGGCGTTGGGCACGTTCCATTCTTTCAGCAGGGTCTTGCCCTCCTCGGTCTCGAACATCTCATAGGCACGGTTGATCCAGCAGGAACCCAGGCCCACGCTGGCCGCCGCGTTGAGCAGGTTGCCCATGACCAGGCTGCCGTCCGCCTTCCAGTTGGGCTGGCGGGTGTCGGCCAGAACCACCAGAACGGTGGGCGCACCGTAGAAGGGATCATTGTCCCGCCCCATGACGGCGGCGTTCATGCGGGACAGATGATCCCGCACTTCCTTGTTTTCCACGGCCACGATCACCGGGCTCTGCTGGCCCATGGCGGTGGGGGCATAGGTACCGGCTTTCAGCACCGCTTCCAGCTTGTCGGCTTCCACCGGCTGATCGGTATAGGCGCGGCAGCTGCGGCGGGTGTACAGGGTATCCAGAGTTTCGTTGGTCAACATACAATACTTCCACCTTTCATGGGCAGGCCGCCTGCCTGAAAGAAGGCCGCCTGCCTGTTTTTTGTCTATATTATACCATACCGCGCAAGCCCCCTGCGCCAAAATGTGTTAAATTTTTTCAAATTTGTACTTCACTCCATTGCCTTTTCCGGCGCTTTCGGCTATACTAAAGACAGTTCCATTATAGTGGCATACAATGGCATATAAGGAGGTAGTTTCCCATGGAGACTTATGGAATCGAAAAGTTCGGTATCATCGGCCCCAAGGCTGTGTACCGCAACCTGACCCCCGCCCAGCTGACCGAGGCCGCTCTGCGCCGCGGTGAGGGCACCCTGTCCAACACCGGTGCGCTGGTTGTCACCACCGGCAAGTACACCGGCCGTTCCCCTAACGACAAGTTCATTGTCGATACCCCCGCCGTTCACGACGATATTGCCTGGGGCAAGGTCAACCGCCCCATCAGCCGTGAAAAGTTCGACGCCATCAAGGGCAAGGTTGCCGCGTACCTCCAGGGCCGCGAAGTCTTCATCTTCGACGGTTTTGCCGGCGCCGACAAGAAGTATACCAAGAAGTTCCGCATCATCAACGAGATGGCCAGCCAGAACCTGTTCATCCATCAGCTGCTGATCCGCCCCACCGCGGAGGAACTGGCCAACTACGGTGAAGCCGACTACACCATGCTGGTGGCCCCTGGCTTCAAGTGCGATCCGGAAGTTGACGGTGTCAACAGCGAAGCCGCCATCATGATCGACTACGAGGCTCACCTCATCGTCATCTGCGGCAGCCAGTATTCCGGCGAAATCAAGAAGAGCGTCTTCTCCACCATGAACTACGTCATGGTCAAGGAAAACGTGCTGCCCATGCACTGCTCCGCCAACATGGACCCCGAAACCCATGAGACCGCTGTCTTCTTCGGCCTGTCCGGCACCGGCAAGACCACCCTGTCCGCCGACCCCGGCCGCAAGCTGATCGGCGACGACGAGCACGGCTGGAGCCCCGACGGCGTCTTCAACTTCGAGGGCGGTTGCTATGCCAAGTGCATCAACCTGAGCGCTGAGAACGAGCCCGACATCTACAATGCCATCCGCTTCGGTTCTCTGGTTGAGAACGTTGTCATGGATCCCGAGACCCGTGAGTTTGACTTTGCTGACGACAGCCTGACCGAGAACACCCGCGTGGGCTACCCGGTCAACTACATCAACAACGCTCAGATCCCCGGCGAGGGCGGCATCCCCAAGGTTGTCATCTTCCTGACCGCCGACGCTTTCGGTGTTCTGCCTCCCATCAGCCGTCTGGACAAGAACGCTGCCATGTACCACTTCGTCACTGGCTTCACCTCCAAGCTGGCCGGCACCGAACGTGGCATCACCGAGCCGCAGCCCACCTTCTCCACCCTGTTCGGCGAACCCTTCATGCCCATGGATCCTTCCGTCTATGCGGAAATGCTGGGCGAGAAGTTGGAGAAGTACGGCACCAAGGTTTACCTGGTCAACACCGGCTGGGCCGGCGGCAGCGCCGCGGCCGGCGCCAAGCGCATGAAGCTGGCTTACACCCGTGCCATGGTCACCGCTGCTCTGAACGGCAGCTTTGACAGCATCGAGTTCAAGCATCATGACGTGTTCAACGTGGACTATCCCGTCAGCTGCCCCGGCGTGCCCGACGAAATGCTGGACGCCCGCGGCATGTGGGCCGACAAGGACGCCTATGACGCCCAGGCCAACAAGCTGGCTCAGATGTTCGCTGACAACTTCGCCAAGAAGTATCCCAATATGCCTTCCGAAATCGCGGAAGCCGGCCCCAAGCCCAAAGCCTGATTGCTTACGGCTGAGCTGAAATCGTAAGACTCACGTCCCCGCCCCTGCCACCACGCACGGGGCGGGGACGCTTTATTTTGCAAAGGAGGGGTGATCCATGCAGATGGCGCAGGAACTGCTGCTGCTTGTTGCATCGGAGGAAAACCGCGGTCAGACCAACCAGAGCATCGCCCGGTACTGCCTGGCCCACTTTGACGAAGTGCTGAACATGAGCATCACCCAGCTGGCCGCCGCCTGCCACGTCTCGGCTGCCACCATTACCCGGTTCTGCCACACCCTTGGGTACGATGATTTTCTGCACTTCAAGGACGAGTGTGCCCTGGACCGGCGTATGCGGGCACGGTCCGCCTACTATTGCGGCAATGTATTCGGCTACGACAAATCCGCTTTGGTTCAGCCTGCTCTGCAGGACAGCTGCCGCACCCTGGAGAGCGATCTCTACGCCTGCCTGTCCGGGGTTGACCCCCACCAGATGCAGGCTTTGGCGGACGCCATACGGGCTGCGGATGATGTGCTGCTGCTGGGGATGGAATACTCCGGGCTGATGATGCTGTACCTGCAGCGGGAACTGGTCAAGCGGGGCAAGATCATCCGGGTGTTGCTGTCCACCGCCAATCTGCAGGATGTGACGGTGGGCCCCGGCACCCTGATCCTGATGCTGAGCATGAACGGATGCGGCCTGGAAGTGATGGTGGACGCCGTACAGCGCCTGGCCGAAGAGGGCGGCGAGTTCTGGCTGCTGACCCAGGCCGGGGACGTGGCGCAGCGCTATCCCTTTGTGCAGCACGCGGTGGTGGCCGGCGCGGGACGGGATTTTACCTTCCACCGGTATGCGGAGCTGGCTTTGGCCGACATGCTGCTGGCCTATTACGGACCGCTGAAACAGTTTGATGCAAATGGATTGCCCCTGCCGCAAGGGCATGCTATACTGTAACCATAGTAATCATAGAAAGAAGGACTATCATGTACAATCCTGGGGATTCCATGATCGAGGTCCGCGAACTGCTGATCAAAGCGTTCGCCTCGGCGTGGGAAGTATGCGGTGCCGATATGCCCGGCACCGACCGCGACAGCTACATTACCAGCAGCATCACGGTCATCGTCTCCATGCAGGTCAGCCCGGAGATGATCTACGCGGAAGAAGGGTCCGGCCTGACCGACGGGGAGGAACTGGACCATCTGAGCGATCTGGTGCGCGCGGACGGCATCTGGGTGTATTACGGCGTGCCGGAAGAAAGCTTTTTCCTGGTTACCTGGATGCCCGATGAGGAAGCGGCCCGCCGGAAGGTGGCCGATCTGATGGCCGAGGGCGGCTGCGTGGCCTGCACGGTGGATCTGACCCAGCAATGGCATTTTGAATGATTCGTACCCCACACAGAAAGGAGGTTCGGATATGAACACCACAACCGATATCCGGCCTCCGGAACAGGCGCGTGCCCTGTTGGGCAAACTGCGCCGGGCCGGGTACGAAGCCTACATTGTGGGCGGCTGCGTGCGGGACAGCCTGCTGGGCCGCACACCGGACGACTGGGATATCTGCACCAGTGCCCGTCCCGAAGAGATGGAAGCCCTGTTTGCGGGATACCGCCTGCTGCTCAAGGGCAAAAAACACGGTACGGTGGCGGTGGTGCTGGACGGCCATAGCTGGGAGATGACCACCTTCCGGCAGGACGGCCAGTATACCGACGGCCGTCATCCCGACTGTGTCCGCTTTGTTCCCTGCCTGCGGGAAGACCTGGCCCGCCGGGACTTCACCGTCAACGCCATGGCCTGGTCCCCCGAGGACGGGCTGGTGGATCTTTTTGGCGGGCAGCAGGACCTGCAGGCCGGGATCCTGCGCTGTGTGGGTGACCCGGAAGCCCGCTTCGAGGAGGATGCCCTGCGCATTCTGCGGGCCGTACGGTTTGCGGCACAGCTGGGGTTCCGGCTGGATCCCGCCACCGCCGCCGCGGCCAGGCAAGCCCGCCTGACGGTACGGTGCGTTTCGGCCGAGCGTATTTTTACCGAGCTGGACCGACTGCTGGCCGGCTTTGCCGCCGGGACGGTGCTGGCCCAATACGGAGACATCCTTACCGGTGCATTGCCGGAAATCGCCTCCTGCATCGGCTGTGGCCAGCAAGGGCGCTGGCATTGTTATGATGTATGGGAACACACCTCGGCGGCCGTGGGCGCGCTGGATACCGATGGGCTGGATGCCCGCAGCGCCCGGGTGCTGCGCTGGGCTGTGCTGCTGCACGACATGGCCAAACCCCTGTGCCGCACAGTGGATGAGGCCGGCGCCGCTCATTTTCCCGGGCACAACCAGCGGGGCGCACGGCTTGCCCGCCAGATTTTGCAGCGGCTGCGGGCCCCTGTTTACCTGACCGACGGCGTGTGCGCACTGGTGGCGGTGCACGACGGTCCCCTGCCCGAAACTGATCTGGCCATTCTGGAACAGCTGCACCAACGCGGGCCGCTGTTCTGGCAGCGGCTCTGCCGCCTGAAGCTGGCCGATCTGGCCGCCCACACCAACAACGATGCCGTGGCCCAGCGTTGCCGGGAAGTGCGGGACTTTGCCCGCCGGATGGAATACCTGGCCCGGACCGGCTGCTACACCGTATCCGGACTGGCTCTGACCGGCAGCGACCTCATCGCCGCCGGGCTGACACCGGGTCCCCTGGTGGGAAATACCCTGGAATGGCTGCTGCAAGCCGTTATGCAAGGTACTCTGCCCAACCGGAAAGAGGAGCTGCTGCAAGCTGTACGTTCCCGATCCGTATGACGCAAAAGTGCCTCCGTCTTTTCCGGACGGAGGCACTTTTTTGTGGTTTATTCTTTCAGAAGAAGTTCTTCCAGGCAGTTCATGTACAGGTCCCGGAAGCCCTGCTCATCGGCGTTGGCCAGCAGGTGGCTCAGTCGATTCAGGATCGCATCGTTCCAAATCCGTTTCCAGTTCAACATTTTGATCGGCTCCTTCCCTGTTTGCGGTTTGTTTTTCGATCTGTCTGTATGATACCGCAAAGCAAGGAATGAATGTCGATTTTTTCAAAATATGAAAAGGCCGCCCGGCCCGGAAATTCCGGAACGGACGGCCTTTTTTGGTATACAATCAGTTGAACTTGAAAATCTTCTGGGCCACACGGTAGCCCCACAGGGTAATGCCCCGGCCGGCCTTGCCGGGCAGGTTGCACAGCCCCGCCACCGACGCCACACAGCGGCGGTACACGCGGCGGTCATGCAGCTTGAGGAACTGCCACAGCTCCGCTTTCTTGCGCAGGGCATCGGTGCTGCCATCCATGGTCAGGAAAACGCTGCAAATGGTCATCATCATGGACAGGTAGTTGAACATATAGGCCCGCAGCTTCTTCTGTTCCGGGGGCAGGGCGTACAGATCCACGGCGGTGATCATCAGCTTGGTGACCCGCACCTGCTGGTCCACCCGCTTGACCATGACCTTTTCGTTGACGCTCTGGTCTTCCCGGCCGATAAAGTACCGGTACAGGTCCAGGTCCATATAATACAGGCTGCGGCAGCTGGGCAGGGGCAGATAGACAAAGACGTTATCCACATAGAAGGTGTGCTTGGGCAGCCGCAGACCGCAATCCCGCAGAATCTGGGTGCGGTAGATGACCGAGTGCATCAGGATGTTCTGGCTGGGCGGAAAGTGGCCGATCTCCTGCCAGGTAAAGACCTTGTCCTGGGGCAGAATGCCGGTGTAACGCACGGTGTGGTGGGTGTTGTCCACGGTGTGCTCATACACATAGTTGCACAGCAGCAGGTCCACGGGCTGGGGCATGGCGGCAAATTCCCGCAGTTTGGTCATGACCTTCTGCAGGGCATCGGCGTCCAGCCAGTCGTCGGAATCCACCACCTTGAAATACAGGCCGGAAGCATTGCGGATGCCCTGGTTGACGCCCTCGCCGTGGCCGCCGTTTTCCTGGTGAATCACCCGGATGATGGTGGGGTATTTTTCGGCCCAGGCGTCCGCAATGGCGCCGGTTTCGTCCTTGGAACCGTCATCCACCAGGATGATCTCTGCATCCTCGCCCGCAGGCAGCAGGGTCTTGATGCAGCGGTCCATATAGGCGGCGGAATTATAACAGGGCACGGTAAAGGTGATCAGTTTCATGATGACTTCTCCTCTTTGCTTACTCTTTGTTTTGTGCCAGCCAGTCGGGCCAGCGTTCGCACAGGCTGTCGGCCGTCTGCCGCAGTTGGGGCCAGGCATCGGCGGTGTAGGCATCCCATACGGCTACCGTATACAACCCCAGTTTTTGGGCGGTGGCCAGTGCCGTGGGGGAATCTTCAAACACCATGACCTGTGCGGGGTCGGGGTTGCCGAACCCTTCCAGGGCGCGCAAATATACCTCGGGGTCCTGCTTGCCCTGGGTTGTCTGACAGGAAAGGGTAAATTCGAACCGGTCCAGAATGCCCAGGTGGGCCAGCGCCGCATCCACCAGAGGCTTGTCGGTGCCGGAAGCCACACACAGCCGGACGCCCCGGTCCCGCAGAAAATCCAGCACCTCCACGGCGCCGGGTTTGAGGGTGGCTTCGGTGGTGTAGGCGCAGCGGGCTTCCTCCCGGATGAGGTCGGCCAGCTCCGGCGCCGTGACAGGCAGGTGATAATGCTCCACATAGTACTGCGCTGTTCCCTCAATGGTCAGCACCATGTTGTCCTCCCGGTCCTGGCGGGGAAAACTCATGCCCCAACGGGCCAACACCCGGTCCCCCACCAGATCCCACATGCCGGTGGAATCCAGCAGCGTGCCATCCATATCAAAGATGGCATAAGGCCGCCATGACACAGACATCTCCCCTTTCCTTGGTATACCTATATAGCATACCTTTTTTTGGGCAAAAAAACAAGACCGGCCAACGTTTTTTAACGCTGGCCGGTCCTGGCGACATGCTTCAGAATTCGGTATGCTGGTAATCATGCACGCCGGACGGGATCACGTCGTTGTACACATCCTCCGGCAGACCGAAATCCTCGCCGCGCTGAATGATACCGCGCATCCATGTCGTAATCTTATGCAGGCTCAACATAGCGATCCCCTTTCTGTAGATGGGCGGGAATCCGGCTGCTTGCGGGTGCCGGTTTCCCTCTCTCTTTGCATCTTCAGTATACACGGAAGGTCGGACTTTTGCAACCTGCATTTTGTACAAACTTACAAAAAATATTTATATAGTTTTCCACTATTCCGTTGTTTTGTACATATTCCATCCACGTTTGTACGCGTTACGCGCACAGTTCCCGCCAGGCTTCCTCCATGGTGTCGGCGGAGAACAGGAACTCTCCCTGTGCGGAATATACCTCAATGTGGCCGTTGACATTCTTGAATTTGGTGGTCATGGAACCCGCCTGCCTTTCTTTTGTTTCTGTCTTTATTATACAGAAGCAAAAGGGCCATAAAGCGGACTTACAACCCTGCCAGGCTCTTATTTAGCCCTATAAACCGGACTTCTTTGGGACAGCCACCGCAGCAGGCGCAGGCCGCCCAACAGCCACAGGCAGAGCAGGAACCACAAGAAGCTGTATTTGGGACAGATCAGACCTGCCACGTTGCCCCACTCGGTGCTGTAGTCCCACACGTGCAGGCGCAGCAGGCGGGTGCATACCATACCGAACAGCAGCTCCACCCCGGATACCCCGCCTGCCGCCAGCAGCGCGGCGGCAAGAAGCGGACAGCGGACGCTGTCATCAAACCAGCGGAGCAAGCAAAGGCAAAGCCCGCCCGCAAAGAACATGGTCCAGTGGGTGGTGCCCCGCCAGGCCAACTCCAAACCAAGATAGGCCGTGCCGCCCAGCAAAAACAGACTGGCTGTCTCCCATCGGCAGCCACGAACCAACACCATAAAAAGGCCCCCTTCCCCGGCAGATACTTGTGCAACAGTATTCTGTGCAGGAAAGAGGGCCTGTAATCATTTTGTAACTGTTTTTTGCGGTTTTATTTGGACAAAACCTTGAGCAGCTCGTTGCGGGTATCCCACAGTTTCTGGCTCAGGTCCACATAGTGGCGGTGGGGGTTTTCAAAGCGCTTTACTTCGTCCCACAGGGTGTTGATCTGGGCCTTGCAGAATTTGCGGATATCTTCCAGGCAGGGGCTGGTGTAGACGCGCTCGCCGTTCACGTAGATGGGGGTGGACAGGCAGCGGGCGGTGCAGTTGACGTAGGTGCGTTCCTTCCAGGTTTCCACCGGGTCAAACAGGGTGATGCCGTGCTTGGTCTCCACCTGCTCGTCCGCCATGGTGATCAGGTCGGCCATGGCCTTGTTGTCCTCATCGTAGATGCGCCAGACCTTCTTCAGGCAGGGGATGGTGGTCTTTTCGGCGGATTCGCTGAGCTTCATCTTGGGAACATAGGTGCCGTCGTCCTCCTTGACGGCGGCCAGCTTGTACACCCCGCCGAAAACAGGGTCGCTCTTGGCGGTGATCATGTTTTCACCGATGCCGAAGCTGTCCACCCGGGCACCCTGCAGAATCAGGTCCCGCACCAGGTATTCGTCCAGGCTGTTGGAAGCGCAGATGGTGCAGTCGGGATAGCCGGCCTCATCCAGCATGCGGCGGGCTTTCTTGGACAGGTAGGCGATATCGCCGGAATCAATGCGCACCCCTTTGGGACGCTTGCCCATGGGTTTGAGGACCTCGTCAAACACCTTGATGGCATCGGGGATGCCGTGGCGCAGCACATTGTAGGTATCCACCAGCAGGACACAGGCATCCGGGTAGAGCTCGGCGTACTTCTTGAAGGCTTCGTACTCGCTGGGGAACATCTGCACCCAGGAATGGGCCATGGTGCCGGAAGCGGGAATGCCGAAGTCCCGGGCGGCCATGACGCAGCTGGTGGAACCGCAGCCGCCGATGTAGGCAGCGCGGGCGCCGAAGTAGGCGGCGTCATACCCCTGGGCACGGCGGGCGCCGAACTCCATGACCGGACGGCCGGAAGCCGCCCGCACAATCCGATTGGCCTTGGTGGCGATCAGGCACTGGTGGTTGAAGGTGACCAGCAGCAGAGTTTCCAGCAGCTGGCATTCGATGGCAGGACCTTCCACCGTGACGATGGGCTCCTGGGGGAAGATAGGCACACCTTCCTCAATGGCCCAGATGTTGCAGTGCAGCTTGAAGTTGGCCAGATACTCCAGAAAATCCTCCCGGAACATCTTGGTGGAGCGCAGGTAGTCGATGTCCTCCTGGGTGAACTGCAGGTGATCCACCGCGTCGATGAACTGCTGCAGGCCCGCCATGATGGCGTAGCCGCCGCCGTCCGGCACGCGGCGGAAGAACATGTCGAACACCGAGATCTTGTCCTTGTAGCCCTCGTCAAAGTAGCCGGCGGACATGGTCAGTTCGTAAAAGTCGGTCATGGTGGTCAGATTGCGCTTGATATCCAGCATGGTATTTTCCTTCCTTTCGGTCAATCGGGTCCGTATTGACGCAAAACCGCCGGGGCGGTCTGTACTACAAGGTCAGGCAAAAAAGGCGTTCTGCACGGCGCACAGCACCGCGGCACGGGCGGCGGTAAAGTTCACACCGCCCTGCAGGTAGCAGGTGTAGGGTTCGCGCAGAGGGCCGTCGCAGGAAAGCTCAATGGTACTGCCTTCGGTAAAACTGCCGGAAGCCATAATCACTTTGTCGGTATACCCGGGTTCATCCGCCGGTTCGGGTGCCGCAATGCTGTCGATGGGGCTGCCCTGCTGAATGCCGGTGCAGAAGCCCTGCAGCGCCGCCGCGCTGCCCGAATCGAAGCAGGTGACGATATCGTTGTGGTCGGCGGTGTAGCGGGGCACCGGCTTCACGCCGGACAGCTCCAGCAGGCACTGGGCATAGATGGCGGTCTTGAGGGCTTCGCACACCACACCGGGGGCGTAGTAGAAGCCCAGGAAGGTATCCCGCAGGCTGTCCTGGGTGCAGCCCAGCTCCGCCCCGATGCCGGGGGCGGTGAAGCGGTGGCTGACCTTTTCCACCAGGTCGGCCCGGCCGGCAATATAGCCGCCGGTGGGGGTGATACCGCCGCCGGGATTCTTGATGAAGCTGCCGGCAATAAGGTCGGCCCCCACTTCCAGGGGTTCCTGCTTCTGGGTGAATTCGCCGTAGCAGTTGTCCACAAAGATCACCGCGTTGGGGTTGGCCTTGCGGGCAATCTCGGCCACCTTTTGAATGGTGGCCAGGTCAAAGGCATTGCGCTGGGTGTAACCCCGGCTGCGCTGGATGTGCACCACCGTGGCGTTCTTGGCCTGGCGGGCAATGGCCTCATAATCAGGGGTGAAGTCCTCTTTGAGGGGACATTCGTCATACAGCACGCCGAATTCCCGCAGAGTACCGCAGCCCTTGCCCGCTTCCCCGATGCCGATGACCCCTTCCAGGGTATCGTAGGGGCGGCCGGTGGCGGCCAGCAGGGTGTCACCGGGGCGCAGCAGGCCGAAGAGGGCCACCGCCAGGGTGTGGGTGCCGCTCATGAACTGCGGCCGCACCAGGGCGGCTTCCGCCCCCATGCAGCGGGCAAAGACTTCCTCCAGCTTGTTGCGGCTGTCATCCCAGACGCCGTAGCCGGAAGATCCCCAGAAATGCCGGGCTTCCACTCCGCAGCCGGTGAAGGCTTTGAGCATCTTCAGCTGGTTGTAATCCCGGATTTCCTCCACATGGGCAAACTGGTCCTTGCAGAGTTCCAGCGCCTGTTTGTCCAGGGCCAGGACTTCGGTTTTCAGGTCAAAAAATTCTTCGATCATTGGTTTTCGATTCCTTCATTGTTGTCTTGTGGGGGCAGGAGGTACTGACCATAGGTCAAGCTGCACACAAACCCCAGCCGGTCATAGAAATGCCGGCGTTTTTCCTCACACAGAAATGTGACGGTATAGCCTTCGGCGGCAAGTTCATTGGCCAGGGTGACGATGAGATGTCCCCCGATGCCCTGCCCGCGCAGGTCGGACCGGGTCTCCCCTGCCGCCATATAGGCTTCGCCGTCAAAGATGGCGTAGGCTCCCACGGTGCAGACCATCCGGTTTGCCCCGTCGCACACGGCCAGTACCCGGGCATAGCCGTGGTTGATGGCGGTGCAGGATTCGGAGTAGAAGGCATCCCGCCGTTCGGGTTCATCCGGAAAAAGTTCGGCACTGACGGTTCCCATGGAGGGATGCCGGTCTATGTGCAGTCCCGGCAGCAGCGGCGGTACCGGCAGGCAGCCGCCGGGGGCCAAGGTGTACAGGTACAGGTCCCGGCGCAGCGGCCAGGAAGGCGGCGGGCAGAGGTTGGCGGTCAGCCGTTCCACCCCTGCGAACCGCAGGAAGAGGGCCAGCTCCTCCCAATCCGGAAGGTCCGGTCCGGCCGCGCACAGCTGGGCCGAACGGCCGCTGAGGGCCAGCGCCCCGCCGGGCAGGGTGAACAGCCGGGTGGGCGCGCCGGGGTTTCCGGTCCACAAAGCCGCGTCCCGGCCCAGCAGCGCCCGAAAATAGGGCTTACCGGCCACCACCTGCTGAAATGCCCGCTTCCGGGCGGCGTCGTTTACGGCCTGGAGCACGGCATACCTCCTGTTACAGCGCTTGGACGATCTGCTTGTATTCCCGTCCGCGGGCTTCAAAGTTGGGATAATGGTCAAAGGATGCCGATGCCGGAGACAGGCTCACGATATCGCCGGGATGGGCGGCGGCCCGGGCCTTTTCCACCGCATCCTTCATATTGTCGGCGTGGAGGATCTGCAGGCCGCTCTCGGCAAAGCCGGGGCAGGCACGGACTTCCCGCTCGATGATGGGGCCGGTGTCCCCCATGAGGATCAGCACCTTCACATGGGCGATGAGTTCCGGCGCCAGGGGGGCATAGCTGATTTTTTTATCGTAACCGCCCGCAATGAGGATCAGCTTCTGGTCGAAACTGCGCAGGCCGGCGATGGTGCGGGTGGGGCTGGTGGCGATGGAGTCGTTGTAATACTGCACGCCGTCCAGCATACGTACCGGCTCGATGCGGTGTTCCACACCGGTGAAGGTGGAGGCCACCTGACGCATGGCATCCACCGGAACCAGCCCCCACACAGCCGCCATGGCGGCCAGCAGGTTTTCCACATTGTGCAGGCCGCGCAGCTTGACGTCGGCCCGGGGCACGATGGGTGTCACCACGCCGTTTTCAGCGTAGCACAGGGTATCGTCGGAAGCCCGCAGGAAGGCCCCCTTGTCGGTTTCATGCAGGCGGGTGAACCAGACCTGGTCCCCTTTGCAGTCGGCGGCCATACCCCGGGTGATCTCGTTTTCATAGCCCAGGACCGCACGGCAGGGCGGGGTCTGCCACAGCAGGATGTTGCGCTTGGCGTCGATATACTCCTGCATGTCCTTATGGTGGTCCAGGTGGTTGGGGGTGACGTTGGTCACCACCGCCACCTTGGGGCTGTGGCGCATGCTGATGAGCTGGAAGCTGGACAGCTCCGCCACCGCAATGTCGTTGGCGGTGACGGTTTCCAGCTGGGGCAGCAGGGCTGCGCCGATGTTGCCGCCCAGCAGCACCTTGCGGCCGGCGGCTTCCAGCATTTTGGCGATGAGGGTGGTGGTGGTGGTTTTGCCGTCCGAACCGGTCACGGCCACGATCTCGCAGGGGCAGAGCTCAAAGAAGAGTTCCACCTCGCTGGTGACCATGGTGCCGGCCTTGAGGGCCGCCTGCAGTTCGGGCTTGTAATACTCATACCCGGGGGTGCGCATGATGATGTCCTGACCGGCAAAGCCGTCGGTGTAGTGTTCGCCCAGGCTGAGATGGACGTTCAGGCGGCGCAGCGTCTCGGCGTAATCGCCGAAGGCTTCCAGGTTGGGTTTCTGGTCACACAGGGTGATTTCGGCCCCCAGGGCGGCAAACTGTTCGATGCACGGTTTGTGGCTGACACCGGCCCCGATGAAGGCCACCTTTTTGCCGGCGACCATCGCCCGCAGACGTTCGATTGGCAGCATACAAAACCTCTCCTTTTTCGGCAACGGGGCGGGTGCCCCGGGAATTCTTCATACCCCATTATTATAGCGATACAGGCGCCGCAATGCAAATTTTTTGCCTGTGCCGAAAACGGCACAGGCAAAAAATACAGCTATGCAATTGTGGGGTGTGATCAGCAGCCCATGGGAATGCCGTGACGGCCCAGCAGGGCGCGGATCTTGACCATGGGATCGATGATGCTGGAAACGCTCTTGTCGTGGTTGATGGCGGCGATGAAGTAGGCGGTGTACTTGGACACATCCACGTCATGGTACCATTCACGTTCCAGCAGTTCGGGCATGCGGTAGGTCAGGTTGGTGCCCAGGACCGCGGCCACGATGCCGTCCTTGTAAGCCTTGTCGAACTTGTCCAGACCGGCGGTGAACAGCGGGAAGGTGGCGTAGGTGAAGATCTTGCGGGCGCCGCGCATCTTCAGGCCGTAGGCAATGTCCAGCATGCTCTCGCCGGAAGCGATGATGTCGTCGGCGATGAAGACGTCCTTGCCTTCCACACTCTCGCCCAGGTATTCATGGGCGACGATGGGGTTGCGGCCGTTGACAATCTTGGAATAGTCGCGGCGCTTGTAGAACATGCCCAGGTTGCAGCCCAGCACGCTGGAATAGTACATGTTGCGGTTCATGGCGCCTTCGTCGGGAGAAACGACCATGAAATGCTCCTTGTCAAAGCGGACATCGGGCACGTGATGCAGCAGGCACTTCAGCACCTGGTAGGTGGGCATGACGTTGTCAAAGCTCATGGTGGGCACGGCGTTCTGCACGCGGGGGTCGTGAGCATCGAAGGTGATGATGTTCTTGACACCCACAGAGCGCAGCTGCTGCAGCGCAAAGGCGCAGTCCAGGCTTTCGCGGCTGACGCGGCGATGCTGGCGGCCGCCGTACAGGCTGGGCATGATCACGCTGATGCGGTGAGCACGACCGGAAACGGCCTGGATCAGACGCAGCAGGTTCTGGAAGTGATCGTCGGGAGAGAGATGGTTCTCGTACCCGAACAGTTTGTAGGTAACACTGTAGTTTCCCGGATCCACAAAAATAAAGATATCATCACCACGGGTCGAGGCCTTGACCAGGCCCTTGGCATCACCGGACTGGAAACGCGGGCAATCGGAAGGGATAATAAAGGTATCCACATCCATACCGACTTCGCGGGCCCAGCGCACCAGATGGCCGTCTACCAGATTGGCCAGCTCTTCGGCACCGGGGCAGGCCAGAAGCCCCAGGTCGGCGATTGCATCCTCTTTCGCAAAAAAGTCACGGGGGCCAAGATTCATGTCAGCCATACGTTGCTCCTTCACTGAACTTTATACATATTTTGTGCGCTCATCAGCGCATCATAACTCATCTTTATTTTATCACATGGGAACGGCGAAATCACCTGTCAACCGAGCTTTTTTTGTGCAATCTTTGATTTTCCGCACCTTGCACATCCCCTTTCGGGAGCCGCCTGAAAATTTCTGGTGTTTTTTACAAAAAATTTGCAAATTCGCCCATTTTTCCCTTGTTGTGCTGTCCCATAGACTCCCCTGCCCTGCCCCTTGCCTTGACAGTGCCGGGGCAGTGTGTTAGACTTTTCCTATCCGGTCTATTCTTTTAGACCAACTGATTTTGCTACTTGAAACTGATATACATAAGGAGCGATGAAAACGAAACCTTCACGCACCTCTCTGCTGGACGCCTGGCGCATACGCCGCACCGTCCGGCACTGGCATAAAAAGGAAAGGCGAAACGCCGTTCAGCATCGTCTTACCACCTATGCCCACTCCCTTCCTTACTGGCACGAAACCGGCCAGTTCCTGTATGCCATCGGGTTTCTGGTGGAATACACCCTGATCCGGATAGCCCGCTCTCTGGGCTGGTTCGTGGTGCTGCTTCTGCGGGGCTTTGTCTCCCTGCTGGATATTCTGGTGCAGCCTCTTGCCGCCACCAACGCCGAGATCCACGCCCCTGTCTCGGTACGGGGGGTACTTCTGCACAGTTTTCTGTTGGCGGCAGCGGCGGGCGTCTTGGGATGGAGCGTATACACCGGGTTGGACCGCAGGTATGCCCTGCAGGTAGAAGTCAACGGCCAGACCGTCGGGTATGTGGAAAACGAGCAGGTCTTTGATGATGCCCGGGCCGCAGTGTATGAACGTGTGCAAAGCGCCCAGCGGGTCCTGGCTGATGCGGGACAGGAATCGGCCGAATCCGGGTTTGAAATCTGGCCCACCTACACCCTGACCACCGATTACGATCAGACCATGGGCCAGAGCGAACTGGTGGATGCGTTGCTGCTGGCTTCCGGCGGCGAATTGCAGGAGGCTACCGCCGTTTATCTGGACGGCACCCTGCAGTATGTGACCACCGAGGGCGACCACCTGCGCAGCTTTCTGCAAAGCTGTCTGATTCCTTATAAGCAGGTGGACAACCCCAACCAGCGGGTGGACTTTGTCCATGACGTTCAGCTGGTGGATGGCCTCTTCTTTGCGGATTCGGTGCAGTCCTACGGGGATGTGCTGGCCCAGCTGCGCGGGAACAGTGATCTTTTGAAAGTGCGTTCCATCGAGCGCCAGACCTACCAGGAGGAGATTTCCTACCCCGTGTACACCGAAGAATCCGCCGCCTATGAGTATGGCGAAACGGTGGTGCTGCAGTCCGGACAGAACGGCCTGCGGGAGATTACCCAGGATGTGACCACCGTGGACGGCATCCAGACCGACGTGCAGACGGTACAGGTCAAGAACCTGGAAGATCCGGTACCGGAACAGCGGGTCACCGGCACTCAGCTGAAAGATTACATGTACGGCAGCATCAATGGGTATGACTTCATCTGGCCGGCGCCCGGATACCGGCACATCAGCCAGTGGATGGTGGGCAGCCACACCGGCATCGACATTGCCGGGCCCAGTGGAACGCCCATTCTTGCGTCGGCTTCCGGCACGGTGGTGCAGACCTACACCTGGAACGGCATTGTGACCCGGGGTGACTGGAACAGCTACGGCAACTATGTTGTGATCGAACACGACGGCGGATACAGCACCCGCTATGCGCACCTCCTGCAGTTCATCGTCAGTGAGGGCGAGCACGTGGAGGCGGGCCAGGTGATCGGCTATATGGGCTCCACCGGCAACTCCACCGGTTCCCACCTGCATTTTGAGATGTACGGTCCTCAGGGCCGGTTCAGCGCCCACAAAGTGTTCCCGGATATTCCCACCTACAACAAATAAGCTGCCTGCCCGGCAGCAGACAGCCAACAAAAAACCGCCCCTGACTTTCGTCAGGAGCGGTTTTCTTATTCAGTCAACGCTGAAACGGTCGGATCAAACCAGTTCCAGGATCGCCATTTCGGCAGCGTCGCCGCGGCGCAGACCGGTGCGGATGATGCGGGTGTAGCCGCCGTTACGGTCGGCATACTTGGGACCATACACATCGATGACCTTCTTGGCAACATCTTCCTTGGTGATGTAGCTGAAGATCTGGCGCTTGTCGTGCAGATCGCCGGCCTTGCTCAGGGTGACCATCTTCTCGGCCATGGAGCGAACCTCCTTAGCGCGGGTAACGGTGGTCTCGATCTTGCCGTTCTCGAACAGATAAGTGACCATAGCGCGCAGCATCGCCTTGCGGCTGTCGGTGGCGCGGCCAAGCTTTCTAGTACCGGGCATTCTGTTTCACTCCTTTATCAGTTGTCGTCGTCTTTGGTGAGCATGAAGCCCAGGCTGTCCAGTTTCGCCATGACTTCTTCCAGGCTCTTGCGGCCAAGGTTACGCACCTTCATCATGTCGTCCTCACTCTTGTTGATGAGGTCGCCCACGGTGTTGATGCCGGCGCGCTTGAGGCAGTTGAAGGAACGGACACTCAGGTCCAGCTCTTCAATGGTCATCTCCAGCGCCTTTTCCTTGCCCTTCTCATCGTTTTCGACCATGATTTCGGTCTCGGCGGCTTCATCACACAGGTTGACGAACAGATTCAGGTGTTCGGTCAGCACACGGGCAGCCAGGCTCAGAGCCTCCTGCGCGTTGGTGGTGCCATCGGTCCAGACCTCGATGGTCAGTTTATCAAAGTCGGTGATCTGGCCCACACGGGTGTTTTCCACCGTGTAGTTGCACTTGAGCACCGGAGTATAGATGCTGTCCACAGGCAGGGTGGTGACATCGTTCTTCTCGATGAGCGCCTGCTTGTTGCGCTCGGCGGGAACATAGCCACGGCCCTTGTCGAAGGTCAGCTCCATGACGAGCTTGGCTCCTTCGCCCAGAGTGGCAATGTGCCATTCGGGGTTGAGGATTTCCAGGTCGTCGCCCTGCTTGATGCTGCCGGCAGTGACTTCGCACGGACCGGCGGCTTCCACGCGGACGGTCTTGGGGCCGTCGCCATAGATCTTGGCGGCAACACCCTTGAGGTTCAAAACGATCTCGGTCACGTCCTCGCGCACGCCCTCGATGGTCGAGAATTCATGCACGACGCCGTCGATCTTCACACTGGTGACCGCCACGCCGGGCAAGCTGGAGAGCAGCACACGACGCAGGCTGTTGCCCAGCGTGGTGCCGAAGCCGCGCTCCAGAGGTTCCACCACGAACTTGCCGTAACGGCCGTCGGGCGAAAGGTTGGCCATCTCGATCTTGGGGCGTTCAATCTCCATCATAAAAACCCTCCTTGATCAGCCGGCCCGCCATAAATACGCGGAGCCGGTTTTGGTGAAAAAACGGTATGGCAGAGGATTACTTGGAGTACAACTCGACGATCAGGTGTTCCTGGACCTCGTAATCGATGTCGCTGCGTTCGGGCAGCTTGGTGACGACGCCCTTCAGGGAGCCGGTCTCACGGCTCAGCCAGGAAGGCAGAGCAACGACGGGAGCATCAGCGCCGGTCAGCTTGGAGAACTTTTCGATCTTGCGGCTGGACTCGCACACTTCGACCACATCACCGGCCTTGACCTGGTAAGAAGGAATGTTGACCTTCTTGCCATTGACGGTGAAGTGAGCGTGGCTGACCAGCTGGCGGGCATCACGGCGGGTGGAAGCAAAGCCCAGACGGAACACGACGTTGTCAAGACGGCATTCCAGCATCTGGAGCAGGTTTTCACCGGTCTGGCCCTGACGGCGTTCGGCTTCGTTGAAGTAGTTGGCGAACTGCTTCTCCAGAACACCGTAGATGAACTTCAGCTTCTGCTTTTCCTTCAGCTGAGTGGCGTACTCAGACTGCTTCTTGCGGAAGTTGCCGGTGGTGTTGCGGGTGGTATTCTTCTTGGCATAGCCCATGACGGCGGGAGAAATGCCGAGAGCTTTGCAACGCTTTGCGATAGGCTGCGTATTCTTAGCCATAATTCAGTATCCTCCTTCCATCAGACGCGGCGGCGCTTGGGCGGGCGGCAGCCGTTGTGCGGGATCGGGGTCACGTCGCGGATCAGGGTGACCTCCAGGCCAGTGGCCTGCAGAGCGCGGATGGCGCTCTCACGGCCGGAACCCGGGCCCTTGACGTAGACCTCGACGGTCTTCATGCCATGCTCCATCGCGGCCTTGGCGGCCACTTCGGCAGCGCTCTGGGCGGCGTAAGGAGTGCTCTTGCGGGAACCACGGAAGTTCAGGGTACCCGTGCTGCACCAAGAAATGGTGTTGCCCTGCGTGTCGGTGATGGTGACGATGGTGTTGTTAAACGTGCTCTGGATATGAGCAGCACCGGCGCTGACGTTTTTACGCTCTTTGCGCTTGGTGCGGGTCTTAGCAGTTGCTTTCGTAGCAGCCATTTACAGTTCCTCCTTACTTCTTCTTGTTCGCGACGGTGCGCTTCGGACCTTTGCGGGTACGTGCATTGGTCTTGGTGCGCTGGCCGCGCACAGGCAGGCCCTTGCGATGGCGGATGCCACGGTAGCACTGGATTTCAGTCAGACGCTTGATGTCCAGCGCAACGTTGCGGCGAAGATCGCCTTCCACGATGATATTGTTCTTGTCGATGTAGTCACGGATCTTGGCTTCATCTTCGGCGGACAGATCCTTGACGCGGATGTCCGGGTTAATCCCGGTGCCGGCGAGAATCTCGTCAGCAGTACTCTGACCGATACCGTAGACATAGGTCAGACCAACCTCGATCCGCTTCTCGCGAGGCAGATCAACACCAGCAATACGTGCCATAAAGCACCTCCATAAATAACATCCCATGTCCTGTGTCGGGGCCTGCGCCGGGAATCTACGCACTTGGCCCCCAAGCGTTTTGGGTACGGTTTCCGGGGGGAGTCCCCGGACCTTTAGCCCTGACGCTGCTTATGCTTGGGGTTGATGCAGATGACCATCACGCGGCCTTTGCGCTTGATGACCTTGCACTTTTCGCAAATGGGTTTCACGGAAGGTTTTACCTTCATGATGTTAACCTCCTTCTATGACACAAGGCGTTTACTTGGAACGCCAGGTGATCCGGGCTTTGGTCAGGTCGTAGGGCGACATTTCCATGGTGACCTTGTCGCCGGGCAGGATGCGGATGAAGTTGGTCCGCAGTTTGCCGGAGATGTGCGCCGAAACCGTGTGGCCGTTGGGCTTGCCCTCTTTGTTGAGCAGCTCGACCTTGAACACGGTATTGGGCAAAGCCTCACGCACGACGCCTTCTACTTCGATGACATCTTCTTTAGACAAGCTGATTGCCTCCTTGAAGGGTTCATTCAGCGGGATGCGCCGCATCATAGGCGGCGATCGCCTCACTGAGCAGTTGATCGCTTTTCAGAAGCTCGTTTGCCAGAACGGTGGCGGTGGGTGCCACATGCCGGGCTTTTTTGCGTTTGGGTGCGGCCAATGACCGCTTGCTCCCGTTGGCCAGCCACAGCATGCAGCCCTCGGCAGCCACCACGGCGAAGGTACGGGTCTTATCGCGGCCCGCCTTGGAGCGCACCAAACGGCCTTTTACAAAGTCCATTCGGGTTCCTCCCAGCCGTGGGTCAGGATTTCGGGACCGTCCTTGGTGATGAGAACCGTGTGCTCAAAATGAGCAGCCAGTCCCCCGTCACAAGTCTTGACCGTCCATCCGTCTTTCAACGTCTTTACCGCGTACTTGTACTGGTTCACCATCGGTTCAATGGCGATGCACATGCCGGGAACCAGGCGCGGGCCGCGGCCCGGGGTGCCATAGTTCGGAACTTCGGGATCCTCGTGCAGCTCCTTGCCGACACCATGGCCGACAAAGGAACGCACCACCGAGAAACCGTTTTCTTCCACGTAGCTCTGCACCGCGTGGCCAACGTCCCCGATCCGCGCGCCGGCCTGGGCCGCGGCAATGCCGCGGTGCAGGCTTTCGCGGGTGACATCCAGCAGCCGCTGGGCTTCCTTGTCCACCTTGCCACAGGCAAAGGTGCAGGCGTTATCGCCGTTGAAGCCGTCGATCTTGCACCCGGTATCGATGGATACGATGTCGCCGGGGCGGATCTTCTGTTCGCGGCTGGGGATGCCGTGGATCACGGTATCGTTGACGCTGATGCAGGCGGTGGCCGGGAATCCGTACAGATGCAGGAAGTTCGGTCTTGCGCCATGGCGCACGATAAAGTCGTAGATGATCTTGTCGATCTCCGCCGTGGAAATGCCGGCTTCGATCGCTTCGCCGCCCGCCTTGAGCGCCGCCGCGCTGATGGCGCAGGCGCGGCGCATTTTCTCGATCTCGGCAGCGTTTTTGATTTGGATCATGGGTGCGTTATGCCTCCAACTCTTTGAGGATCAGCGCAGTGGTGCCCTCGATAGAGCCCTGATCCGGGATCTCCACCAGTTTGCCGCGTTCGCGGTAGAAGGCCACAAGAGGCTCGGTCTGTTCGTGATACGCTTTCAAACGGTCCAGCACGGTGGCGGGCTCGTCATCCTTGCGGATGACCAGTTCCCCGCCGCACCGATCGCAAACGCCCGGCTTGGCGCTGGGCTTGTTCTTGATATGGTAGCTGGCGCCGCATTTCGCGCAGACGCGTCGGCCGCTCATACGCTCCATGATGGCTTCGTCAGCAACGGTCAGGTTCAGAACCTTGTCGATTTCCACGCCCATGGCTTCCAGGGCTTCGCCCTGTGCAATGGTGCGCGGCATACCGTCCAGGATGAAACCGCCGGCGCAATCAGGCTGCGCCAGACGTTCCTTGACGATGCCCACAATGACATCGTCGGGAACCAGCGCGCCTGCGTCCATAAAGCTCTTGGCTTTCAGACCCATCGGGGTGCCGTCCTTGACGGCGGCACGCAGGATGTTGCCGGTGGAAATGGTGGGGATACCCAGTTTATCGCAAAGAATCTCTGCCTGGGTGCCTTTGCCGGCGCCGGGGGCGCCCAAAAGGATCAGTTTCATATGTCGTTTCCCCTTTCCTGTCGGCTGCCGTTTGGCAGCCATCCGCTGTTATTCCAAAAAGCCTTTGTGATGACGAGCGGTCATATAGCCTTCCAGAGAACGGGCGGTGTCAAGGGCGACGCCGACCACGATCAGCAGGCTGGTACCGCCAAGCTGGATCGAGATGTGGGTAAGGTCACCCAGCACAATGGGCAGGCCCGCGACAACAGCCAGGAAGATGCCGCCGATCAAGGTGATCTTCTGCAGGGTCTTGGTGATGAAGTCGCTGGTGGGCTTGCCGGGGCGAATGCCCGGAATGGTGCCGTTGTTCTTGCGCAGCTGGTTGCTGATGTCGATGGGGTTGTACTGGATCGCAACATAGAAGTAGTTGAAACCGATGATCAGCAGCACGTACGCCACCAGATAAACGGGGCTGGTGTAGTTGAACACCTGGAAGAAGATGTTGTCGGTCCAACCCAGGAAGCTGCCAATCATGTTGGGCAGGCTGCACAGCGTCATGGCGAAGATGACGGGCATAACGCCGGACATATTCACCTTGATGGGGATGTAGCTTGCCTGGCCGCCGTACATCTTGCGGCCGACCACGCGCTTGGCATACTGAACCGGGATGCGGCGCTCCGCGTTGGTCAGGATGACCACGAAGATAACCGCCACAATGGCCAGCACCAGAATGACCGGCAGCAGGATGTAGTATCCGCTGGAGGTCTGGGCTGCGGCGAGAACGCCCTGGACCATGGTCAGCACGCGGGACCAGTTGGCCACGATGCCGGCGAAGATCAGCAGGGACACGCCGTTGCCGATGCCCTTGGAGTCAATCTGGTTGCCCATCCAGGTAACCAGCTGGCTGCCGGCGGTGAAGCACAGGATGATGACGATGGCGGAGAAGATTCCGGCAAAGCCGTCGGTGTACTCCAGCGCAGAGCTGCGGCGCAGGATGAAGTAGTAGGCGATGGACAGCATCAGGCCGATGCCGCAGCCCACATAGTTGGTGATTCGGGTCAGCTTGCGCCGTCCCTCCTCCCCTTCCTTGGAAAGGTTCTCCAGGTAGGGAATGGCGACAGTCAGCAGCTGTACGATAATCGAAGCGTTGATATACGGCTGAACGCCCAACGCAAAGATCGCGCACTGGCTGAGCGCGTTACCGGACATCATGTCCAGGTAGGTCAGCATGCTGCCGGTGGTGTCGAACATATCTTTGAGATTGCCAGCGGTGATATAAGGTACCGGAATCGCACAGCCCAGACGGAAGATCACGAGGATCAGCAGCGTAAACAGAAGGCGCTTGCGCAGGTCTTCGATCTTCCAGGCATTGCGGAACGTTTCGAACACCTTAGATCACCTCAGCTTTCCCGCCTGCCTTTTCGATTTTTTCCTTGGCAGAGGCCGTGTAGGCCGCGACCTTGACATTGACCGCTTTGCTCAGCTCGCCGTTGCCCAGGACCTTGACACCGTCCAGGGTGCGGGAGATGATGCCCTTTTCCAGCAGGGCGGCGGCGTCAACGGTAGCGCCGGCCTCAAACTTTTCAAGGTCGGAAACCTTGATGGTGACATACTTGGTAGCGAAAATGTTGTTGAAGCCACGCTTCGGCAGACGACGCTGCAGCGGCATCTGGCCGCCTTCGAAACCGGCCTTCTTGACGCCGGAACGGGCTTTCTGGCCCTTGTGGCCGTAGCCGGCAGTCTTACCATTGCCGGAACCCGCGCCGCGGCCCTTGCGGGTAACGGCCTTGCGGGCGCCCTTGGGCGCGTTCAGTTCATGAAGCTTCATGCTTGCACCTCCATTACAGCTTGGTCACAACGACCAGGTGAGAGATCTTGGCGATCTTACCGGCAGTAGCGGCGTTGTCAGGCTGTTCGACAACGTCACCCGGACGATGCAGGCCCAAAGACTTCGCGACGGAAATCTGCTCTTTGCCGCGGCCGATCAGGCTCTTGGCAAGACGGATGCTCAGTTTTTCCATGATTCAGCGCCCTCCTTAGCCCAGGATCTCGGCGACGGTCTTGCCGCGCTTGGCAGCAACAGACTCGGCGTCGGTCAGACCGCACAGGCCGGCGAAGGTCGCGGCGGTAACGTTGATCGGATTGTTGGAACGCAGGCTCTTGGTACGGATGTCCTTGATGCCGGCGCATTCCAGAACCGCACGGACCGGGCCGCCGGCGATAACGCCGGTACCGGGAGCGGCGGGACGCATCAGCACGCGGCCAGCGCCAAATTCGCCGACGATCTCGTGCGGGATGGTGGTGCCCTTCAGAGCGATCTTGTGCATGTTCTTCTTGGCAGCACCCTCGCCCTTGCGGATAGCCTCGGGAACTTCGCCGGACTTGCCGACGCCGTAGCCGATGTTGCCCTTGCCGTCGCCGACGACGATCAGGGCGGCGAACTTCATAACGCGGCCGCCCTTGACGGTCTTGGAAACGCGGTTGATGGAGACGACCTTGGTGATCATGCCGTCATCTTGTTCTCTGTTTCTCTGCATGGCCATGTTCGATCCCTCCTTACAGTTTCAGACCGGCTTCGCGGGCGCCCTCAGCGAGAGCCTTCACGCGGCCGTGGTAGACGAAACCGCCGCGGTCATAGACCACTTCGGTAATGCCCTTGTCCAGGCATTTCTTGGCGATGGCGGCGCCGACCTTCTTGGCGGCCTCGACGTTGCCGCCGTAGTCCTCAAAGTCCTTGTCCAGGGTGGAAGCCGCTGCCAGAGTCACGCCGGCAACGTCATCGATGACCTGAACGTAGATGTGCTTGGCAGAGCGGAAAACATCCAGACGAGGACGCTCGGCCGTGCCGCTGATCTTGCCGCGGACGCGGCGGTGACGGCGAAGACGAGCTTCGTTCTTATCAGCCTTGTTGACCATAATGTTTCTCCCCTCCTATTATTTGCCTTTACCGGCTTTGCCTTCCTTGCGGATGACATACTCGCCAACGTAGCGAATGCCCTTGCCCTTGTAGGGTTCCGGCGGACGCTTGCCGCGGACTTCGGCGGCAAACTGACCGACTTCCTGCTTGTCGATGCCGACGATGCTGAAGTGCAGAGCGTCCTTGACCTCGATCTGGATGGTGTCGGTCTCTTCGACGTTGACCGGGTGAGAGAAGCCCAGGGTCAGGGTCAGGGTCTTGCCCTGCTTGGCGCAGCGGTAGCCGACGCCCTGGATTTCCATATCCTTGCGGAAGCCTTCGGTCACGCCAACAACCATGTTGTGGATGTTGGTACGGGTCAGGCCGTGCAGGCTGCGGGCCTGTTTTTCGTCATTGGGGCGGGTAACCAAAATTTCATTGCCCTCGACCTTGACGGTCATCAGGGGATGATATTTGGAATGCAGGGTACCCTTGGGGCCTTTCACGGTGATGTTGTGTTCGGCCTCGTCGATCTTCACATCAACACCCGCAGGAATGACGATGGGTTTTCTTCCAATTCTCGACATTGTCTTCTAGCCCCTTTCTTACCACACAAAGGCGAGCACTTCACCGCCGACATGGGCAGCGCGGGCAGCCTTGTCGGTCATGACGCCTTTAGAGGTGGAGATGATCGCGGTGCCCAGGCCCTTCATGACCTTGGGCATATCCTCGCAGTTGGTGTAGATACGCAGGCCGGGCTTGGAAACGCGCTTCAGGCCCGCGATGACCGGCGCACCGTTTTCCTGGTACTTGAGGGTCAGGGTGATAACGCCCTGCTTGCTGTCCTCGGTCACTTTCATACCCTTGATGTAGCCCTCATCAACCAGGATCTGGCAGATTGCCTTCTTCAGGTTGGAAGCAGGAACGTCCACGGAAGGGTGTTTGGCAGTGCTGGCATTGCGGATGCGGGTCAGCAGGTCCGCGATAGGATCGGTGATTTGCATGCCACTAACCTCCTTAGGTTGTGTTAAAGATGTTGTTGTTACGTCTTTTCCTGTCTCTGATTACCAGGAAGCCTTCTTCACGCCGGGGATCTCGCCTTTGTAGGCCAGCTCACGGAAGCAGATACGGCAGATGCCGTACTTGCGCAGATAGGCATGGGGACGGCCGCAGATCTTGCAGCGGTTGTACGCACGGGTGGAGAACTTGGCCGGGCGCTGCTGCTTGATCTTCATAGAAGTTTTTGCCATTGGTTTTCTTCCTCCCCTTCTCAGTTGGCGAACGGAGCGCCCAGAGCCTTCAGCAGCTCCTTGGCTTCTTCGTCGGTCTTGGCCGTGGTGACAAAGCAGATGTCCATGCCGCGGATGGCGTCGACCTTATCGAAGTCGATTTCCGGGAAGATGATCTGCTCCTTCAGGCCGAAGGCGTAGTTGCCGCGTCCGTCGAAGCTGTTGCCGGAGATGCCGCGGAAGTCGCGGACACGGGGCAGAGCCACGTTGAACAGGCGGTCGACAAACTCATACATGCGCTCGCCACGCAGGGTGACCTTGGCGCCGATGGGCATGCCCTGGCGCAGCTTGAAGTTAGCCACGCTCTTCTTGGCCTTGCAGACAATGGCCTTCTGGCCGGTGATCTGGCCCAGGTCAGCGACGATGGCGTCGATGACCTTGGCGTTTTCCTTCGCCTCGCCGGCGGCCACGTTGATGATGACCTTATCCAGCTTGGGGATCTGCATCACGCTCTTGTAGCCGAACTTCTTGTTCAGGGCCGGAGCGATCTCGTTGACATACTGTTCTTTCAAACGTGCCATGATTCAAACTCCTCCCTTACAGTTCGGCGCCGCACTTGCGGCAGATGCGGACGTTCTTGCCGTCCTTGACGGAATGGCCCACGCGGGTGGCCTTGCCACACTTGGGGCACACCGGCATGACCTTGCAGGCGTAGATAGCGCCCTCGGCCTTGACGATGCCGCCCTGCTCGCCTTGGCGGCGGGGCTTGACATGCTTGGTGACCATGTTCAGGCCTTCGACAATAACCTTGCCCTCTTTCGGGGAGGTCTGCAGGACCTTGCCGGTCTTGCCCTTGTCCTTGCCGGAGATGATCATAACGTTGTCGCCGGTTTTAACATGAAGAGTGTTCATTCTATTAAAACCTCCTTACAGCGATTCGGGAGCCAGGGACAGGATCTTGGTGTAGCCGGCGTCGCGCAGTTCGCGGGCGACGGGTCCAAAGATACGGGTGCCCTTGGGGCTCTTGTCAGCCATGACGATGACGGCGGCGTTCTCATCAAAACGGATGTAAGAACCGTCGTCACGGCGCAGGCCATGCTTGCTGCGGACGATAACGGCCTTGACCACATCGCCCTTCTTCACGGTGCCGCCGGGGGCAGCCTTCTTGACGCTGCACACAACGACGTCGCCGATGTTGGCATATCTCTTACGGGTACCGCCCAGTACACGGAAGCACATTAACTCCTTGGCACCGGTGTTGTCGGCAACTTTGAGATAAGTTTGCATCTGAACCATCTTTCAGGTCCTCCTTTCAAAGTACCAGGCTGATTATTTCGCTTTCTCGATGATCTTCACCAGACGCCAGTTGACGTCCTTGGAAAGCTTGCGGGTCTCCATGATCTCGACGCGGTCACCGATGCCGGCCTCGCCGTTCTCGTCATGGGCCTTGAATTTCTTGGTGCGCTTCATGATCTTTTTGTAGAGGGGGTGCTGGACGCTGTCCTTGACGGCGACAACGATGGTCTTGTCCATCTTGTCGGACACGACGACGCCCACACGGCTCTTTCTCAGATTACGTTCCATGTTTTACCCTCCCTCTTACGCGTTCTTCGCGTTCTTTTCCGCCATGATGGTCATCACGCGAGCGATGTCCTTCTTGACGGTCTCGATGCGCAGCGGGTTTTCCAGCTGGTTGATGGCGTGCTGAAAGCGCAGGTTGAACAGTTCCGCTTTCAGATCTTTGAGCTGCTTTGCCAGCTCAACATCGGTCATTTCGCGCAGTTCAGTGGCTTTCATTCAGCGTCGCCCTCCTTCACAGTGTCGATTTCTTCGCGCTTGACGAACTTGCAGCGCACCGGCAGCTTGTGAGAGGCCAGGCGCAGAGATTCACGCGCGGTCGCCTCATCAACATCAGCGATTTCAAACAGCACACGGCCGGGCTTGACAACGGCCACCCAGTATTCCGGGCTGCCCTTGCCGGAGCCCATGCGGGTGCCGGCCGGCTTTTCGGTAACAGGCTTGTCCGGGAAGATCTTGATCCAGACCTTGCCGCCACGCTTGATATAACGGGTCATGGCAACACGGGCTGCCTCGATCTGGTTGGAAGTGATCCATGCCGGCTCCAGAGCAACCAGGCCGTACTGGCCCTGGTTGACCTTGTTGCCACGCATGGCCTTGCCGGTCATGCGGCCGCGCTGAACGCGGCGGTATTTAACACGTTTCGGCAGTAACATTACTGTTTGCCTCCTTCCTTCTTGGCAGCGGTCTTGGCGCCCTTCAGGATCTCACCCTTGTAGATCCAGACCTTGACGCCGACCTTGCCGTAGGTGGTGTTGGCCTCAGCGAAGCCGTAGTCGATGTCAGCACGCAGGGTCTGCAGGGGGATGGTGCCTTCGTGGTAGCTTTCCACGCGGGCGATGTCGGCGCCAGCCAGACGGCCGGAGCAGGTGACCTTGATGCCCTTGGCAGGCACGCCGCCGCGGGGCTGCATGGCGTTGCGGATAACCTGCTTCATCGCACGGCGGAACGCGATGCGGCGCTCCAGCTGAGAAGCCACGTCCTCAGCCACCAGCTGAGCGGTGGTGGAGGTGCCCTTGACTTCGACGATGTTCAGGTTGACGTTCTTGCCGGTCATCTTGGCGAGCTGCTTTTCCAGCTTGGCGCTCTCAGCGCCGCCCTTGCCGATGACGATGCCCGGCTTGGCGCAGAACACGTTGACCTTGACACGGGGGTTGCCGGTCTGGCTGTCAACGGTACGCTCGATTTCAATCTTGGGGATACCGGCGGAATACAGCTGCTTCTTCAGCGTGGTGCGGATCTTGTGATCCTCCACCAGGGTGTCGCCGAAAGCCTGCTTAGAGGTAAACCAGCGGCTGTCCCAATCCTTGATAACACCCACGCGCATGCCGTGGGGATTGACTTTCTGGCCCATTTGTTTACCTCCTTACTCTTTCTCTTTCAGCACAACAGTCATATGGCTGGTGCGCTTGAGGATGCGGTACGCACGGCCCTGTGCGCGGGGCATGATACGCTTCAGCGTGGGGCCGGGGCAGACGTAGCATTCGGCAACGTACAGGCTGTTGCGGTCCATGTTGAAGTTGTTTTCGGCATTGGCCGCGGCCGAGTTGACCAGTTTCAGAAGGGGCTCGCAGGCCGCCTTCGGGGTATACTGCAAAATAGCCAGCGCTTCGTCCAGGGGCTTGTTACGGATGAGGTCCATCACGATCGAAACCTTGCGAGGACTGATGCGGGCGTAACGGAGAATAGCCCGTGCTTCCATCTTATGCTCCTCCTCTCTTATTTACCGGTGGTCTTGCCGCCGGCGTGACCCGAGAACTTACGGGTCGGGGCGAACTCGCCCAGCTTGTGACCAACCATATCTTCGGTGACGTAAACGGGCACATGCTTGCGGCCGTCATGCACAGCGAAGGTGTGGCCAACGAACTCCGGGAAGATGGTGGAGGCGCGGCTCCAGGTCTTGACGACGCTCTTCTTGCCGCTTTCGTTCATGGCTTCGACTTTCTTCATCAGAGAAGGCAGGACGTAAGGGCCTTTTTTGGTGCTGCGAGACATAGTACTTTACCTCCCTTAACCTTTGGCGCGCTTGACGATGAACTTGTCGGAGCGAGCATGATGTTTGCGAGTCTTGAGGCCCAGAGCCGGCTTGCCCCACGGGGTGCGCGGGCTGCTGTGGCCGACCGGGGCGCGGCCTTCGCCGCCGCCGTGCGGGTGATCGCAGGGGTTCATGACGGTGCCGCGGCTGCCGGGACGCACGCCCATGTGGCGCTTGCGGCCGGCCTTGCCCAGGTTGACGTTCTCATGGTCAAGATTGGAAACCACACCGATGGTCGCAATGCAGTTCAGCGGGACGTTGCGCATCTCGCCGGAAGGCAGACGGACCAGAGCGTAGCCGTTCTCTTTAGCCATCAGCTGAGCCATGACACCGGCGGAACGGACCAGCTGGCCGCCCTTGCCGGGATACAGCTCGATGTTGTGGATCATGGTACCGACGGGGATGTTCTCGAAGGGCAGAGCGTTGCCCGGCTTGATATCCGCGTGGGGGCCGGCCATGACCTTGTCGCCCACCTTCAGGCCATCGGGAGCCAGAATGTAGCTCTTGACGCCGTCTTCATATTCGACCAGCGCGATGAAAGCGGAGCGGTTCGGATCGTATTCCAGCGTCTGGACAGTGGCGGGGACATCAAACTTGTTGCGCTTGAAGTCGATGACACGGTACTTGACGCGGTTGCCGCCGCCGTGGTGACGGACGGTGATCTTGCCGGTGTTGTTGCGGCCGGCATGCTTCTTCTTGGGTTCCAGCAGGCTGCGCTCGGGTTCGACCTTGGACAGCACGCTGTAATCGGTAACAGTCATGCCGCGGCGGCCGGGCGTAGTCGGCTTGTACTTTTTGATCGCCATGGTAGTACTCCTTTTTAGTATCTTATGAATTTTTGTCGGGGTCATATCCCCATAGCTGAGCCTTCGGCAGGCTCGAAAGGATCAGGCGAAGTTGCCCGATCAGGTCATGCTGGTGAAGAACTCGATCTCCTTGGAGTCGGGAGTCAGCGTGACGATGGCCTTCTTGCTCTTGGCGGTGTAGCCGGCATGCAGGCCCTGGCGGCGGTACTTGCCGCGCACGGAAATGGTGTTGACCTTGGCGACCTTGACGCCGAACAGCTCTTCAACAGCGTTGGCAATGTCGACCTTGGTGGCGTCGGTAGCGACCTTGAAGGTGTACTTCTTGTCAGCGATACCGGCCATGGAATTCTCGGTGATGACCGGAGCGAGAACGATATCCTGTGCGAATTTCATCAGCCCAGTACCTCCTCAAGTTTCTTGGCCGCGTCCAGGCTGATGATCATCTTCTCGGCGTTGACAACGTCGTAGGTGTTCACGCTGGTAGCGGTGGTGGTTTTGACGCCCGGAATGTTGGCGGCGCTCTTGACGAACTTGGCGTCCACAACATCGTTGACAACCAGGTTCTTCTTGCCGGCGCCGACAGCAGCCAGCATGGCAACCACGGTCTTGGTCTTGTACTCTTCGACAGCCATCTTGTCCACGACGATCATGTTGCCGTTGGCAGCCTTGTCGGACAGGGCGCTGAGCACGGCCAGACGCTTGACCTTCTTGTTGATGCGGTAGCTGTAATCACGGGGCTTGGGGCCCAGAGCAACGCCGCCGTGGGTCCACTGCGGAGCGCGGATAGAGCCCTGACGCGCATGGCCGGTGCCCTTCTGACGCCACGGCTTGCGGCCGCCGCCACGGACTTCCTTGCGGATCTTGGTGTTCTGGGTGCCCTGGCGCTGGTTGGCCAGGAAGTTGACGACCGCCTCATGGACGGCCTTCTCGTTCGGGGTGATCCCGAAGACGGCGTCGGAAAGCTCAACGGTGGAAACTTTCTTGCCGTTCATATCGACGACATCAAATTTAGCCATTGTGTTTTCCTCCCTTACGCTTTGACGCTGTCGTGGATGGTAACCACAGAGCCCTTCGGGCCGGGGATGGCGCCCTTGACAGCGATCAGGTTGTTTTCAGCATCCACCTTGACGATGCTGAGGTTCTGCACGGTCACACGCACAGCGCCCATATGGCCGGGCAGCTTCTTGCCCTTGAACACACGGGACGGGGTGGAAGTGGAGCCGTTGGAACCGGCATGGCGGCTGACGGGGCCGGTGCCGTGGCTTTCACGCAGACGATGCTGGCCAAAGCGCTTGATAACGCCCTGGTAGCCCTTGCCCTTGGAAGTGCCAACCACGTCGACCTTGTCGCCGGCGGTGAAGACATCAGCCTTCAGGATGTCGCCCACGTTCAGGGCGGCGATGTCGTCGAAGCGGAACTCACGCAGGGTGCGCTTGGCGGCGACGTCGGCCTTCTCGAAGTGGCCCTTGGCAGCCTTGTTGACTTTCTTGGCGGAAACTTCGCCGAAGCCAAGCTGGACAGCCTGGTAACCGTCGCTCTCAACGGTCTTCTTCTGCACGACGGTGCAGGGGCCGGCCTCGATCACGGTAACCGGGACAACCTTGCCGTTCTCGTCGAACAGCTGGGTCATACCCAGCTTCTTGCCGATGATACCTTTTTGCATTGTTTTTTCCTCCTAAAAAGGTTATTGGTTGGTGGGGGTCAACGGTGCCTCCATCAACATGACCTCTCCGCGGTCATTCATCTTGGTCTTGCTGCTTGCCTTGACGCCGCGCTTTGCCGGCGGTCAACGTTCACGGCCGTTCGGACCGGCGTGAGAGCAGCGTATATATAAGGTTTACAGCTTGATTTCGATGTCGACGCCCGCGGGGAGCTGCAGGCTCATGAGAGCCTCGACCGTCTTGTTGGACGGCTTCAGAATGTCGATCAGACGCTTGTGGGTGCGGGTCTCGAACTGCTCACGGCTGTCCTTATACTTGTGGACAGCACGCAGAATCGTGACGATTTCCTTGTCGGTGGGCAGGGGGATCGGGCCGGACACGCGGGCGCCGGTGCGCTTCGCGGTTTCCACGATCTTGGCTGCCGCCGCATCGATCAGGGATGCATCGTAGCTCTTCAAACGAATTCTGATTTTCTCTTTGACTGCCATTACTTTCGCCTCCTAATTTAGTGTTGCCTTAGGCGAGCCGATAAATTACACACGCTTCCGGGTGTTCAATCTCTTCGCATGACAAAATCCGGTGAACCGCTAGGCAGTTCTCCCGGAAAGAATCCTCGCAAAGCATAGTTGGACATTGGTCCGTGCCGCAGAATGCAGCGCCGTACGTATCCCTTCGCATCCGTAATTCTTTCGCCCGGTTCTAAGATCGGACATACTCCGCGGAAAAACCCGCATCCTCTTGTTGGGCACAAGAAGTGCGGCAACCTCCCGCATCAACGCATATCGCCGGCTGTGATGAACGGATGTTCATCACACACCGTTCGCAGCCATGGAGTAGTATATCACACGTTGCCGTGTGTTGCAAGTGTTTTTTCGGCCATTTTCCAAATTTTTTTGAAAAAATTCTGCGTTTTGCCGAAAGAAGAGGCCCATCCGGTCAGAATGGCGCTTCCGCTTCGGCCACACGCCAGCCGTCGGCCGTGGGAACCAGGTGTACAGGTGCATAATACAGCCTTCCCTGCCCTTCGTCAAGAGGGTTTCCTTCGTCATCCGTCACGCAGACGCAGACGGCAGCAAAGCGAAGGCTGCCGTCCGGTTGCTCTTCCGGTTCGGTACAGGTGAGGCCCGACTGCGGGATGATGTGATCGAAGGCATAGCCCTGGATCCACAATTCATCATCCGGCCCTTCCTTATAATAAGGTTCCTGCCCCATGGCGGATACCGCTTCGGGGGTATAGACGCTTTCCAGCCAGGATTTTAACCCGGAGTAGGTATCGAAACGCACACCGGAGGTCACCTTGACATAGTCGGTATTGTCCGGCAAAGGTTCGGTGGTAAATCCCTGCCCATTGGATTCCATCTGGTAATAGCACAGCGCCAGTGCACGGGCGGCATCATCCGCCAGGGCATCGGGAAGCTGGTAGGCCCGGCTGTCATAGGGCTCAGGCATGCCGGGCATGGTCACTGTAACCCGGCATACTTTCGTCCGGGGGATGGGCCAGGCTTCGGACAGGCAGAGTTCGGAAACATTGCGCTGCAGCCTGCCCTGGTCATCCTCCGACACATACGGATTCAGTATGCGCAGTTCCTCGGCAGAAAATCCGGTCTTTGCCGCCAGTTCTTCCCAGGTCAGCCCCTGCCAGTTGCCTATATAATAAAGAGGCTGGCTCTGTTGCGGCAGCGGACCGCCATCATACAGGGTGGCAGACACCTCCCGTTCCACCGTCACCTGTTCCCGCTGTACCGCGGGAGTGGCCTGTTCGGGAGTGGCGGCCGGTTGGGCCGTTTCTGCCGATACGATCAGCGAAGCTGCTTCCGCGGATGAGGACTGCGGCGCAGCCGTGCAGGCAGCCAACAGCAGCGCAGTCAAGGTAAGTGCCGCCGGGCGATGCCACAGATGTTTCTTCACTTTTTCATGCCTCCCTTTCGTTTCAGATCATTCGGTTCCTGTCCGGGGCAGTTCCGCCGTATGCCAGCCATCCTCGGCCTTGACCCACAGGGTGGTGCCCTCCCAGGCCACGCCGGGATATTCACAGGGAATGACCTCGGCGCCGGTGGCGTCCAGCAGCCCCCATTTTCCGTCCCGGCAAATGGCGGCATAGCCGTTTTGCAGACAGGCAGCGTATTTGGGCGCGGTGGGATCCTCCGGGTTGTTGTATTCTCCCTGGGTGCCCCAGACGGCCGAATAGACCGCTTCGGTTTTCAGGTTGCCGTTCCGGTCCACATAGGCCCATTTTTCCCCGATCTGTACCGGGGCCAGATCCTCGTGGAAGAACCAGCCCGCCTGGACGGCACCGGGGACGTAGAAAGCGGAGCCGTCCTTGCTGATATACCAGTACAAGGCGCCCGTCTCATCCGGCACCGGGTCTCCGGGGAATGCGGGGTCGCCCTCCTCCCCTTCCTCATGGGCGGAGAACACCGGAAGGAGATCGCCGTAATCATCCCACAAGATATCATCCATCGGGTATACATCGCCGGGCGTTCCCATACGGTACCAGCGCAGGGCGCTCAGATCCACGGCTGTGGTATCCCGGCCGGGGGAATCCAGATCATAGAAAAACAGATCTCCCAGTCCGCCGTGGCCGGGGCACAGGGCACCGTCCCCCGCTTCGGTGAGCTGGGCGGACAGGGCGTCAAACGCTTCCCAGTCCATAGCCTGCTCCGGGAACCAGATCCAGTGGTCCTCCGCCCCGCAGCGGGAAACCGGCTCGGTGGACCGGCAGGGCAGTACCTCGGTGCCGTCGGCGCGCATAAGTCCCCACAGCCCGTTCTGTGACATGGTGAAGTACCCTTCGCTGGGGGTGGAGGGTGTGGCATCGTATTCCTCGATAATGCGGATCTCCTCATAGGGCAGGCCAGGGTCCGGCGTGGCCGTGGGCGCGGGTGTGGCGGAAGTTCCGGCGGCGGGGCTTTCCTCCGCGGTGGCCGGCGTATCTGCGGAAGAAGCGGGGGCGGTACAGGCGGACAGCAGCAGTCCGGCCGCCATCGTCAGGCAGAGAAGGGTTCGGCGCATACAGGGGTCACGCTCCTTTTTTCTGATAAGTAAGTGTCAGGCCGGCAGTCCCAGCTTATCCACCCGCCATCCGGTCTCGGTGGGGACCAGACGCACCTCACTGATGCTGGCGGTATCGGGGGTATAGTCATACCCTTCCACACACCAGCCACGGAAATCCTCTTTTTCGATGGTCAGAGAGAGCTGCCAGAACCGCAAACTGCCGTCCGGCTGCAGTTCCGGCTGGGTGTAGACCGTGCCGCAGTGGGCAATGTTGCCGCCCCGGTCACTCATGCCGAAAACGATGGTATCCTCCGGGCCCTGGTAGTAGGTTCCATAATTCCAAGAGCCATCCGTCGGCAGAGGGCCGCTGAGCATCTGGGCACAGCGGTCCGCCGAGAAAATGTTCCCCAGGTACTGTTCCAGATCGGTATACCGGGTGTACAAAGCACCGTCGGTGGAGACATAGTACCATTGATCCTGCTGGGTTTCGCTGGGATCAATGCCGATGTGCATGCCGTAGTGTTCGTACAAAAAGTCATAGGCTGCCGCCATGGCGGCGGCTGCCTGCTCATCCAGCGCTGCGGGCACCACATAGGTATTCACCATTTCGGTGCGGGTAAAGGCCACCCAGGGCGTCTCGATGGTCACATCCTGCATCTCGATCCAGGGCAGGGTGTACGAATCATCCAGGCAAAGGTTATAGTATCCGCCGCTGTAGTCATTGATTTCCGGGTCGGGGTTCATAGCCTGGAACTGCTCCCAGGGGATGTTATAGGCTTCGGCGGCTTCTTCCAGGGTGCCGGGCCAGGAATTGATTTCCAGGCGGACCGTTTCCGGCCAGTTGACCTCCTCATACAGATCCAGCTTTCCCGGTGCATAAGAAAAGTCCGGGGCATTTTCCGGCATGTGGGCCAGCCAGGTTTCCAGAGAGACCGGCGCATAGGACGGCGACGGCGTGAAGGTCAGCTCCGGGGTTGGCTCCGGCGTGGCGGCAGGTGTGGGCGCCGGGGTTGGGGCGGGGTC
>NZ_JACJJP010000014.1 GCF_016900095.1 Gemmiger formicilis
GAAGGCATAAAAAATGCCCCCGAGTAGGGGGCGGCCCGTGGTAAAAGTGTGGTTGCCAGACTTTTCGGGGCTCCCTTTAGGGAGCGATCACAGGAGATAGGCCCTTATAGGGCCTGTTCAAACCACCCGTTCAACGGGTGGTTTTGATTTGGAATTGCGGGATCAGGCCTCAGATTCAACCTTGTCTTTGGGCAGCAGAATGTTCATTAGAATGGCCACAAAAGCGGCGGGCACAATGCCGGAACCGCCAAAGATCAGCTGAACCGCCTGGGGCAGACCGGCCAGAACGGCACTGTTGGCGCCGAGGCCGTATCCAAGGCCCAGGGCCACCGAGACGATGGACATGCTGCGGGCCGTCAGGGGCTCCCGGGTGATCAGCTGAATGCCGCTCATCACAATGGAAGAGAACATAATGACCGCAGCGCCGCCCAGAACGCTCTGGGGCATGATGGAAACAATGGCTGCCAGTTTGGGCAGCAGACCGCAGAGAACCAGGAACACGGCACCACAGGCCAGCGCGGTGCGGTTGACAATCTTGGTCATGGTGACCAGGCCCACGTTCTGGCTGAAAGAGGTGTTGGGCAGCACACCGAACAGGGCGGCGAAGGAGGAGCCCAGACCATCGCACATGACGCCGCCTGCCAATTCCTGGTCGGTGGCCTCGCGGCCCATGCCGCCTTCGGTCACGCCGGAAATATCGCCGACGGTTTCCACGGCAGTCACAATGAACATGATCATGACAGGGATGATGGCCCGCAAGTCAAAGACAGGCTTTACAGGCATCAGCTGGGGTACAGAGAACCAGTCCGCCTGCGCCACCTTGTCCCAATTGAGAACCCAGGCTTTGGTGTATTCCACGCCGTCGGCGGTGACACCGGTGGTGGACAGGAACAAGGGTAGAATTGCACAGATCACATAGCCGCAAATGATGCCGATCAGAATGCAGGAAGAACTGGCCAGCCCCCTGGCGCCGTGCTTCAAGATCAGGACAATGACCATGACGGCCAGGGCAATCAGCAGGTTCTCGATAGAACCGTAATCGGCGGCGGAAGTGCCGCCGCCAAAAGAGCCGACGCCCACACTGATCAGAGACAGACCGATGGACAGCACCACCGTGCCGGTGACCACGGCGGGAAAGAACCGGCGCAGCGGCTTCAGAAAAGCGCCCAGGACCGTCTCAAAGAGGCCGCCCAGAATGGATGCGCCCATAATGGCCGCATAGGAGACAATGCCGCCGCCCATGACCTTGACCACGCTTTGGAAAACGCCGATAAACCCGGAACTGGTGCCCATGATGATGGGAACTTTGCCGCCCACAGGTCCGATGGCGAAAAGCTGCACCAGGGTCACAAGTCCTGCCACCAGCATGGCGTTCTGAAGCAGGGACACCTGAATTGCCGCAAATTCTTCGGCACCGCCGCCGGCGGCGCACAGACTGGTGATGATCAAAATAGGGGTCAGATTTCCCACGAACATGGCCAGCACATGCTGAAGCCCCAGAGGAATGGCCTGCCGCAAAGGCAGCTTTCCTTCAAATTCGTAGGGAGTCGAGTATTGCTGTGTCTTTTCCATTATATCCTCCCGAATGGCTGTAATAAAACGAACACACAACATTATAGCAAAGATGGACGGCAGTTCACACAATTTTTTGCCAAAAACAGCCATTGTTTTCCAAATTCTCTCTTTTATTCAATAGGGATCGTGAAAACGTAAAGTTTCTTGTGGCGGTTGCCGGTAAAATCCGGCTATGGCTGTTTTTTCCGATGATAGAAAAGGCGTAAAGTTAATTCGCTTTACAGAAAGTGAGCGCAGAAAAAGCGAAAAAACAGGCAGGAATTCCAATTTGCGCAAAAATGACCGTATATAGGGGGAGCTGTACGGAGCAGAATCACCAAAAATCGCGTTTATACGCACAGTTGCCTTTGCCGGATTCCATTTTTTGTGTTATAATAAAAATATACGAAGCTAAGTGAAAGAAAGAAGATGGGGTATCATGTATAACGTTGGGGATATTATCGTGTACGGGGAACATGGTGTCTGCAAGGTGGCGGCAGTGGGGCCGCTCCAGTTGGGAGGCCCGGGGGGCCGCCTGTACTATACGCTGCGGCCGTATTACCATCCGGAACTTGTGATCTATGCCCCCATTGACAATGACCGGGTGGTGGTTCGTCCGCCGATCACCCGGGAACAAGCCCAACAGATTGTAAGTGAATTGCCTCAGGTTCCGGAACTGGAAATTCCGGAGGAAAAGGGACGGGAAACATTGTTTTCCCAGGTTCAGCACACCTGTGATTGCCGGGCACTGGCAGGCCTGCTGAAGGCATTGTACCATCGCCGCGCCCAGCGCCAGAAAAAAGGGCGGCGGGCCACCAGTGTGGACGAACGATACTTCCATGCCGCCGAAGATCAGTTGTATGGGGAACTGGCTTATGCGCTGGGAATGAACCGGGAGGAAACGCCGGATTACATCCGTGCCTGTTTGGGGCAAACGGACGCATAAATTTCAGGTCGGGCACAGCGTCTGCTGGCCCGGCCGTTTTGCTTTTTGGGGATACTTGCAGCGTATTTGTGCGCATAGCGGCCCAAACTGAAAAAGAGAGGCAGAATCAGGCCGGAAAAGCGCCCGAAAATGCTTGCTGGCAACCGGCATCAGCCATTGCTTTTATCTTTTGATGGGTGTACAATACCTATGTGTATGCCGTAGGGAGCGGAAGACAACTTCCGCCGGGTATGCATGGAAACAGGAGGGTATTTTGGCAAACCTGAGAAGACAAAAAGAAGCCCTGGTCAACTATTTTCTGGCGGGATGCAAGACCGACGGAAGGATGACAGTGGGGCTGGAAGTTGAGCATTTTATTACCCAGGCTGACGGAACTCCGGTCAGCTTTGAGCAGATTCAGCAGGTCATGCAAACCCTGCAGCAAAGCGGGGATGTGCCTGTGGTGATGGAAGGGGAGTATGTAGGCTTCTACAATGATGCCTATGCGCTTTCGTTGGAACCGGCCTGCCAGCTGGAAATCAGTATCCTTCCCCAGCCAAGTGTCAGCCGTCTGATGGCGGTATATGAGGGGTTTGCCGCACGGTTGCACCGGGCTTTGTCCAAGCTTGGCATGCGCGGCTACAACCTTGGGTACCATCCCACACGGCGTGCATCGGCGCTGCCTCTGATTCCGAAAAAGCGGTACGAGGTCATGGACCGCTATTTTCAAAAGCGCGGACACCATGGTATGCAGATGATGCGTGCCACTGCCTCCACCCAGGTATCGGTGGATTATTTCAGTGAGCAGGACTTTGTCCGCAAATACCGTGTGGCCTGCCTGATCGCGCCCCTTCTGGCACTGCTGACGGACAACGCGCCGGTGTATGAGGGAGAACCCAATCATACCTACAGTGTGCGGACTTCCATCTGGAATGATGTGGATCCGGACCGCTGCGGGATTCCACCCATCCTGATGGATGAGGATTTCGGCTTTGAAAAATACGCCGATTATATCTTGCAGAAACCGCTGGTGGTGTCCCGCCGCGGCCCCCGCACCGAAGGTGTGGGCCGCAAGTCGGCCTTTGAAGTCTATCCCTCTTCCATGGGCCGGGAGGAGATCGAGCATGTGCTGTCCATGTTCTTCTTCGACGTAAGACTGAAAAGCTATATCGAACTCCGTGTGGCCGACAGCATGCCGGCGGCCTATGTGGCCGGTTATGCCGAATTGGTCAAGGCTGTTTTGTCCAGCCCGGCGGCGCAGGACGGGATTCTGCGCCATTATGCAGGTGTGACGGTGGCGGATATTGAGGCAGCCAAGGTGGGAATCTGCTGCAACGGATACAAGGCACAAGTGTACGGGCGTCCGGTGGCCGATGAGGTCGCCTGGCTGATGGCCCAGGCCAAAAGCCGGGTGACCACGCCGGATGCCCGACGCAATCTGGAGCCGCTGGCTGCCCTGGCCGCACAGAAAAAGACCATCCGGGAAACGGTGACTGACTATGAATCACTTTAACAACGCCTTGGCACTGGATGCCGAGTATCTTGCCATGGCCCGCCGGGATCCGGCGGCGCTGCGGCGGGACTTTGACGCCATTGTCGAATATATGAAACACTCCACCGCCATTCACCACGGGGAGTATGTCCGCACCTGCTTCAAGCCGAAACTGCTGACCGAATCCCAGTTTGCGGCCATCAAGGCAGATATGAAAATTCTGTACTCCATCTTTGCACGGGTGATGGATGAGTATGAACAGGACGCATCCTATCGGGCTCTGTTCGGTTTTGATTCCCGGGTGGAAGAGCTGATTCTGCGGGCCAACCGGCAGCCTTCCTTGCTGCCCATGGCGCGTATCGACTTCTTTTACAACGAGGAGACGGGGGACTACACCTTCTGTGAATTCAATACCGATGGCGCCAGCGCCATGAACGAAGACCGTGAACTGCACAATGCCCAGCAGCTGTCGGCGGTGTACCGGGAATTTACCGCTGCCCACAAAACCCGCCGCTGCGAATTGTTTGACAGCTGGGTCGAAACCATGAAGCGGATCTGGCAGCGCGCCGGCGGATACGGGGTTCCCCGTGTGGCCATCGTGGACTATATGGAATGCGGCACGGTCAATGAGTTCGAAATCTTCCGGCAGCATTTCGAGCAGGCGGGTATCCCGGCGGAAGTCTGCGATGTGCGGGCTCTGCGGTATGACGGCCATAGGCTGACCGGCGATTCCGGAGAAAAGATTGATATGATCTACCGCCGGGCGGTAACCAGCGATGTGCTGGCTCATTATGAGGAGAGTACCGCCCTGCTGCAGGCGGCCCGGGACGGTGCCGTGCTTCTGGTGGGGGACTTCCACACCCAGATTGTGCACAACAAGGAACTGTTCCGCGTGCTGCATCTTCCGCGCACCTTGCAGATGTTGGATGAAACACAGCGTGCCTATATAGAGGCCCATGTGCCCTATACGGCGGAATTCGGCGCAGAGCATCTGGAGCAGGTGCTGGAAGATAAAGACCGCTGGATTCTCAAGCCCACCGATTCCTACGGATCCCGCGGTGTGTATGCGGGAGTGGAGTACGATACCGACCGGTGGGCCGAAATCGTGCGCAGCGTACCCCATACCGGATATCTGCTGCAGGCATTCCACACGCCTTATGTGACCGAAAACTACGGTCTCAACGGGGATGTGTTCGGGTTGAACCGGTACTATAATCTGACCGGTATCTATACCTATGACGGTGTGGCCCAGGGGGTCTATTCCCGGGTATCCTTGACCCCCATCATCTCTTCTCAGTACAGCGAAAAAACTTTGCCCACCCTGTTGGTGGAAGACTGAATGAATGAGGGACGGCTTTTCTGCGGATACTAGCCCAAAGAACCGTTTGAAACGGGAAAGGGGCGCAGTCCATGCGGGAATCATCTTACCATGCCATATTGACCGAGATGACCGTGCGCGCTTTGTGGGAAACCCAGAATGTCATCGATTGTATTCCGGATGATCTGTGGGACAAACCCTATGGCGGAGCACCGTTATGGCAGCATATCTATCACATGCTGCACGGGCTGGACCAGTGGTTCATCAATCCCCGCGACCGAGATTTTGTGGAACCGCCCATCCATACGCCGCTTTTGCAGGACCTGGCCATCTATCCGGCCACCCGGCTGAGCCGGCGGCAGATCAACGATTATTTCCATACCATCAAGGCCAAACTTTCGCTATACCTGCCCGCCCTGCATGATGAGGATCTCTTGCAGCGTCCGGAAGGCTGCGAATGGACCCGCATGACCCTGATTCTGGCCCAATACCGGCACCTGCATCTGCATCTGGGGATGCTGATGGGATTTGTTCAGGCCGCTACAGGGCTGTGCCCGCGGGTGCTGGATCTGGGTACCGAGATTCCCCTGGGCCCCTATGACCCTTATGAATGAAAGGAAGTTGCCCCATGAAACACTGGCTTCAGCTGACAGTGCTGCTGTTGGTTCTGGCGGTGCTGGTCTCCTGCGCTAAGGCGGAGGAAACACCGGCATGGCAGGGGACTCTGCCCAACAGCGGCGTGGTGATGACGGTGTCCGGTGGGGAAGTGGCCGAGTCGGAAACGTTCTGGTGTCCGGACAACCGGCGCCACTGGCAGGAAACCTGTCTGCTGACCGCACCGCATTCGGTGACGCTGACCTGGCAGGGTGTTTTTCCTGAGCAGGTGAGCATCGCTTTTGCCAATCCGGACAGGGACGGCTTTGTGCCGGAGACTGATTCGGATCTGATCGAAAAGGTGGATTATACGCCTCGTGTCACGGCGGACGGCGCCCTGCAATACCGGATCGATACAGCTTATTGCTTTATCATCACGGTGAGCACCGAGCGGGGAACCGACTTTTTCCTGTTGGATTGTCGGCGAGAAATCTGAACCATACAAAAAACAGCCCGGCCGGTTTGGTCGGGCTGCTTGCTTTACGACTGGGACGTTTTTTCCAGATAGACGCTGGTGGAGGGGAAGGCGAAAGAGCAGCCTTCTTTTTCCATCAGGTCCATGATCTGCAGGTTCAGACGGTTTTTCATGGCACGAAAATCCGCCAGGCTCAGCGCGGTCACATACATGCGCACGTCGATGTCAATGCTGGAAGCACCGAAGTTGGTCAGGCAGACCTGGACGGTTTCCGGCTGGGCGGTGGGCTCTGCCTTGCAAAGTTTGGTCAGGGCCCGGCAAAGGGCTTCAATCTTTTCGCGGGAGGTGTCATAGGTGACGCCGATCACAAAATTCCACAGGCGGCTGTTGCGGTCGGTGACATTCTGGATATATTCGGCGCTGACCTTGGAGTTCTCCACGGTGATCTGGCAGTTGTCCGGTGTGCGCAGCTTGGTGGAGCGGAAGGAAATCTCCTCCACCGTGCCCTCAAAGCTGCCCAGCATGATGTAATCCCCGATGCCGAAAGGCCGTTCCATCACCAGGGTGATGCCGGCAATCAGGTTGGACAGGGTGGACTGGGCGGCCAGGGATACAGCCAGACCGGCAACGCCGGCGCCGGCCATGAGCCCCGCTACCGGGACGCCGAAAAGCTCTAGCGTGGCCAGGATGGTAATGACAACCACCAATGCCCGGTAAATCTTTTCAAAAAAGCGGGTCATGGTTTTGTTGCTTTCCAGGTCCAGGCGATTCTGGGCGCTGCGCAGCAGCAAACCGCAGAGGTTCTCGCTGCGCCAGAAGCCCAATCCCAGCAGGAGGATGGCAACGGCACCGAACACCGGGCCTGCCAGCAAGGCGGTCTGCTGCGGTGTCAGGGGCAAAGGGAAAGCCAGCACGGCCAGATAAATCAGGAAAGCCCGCAGCAGCAACACCAGGGAACCGGAAAAGCCATCATAGAGGATGCGCAGCCACTCCGGCATAAACCGGAGCAGCCGGGCCCGGATGGTGCGGATCAGCGCCCGGTACAACCGGGTGCCGAACACCGCTGCCAGAGCCAGGACAGCGGTGAGCAGAATGCGAAGAAGATCATTGTGGGTGTTGATAAGGCCCATGAAAAGAGTCCAGAATTCTTGAAATGCCATTGATTTATACTCCCGTACAGACAAAAAACAGGCTGAATTTGAGCTTGCGTACGATCAATTCCGTACGTGGTAAGGATACCTTGAATTGCCGGTCGTGTCAAGGTCAAAACAATCTGCACAAAAAAGCACTTGCAATCTCTGTAGACTGTGCTATACTGATGCTCAGAAAGTCTGTTTCAGGGCGGGGTGAAATTCCCCACCGGCGGTAAAGCCCGCGACCGGCTGCTTTGGCAGCCGCTGATTCGGTGAAATTCCGGAGCCGACGGTATAGTCCGGATGGAAGAAACGGAAGCTTTGCTTTATTTGCTGTGCTTTTCGTGCCCTGCTGCATCCTTTGCGGCAGGGCATTTTTGCTTGGCAGGAAAAACAGGCCTCCCGACAGCTGTGGCAACCGGCTTTCACATTTATGATCGGGCCGCAACGGCCGGGAGGTATTTGTATGAAAACCAAAAATCACGTCCGCGAACTCACTGTAACCGCCATGCTTTCTGCCATCGGCTTTGTGCTGATGATGGTGGATTTCAGCCTGCCCATGTTCATCCCGTTCTTTGTCAAGATGGACATTTCGGAACTGCCGGCCCTGCTGGCTTCCTTCAGCCTGGGCCCTGTGTACGGCGCCGCGGTCTGTCTGATCAAGAACATTCTGGCCGCCATCTTCCACGGCTCCACCGGCGGCATCGGCGAAGTGTGCAACTTCCTGCTGGGGGCTGCGTTCACCGTTACGGCAGGGCTGATCTATAAACATCACAAGAGCCGCAAGATGGCCGTTGTTGGCGCCCTGGTCGGTTCGGTGGTCATGGCCCTGATCAGCGTGCCGGTCAACTACTTCATCACCTACCCGGTGTATGCCCAGATGTTCGGCGGTATGGATCTGATCCTGGGCGCGTACCAGGAACTGAACCCCAACGCCACCAGCCTGCTGTTCTGCCTGGTCATGTTCAACCTGCCTTTCACCTTTGTGAAAGGTCTTCTCGATTCTGTCATTTGCTTCCTGATCTACAAGCCCCTGTCTCCGATTCTGCACGGCCGCCGCTGAGCTTTTGTAGGACACTTGTCCAAAAGTGTCACAAAACGGACGAAAAATCGTTGACATCCCATCTGGGGTATGGTATTATACATCACGACATCAGAATAAGGTGACTTATCAAGAGCGGCTGAGGGAACAGGCCCAGTGAAGCCCGGCAACCTGCGCAATGCGTAAGGTGCCAATTCCTGCGGGAAACCGAAAGATAAGCGTTTTGTGCGCGTTTCCCGCCGTGTGTGGGGAACGCGCTTTTTGCTGCGTTTTCCTGCGGCGGAAAACACATGCAAGGTTTTCGTCAAGTTGCCTTTCTGACCAGCATTTTTTCAAGGAGGCAGCTTACCTATGTCCAAGTACCTGTTTACATCCGAATCCGTTACCGAGGGGCATCCCGACAAAATCTGCGACCAGATTTCCGACGCGGTGCTCGATGCCATTCTGGCCCAGGACCCCGGCGCCCGCGTGGCCTGCGAAACCACCTGCACCACCGGTCTGGTGCACATCATGGGCGAAATCACTACCAGCTGTTATGTGGACATTCCCGGCATTGCCCGCAGCGTCATCAAGGATATCGGCTATGACCGCGCCAAGTATGGCTTTGACTGCGATACCTGCGGTGTTATGACCAGCATCGACGGCCAGAGCCCGGATATTGCCTTGGGCACCAACGATGAAGTGGCCGGGGCCGGTGACCAGGGCATGATGTTCGGCTATGCCTGCAACGAGACCCCCGAACTCATGCCACTGCCTATCTCCCTGGCCCACAAGCTGGCCAAACGTCTGGCCCATGTGCGCAAGGACGGCGAAATGGCTTACCTGCGTCCGGACGGCAAGAGCCAGGTCACGGTGGAATACGTGGACGGCAAGCCGGTCCGAGTGGACACGGTGGTCATTTCCAGCCAGCACAGCCCTGAAGTGGATCAGCAGCAGCTGCATGCCGACGTGATGGAAAAGGTGATCAAGGCCACCATCCCGGCGAATCTGCTGGACGAAAATACCAAGTACTTCATCAACCCCACCGGCCGTTTCGTGGTGGGCGGTCCCCAGGGTGACAGCGGTCTGACCGGCCGCAAGATCATTGTGGATACCTACGGCGGGTATGCCCGTCACGGCGGCGGCGCTTTCAGCGGCAAGGACCCCTCCAAGGTGGACCGCTCCGCTGCGTATGCGGCCCGCTGGGTGGCCAAGAATCTGGTTGCCGCCGGTCTGGCCGACAAGTGCGAGGTGCAGCTGGCCTACGCCATCGGCGTGGCAGAACCGGTTTCCATCCTGGTGGATACCTTCGGCACCGGCACGGTGGCGGACGACAAGCTGGAAGCGGCGGTGGAAAAGGTCTTTGATCTGCGGCCCGCGGCCATCATCCGTGATCTGGATCTGCGCAAGCCCATTTACCGCAAACTGGCGGCGTACGGCCATATGGGTCGTGAGGACCTGGGCGTCAAGTGGGAGAACACCGACCGTGTGGACGCGCTGAAAGCGGCGGTTGCCTCCCTGTAATCCTCAGCTTTCCACAAAAAATAAAAACAGACAGGCTCTGTGTCCGTCGGCTGTCATTTCCGGGCAGCCGGGGCGCGGAGCCTGTTTTTACGTGGTGCGAACAACTTGCAAAACGCCGATTCGGATGTATAATTATTTGTGTATCAAAAAGAAAATGAAATATGCAGAAGGGAAGCGCATTGCTTATGAAAATCCGCAGAGCCGAAACCTGTGACATGCCTCGCATTGATGAATTGCTGATGCAGGTGGAGCTGGTCCATCACAAAGCCCGCCCGGATCTGTTCAAGAACGGCGGCCGCAAGTATACGGACGAAGAGCTGGCCGCCATTATTGCGGATGACAAGCGCCCGATTCTGGTAGCGGTGGATGATAACAATCGTCTGCTGGGATATGCGTTCTGCATTTTCCAGCAGTATCTCGACAATACCATTATGACCGATATCAAGACACTGTACATCGACGACCTTTGTGTGGATGAAGCCTGCCGCGGCCAGCACATCGGCTGTGCTTTGTACGAGGCGGTCCTGGCCTATGCCCGGGAACACGGCTGCTACAACGTGACCCTGAACGTATGGTCCGGCAACGACAACGCCCAGCGGTTCTATGAATCCTGCGGTCTCAAGCCCCAGAAAATCGGCATGGAAGTCATCCTGTAAAATCTGTATCACCAACAAAACGGCCCCGCCGCCCGTACAGGGAGGCAGGGGCCGTTTTGCTTATGGCTTTTCAAGACTATACCGTCGGAAACAGTCGTCCAGTTCCCGCTGGTTCCGGATGCGGTGCGCTTTTTCCGGCCAGGCTTGCAGCACGTGTTCATAGTGCTGCACCTTCTCTCTGGTCCGGCCGCCCCACAAGACCCAATGAAGAAATTCGGCGTCGATTTTTTCCGCGCAGTCCTTGGCCATGGACGCCCGGGTTTTTCCGTGGTAGTGCAGGTATCGGGATAAAACTCGGTACAGGCAGGTCCAGCGCCCGAAATCCAGAAAGAAAATCAGGTCGGACTCGGCCAGACGGCGGTCATAGTACAGATTGGTATAGTTTCCGTCCATGACCCAGCCGTCGGGATGGCTGTCCAGAAAGGTGCGCACGTCGGCCAGCTTTTCTTCCCGGTCCCGCTCGCTCCAGCCGGGGCCGAACTGCACTGTGTCCAGGTGCAGAACCGGCAGATGGTATCTTTGCCCGAACGCGGCGGCCAGGGTGGATTTTCCGCTGCCGCTGTATCCGATAATGCTGATCTTCATTCCGAACCTTCCTTTCCGGTTTGGCCTACGATACATCGCCAAACAATGGCACAGACTATTACTATATATAAAAAGGAAAGCCCTGTCAACGGCATTGCCAAATAAGGGGGGATTGGCTATAATATAAAAGTATATTGGGTGATTCTGTCCAAAAGACAAAGAAAGGAGGAAATGGCCATGCCCGGGGAACTGCTGAAACTGGAAGGCGTTGTGGAACACGTGATTTTTGAAAACCAGGAAACCGGTTATGCGGTGTTCGAAGTCAACGCGGGCGGTACCGACGTGGTCGTTTCCGGCAATGTGGGCAGTATCGACAACGGAATGTCGGTGGTGGTGTACGGGCAGATGACCAACCATCCCAACTATGGGGAACAGTTCCGGGCCGAGACCTGCGAAGCGGCACTGCCCCAGGATACGGCGGCCATTCAGAGCTACCTGGCCAGCGGTGTGCTGCCCTATATCGGCTCTTCCACCGCCAAGAAGATGGTGGCCAAGTTCGGGGCCGAAACCCTGACCGTGATTGCGGAGGAGCCGGACCGGCTGTGCGAGCTGAAAGGAATCACGCCCCAGAAAGCCGCGGCCATTTCTAACGAGTTCCGCCGCTTGTACGGTGTGCGGGAGGTCATCGCCTGGATGGCACGTTTCGGGCTTTCGGCCCAAAGCGCGGTGACGGCCTACCGCGCCTTCGGCCCCCACACGGTGGAAGCACTGAACAATAATCCGTATATGCTTTGCGGGGAACCGCTGAACCTGAAATTCAGTCAGGTGGATGCCATTGCCAACACCTTGCAGGTGGGGGCGGACAGCAGCCTGCGCATTGCCGCAGGGCTGCTGTATACTCTGCGGCACAATGCGGGCAACGGGCACACCTGTCTGCCCCGGGCCAAGCTGACCGACGCCACGGCCCGGTTTATCCGCCAGGAACCCCAGCGGGTGGAACAGGCACTGGATGAACTGCTGAACACCGAGGAGATGCGTGCCCGCACCTATGAGGGCACCGAGTACATCTACCTGCCGGACCTTCTCAGTGCGGAGGAGGACATTGCCGCACGCCTTGGCGAAATTTCCACCTATCCCACCGAGGCGCCGCCAACTCTGGAAAATGATATCCGGGTGTTGGAAATGGCCCAGGGGTTTGCCTATGCACCATTGCAGCGGGAAGCCATCCGGATGGCCTTGTCCAACCGGGTCATGGTACTCACCGGCGGCCCCGGCACCGGTAAAACCACCACGGTCAACGCGATCCTGACGCTGTACGAGGGGCTTTACGACCGGGTGGCCCTGTGTGCCCCTACCGGCCGTGCCGCCAAACGCCTGAGCGAACTCACCGGGCACAGCGCTTCCACCATTCACCGGCTGCTGGAAGTGGATTACTCCACCGGTACGGTGCGGTTCATCCACAACGAAAAGAACCTGCTTCCCTTTGACGTGATCATCCTGGATGAGATGAGCATGGTGGATGTCAAGCTGTTCCAGGCCTTGCTGGCGGCGGCGCAGTCCCATTGTCGCATCATCATGGTGGGGGATGCCGACCAGCTTCCCAGTGTGGGGCCCGGCAACATTCTCAGCGAGATTCTGCGGGCGGATATCCTGCCCACAGTGCGTTTGACCGAAATCTTCCGGCAGGCGCAAAAGAGCCTGATCATCCAGAATGCCCACCGGATCGTGCACGGGGAGATGCCCCGTACGGGGGGACACGATGACGACTTTTTCATGATCGAATCCTTCGGCCCCGCCTGCCAGCGATTGGTGTGCGACCTGGTATCCACCCGGCTGCCCCGCACCTACGGTTTCGACCCCGTGCGGGACATTCAGGTCCTTTGCCCTACCAAGGTGGGCCCCACGGGCAGTGTGGAACTGAACCGGCGGCTGCAGGCGGTTTTGAACCCGCCTTCGCCGGACAAACCCCAGATCGCCTGGGAGCAAAGCGGCCGGGTACTGCGGTTGGGGGATAAGGTCATGCAGATCAAGAATGACTATGACATTCCCTATGAGCGTTCCGGTGCCGAAGCAGGTGTGGGCGCTTACAACGGCGACCTGGGCATCATCACCGAGGTGGACCCGTCGGCCCGCAGTGTGACCGTCATGATGGATGACCGCAAATATGTGTACGGCGCCGATCAGCTGGCTGAGTTGGAGCCCGCCTATGCGGTGACCATCCACAAGAGCCAGGGCTCGGAATTTCCGGCGGTGATCATCCCGGCAGCGGATGTGCCCGCCCGCCTGTGCTACCGCAATCTTCTGTATACCGGTGTGACCCGCGCCAGAAAGCTGTGCATCATCACGGGTATGGGGCGCACGGTGCAGGCCATGACCGAAAACGTCCGGCAGAATCTGCGTTACAGCGGACTGCGCTACCTGTTGGCGGATGCGGTCCGTCATCAATCGTGAACGCGCTGCCGGAACGGCTGGCGGCTCTGATCTGGCCACGGCGGTGTCCCTTTTGCGGCAAGCTTCTGGGAGCCGATGCGGTGGCCGGCTGCCATTGCCGGAATTGTCTGCCGGAGGTGGAGCGGCTGTCCCATGATCCGCCCCGGCTTCCCGCCACGGAGCATGAATTTTACGCGGTGTCGGGGGCAGCCAGCGCTTTTTATTATGCGGATACCGTCCGCTACGCCATTCTTATGTGCAAGGGACACGGCAACCCCTGGTATGCCAGGGAGCTGGCGGACCTGATGGCTGTGCGTGTGTTCGGTGCACAGGCTGCGCCCGCTGCGGCGGGGCGTCCGGCGTACACAGCGCCGGGGGAACTGAAACCCTACACCTTGATTGTGCCGGTGCCGCCGCGGCGGCCCGGTACAGGTACCATGCCCCGTCTGCTGGCAAAACGCCTGTCCCGGATTCTGGACATTCCCGTGGCGTACCCGCTGTACACCACGCGCAAGATGCAGCCCCAGAAAAATCTGGATCTGAATGCCCGCCTCAGGAACACCCGCGGGGCATATGCCTGCCGCCGCGGAACCGATTTGTCCGGTATGCGTGTTCTTTTGGTGGACGATATTATCACCACTGGCGCCACCGTTTCCGCCTGTGCCCTGGCTTTGTTGCAGGGCGGTGCAGTTTCGGTGTTTGCGGTTAGCGTGGCCGCCAAGGAAGACTTACCCCCGAACAAACGTCTGCCCAAGCAAGGGCAAACGCAGGAGAAACAGAGCAAATGAAGCAATATGATATCGGCATTGATCTGGGAACCAGTTCCATCATCATTGCAACCGAACAACAGGGCGTGATCTTCCGTCAACCCAGCGTGGGGGCGGTGGACACCCGCTCCAATACCGTCATCGCTGTGGGGGAGGATGCCCTTCGTATGGTGGGGCGTGCGCCGCGCTATATTGATATCATCCGTCCGCTGCGGGACGGCGTTATCCAGGACCACCGGATGACCAATGAACTGATTGTGCGGTTCATCAACCAGGTGTGCCCCTCCCGTCTGATCCGTCCCCGGGTGGCGGTGTGTGTGCCCGCAGCTATTACGGGAATCGAGGCCGACGCGGTGGTGGAATCGGTGATGGCAGCTGGCGCCAAACAGGTGTACCTGGTGGACGAGCCGGTAGCCGCCGCCCTGGGAGCGGGACTGGATATCCGCACACCCAAGGGTTGTATGGTCATTGATATCGGTGGCGGGTCCACCGATATCGCGGTGATCAGCATGGGGGGACGGGTGCGTGCCGCCAGCCTGCCGGTGGCCGGCAACGCCTTTGACAACTGCATCGCCCAGTATGTGCAGGAAAAATTCAGCATTGCCATCGGCCCGCTGACCGCCGAAGCCTTGAAAAAGCAGGTGGCCTGCTGCTTCCAAAGCGAGTTTGAAGGCGTGATGGAAGTCCGCGGCCATTCCTGGGAGACCAATCTGCCGGCCCGCCGCCTGATCTATACCCGGGATCTGTACGAGCCGGTCCGGGAACTGGCCGCCCGCATTGCCGCTGCCGCCCATAATGTGCTGCAAAGCACCCCGCCGGAACTGGCGGCTGATGTGGGCAAAAACGGCATTTTGCTCACCGGCGGCGGGTCCATGCTCCGGGGCCTGGCCGGATACCTGGCCGGGGAACTGCATGTGGACGTGGCCATTGCCCCCGATCCGCTGAACTGCGTGGCTCGCGGTACGGCGGCCAGCCTGTCTCTGGGCAAGTATCTGACGGCCGGGTTCCGGGACGCCACACCCAAGGTATGGAAAAGCCGCCTGATGGGGCCCCGTGACCCTTTCCATGCATGGGGTTTTGTGGTATACTAAACACTTATGATTTTGTCTTTTTTACACAGATTGCAGCAGTAAAGGAAGAAAACACCTATGCCCGACGCCATTTTGAATGAATATCTTCAACTGCGGGACCAGTATATCGAATCCTGTTTTACCCGCCTGAACCCGGTACAGCGCCAGGCGGTGTTTACCACCGAAGGTCCGCTGCTGATCCTGGCCGGCGCTGGTTCCGGCAAGACAACCGTGCTGGTCAACCGCATTGCCAACATTATCCGCTTCGGTCAGGCCCACGGCAGCCGGGAAGTTTGCCGTCCGGTCACCCAGGAAGATGTGGACCACCTGCGGGCCACCATGGAAAGCGGACGCATGCCTTCCGCGGACCAGGCGCGCCTGCTGGCGGTGTCTCCGGCCCGGCCGTGGAATGTGCTGGCCATCACCTTTACCAACAAGGCCGCCGGGGAACTGAAAGACCGTCTGAAAGCCATGCTGGGGGAGACGGTGGGCAGCGACGTTTTCGCCTCCACCTTCCATTCCGCCTGCGTGCGGATTCTGCGCCGGGACGCCGAGCGCATCGGTTTCCCCACCAGTTTCACCATCTACGATTCCGACGACCAGCAGCGGGTCATCAAACAGATCTATAAAGAACTGATGATCGATGACAAGTTCCTGCCCCCCAAGCAGGCGGTGGCCCGCATCAGTGCCTTCAAGGACAAGCTGTTGTCTGCCCGGGATGTGGCGTCTGAACCGCCGAAGGATACCAAGGCGGCGCTGGTCAGCAAAATTTACACCGCCTATTCCGAACGCCTTAAAACCGCCGGCGCCATGGATTTTGACGATCTGATCTTCCATACGGTCCAGATGCTGAAAAAAGACGCCGAAGCCCGGGAGTATTACCAGAACAAGTTCCGCTACATTGTGGTGGACGAATACCAGGATACCAGCGTGGCGCAGTTCCATCTGGTTCGCCTGCTGGCCGGCGGTACCAACAATGTGTGCGTGGTGGGTGACGATGACCAGTCCATCTATAAGTTCCGCGGCGCCACCATTGAAAACATCCTGAATTTTGAAAAGGTGTTCACCGGTGCCAAGACCATCCGCCTGGAACAGAACTACCGTTCCACCTCCAACATCCTGAATGCCGCCAACAGCGTCATCAAAAACAACAACGGCCGAAAGGGCAAGACGCTGTGGACCGAAAACGGCACCGGCGCCAAGGTGCAGCATTACACCGCTGCCAGTGAACAGGACGAGGCCAGCCATATTGCCGACATCATCGGCGAAAATCTGCGCAACGGCGCCAGCCTGCGGGACCACGCGGTGCTCTACCGTATGAACGCCCAGTCCAGCCCGGTGGAAGCGTATTTCGCCCGGGCGGGTATTCCGTACCGCATTGTGGGAGGCCAGCGCTTCTTTGACCGCAAGGAAGTCAAGGATATCAACTCCTACCTGGCCGTTGTGGTCAATCCCCGGGACGATGTGCGGCTGCGCCGCATCATCAACGAACCCGCCCGCAAGATCGGTGCCACCACTGTGGACAAGATTGCGGAGTTGGCGGCTTCCCGCGGGGTTCCCATGCTGCAGATCATCTCGGAAGCCTCCACCTATCCGGCGCTAGCCCGGGCGGCCTCAGCACTGGGAGCGTTCTATGATATGTACCGCACCCTGTGTGATCTTTCGGTGACCCTGCCTCTGGATGAGTTCGTGGGGGAGGTCATCCGCAAAACCGGATACGAGGCCATGCTGAAGGCGCAGAAGGAGGAGGGGGAGACCCGCCTGGAGAACCTGGGCCAGCTGGTCAACTCGGTCAAGACCTACGCCGACCAGAACGGGGAGGACGCAACCCTTTCCGGCTTCCTGGAAGAGGTGGCGCTGATTGCGGACATCGACTCCTATGATGAGGACGCCGACTCGGTCACGCTGATGACCCTGCACAGCGCCAAGGGCCTGGAGTTCCCGTATGTCTTTATCATCGGCATGGAAGACGGCGTTTTCCCCGGCGACCTGGCCCGCTACAGCGAGGAAGACATGGAGGAGGAACGGCGCCTTTGCTACGTGGGAATCACCCGGGCCAAAAAGGAGCTGTATCTTTCTTCTTCCCGAAGCCGGATGATTTTTGGCCAGACCCGGCGCAATCCGCCGTCCGATTTCCTCAGTGAGATCGATCCCGATCTGCTGGAAGAGACCCAGAGCCCAGAACTGGCGGCGGCCGGCGGCGGATTCGGGGCGGGATATGGCACCTATTCTACCAATGTGCCCGGCGGGCGCAGCGGGTATTCCGGCGCGTCCCGAGGCTATCTCAACAGCGAGTACAACGCCGGGTTCGGCAGCCGTTATGGTTCTTCCGGCGGATTCCGCAGTGGGTTTGCCGCCACCGGCGGCCACGAAAGCCCCCGCGGCGTGGGACATCATACAGTCCCCGGCAGCGGGTTCGGCGCCGGATACGGTTCTTCCCGCAGTGCCGCCCCGGCCGGGGGCGGCTCCTCCACCTTGCTGGAAACACCGGCCTCCGCCCCCAAAAAGAAGGCGGCCGGTTTTGCGCCCGGCGACTTTGTGGATCACAAGGTGTTCGGGCGTGGCAAGGTCATCAAGGTCACGCCGGTGGCGGGGGACTGCATTGTGGAAATTCAGTTTGACCGGGTCGGCGTCAAAAAGACCATGGCAAACTATGCGCCGCTGACAAAACTTTCCAAGGAATAAACGGGAGGATACAACATGCTGGTCAACCTGATCGCCCATACCAACGACCCGGAAAAGACGGTGGCCGCTGCGGCCAAGCTGTGCTATTCCGATGCCCATATCGAAACGCTGCTGGATGGCCTTACACCGGAAAAGACAGCTGCCTTTCTGCAGCGGCTGAACGATGTGGGACATGCCAGTCCCATCGAGCATGCCTCCTTCACCTTTGGTATCGAAGGGGTCAGCCGCACCTTCCTGGCCCAGGTCACCCGGCATCGCATTGCCTCTTTCAGCGTGCAAAGCCAGCGCTATGTCCGCTTGGAAGATTTCCGCTATGTGATTCCGCCGGAAATTGAGGCCATTCCCCAGGCAAAGCAGCAGTTCATTGAATCCATGAACGAGGATGCCCGCCGTTACCTGGACCTGGTGCAGACGCTGGAAGACGCACACACTAAGACCTTTATGGCACAGGGGCTGGATGAGAAAGCTGCCCGCGCCAAGGCGTCCAAAAAGGCCAATGAAGACGCCCGTTTTGTATTGCCCAATGCCTGTGAGACCAAAATGGTTATGACCATGAACTGCCGCAGTCTCATCAATTTCTTCCAGCTGCGCTGCTGCGAGCGCGCACAGTGGGAGATCCGTGCTGTGGCGGACCGTATGTTGGAACTGGTGCTGCCCTTGGCCCCGCATATCTTTGCGGCGGCCGGGCCGCGCTGTTTGACCGGGCCCTGCCCCGAAGGCCGCATGTGCTGCGGTCGTCAGGCACAGGTCCGGCAGAAATATTCCGAAATGAAAGAGAGGGTTCTCACCCATGGGTAAACTGATCATCTTTGAAGGCTTGGATGGTTCCGGCAAAGGCACACAGACCGATCTTCTGTGCCGTACCCTCCGCGAACGCGGACAGGACCTGCGGCAGATCACCTTCCCGGATTATGAAAGCGATTCCTCAGCATTGGTAAAAATGTACCTTTCCGGTCAGTTTGGCCAGAAGCCGGACGATGTGAACGCCTTTGCTTCCTCCACCTTCTATGCGGTGGACCGCTTTGCCAGCTACAAGACAAAGTGGGGCGATTTCTATCGCCGCGGTGGGCTGGTGATCTCCGACCGATATACCACCAGCAACGCGGTGCATCAGTGTTCCAAGCTGCCGCCCATGCATTGGGACGGTTTTCTGGAATGGCTGTTTGACTTTGAATACAAAAAGATGGGCATTCCGGCCCCGGATGCCGTTGTCTATCTTTCGGTGGACGTGGATGTCTCCCAGAAACTGATTGCGGAGCGCTATCACGGGGACCAGACCAAGATGGACATCCAGGAGAAGGATGCCGAATATCTGGCCCGTTCCCGGGCGGCCGCCGAATATTGCGCCCGTAAACTGGGCTGGCGGCGGATTGTCTGCACCAAGATGGAAGACGGCGTCAAGACCATGCGCAGCGTGGAAGACATTCACCAGGAAGTGCTTTCCAAACTGGCGGACGTGCTGTAAAGGATTCAACCGGCAGGGAAGGAGGTGGACCCGATGGCCGCTGTTCTGCGTAAGGCAACTGTGCAGGATCTGGACACCCTGGCACAGCTGCGCGCACAAGCTTTTGGTACAGACCGGGAAGAGGCCTCTTCCTGGCTTCGGAACATAGCGGGCCTGGACAACGTTCTGGTTCTGGAGCGGGCGGGAACCGATGGCAAGCCGGGCATTCCGGCAGCACTGCTGGGAGCGGTGCCGGTGGAATGCGGGCACCGGCGGGGCATCTGGTTCTGCGGCATGCTTACCCGTCCTGAACTGCAAGGACGTGGTCTGATGAGCCACCTTCTGGATTCCTGCCTGCGCGCTTACGCGGCCGGCGGATACGATTTTGCCGTTGCGGTGCCTCCCTCCCCCCAAGTCGGGCAAAGCCTGAAGAAGCTGGGGTTTCAAAACGCTTTTCCGCTGCGGATGGTGCGCAAACCCATCGAGCACAACCTTCGGGCGGTGGCGGAATTTGACAACCTGACCGTGCGGCGCCTGATTGACACCCGCATGCGGTACCAGCCGGCGTGCATCATATTGCCGGAGTCCACCATAACCGAAATGATCACCCGTCTGTACCGCAAGGGGATGACCATTGTTTCCAACCAGAGGGGATACGGCCTGTTCTGTCAGCAGGATGATGTCTTGCAGGTGATGGAACTGCAGGCCGACAACGACCACTGCGCCGATCTGCTGTTGCAGGCAGCGCGGGAAAAAACCGGCGCTCATTATGCCAGTATTCTTCTGGCGGAAAACCAGACCCTGTACCTGGGGGCCGGCAAACGATGCGGGTACGGCATGATACGGTTTCTATCCCAGCCGTTTCCCATCACGGACGTGTATTTCCGGCTGCTGCAGTAAAGCGGAGCCCTGTAACAATACACCTGAACAGCAGTTGTGCGGGTGAAAAGGAGCAAAAAGATGAAGATCAATCGTGAACCGGAAAAATCTTCTTCCACCAAACAGGAAAAAGCACAGCCTTCCCGCCGTGTTCCGGCGCCGGAACAGCCGCAGCGCCGCGCTTACGATGTGGCCCAGGACGGCGGTTTTGAGGATCCGGAACCGTATGAGGAAGAGGAAGAAGTGGTTGTGCGCAAGAAACGCCGTTTCCCGGTGGGGCTTGTGATTGTGCTGGTTGTGCTGGCGCTGGTGGCTGTGGCCGGATGGCAGATGATGCAGTTTTACAGCGAGGTGGACGGCCATGGCTCCGTCGGTCAGGAAGTGACCGTGTCGGTGGAGCAGGGCTCTTCGGTGGCAGATATTGCCGCAGTGCTCAAGCAGAACAACATCATCAAGTATGACTGGCTGTTCAAGCTGTATACCAAATACAGCGGCCGTGCCAGTGGATTGCAGTACGGCGATTTCCAGGTGCATGCCGGCATGTCGTACAACGATATCATCACCACCCTGTCTGAGCAGAAAGTTTTCCGGGACACCGTGCGGGTGACCATACCGGAAGGCACCACCGCCGTGGGCATTGCCCAGATCTTTGTGGACCAGGGCCTGGTGGACAGTGTGGACACCTTCCTGAACTGCGCCGAAGGAAAAGACGGGTCTGATTTCAGCCAGTATGAATTCTGGAATGAGATTCCCGACAATGAGGGCCGCCTGCTGAAGTGTGAAGGCTATCTTTTCCCGGACACTTACGAGTTCTACTCCGATGCCAGTGTCTATGATATCGTGGACCGTCTGTACTCGGAATTCGATACCAAGACTTCCGGCCTGATGTCCACCATTGAAGAAAAGGGTACGACTCTGGATCAGGTGGTAATCCTGGCGTCCTTTATCCAGGAGGAAGCGGGGCTTGCTTCGGAGGATGCCAAGGTCAGTGCCTGCTTCCACAACCGGCTGGAATCCGACGATCCGCTGTGGGCGGAGCATAAGCTGGAATCCAACGCCAGCAGCGATATCATGCAGGACGGTGACAACAACTATCTGTGGAATTCGCCTATGGCGGAGTATATGGGCTGGCCTCAGGAAGGCACCATTCCCGAAGAGGTCCTCAATGCCTACGACACCTACCGCATCAGCGGTTTGCCGGCGGGCGCCATTTCCAACCCCGGTATCGATGCCATTGAGGCCGCGCTGAACCCGGACGAAGAGTTCCTGAACGAAGGGTATTTCTTCTTCGTCACCGGCAATCCCAGCGGGGATTACCCGGGGCAGTACTTCTATGCCAAGACTGCGGACGAACATTACCAGAATTGTGAGAAAGCCGGTTGGCCGCAAGGCTAAGAGAGGAGATCGTATGCTTTCACAGCCTGAACTGCTGTCCCCGGCGGGCAGCCTGGAAACCCTGAAATATGCGGTGCTGTATGGAGCAGATGCCGTGTACTGTGCACTGCCGCAGTTCGGCATGCGGGCGGCACCGCCGAACCTGACCAATGATGAACTGCGGGAAGGGTGTATCTTTGCCCATGCCCGCGGCCGTCGGGTGTACCTGACCCTGAACACCCTGCCCACCAACGAAGAGCTGGAGCGCCTGCCCCAGGCCATGAAGGATGCGGCAGAGGCGGGCGTGGATGCCTTTATCATCGCCGATCTGGGGGTCTTGGCCCTGGCCCAGAAGTATGCCCCCGGGGTGGAGGTACATTTTTCCACCCAGGCCGGCATTGCCAACTATGCCGCCGCCACCCAGGCCTACCAGATGGGGGCCAAACGGGTGGTTCTTGCGCGGGAACTGAGCCTGACCGATATTGCCTATATCCGGGACCATACACCGCCAGAGCTGGAGCTGGAAGCCTTTGTGCACGGCGCCATGTGCATGAGCGTCTCCGGCCGTTGCCTTCTGTCCAGCTATATGACGGGGCGCAGCGGCAACCGGGGCGAGTGTGCCCAGCCCTGCCGATGGAAGTACTATCTGGTGGAAGAACGCCGCCCCGGGCAGTACATGGAAATCGGGGAAAATGAAGACGGAAGCTATATCCTCAATGCCAACGACCTGTGCACCGCGCCGTTTATCGACCTGCTGTGCAAGGCCGGCGTGGACAGCCTGAAGATCGAAGGCCGGGCAAAAACCTTCTACTATGTGGCCTCCGTTACCAGTGCGTACCGGCGCGCGCTGGATACGTATCTGGCCAATCCGGACAGAGAAGAGTTCGAATTGCCGGATGCGGTCATTGATGAACTGAACCGCACCAGCCACCGCCATTACTCGCCGGGGTTCTACTTCGGCAAGGAAAAAGCCTTGCAGACGCCCAGCCACAGCTATGTGCGGGACTGGGACTTCATCGGCACGGTGGACAACTGGGAAAACGGGGTGGCCTCCTGCACCCAGCGTAGCAAATTCTGCCTGGGGGATACCCTGGAAGTGCTGCAGCCGGACGGGTCGGTGATCCGCCTGACTCCGGACTGGATCAAGAACGAGGAAGGGGAAAGCGTGGATGCCACGCCTCATCCGCTGATGCATTATACCATCCCCTGCGAAACACCCCTCATGCCCTACAGCTTGCTGCGCATGCAGAAAGCGGAAGACCAGTAAAATGTAATGAAAAGAAGCCGCGCAGGCACCCGAAAACGGACCTGTGCGGCTTCTTTTACAATTCGGAGGATTCCGTTGCCGGCATCTGCCAGAATGCCTCCAGCGTGGCCTGCAGGGCTTGCTCGTTGTATACAGTGCGCAGGTGGGACCAGTGGGGCGGCATTAAGCGCAGATACTCCGACGCAACAAAACGGTCGTCAAACAAAAGCACAACCCCGCGGTCGGTGGGGGTGCGGATCAAACGCCCCGCCGCCTGCAGGACCTTGTTCATGCCGGGGTAGCGATAGGCATAATCAAACCCGCAGCCGCGGGTCTGCTCAAAATGGTCCCGCAGCTGTTCCTGCCGGGCTCCGACCTGGGGCAGTCCGGGGCCTATCACCGCCACGCCGATGAGCCGGTCCCCGGCCAGGTCCACTCCTTCGCCGAACACGCCCCCCAGAACGGCAAATCCAAGCAGACTTCGGGAGGGCGACGGAGCAAACCGTTCCAGAAAAGCGGCTCGTTGGTCTTCTTCCATGGCGCTTTCCTGCCGGCATACGGCCAGGTCCGGGTATCTCTCGCAAAAGTTGTCATACACCTTGTCCAGATAGGCATAGCTGGGGAAAAAGGCTAGATAATTGCCGGTCTGCGCCCGCACCATGGTGGCCAGATAATCCGCGATGGCGGGAATGCTTTTCTCTCGGTCGCGGTACCGCGTGCTGACACTTTGGGCACACAACAGAGCCATGTTCTGTTGGGGGAAGGGACTGCGCAGCGCCACAGCTCGGGCGTTTTCCAGGCCGCATAAATCCTTGTAGTAGGCAGCAGGTGCCAGGGTGGCGCTGAACAGAACTGCGGCGCGCCCCAGCGAAAAATCGGACGCCAAAAAGTTGCTGGGATCCAGGCAGAGCAGGGAAGCACGTACCTGGGACCCGTATGCACTGATCTGCAAAACAAAATGGTCGTCGAAGGTTTCCGCCACCCGCAGCCAGGCACGGGCATCAAAATACAGCTGCAACAGCTCGCTGTGCTGTTCACTGGGGTCGCGGTGCTCATCCAGCCAGATTTCCAGCTGCTCGCACAGCCGTGTCAGCAGGCGGTCAAAGGATTCGTCAAGATCCGGCATAAACAGGGTCTGGCCGAATCTTGCGTCCTCACGGGCGGCGGCTTCCTCGCAGCGATGACGCCACTCTATAAAATGGTCGTTTACCCGGCTCAGAGCCGTTTTCAGCGAGCTTTTGCCTTTCCCCAAGTTCTTCTTTGCCTGGTAGAAAGAAGCCTTCTCCAGACTGGCACTGTGCATCTCCCGGGCACGATCCGGCAGGTTGTGGGCTTCGTCGACCAGAAAGAGATAGTCGCCCTTGGACTCGAAGAAGCGTTGCAGCCGAACCACGGGGTCAAAGAGATAATTGTAGTCGCCGATGATCACGTCACTCCAGAGGGATAAGTCCAACCCCATCTCAAAAGGGCAGACGCGGTGCTTGCGGGCGTATTCCTGCAGTACGGCGGCATTCAGGGCGCCGGTGGTGTCATCCAGGGCATCCCATAGGGCGTCTTTAATGCGGTCGTAGTAGCCGTTGGCATAGGGGCAGGCCTCCGGGGTACACTCCCGGGTTTCGCACAGGCAGATTTTGTCTTTGGCTGTCAGCGTCACGCTGCGCAGCGGCAGGGAAGAATCCTGCGTACGGAAACGGTTCAGTGCATCTTCGGCCGCCGCGCGGGTGGTGCCGCGAGCCGTCAGATAAAAGACGGGCCCCTTCACCCCGTTTCCCAGAGCTTTGAGTGCGGGAAAAAGCACGCTCATGGTTTTGCCGATGCCAGTGGGCGCCTGACAGAGCAGCTGCCCGCCATCCCGGCAGGTCGTATAGACCTCGCTGATCATGGCGCGCTGCCCGGGACGATAGGTGGGAAAAGGAAAAGCAAGCTGCCGCATGCCTTCCCGGCTCTTCTCCTGCCAGTCCGCTGCCAGCCGTGCCCAGGGCGCATACCGGTGCAAAAGATTCTGCACAATCTGGTCCAGTTCTTCGGCGGTGTAGGTGTGCTCATACGGTACGGTCAGCTCCTCGTCCACCTGAAAATAGGTGAGCAGTACCGTGATCCGGGGCAGATCGTTCTGCAGGGCATAGATAGCGGCATACACCTGGCCCTGTGCCCAGTGCTCCGGGGCGTGATTTTCGGTGATCTCTTCCAGGGGCAAGGTGGTGGATTTGATTTCCTCCACAACGGGAACCCCATCCCGCGTAAAAATACCGTCGGCGCGGCCTTCCAGGGTGTAGGTGATGCCATCGCATGTATACTCCTGACGCAGGGCAACCTCGGCCTTGTAGTCTTCGTGTACCTTGGCGGCGGCACGCTGCAGCCGGCGATGGATACGGGCGCCCTCGTTGGCCCGATCAAAGCCGGAAAAACGGCTGTCGATGCTTCCGGTTCGCAGCAGAAACTCAACAAGCCGCCGCACGGAAAGTGCGACGGCCAGAGGGGCCTTGTTTTCAGAAAGCGTGGCAGACATGAAACAATCACAAATCCTTTGATACTTACAACTCAAAAATTTCCCGTTCCACATCCTTGCGGATACGGTCGACCACCGTAAAGTCGGACGCACGCACATAATACTGTTCCAGTGCATCGTGCAGAGTTTTGGCTGCGGCCTGACTTTCACATGTCTTTTCCAAAAGACTGAATACCAGTTTCTTTTGATACAGCATCAGACGCTTGATGCGGGGGACGGGCTGTTCCGCGGCAAAGCGGGCTGCATGGATGTTCTTTTGACCTTCAAAATTCATGGGATGCCAGGGGTTGTTGGTGACAAATCCCAGGCCCAGGGAAGGAATGAAGAGGTGGTCCAGCTTGTTGCGCTGGTCGCTGGCGCAATGACAAAGGTACGCGTCGTATCCGTTTTTCCGGGCGTGGTCGGCCAGCTGCGCCATCATCAGGGAAGAGGCGGCTCCGTAGGGATCATGCACGGCATACAGGGTAGTGTGCGCCAGTTGCAGGACGGTTTGGCTGAAGACCAGCAACCCTTTGGGCGTTGGGGCGGACAAAAGGCGATGGTACTGTTTGCCGGGGGCTGCACCGCGCCGGGCAGGCATGGTGCGGGCGGCCAGACGCGCCGTGAACTGCCGGAGCTTCTTTTGATCCAACAGGGAAGCTGCCAGGCTGCGGCGACGGATGAGCACGGCGGAGGCCAGCGCCCAATGGGCGGAAGCCTGCTGCATCAGCTGGGCGTGGTCGTGGCCGATCTGCAGAATTTCTTTTCGGTTGCGGACCAGATCACGGTGGTCCAGGGCATCGTACAGTGGAATCAGCCGTTCGGCTGCATCCGGAAATTTGCAGTCCAGCGTGTGGGGGGCGGTGGCATCCAGTACCAAAACGCCCACGTCGCTCATCCGAACGCCGTCCAGACTGTCTGGGTCGCTGGAACAGTGAATCCGTTCCATCCAGCTTCCGTCACGCCGACAAACGGCGGCATCCCGCTCCAGCAGAAGCCGCATCAGCGTGGACTTTCCGCAACCGGGACCGGCTTTGATCAGCCAGGGGGTGATTTGATCATCGGCAGCGGCTTCGGCAAACCATCCGGAAAAGCCGCAGGGGGATAAAGCCCCCAAAAAGAAATCCAAAACCGGCTTGCATTGCATGGTTCAAAACCTCCCTTATTGGCAAGATTCTGAGCCATGCTATGCGGTAAAAACAGGGTTTGTGTATAAAACCGTTCTTTACGGAAATGGAAAATGCGTGGGATGGATCAGTATGTGTGATCACACACTTCGTGGATTTTGTCCCGCAGGGCGGCAAAATCTTCAAAGGCAAGGGGCTTGTTGCCCGGATTGCGCAGCAGAGCGGCCGGGTGCAGGGTCGCCATAAAGAGTGTACCCTGTTTGTCGAAGAACTTGCCGTGGTCCTTTGTGACGGAAAAGGATTTGTCAATCATCTGTTGGGCGGCAATGCGGCCCAGACAGACGACGATTTTGGGACGAAGCAGCTGGAACTGCTGGCGCAGCCAGGGCATGCAGGCGGCAGATTCCTCCGGCAGCGGGTCACGGTTTTCCGGTGGGCGGCATTTCACGATGTTGGCAATAAAAATATTGCGGTTCCGGTCCAGATCAACGGCTTCCAGGTAGCTGTCCAGCAGTTTCCCGCTGCGCCCCACAAAAGGCAGGCCCTGTTCGTCCTCGTTGGCACCGGGACCTTCTCCCACAAACAGCACTTCGGCGTTGGGAACGCCTTGGCCGAACACCACGTTTTTGCGTGTTTCGCACAGGCCGCAGCGGCGGCAGGAAAGGCACTCGGCTTTCAATGTTTCAAAATCCATAAAAAACACCTCGGATAAAATTGTGTGTCCTCAATCAGGAATGTAAGCATTTCAGCCCGTCGATGGGGCATACTGTTCTTATATTAAGGAGGAATGAGGTAATGCCTGTGAATTCGGCGACCGTTTTACTGCGGCTCGGGTGTCTGGCCTTCGGCACGGTGGCGGGGGTTCTTTTCCCAAAACATCTGCTGCTGTCGGCCAGCCGGACTTCGGCGCGTTCCTCCGCGTGGGTATGGCTGGATATTTTGCTGGGTATCTGCAAGGTGGTGGTATCCTGTGCTGTCGCCTTGCTGGTGGTACCGCTGTCAGTTTCCGTCACATTCCTATATACGGGAACCGGTATCCTGGCGGCTGCAGTTGGCGCCGAACCGGATCAATGGCAGCATCATCTGCCGGTTGTGTGCGCCTGGATGATCTTGTATCTGCCGTTTACCGGTGTGCTGGCATGCTTGGGGGGCGTCCTGCTGGTTCTTGCCGCCGAGGTGCCGGGCGTGTCCGTCCTGGCCGTGCTGGTGTTTGCCGCGCCTATGGCGTTGCTGCAGTTCGGCCCGGAAGGGGGACTGGTTTTGCTGGCGACTGCCGCCATGTGGTGCATCTGGCAGGCCGGATATCACCGCCTGCACCGAAAAAATACGGGGTTGTTTCCGGGGTAAACCGTATGATATCATCATACCATGGGGGAAAGAGAAATGCAAAACGGCTTTTTGCGCAGATTTTTTAAAAATAAAACGACGTTACAAAGATGAAAAATGAAAAACTTTCATATTTTTCAAAAAAAATGAAAAAAACCTGTTGACATTTCGGGATTCGTCCGCTATAATTATTAACGTTGCAGCCGCCAAGGCCAAGCGCCAAAGACGAAAGCAACCGCTGGTTATGGCCCGGTAGTTCAGTTGGTTAGAACGCTAGCCTGTCACGCTAGAGGTCGTCAGTTCGAGCCTGATTCGGGTCGCCATCTGCTGATATAGCTCAGTCGGTAGAGCGCATCCTTGGTAAGGATGAGGTCTCCAGTTCGAATCTGGATATCAGCTCCAGCGCAAGACCCACAGCTGTTAAACTGTGGGTCTTTTATGTAGGGGCATAGCTCAGTTGGTAGAGCAGCGGTCTCCAAAACCGCGTGCCGAGGGTTCGAATCCTTCTACCCCTGCCAAAAAGCCTGACCGATAGGTCAGGCTTTTTTGTTTGTTTTGCGGCGGAAAAGCTATTTGCACTATTTTTCTGCAGACCGCTTGATTTTCCGTTCCGATATAGTATAATTATCACCGCATTGATGCGCGGCTGTGGCCGCGCCGTTGTATTTTTGGGGATAGGGGAAAACAAAATGACAAAGGATCTTACAAGCGGGATGCCCTTGAAGGTCATCACCATGTTCACGCTGCCGCTGGTGCTGGGCAATCTGTTCCAGCAGTTCTACTCGTTGGCAGATACCATTATTGTTGGTCGCTTTGTAGGTGTGGATGCTTTAGCGGCCGTCGGCGCAACCGGATCGGTAAACTATCTGATTCTGGGATTCGTGATTGGCATCTGCAACGGCTTTGCCATTCCCATTGCCCAGTATTTCGGGGCCAGGGATTTCTCTCAGATGCGCCGGTATGTGGCCAACGCGGGCTGGCTGTGTGTGGCTCTCAGTGTGGTGCTGACCATCGCCACCGTCCTTCTGACCCGGCCGATCATGCAGCTGATGCAGACACCGGCAGACATCATTGACCAGGCATCCACCTATATCGGCTGGATTTTTGCGGGTATTCCTTTTGTATTTCTTTATAATATGGTTTCGGCCATTATGCGGGCTCTGGGCGACAGCAAGACGCCGTTGTACTTCCTGATCCTGACCAGTGCCCTGAATATCGGATTGGATCTGTATCTCATTATTGTCTACGATATGGGGGTTCTGGGGGCGGCCGTGGCCACGGATCTTTCCCAGGCTATTTCCGGTGTTGGAAGCTTTGTGTATATGCTGCGCCGCTTTTCCGTGCTCAAGATGGAAGGGGACGAGCGGCGGTATGATTCCGCTGCGTGTGCCCGCCTGTGCGGAATGGGCGTGCCCATGGGGCTGCAGTGCAGTATTACGGCCATCGGCTCGGTGATCATGCAGAGCGCGGTGAATGTGTTGGGTTCCACGGCGGTGGCTGCCGTCACGGCAGCCGGCAAGACCCAGAATCTGCTGACGGTGCCCCTGGAAAGTGTCGGCACTGCCATGGCAACTTACGCAGGGCAAAACCTGGGCGCCGCCAAGCTGGGACGTATTCGCCGCGGCACCCACAGCGCCATGCTGCTCATCACCATCTATTCGGTGGCGTCAGCCTTGTTCCTGCATTTCTTCGATGTGGTCATTGTCGGTCTGTTTATTGACACGGCTACCGAAACCACCATCGTGAGCATGGCCCGGGAATATATGTTCTGGAACAGCCTGTTCTTTATTCCGTTGGGCGCCCTGATTGTCTGGCGGTATGTGATTCAGGGCCTGGGCTATTCCACCCTGGCGATGATGGCCGGTGTGGCCGAAATGGTAGCCCGCACGGCGGTTGCCATTACGCTGGTACCTCGTCTGGGGTATTTCGGGGCGGAACTGTCCAACCCGGCTGCCTGGGTGGCGGCATGCATTTTCCTGTGGCCGGCCTATCGCTGGACCGTGGGGCAGCTGCAGAACCGGATGCATGCGCGCCGCCTGGCGGCTCTGCATGCCATCGGGATGGGCGCCGGGCAGGAACTTCCGGAAGAGCAAGCCGACTGAATACGCTAAAACTGCATAAATATACCAAAATGTGGATGAAACCCTTGCCCTGGGTCATAAAAAGTATTATAATCCAACTATATGTCTAGAGTTGTCAGACAGTACAGAGGGATAACAAGGAAAGGAAGATCATCCATGTCCAATACCAAGAGGCCGTTCATCAATCTGGAACAGGCACAGCGTATCATTGCGGATGTGCCGACGCCGTTCCATATCTATGACGAGAAAGGTATCCGGGAAAACGCACGCCTGGTCAATAAGGCGTTTGCGTGGAATCCCGGATTCAAGGAATATTTTGCCGTGAAGGCGACGCCGAACCCCTATCTGCTCAAAATTCTGCAGGAAGAGGGATGTGGCGTGGACTGCTCCAGCTACACCGAGCTGCTGCTGAGCGAGGCCTGTGGTTTTACCGGGTCGGATATCATGTTTTCCTCCAACGAAACGCCGGCGGAAGACATGAAGAAAGCCTATGACCTGCAAGCCAACATCAACCTGGATGATCTGACCCACGTGGATTTCCTGAACCGCGTGGCGGGAATTCCGCCGGTGATCTGCTGCCGCTACAATCCGGGTGGTGTGTTTGATCTGGGCAATGGCATCATGGACAACCCGGGGGATTCCAAGTACGGAATGACCGAAGACCAGATGGCCGAAGCCTACACCCGTCTGATGCAGTTGGGGGCCAAGGAATTCGGTATTCATGCCTTCCTGGCCAGCAACACCGTGACCGATGATTACTACCCGGAACTGGCCGGAATTCTGTTCCGCTTGGCCGTCCGGCTGAAGGAGCGCACCGGCGCCAAGATCAAGTTCATCAATCTGTCCGGCGGTGTGGGCATTGCTTACAAGCCGGGGCAGCGGCAGAATGATATCATGGCCATCGGCGAGGGTGTGCGCCGTCAGTATGAAGCCATCCTGACCCCGGCCTGCATGGGCGATGTGGCCATTTACACCGAGATGGGCCGTTTTATGCTTGGACCTTACGGCGGGCTTGTCACCACGGCCATCCACCAGAAACATATCTACAAAGAGTACATCGGTGTGGATGCCTGTGCAGCCAATCTGATGCGCCCGGCTATGTACGGGGCGTACCATCATATCACGGTGCTGGGCAAGGAAGAGGCCCCGGCCGACCATGTGTATGACGTGGTGGGCGGTCTGTGCGAAAACAACGACAAGTTTGCCATTGACCGTGAACTGCCCGAAATCAACACCGGGGATGTCCTGTTCATCCACGATACCGGCGCCCACGGCTTTTCCATGGGGTATAACTACAACGGCAAACTGCGCAGCGCCGAAGTGCTGCTGTGCGAAGACGGCACCCATCAGCTGATCCGTCGTGCCGAGACACCCGCCGACTATTTTGCTACGTTGGATTTCAGCCCCTTCTACAAGAAGATGGGCTTCTGAACCCGGGACATCCTGTCGGGCTGCTTTTTATAAGGGAGGACCGCTGCCATGTTTCAATTTCTTCTGGTGATCGGCCTGGTGCTGGCCTACTACGGTTATGCCGTGACCAGAAATCCGCATATCTGGGGAGACCAGGGCAAGGACAGCATCAAGGAAGAGTACTGGAAAGAATATGTGCTTCGTAATGGCCGCTTTGTGATGTATGCAGGGTTCCTGCTGGCGGCATTGGCTGCGCTGGACGCGGCGGTTTCGCTGGCCGGCTGGCTGTATCTGGTGATTCTGCTGGGTGGTTTGGCGTTGCTGGGGTATCCGCTGGCCCATTGGATGAAAAAGACCCACGGAACCTGGAACCCCTGGCCGCGCAAGAAGAAAAAGAAAAGCCGGCGCTGAGTTTTTCAAGATTGTATAAAAAAGACCGTCGCTTCCGCAAACACGGAAACGACGGTCTTTCTTTGTGCGACTTATTCGGCGGAAAGGATGAACCCACCACCGAAGACGAATCCGCCGCGATAGAATACGGCGCTCTGGCCGGGGGCCGGGGCACGTACCGGCTCGGGGAAGGCAACAATCAGGGTACCGTCCGGTGCATGGGAGACCTGGCAGGGGACCGCCTTGGCGGCACTGCGTACCTTGACCCGGTAGTCACCCTCAGCCAGAGGCTCACCGTCCGGGGTGGCGATGTTACTCACCACCATGCGGGTGGCATATTCGCCGCCGCTTTCGGCCAACTGAATATTGCCGTCGGGCAGAATTTCTTTGACGAACAGCGGGCGGCCCGCAGCGATGCCGAGGCCCTTGCGCTGGCCTACCGTGTAGTGGTCCACCCCGGCGTGCTCGCCCAGATCTTCACCTTCCGGACCGATGAAGCGGCCGGCCTTGGGTACAAAGCCCCGTCCGCGGATGAAATCGGCATACCCGCCGTCGGGAATAAAGCAGATTTCCATGGAATCCGGCGTGTCGGCACAGGAAAGTTCAATATCTCGGGCAATCTCCCGCACATCCTCTTTCTCGAAGTTGCCCAGAGGCAGAATCAGTCGGGAAAGGATTTCCTGGGGCAGACGATAGAGCATGTAGCTCTGGTCCCGGGCCACACTGTCTGCGGTGCACAGACGGCTCTTGCCGTCGTCGCAAAGTTCCACCCGGGCATAATGGCCGGTAGCAATAAATTTGCAGCCCAGTTCGTCGGCCTTTTTCAGCAAAAGGCGGAATTTTACGGCCGGGTTGCAGAGGATGCAAGGATTGGGGGTGCGGCCCGCGCAGTAATTTTCGCAGAACGGTGTGATGACTTCCCGCTCAAAATCCTCCTGGGCATCGATGACATGCACCGGAACACCCAGCTTGGCACCGGTTTCCCGGGCGGACTCGACCGCTCCGTCATGAGCCGGCGAAAAGCGGATCACTGCGCCCTGTACCGCGAATCCCTGCTCCTGCAGGATACGCACAGTGACACTGGAATCCACGCCGCCGCTCATGCCTACAAGCACCTTGTCCTGTTCTTCAAATGTGTTGAATCCGAGAGAATCCATATTCCATTTTCCTCCGTTGAATTATGCCTGGCGTCCGCCAAAACGTTTGCTCTGTTCCACCGCCATGCGGTCGCAGCGCTCGTTTTCGGGATGCCCGGCGTGGCCTTTCAGCCAGTGATAGTGGATGGTGTGTTTTTCACTTTCTTCCAGAAGCGGAGCCCATAAATCGGGGTTCAGGGCAGGGGATTTGTCGGCTTTTTTCCAGCCGCGCGCCCGCCAACCCTTGGCCCAGCCTTTTTCCAGCCCGTTGATCACATATTGGCTGTCGCTGTACAATTCAATGAGGCAGGGCTCCTTGAGCTGACGAAGAGCTTCCAACAGGCCGGTCAGTTCCATGCGGTTGTTGGTGGTGGAAGCCTCCCCGCCGCTGATCTCCTTTTCGTAGACCTTGCCGGTGCTGGTGCGGAACCGCAGTATGGCACCCCAGCCGCCGGGGCCGGGGTTGCCGCTGCAGGCGCCGTCCGTATAGATTTCGATTTGTTTCATTGTGTTTTGCAGCCTTTCCTGGTCCATACTTGATTTGTGCCCCTATTATACCCGTTTTGGCTTTGCGTGGCAACCATCGGGTCGACAAGGTGTATTTGACAAGCCTGTGTACAGGAATTATAATAAGACTAATTGCAATGTCATGTTTTTCGCAGGGCCCGGTCGCATCCTGTCGGATGGACTTTTCGCGCCCAACCGCCTGAAGGCAAAAATCATACGATGCAAAGAACGATCCCACCGCAGCAAGGCGGCGGCCGTGTGCGCGCAGGCCTGCCGGTGTGGAATTTTCCGGAGGTATTTGAATGGAAGAAATGAACCAGAACCCCAAGCGTCCGGCGCAAAAGCGCACCCGTCAGAACGGTAACGGTCAGAATCGTCGCCCCCGCGGGGAGGGTAAGGCCCAGAAGGCTGCCAACAACAATAACAGCAAAAAGTCTGCGGCCGGTCAGGAACAGAACAAAACTGCCAAGAACATCCGCGCACCTCGTGGCAGCAAAGCAGAAGGCCAGCGCCGCGCACCGCGGCAGAACAACGGCCAGCCCCGTCTGCCGGCGCCTGCCCAGACGCCCCGCTTGCCGCGCCGCCGCCAGAATGCGCCCATTTATGATGAACCTGCCATTCCCATGCACATCTGCCCGCTAGGCGGCCTGGGAGAAGTGGGCAAGAATATTACCCTGTATGAGTGCCAGGGTGATATGATCCTGGTGGACTGCGGCCTGGTTTTCCCGGATGAGGAAATGTTCGGTGTGGACCTGGTGATCCCCGATTTCACCTATGTGCTGGAAAACAAGGACCGCATCAAGGGCCTTTTCATCACCCATGGCCATGAGGACCATATCGGCAGCCTGCCGTATCTGCTCAAGAAGTTCAATGTGCCCATCTATACAGCCAAACTGACCATTGGACTGATCAAGAACAAGCTGGAAGAGCATGGTCTGGCCTCCAGCGCTGAATTCCATGAGATTCGGCCCCGCCAGAAGATCCGTTTGGGCTGCTTTACGGTGGAGCCCATCCACGTGAACCATTCCATTCCGGATGCTCTGGCCTTCGCCATCGAGTGTCCCGCCGGTATTGTGCTGCACACCGGCGACTTCAAGATTGACTATACGCCGCTGTCCGGCGATGCGGTGACCGATCTGTCCACCATTGCCGAGTACGGACGCCGTGGTGTGTTGGCCCTGCTGGCCGATTCCACCAATGCCGAGCGACCCGGCTTTACCGCCACCGAACAGACGGTGGCCGAAGGGGTGCGCCGCCTGTTCCTGCGGGCCGGCAACCGACGTATCATTGTGGCAACCTTCGCTTCCAACATTTACCGTATCCAGCAGATCATCGAGCTGGCCATGGAAAGCGGCCGCAAGGTGGCTGTCAACGGCCGCAGCATGGTGTCCAACACCGAAATGGCCCGGGAACTGGGATACATCCGCGTGCCGGACAATGTGCTGATCGACATCGAAGAGGTCAACAAGTATCCGCCGGAAAAAGTGGTCCTGATCACCACCGGCAGCCAGGGAGAACCCCTGTCTGCTTTGTCCCGCATGGCGCAGGCCAGCCACCGCACCGTGAAGGTCGGTCCCAGTGACTTCATTATCATTTCTGCCCGGCCCATCCCCGGCAACGAGAAGACTGTTACCAAGGTGGTCAACGGGCTGTTGTCTCTGGGCGCGGAAGTCATCTACGAAAACATGTACGACACTCATGTTTCCGGCCACGCCTGCCAGGAGGAACAGAAACTGATCCTGACCCTGGCTCATCCCCAGTATTTCCTGCCGGTGCACGGCGAGTTCAAACAGCTGAAGCGCCATGCCGAAACGGCGGAGCATCTGGGCTATATTCCCAAGGGCAATATCTATATCGCGGAAAACGGCCAGAACATCCGCATTTCTCAGGATGGTCTGACTGTGGAAGGGACCGTTCCTTCCGGTGCCGTGATGGTGGACGGCTACGGCGTTGGCGACGTGGGCAACGTGGTCCTGCGCGATCGTCATCATCTGTCCGAGGACGGCATTATCATCGTCACGGTGGCGGTGGACGGCCGCACGGGCCAGGTGGTTTCCGGCCCGGAACTGGTTTCCCGTGGCTTTGTGTATGTTCGTGAAAGCGAAGAGCTGATGGACGGCGCCCGCACCCAGGTGGAGATGGCGCTGGATCGCAGCCTGGCGGAAAACCTGCACGACTGGGCCAGTGTGAAGGCACGTGTGCGGGAAGCGCTCTCCAGCTATATTTATCGCCGGACCAAGCGCAGCCCCATGATTTTGCCCATCCTGATGGAAGTGTAAAGCGGATCTTGTGCGGAGCATACCGCACAGGCAACAACAGCCGAGGATACCATGAAACACAAAAGAAGTCCGGATAATATCGCCGTGATCATCCTGCTGGCAGCCGCCTGCCTCGCCCTGGCGGTGCCGGTGGCGGTTCTCAATCCGATATGTCTGATTGCCCCCGCTGTGGCGGTACTGGTTGTGGCGGTCCTTGTGTTTGTCAACATCCGGCGTCTGCGCCGGTTTGTGGCAAGAAATCTGTGCGGCCGTCAGTTCGAAAACAGCAAACTGCAGTATTCCCTGGCGGAATTGCCGGTGCCGGTCATGCTGCTGGATGGCAAAACCATTGTCTGGTATAATGATCTGTTCCGTGAACAGGTTTTATCGGATGTGGACGCCGTGCAGCCGGCAGTGGAACGATTCCTGCCGGGATTTGATCTGGCTGTGTGCGCCCGCGCCCATGGCCAGGATCTGACGGCAAACGGCAACCGTTTTACGGCATACGCCAGCCCTGTGCGCGGGTCCGGCGGCGGAAGTCTTGTGTACCTGATCAACGATACCTTCTTCAAGGACACGTTGGATGAGTACAATGCCAGCCGCCCGGCCTATCTGAACATCGTGATTGACAGTTACGATGAACTGTTCACCGATATGAAGGATTCGGAACAGGCGCGGGAACTGGAAGCCATCAACCGCCTGCTGGAAGAGTATTTTGCCCAGACCACCGGATTCCTGCGCCGGGTGTCCAACAACCGGTACATTGCGGTGGTGGAAGAGCGGGATGCCCGCCGGATGATCGAACAGCGGTTTGATATTTTGGACAAAGTTCGGGCACTGAATCCCAGTGGGATGCTGACCATCTCCATCGGCCTGGGCCATGGCGGAAAGACTTTGTTCGAATGCCAGGAGATGGCCCGGGAAAGCATTGATATCGCCCTGGGCCGCGGCGGTGACCAGGCCGCCGTAAAAACCGCGGACGGGTTTGAATTCTACGGCGGTGTGTCCCACGGTGTGGAAAAGCGCAGTCATGTGCGCAGCCGTATCATCGCCAACGCTCTGGCCGATCAGATCCGCCAAAGTGACAGCGTGATCATTATGGGGCATCGCATGACGGACCTGGACGCTGTGGGTTCTGCCATCGGCGTGCTGCGCATGTGCAAGATGTGCGAAGTGCCGTCTGTGATTGCCATACATAGAGATGCAACGCTGGCCGGTGCCTTGCTGGATGTGTTTGACGAAGCAGGGGAAGACCACAATTTTATTGAGCCCAAGGAAACGCTGGACCTGATCACACCGGACACCTTGCTCATTGTGGTGGATACCTATCAGAAATATCTTCTGGAAAGCCCGGAAATTTATGCCAAGTGCAAGCGTGTGGTGGTCATTGACCATCACCGCATGGCAGTGGGACATATCGACAATCCCATTTTGCTGTATCATGAACCCTATGCCTCCAGTGCCAGTGAACTGGTATGCGAATTGCTGCAATTCATGCCGGCGCAGGGCAATATCACCCCGCTGGAAGCCCAGGCGCTGTTGGCCGGTATTATGCTGGACACCCGCAGTTTTGCCCTGCACGTGGGGGTGCGTACGTTTGAGGCAGCCGCCTGGCTGCGCAGCCGTGGTGCCAAAACCGCCGAGACAAAGCTGCTCTTCAATGTTTCCAAAGAAGAATATGAAGCCCGTGCCGCCATTGTGGAGAGTGCCTATATCTACAAAGGCTGCGCCGTGGCGGTGTCCGGGGAACTGGACCCCGGCATGAGCGTGGTTCTGCCCATGGCGGCCAACGATCTGCTGACCATCAACGGTGTGGATGCCAGTTTTGTGGCGGTGGCCAAAAACGGCGGCGTCAACATCAGTGCCCGCAGCATGGGGGCGCTGAACGTCCAGGTGATTCTGGAACCGTTGGGCGGCGGCGGTCATCTGACCATGGCAGGTGCGCAGCTGAAGAACTGTACCGTGGACCAGGCGGAAGCCCGCATTCGGGAACAGATTGACCGGTATCGGGCCGCCCAGGCTGCCAGCAAAGCTGATGCCCGGGTGTGATTTGATTCTGTCTATACCATATTTTTTACATAAAGAGGGGAGAAACCACTATGAAAGTCATTCTCAAACAGGATGTCAAGACCATCGGCAAAAAGGACGAAATCCATGAAGTGTCCGACGGGTATGCCCGCAATTTTCTGTTTCCCCGCGGTCTGGCCGCTCCGGCGGATGCCAATGCACTGAACACCGCGCGCACCAAGAGTGAGGCCAAGGCGCACCATGAAGCCGAAGCCCGTGCCGCTGCCGAAGCTCTGGCTGCCCAGATCAAGGACAAGACCGTGGCCATCAAGGTCAAGGGAGGCGCTTCCGGTAAGCTGTACGGCAAGGTGACCGGCAAGGACGTGGCCGAAGAACTGGGCCGGATGATCGGCACCGAAATCGACAAGAAGAAGGTGGAACTGCCTTCCATCAAGGAATTCGGTTCCTATGATGCACAGGTTCGCCTGTATGCCGGTGTGGCTGCCTCCTTCAAGGTGAAAGTGGAAGAGCTGTAAAGCAATATGCCTTTACAGATGAAAAGCACAAGAAAGGGGAATCTGTATGCCTGCCGGTGAATTGAGTTTATCCAGTCTGGGAATTCAGATGCCCTACAACATGCAGGCCGAGCAGAGCGTGCTGGGCGCCGCGCTGATGGATGAAACCATCCTCAACCGTCTGATCACCGAACTGGAACCGGACATGTTTTATTCGGACCAGAACCGGGCTATTTATGAGCAGATGCGTGCCCTGTTTGCGGACAGCGAGGCCGTGGATGTCATCACGCTGGTGGATGCGCTGGCGCAGAACAGCGCATTCAAAGGGGCGGATGACGCCAAAATCTACATCGCACACATTGCCGAGACGGTTCCCGCCATCTCCAATGTGGATTCTTACATCAAAATCGTCCGGGAAAAGTACCAGACCCGTCGGCTGATCGAGGCGGCCCGTTCCACCCTGGAACAGGCGGTGAATGAGCCGGATGCGGATATGCTGCTGGAAAGCGCGGAGCAAAAACTGTATGATATCCGCGGCGGACAGGAAAAATCCGGCGTCAAGACCATCCGGGAGTCCATTCTGGAAGTCATTGACACCATGCAGAAGCTGAGCGGCGCCGACCGCGACAAGTTTGCCGGTATTCCCACAGGCTTTCACTATCTGGACAATGTTCTTACCGGATTGGGACGTTCGGACCTGGTGATTCTGGCCGCCCGTCCCGGCATGGGCAAAACCAGTTTCGCCTTGAATATTGCCACCAATGTGGCCCGGCAGCAGAAAATTCCCACCATCATTTTCAGCCTGGAAATGACCTGCGAACAGCTGACCGATCGCATTCTGTCCAGTGTGGCGGGCATTGACAGCCAGGCGTTCCGGACCGGACGGCTGAACAACTCCGACTGGAATGATTTCGCCACGGCTACCTCGCTCTTGTACAATGTGCCCATCTATATGGACGACTCTTCCGGCATCTCTGTGCCGGAACTGAAGGCCAAAATCCGGCAGATCAACCAGGACCCCAAGAAGGAAAAAATCGGGCTGGTGATTATTGACTACCTGCAGCTGATGCGGAGCGCCAAGCGCACCGAAAGCCGGGTGCAGGAAATCAGCGACATCACCCGGAATCTGAAAATCATGGCCAAGGAACTGAACGTGCCGGTCATTGCGCTGTCCCAGCTGTCCCGTGCGGCGGAAAAGACCACCGGTCGTTCGGATCATCGCCCCCAGCTGTCCGACCTGCGTGACTCCGGTTCTATCGAACAGGACGCCGACGTGGTACTGTTCCTGTACCGCGCTGCGTATTATAATCGTCAGAACGGCGAAGCCGAGCAGGCCAACGAAAACGAAGCCGAGTGCATCGTCGCCAAGAACCGTCACGGCGAAACCAGTATTGTTCGCCTGGGATGGGACGGCGCCCACACTCGCTTCAGCAATTTGGATGAGATTCATGAACAGTATTGATGCGCAAAATGTCATCGATAAAACCGAGCAAACTCTGCTTGCCTACTGTAAGCAGCAGGGTTTGTTCAAGTCTGGCGACAGGGTCATTGTAGCCTGCTCCGGCGGAGCAGACTCCATGGCCCTTTTGCTGTTTTTGCTGCGTTGCCGCCGCGCTCTTTCCATTGAGGTGCTGGCCACCCACGTGAACCACGGCATCCGCGGCGCCGCGGCCGATCGGGATGAAGCTTTCGTCTCCCGCTTCTGCGAAGACCGGGCTATCGAGCTGTTTGTATATAACGCAAAACGTGCCGGTGTGACCGTTCCGGACTCTCCCAGTGAGGAGTGGGCCCGGAATCTGCGCTACGACTGGTTTGACGAGCTGGCCTCCCGGGAAGAAGCCCATATTGCCACGGCCCACACCATGTCCGATCAGGTGGAAACGGTGCTGCTGCGCATGGCCCGCGGCACGGGCCTGCACGGACTGGGCGGCATACAACCCCATCGCGGGGTCTATGTGCGGCCCCTTTTGTGCCTGACCCGTGCGGAGACCGAAGCATACTGTGCCGCACTTGGGCAAAGCTATGTGCAGGACGAAACCAACGCCCGGGACACCTATGCCCGCAACCGGGTGCGCCATGACGCGGTGCCGGCGCTGATTTCGGTCAATCCGGCGGCAGAGCGCTGTATTGGACGGCTGTGCCGTCAGATGCAGCAGTTGGATGCCTGGCTGGCCGCCGAGGCGGCGGCTTTGCTGCAGGCGGCGGCCACTTCCTGCGGGTATGACCTGCAGGTACTGCGGGACGCCGACGGTCCTGTGCTGGATGCGGCTTTGCACAGCCTGGTGGCTCCGGTGCGGGATGCGGAGGAAAAATATGTCAGTCTGCTTCGCTTCCTTGTGATCAAGGGGGAAGGGGCGCTGCAGCTGACCCCGGATGTGACCTTCAAGGTGCAGAAAGGGGTGGCCGGCAAGGAACTGGTGCGCATTGCGCCTTCCGGTGCTGCCCCGGCTCCGGCTCCGCCGCAGCCGGCTCTGCCGGGCGTTTATCATCTTCCGGGAGGCTACACTGTGGCTTTGCGGGTGGAAAAGTATGAAGAATTTCTAAAAAATGCACCAATTTTCAAAAAAGACTTAAACTGTTGCGCAGATTATGCTAAAATAAACAAGAATATCCTGTTGCGCACGCGGCAACCGGGGGATGATTATCGTCCGCGGGACCGACATGTGCGTAAAACATTGAAAAAATACTATAACGAGCTTGCCGTTCCCATGAAGGACCGCCCGCTGCTGCCGCTTCTGGCAGACGGCAGCGAAGTGATCTGGCTGTGGGGCTCCGGGTTTGCCGATGGGTTTGCACCGGACCGGTTCACACGGGAAGTACTTGTTATCCGCACCGAAAAAACGGAGGTTTAATTCATGCATTCCATGCACCAAGATATCGACCACATCCTGGTTTCGGAAGAAGATTTGCAGGCCAAAGTGGCAGAACTGGGCGCACAAATCAGTGCCGATTACGAGGGGAAAGATCTTCTCCTTGTGTCGATCCTGAAAGGTGCGGTTGTGTTTATGGCCGACCTGATGCGCGCTGTGAGCATTCCCTGCGGCATCGATTTTATGGTTGTTTCCAGCTATGGCGGTGCCAATACCAGCTCTACAGGCCTTGTCAAGATCATCAAGGACCTGGATCAGGATCTGTCCGGCAAGGATGTGCTGATTGTGGAGGATATCCTTGACACCGGCATTACCCTTTCTCATCTGATGCCCATGCTGCAGATGCGCAAACCCAACAGCCTGCGCCTGTGCACCATCCTGAGCAAGCCCAGCCGCCGCAAGGCGGACATTGAACCCGATTATTGCGGTTTTGAGGTCCCTGACGAATTTGTTGTGGGCTATGGCCTCGACTATGATGAAAAGTACCGCAATCTCCCGTATGTGGGGGTGCTTAAACCGGAGATCTATTCCAAGTGATCTTCGATTTCATATGTAAGGATGCTGCCGGAAGGTGGCGTCCGGAAATAAGGAGTTGATCTTTTGCAGCATAAGCCACGTCTGAGCGGCATTATCATTACCGCCGTCCTCCTGGTGCTGGTTCTGGTTATGGCAACGACCTATACGTCCATGTCCGGTTCCTCCACCAGCACGATGAAGCTGTCCGAGGTAATGGATTACTTTGCCGCCAATCAGGTAACCTATTTCAATCTGGATCTGAATACCGGCGTGATCGAGCTGAGCCTGAAAGAAGGCGAGCACGCCCTGCCCGAACAGACGGAAAGCCAGAAGCAGGCTACCGGACTGCTGGCGGAATTGTCCGGCAGTGAGGAATATGGTCCGCAGAACGGCGGTGTGATGTCCATCACCTACAAGCTGCCCTATACGGCGTATTTTCTGGAATATGTTCAGGGGTATATCGATGCCTACAACGAAGCCAATCCGGACGCCCCCATGGTGTACGACATGGTGGAAATCAAAACCAGCATTCCCTGGTTTGAGATTCTGCTCTATGCGTTCATGATCGGCAGCGTGGTTCTGCTCTTCATGTCCATGTACCGTGGCGGAGCCGGCGGCGGCAGTATCATGAATGTGGGCCGTGCCAAGGTCAAGGATCAGCAGGAGGGACAACGAAAAGCCACCTTTGCCGATGTGGCCGGCGCAGACGAGGAAAAGGCGGAACTTCAGGAAGTGGTTGAGTTCCTGAAGGCCCCCAACAAGTTCAATTCCCTGGGCGCGCGCATTCCCCACGGCGTGTTGCTGGTGGGCCCTCCGGGTACCGGTAAAACCCTGTTGGCCCGTGCCTGTGCAGGCGAAGCGGGTGTGCCGTTCTATGCCATTTCCGGTTCCGATTTTGTGGAAATGTATGTGGGTGTCGGCGCTTCCCGTGTTCGCGACCTGTTTGAAAAGGCCAAAAAGACGATGCCCTCCATCATCTTTATCGATGAAATCGATGCCGTCGGTCGCCAGCGCGGCGCCGGTCTGGGCGGCGGCCACGATGAACGCGAACAGACCCTGAACCAGCTGCTGGTGGAGATGGACGGCTTTGACGCTAACGACGGTGTCATTGTCATGGCCGCCACCAACCGTGCAGACATTCTGGACAAAGCGTTGCTGCGTCCCGGCCGTTTTGACCGTCAGGTCTATGTGGGCCTGCCGGACGTCAAGGGCCGCGAGGAAATCCTGCGCGTTCATACCAAGAATAAGCCTTTGGCCCCGGATGTCAGCCTGAAGACCATTGCCAAATCCACCGCCGGTTTCTCCGGTGCCGATCTGGAAAATCTGGTCAACGAGGCGGCCCTGCTGGCAGCGCGCAAAGGCAAAAAGGCCATCACCGAGCCGGAAATCGAGGAAGCTTCCATCAAGGTGGTGGCCGGCCCCGAAAAGAAGAGCCGTGTTGTGACCGATAAAGAAAAGCGGCTTACCGCTTACCATGAGACCGGCCATGCCATCACCGGCTATTTCTGCAAGACCCATGACCCGGTGCATCAGATCAGCATCATTCCCCGCGGTATGGCGGGCGGCTACACCATGTACCTGCCGGAGAAGGATCCCAGCTACGTGACCAAGACGGCCATGAGCGAAAGCATTGTGAGCCTGCTGGGTGGTCGCGTGGCGGAACAGCTGGTGCTGGAGGATATTTCCACCGGCGCTTCCAATGACCTGCAGCGTGCCACCGATACGGCACGGGCCATGGTCACCCGGTACGGCTTCTCCGAACGGTTGGGCCCTGTGGTTTACGGCACGGATCCCAGCGAGACCTTCCTCGGCCGTGATCTGGGAATGGGCAAAGGATACAGTGAAAACATTGCTGCGGAGATCGACAACGAGATTCGTGACATTGTGGATGAAGGTTATGAGACGGCACGCCGTATCCTGACCGAGCATATGGCTGAACTGCACAAGGTGGCCGCTGTTCTGATGGAACGCGAGAAGATCAGCGGGGAAGAGTTCAAGACCCTGATGGAAGGCGGCCAGCTGCCTCCCTTTGATTTGGGCAAAACCGATTCCACGCCCGCGCAGGGCAACGCCGCTGCGCCGCAGGCTGCGGAACCTGCTGCGCAGACGCAGACGCCGGACGCTCCCGAAGCGCCCCAAGAATGACAAGGTAAGGTGGATTGAATCATGGATCAGAATTTTTCTCTTATGGCACAGTCCCGCGCCAACTACTATACGGCGGGAAGCCCTGTTCAGTTCGTTCGGGTGGAGCTGCTCAAAGGAGATGTTACCGGGGAAGTGGCGGTCTGCCTGACCTTCAAAAACGTAGGCACCGAACCGCTGACCGGCCTTGTGGTTCACTTCAAGTGTAAGGACGCCGCCGGCCAGATTCTGTGCGAAGACGACTTCTATTATGAAGATCTGAACGCCCAGCCCGGCGATTTGTTCGGCAGTGATGATGCGGTGTTCGTGAGCGATACGCCGGTCTCCAGCGTGGAGACGGAGCAGGACCGCGCCTTCCTGAACGGGCGTGGTGTGAACCTGCGCGAATACAAGCGGGTTCGCTTGCCGCAGCCCCGGGTGTTGCCCGGTTCCATTGCCAAGATTTTGCAGCAGCGCACCGGAAACCCGCAGCTGACCTGTGTACCGCAGGATACGGAGTATGGCTGGTTCTGTGCATGCGGGGCTTTCCATCCCAACGAGGAAGCGGCCCAGGTGTGCAGCGAGTGCGGCGGTGACCGCGCTTACATTAAGGCAAGCTTGACCTCCATTCTGGAGGAGGCACGCCAGGCGGCGGAGCGCCAGCAGCAGGAGCTGAATGCTGTGGCCAATGCAGCTGCGCCCGCACCGCGGAATACGGCGGCTGCCACGGCTGCCGCCGCCCAAGCAGCTATTGCCAGCGAAGAAGATGATGTGGTGGATGAACCCACCGCACAGTTCAATCCTTCTGCGGATGCCACCAATGCGGAGATGGCCCGGGTTCGTCAGTACGCACCCAACGGCCGTCTTTTTGAGGATGACGCCGAAGATGAGGAAGGCACCCGCATGTTCGACACCGATGAGGACGAGGACGAATATGATGATGAGCCTTCCGTTCGCCGGCGCGGCCGTTATGCGGATGATGACGAAGAATCTGAAGACGACGTCATGGCCGAGCGGATCATCCGGTGGGCGCCGCCCATCACTGCGGTGGTCTGCGCCCTGATTGTGGCTGTATCGCTGATTTATTATTTCGTGATTGCCTGATTTTCGCAACTGAGCATGAAGCCTCCGACCCTTTCCGGGCCGGGGGCTTTTTGTATGCCGGCAAAATCTTTACATCTGAAGAGGCCAAAACCTCTTGCCATGTTGCTGTATTAGTCGTATACTACAGGTAGAGAAAAAAGGAGGTGGAAGACGGTGGTCAGCTTTCAGGGAATCCACTTTCATGAAAGGTCGCCGGTATACCAGCAGATTGCGGAATATCTGAAGCGGCAGATCATGCTGGGCGTGGTGGAAGATGGGGAACAGATGCCCAGCCGCCGGGAACTGGCAGCCCAGACGGGCATTAACCCCAATACGGCCCAAAAGGCCTACCGCTTGATGACCGAAGAAGGCTACGTGCAAAACCAGGGCAACAATCTGAGTCAGGTCCACCTGACTCCCGAACTGCGGGACTGGATTGAGGATGAGCTCAGCCGGGGACTGGTACAGCAGTTCGTGACCGATGCCAAGGAAAATCATCTGTCGTATCGCAAGGTCATCACTCTGATCAGTGATATGTGGGGCGAAGAATAAGCGCCTATATTTTTTATCATGAGTGTACTATCATAATAATACACGAAAGAAGAGGTTCTTATGAAAAGCTTACTGCGATACACCGCCTGGAACTGGAACATGGGGCGCGTTTCTGCGGGGGTTCTGCTGGGGTTCGGCGCAGCGGTGGAATGTGTACTGCTGTTTGCCGCAGCGGCCTCCATCAACCAGGCGGCCATGGAGTACAACGGAATTGTGGAGGCCTCCGGAACATTGTGGGTCGCATGGCTGGTCTATCTGATGCTGCCCATCAGTGCGCAATGGCCGCAGGAAGCCGCGGGACAAAAATCCCGTGTCTCCTATACAATTCTGACCATGCCCATGCCGCGCTGGCAGATTCTGGTTGCCCGTACCCTGTCCACCGCTCTTTGGGTGGCTGTGGGCTTTGCTGTGCAGAGTTTGTTGCTGGTTCTTATGTATGGCCCGATCACTGCATTGCAATCCACCGTGGCCAACGGATTCTTTTCCTTTGAGGTAACGGCGCAGGGACGCTTTTGGTGGGCGCTGGCCGATTGCGGACTGTTTCGCCTGATCTTGCCGGCGAATGGCGCGGGGAGCATTCTGGTTCTGCTTTTGATTTTGGTTCCCGCCTTGATGAGTGCTGCGGCATGCTCCCACCATGGGCGACGCCGGGTGGCTGCGGAGGTCGTTGCCCTGGCAGTACAGATGACTTTGTCTGCTTTGGCGTATCAGCTGGTGGTGGGGTACATTACCGGAACGCAGGTTTTGGATATGATCCTGAAAAACCGGGCAGCGACGTTCGTATCATTGGGGCTGGCCGGGCTTGTGGTCATGTCGGTGGTATGGAGCGTTGCTGCTCTCTACCGTTCCGAGATGACGGCGTAAAGGAGGACTCTCTGATGGGACACAAAAAATCGCATCGCCCCTACGGATGGTGCCTTGGCGCCTTGGCTGTGACAATCGCCGTTTTTGCGGCGGGTCAGCTTTTTCTGTGCGTGGCTTATCCCCGCAACGCTGTGGGGTTCCGCCTGGAGGAGGGGGATGCAGCCAACCTGCAAGGCTTTACTTTACAGGGGCTTTGGCGCCAGAGCGAGACCGCCATGCTGTCCTTCACCTTGAAAGACGGCGAACTGTCGACGAAACCCAGACTGAGCAATTCCGAGTCCGATACAACATGGATGATGGCCCGGTGCAATCTTTGTGTGCCGGAAGAAGATTGGCAGGAAGTGGATGCGGCGGCCGAGGGCAGTTATGTCAGCGGTGCATACGGCGCATACTTTCTGAAAACTTCCTATGAAGGCATGCAGTACAATGCCCAGGTAACCCACCTGGAAGCCATGTATACCCTGACAGCCGCCGACGGCACGGATCGTTCCATTCGTTTCAGTCTTGGCGAACTGGAAACCGCTGAACCGGTTACCGTCACTGCGGAATTGTACGGTGAAAAGGGAAACCAGGAGTCGTACGGATATTTTGTTTCAGCGGGCGCGGTGCAGGATATTGACGCAGATATCCGGGATGTACAGGTGCTCAGTTCCACGGACCAGGTGGCTTTGTACATCCAGGGTGGTAACGGGGAATCCGGTGGAATTTACTGTGTACGGAAATTCTGTACCTCGGACGAAATCCGGAAACAAGTACCGGAAGTGACCGTGCATGGAGTATCGGTTCCTTCTCAGACGGAACCTTACGGATCTATAGAAGAGGTTTGCCCCTTTGAAGAAGGGGAAGAAATGGTTGTCTGTGACAACCAGGAAAACACCCGGCTCCGGACCGGGCGCTGGATGTTGACACAAACACAGGACGGAACTCTTTTTCTGCGTTTGTTGGACGAAGAATGGCGGCCGATGAACCGCATCGAATTGGACACGAAATTGACAGCGGGACAAACCGTCACAGCGTTGCCTGCCATGCGTTCCGACGAAATTGTCTTTACCGTGGCTGATGAGACCGGTGCAGGCAAGACAGTCCTGCTTCGGATGCAGGACGAGAACATCGGGATGCAGGAAGAATTGGCCCTGGTACCCGAATCCCCACCGATTACCGCCGGGTTCAGTGAGGACGGCAGCCGCATCATGACGGTACAGGAAACAAAGAAAGAGCTGACTGGAACAGTGCCGGGTTCGGTGCAGGAACATTATCTTTCTTCGCAGTCTCTGACGGAAGAACTGCAGTGCTCCGCCATGGCTGTGACCGGCTGGCAGATTCAGGTGTATTCGTCGCAGAACAGTGCAACGCCCGTTCTGACCGCCAGCCTGGAATACGGCCTGCCGCAAAGATGGAGAGAAGAAGTGTGGATGAACGGCATCTACGATTCCGAAAGAACGATTTATCTTTTCAGGGTAATCCCGGCCTGGCAAACAGAGGAGGCACCGGCATGAAAATGATTGGAAAAATGATAGGGTGGCACTGGCGCCTTGTGTGGGTTCCCTTTGGGCTGCTATGCGGTGTGTATGGTGTGCAGCAAGCGGTTCTTGTACTGTTGTCCGCCTCCAGCAAGGATTTGTTCGGCAACGGGCTGACGGAGCTGTTTTTGCGCTGCGGGCAGATGCCCTTGTTCTTTGTGGCGATGTTTCTGGTTGCTGTGATTGCGGCAGCCGCCGCCCGTTCTTCCGGGCGCGCCCATAGTCTGTATACCGTTTATACATTGCCGCATTCCCGCAGAAATCTCCCGGTTGTGCAGTTTTTGCTGTGTCTGCTCCTTTTGCTGTTGTTTGGTGCATGGCAGCTCATTCTGTATGCGGTTCTGTACCTGCCGGTGACCATGGTTTCCGCCGGCGTTACCGCCGAGATGGTGTCGGTTGCCTTGCCGCAGGGAAGCCTGCTTGCCGAATTCAACGCCAACCCGCTGATGCAGCTGTTGCTCCCCGTCAGCCCCAAAGGCTGGGGAGGCCTGATTGCTTTCCTGGGGGTTCTTTCCCTGGAATCGGCCTGCATGGCGTGCTGCCATGGTATCCGGCGCGTGTTTGTTTCCCTGGCGGCGCTGGTGGGGGCCGGTACTGCATCCAGCACTTTGTATCTGTGGTATCACCTTGTCGTATATGCCATAAAGAGTCCGGGAGAATGGCTGCTGCTGGCATTTTTGGCGGGGACGGCTGCCTTGTCGGCGATCCTCACACTGTTCAATGCTTGGTGGTCCGTCAAGCGAACCGAAGCTCTATGAAAGCGGGGAGATTGACATGAAGCATAGCAAAAGAAATCCGGGCCTGGGGCTGCTTGCCCTGAGCATTGTAGCCGTTCTGATGTTCGTACTGGGGACGGTGGGACGACTGTGGGGGCTGCAGGATCTGCGGGCAACCATACAGGATGAAACCGGCGATTCCCGGTTTCTGGAGCCCTTTTCCTTCACAGCCTATACCTTGTTTCAGGCAGAAAATGCAGTGGCGGAGTGCACCTTGAAAGAGGGACAATTGACCGGCAAGACACAGGCAGAAACCGCGATGCTTCCCAGTGATGCACAACTGCCCGATGATTTTCGGGCTACCAATCTGATTGCCGTCGCACCCGAAGAACGGGATACGGTCAATGCGTCTGTGGACTTCAACGGGGACACCGCTTTCGCAAAAGCCCGGAAGCTTTGGGTCATGCGGGAACTGGAACTGCCGGATGGAACCTATCTGCGTTTCCACCTTGCGGATTATCAGTGCGACACGGGCGCGACCGTACTGGCTTATCCCGGAGGCAGAAGCGGGTTAGACTGGGAGCTTGTAAGCAACGAATATCCGGAAGAGTTTTCTGCGTGGATCCATATGCCCACCGCGGAATGGAATGAAAAATGGTATATCGGCATCGGATCGGACAGCACCCACTACCCTTGTGGAATCTGGCGCGTGGAAAAGAGCCTGACCGAGGAAGAAATTGAGGCACTGCCGACGGATGGAACGGTACAATATGGTGACAATACACTGCCCGTTGTGTGTGAAACCACGGAATACGGGGACATCCAGCTGTTCTACCAGCCGCAGAATCTGAGCAATATCCTGGAATGCGTTCCGGTCGGACAGTTTTTGGGCGTTGTGTATCTGGACACCGATCAAAGCATTCTGTTTGATCTGGTGGACGAAAACGCAAAGTGCATACAGACGGTCACATTGCTGGAACAGGCGGGGGAAGACCCCATCACAAACTGTACCAAAACACAGAAGGCGGATCAGGTCTGCTTTTCGCTGGGAAAAACCACAGAGGGGGAAAGATGGATTGCCCTTCTGCGTGCAGATGAGCAGGGAAACCTGGAAACCATCCTTCTGCCGGGAGATCTCCTGCAAGACGGCAATCGGTTGGCGGGAAGTACCCTGACCCAGCTCAGTGAGGATGGCCAGAGCATTCTGTTTGTGAATCAGGAACAAGCCCAGGTGCAGGTACAGCACTTTGAGTGGGATGGTCAGGAAAAATGCTATTCCCTGGGATACCGGATGACCGTATACGACCTGGCGCAGAAAGAAGTTTTATACAGTGGTATGCTGGATACAGGCGTGGAGAAGTATTGGGGACGATATCTGGGGAACAGCAACATCGGGTTTGGTCTGGCAGGGGAATTGTTGACCGTCAACCGTGACTGCTATACGATTTTCTCCCAGAAACCACAGGAGGGTTGATCGATGATCGAGGTAAAGAATCTGGAAAAGACCTGGCGGCGTGGGCGTTCCCGCGTGGGCCTTCACCCCACCAGTTTTACGGTGCCAGACGGACAGATTGTGGGCATTCTGGGGGACAACGGCGCCGGGAAAACAACACTGCTGCGCTCTATGGCCGGACTGCTGCACCCGAATGCGGGGGCTGCTTTGTTTGACGGAAAACCTGCCGTAAAGCAGTATGAGCGCATCAGCTATATCACGGGGGAGGGCAGCTACTATCCCAACCTGACGGTGGGGGAGTACGGCGCCTTCCTGGAAGATCTGCATCCTGCCTTTGATCCCAAGCGTTACTATGAATTCCTTCAATTTTTCCAACTTCCCGCCGATGTGCGGATCACACGTCTGTCCACCGGCCAGAAAGCGCGGGTGGAACTGGCGGCCGGCTTTGCCAAGCGGGTGGATTACTACCTGATGGACGAGCCGTTTCTGGGCAAGGATGTATTTACCCGCAAGGATTTCATCAAATTGATGAGTGCGGTGCTTCATGGACAGGAGACAATCCTGATCACCACCCACTATCTGGATGATATCGAGCATTTCCTGGACCGGGCCATTGTACTCCACCAGGGAAAAATCGCAGACGACTTCATGATGGAGGAACTGCAGCAACAGGGCCAGACGCTGGTGGACCGCATGGCCAAAACCTGCGGCTGGGACCCTCAGAGATATCTGCAATTCGGCGAAGAGGAGGGCTGATTATGGATTCGGATAACGGCAAAAGACTGACCCCAAGCGAACAGGCATTATGGGATACCCTGTGTGATAACCGCGGCAAGGCGGTACCGCGCGGCCAACTTTTGGCCGTTGTCGGATACCCGGCGGGGATCAACACCCGCACGCTGGATGTCCATATCCAGCATCTGCGGCGGAAAATGGGGCAGGAAGCCCGCATCGAAACGGTGTTCCGGATTGGGTACCGTCTGGCGGTGTAAGAAGCAGCCAACGAAAAACAGACCGTGGAAGACGTATCCACGGTCTGTTTTTTACGGTTGGTTCAGTGCGTCAAACCGGCGCACGATTTCCGGATCGCTCAATTTGATGACCTGTCCGGAAAGACGGTGCAGGCTGTTGGTTTCGGGAATTCGGCCGAAGGTCAGCCGCTGGGCGCACAGCGCCTGTGTTTTGAAGCCGGTCCGCTCGTTCATCGAACGGTTGCCGTACTTGATGTCCCCCAGAACGGGATGCCCCAGAAAAGCCAGATGAGCACGGATCTGGTGGGTGCGCCCGGTCAGCAGTCCGATGCGGCAGAGGGTGAAGGGTCCGTTACGCCGGATGGGCGTCACCTCGGTGATAATCTGCTTGTACCCTTCGGATTCATGGACATGCACCCGGACTTTGTTGCCTTTTTCGCTGTGCTGCAGCCAGGCAATATGCCGCCCGGCGGGCGGCGTACCGATGGTGATGGTCAGATACTCCTTTTTCAGCCAGTCTTCCCGGATGATCTCGTTCATATCCCGCAGGGCCGTGTAGCTTTTGGCTGCGATGACAAGACCTTCGGTGCCACGGTCCAGCCGGTTGCACAGGGCCGGGGCAAACCGATTTTCGGCTTTGGGATCGTATTTGCCTTCTTCGATCAGGCGAGCGGTGAAAGCATCCACCAGATTGGGGTCTCCGGTGCGGTCACTGTGGCACAGCAGATGGGCGGGCTTGTATAAAACCGCAATGTCCTCATCCTCGTATACCACCGTCACAGGGGGCTGGCGGCGGGGTGGCTTCTTTACGCTGGTCACCGGCACAGCGGGGAAGAATTCGTCATTGATATATAGCTCAATCACATCGCCGGTTTGCAGCCGGGTATCCGGCTCACCCCGTTTGCCGTTGACCTTGATCCGCTTGTTGCGGAAACTCTTGTACATCATGCTCCGGGGCATGCCGGACGTGACCGCTTCCACAAATCGGCTCAGCCGTACTCCGTTTTCGTTTTCTCCCGCCGTAAACCTTTTCATCCTTGTTACACTCCACTTTGCAAAACAGTATTTATAGTATATAATAGAAAAAGTCAAACGTAAAGGATGTGCACCCATATGGCACGGGGCAAAAAGGAAAAACCGATTCACGCCAACCACCGTTCCCGCATGCAGGAACGGGTGCGCCGGGAGGGCCTTTCCGGCCTGGCTGCCCATGAAGTGCTGGAATATCTGCTGTATTTTTCCATTCCGCGCAAGGACACCAACGAACTGGCCCACCGATTGATCCAGCATTTCGGCAGCTTCTGCAACGTGTTGGATGCCAGTGAGGAAGAGTTGTGCAAGGTGGAAGGAATCGGCCCGGCCAGTGCGCGACTGATTGCCGGGATCCGCAAGTTTGACCAGTATTATCTTTTGCAGCAGCGCCAGGGACATGCCCGCCCCCTGAACAGTGAAGAAGCCCGCATTGAATATGTAAAACCTCTGTTTTACAGCGAACACAATGAAATCTGTTATCTGATTGCCATGAATGATCAGTATATGCCTTTGCGGGATATCCGGGTATCGGAAGGTGTGCCCAACCATGTGGGCATCAACACCCGCAAGATGGCACGGGAGGCAGTTGCCAGCGGGTGCACCTGTGCATTTCTGGCACACAACCATCCCACCGGTCTGGCGGTGCCATCCAGTGCCGATGTGTATGCCACCCGTCTGGCGGCAGGGGCCTTGCAGCCGCTGGGCATTCATCTGGTAGATCACATCATTGTGGCGCCGGTGGATGCGGGAAGCATGATGAAGCAGTTTCAGGCTCTGCCTGATTCCATGGGCCAGACTGCCTTGGCCAGTGAGCCGGGCGGCGGGGCTGAACCCGAAAAGTAAACCGAAGCAAAAAGCGCCGCCCCCGGATAGGGGGCGGCGCTGTATTGAGTCAGTCAGGATTGCGGAATCAGAACACCGTAACCGCCATCGGCACGGCGATACACAACCTGGATTTCACCCGAATCGGCACTGCGGTACAGGAAGAAGGTGTGCCCCAGAAGTTCCATCTGCATGATGGCTTCTTCGGTGGTGCAGGGCTTGACGGCAAAGTGCTTTTCACGCACAATGGTCAGCGGTTCTTCCGGTTCGTTGACGGGGGCTTCCTGCGCGACGGCTGCGGTCAGCTTGTCGCCCAGACGTTTGCGGTGCTTGACCACGCGGCGCACCAGAAGATCTACGGCATCACTCAGGGCGTCCTCCATCCGGTCAGAGGCCTTTTCAGCACGCATGGTCAGCGTGCCGCTGCGCAGGGTCAGTTCAACCGTCTGCCGGCTTTTCTCTACCGTTACCGTAACCTGCGCCTGTGCTTCTTCCGGGAAAAACTTGTCCAGCTTGGACAGCTTTTTTTCCGCCAGTTCAATGAAGCTGGGTTTCAGCGTTACGCGACGACCGGTACATGTGACTTTCATAGGACAACCTCCTTATTTGGCACCGGAAAAACGGTGCCCGGTCTTGGCAGCCGCGGTGGGGTTATGTACCAAACTGCGGTTACCGTAACTTTATTATAGCAACCTTTTCACAAAAAGTAAAATGTTTTGCATGAATTGAAGAAAATTTTTGTAAAAAGTTCACACACGGCGCGCCGCGCGGAAAGGACAGACGGATGAACCAATACGACGTGCTTCAAAAATATTTCGGCCACGACAGCTTCCGCCCCGGGCAGGAAACGCTGGTCAATGCCATTCTCACAGGGCACGATGTCCTGGGCGTCATGCCTACCGGTGCCGGAAAATCGGTCTGCTACCAGGTTCCCGCCATGCTTTTGCCGGGGCTGACGCTGGTGATTTCGCCGTTGATCTCCCTGATGCAGGACCAGGTGGCTGCCCTGCGTCAGAGCGGTATCGAGGCCGCCTGCATCCATTCGGGTATGGAGGAGCAGGAATATTGGAATATTGTACAAGGGGCACGTCTGGGACAATACAAGCTGCTGTATGTGGCACCGGAACGTCTGGAAACAGACGGATTTCTCTCCCTGGTCAGCGGGATACGGGTGTCGCTGGTAGCGGTGGACGAAGCCCACTGCGTGTCTCAGTGGGGGCAGGACTTCCGCCCCAGCTATCTGCGCATTGCCTCTTTCCTGGAAAAATTGTCGCCCCGTCCGCCGGTGGGGGCCTTTACCGCCACCGCCACGGGACAGGTCAAACAGGACATTGCCCGGCTGTTGGAATTGCGGGATCCTGTATCCATCACAACGGGTTTTGACCGGCCCAATTTGTATTTTGCGGTGGAACGGCCGCGTGATAAGGACCGTTTTGTGGAAGACTATATTCTGGACCATCCTGACAAAAGCGGCATTGTGTACTGTGCCACCCGCAAAACGGTGGAGCTGGTATGTAACCAACTGCGCAGAGCCAAAATAGCAGCCACACGGTATCATGCCGGTCTGGAGGCGGAAGAACGCCGCAAAAATCAGGAAGACTTCGTCTATGACCGGAGGCGTGTCATGGTGGCCACCAACGCCTTCGGCATGGGGATTGATAAATCCAACGTGGGATTCGTCATCCATTACAACATGCCGAAAAACATTGAAAACTACTACCAGGAAGCCGGTCGTGCGGGGCGGGACGGCAGCAGTGCCGAGTGTATCCTGCTGTACTCACTGGGGGATGTGCAGACAGCCCGTTTTCTGATTCAGAACAGCCATGACAATGAGGAATTGTCCGAAGAACAGGCCGTACAGATTCAACGCCTGGATTTGCAGCGTCTGGACCGGATGGTTGCCTACTGCAAAACCACCCGCTGCCTGCGTGGCTTTCTGCTGGAATATTTCGGCCAGCGGCAGACGGGTAACTGTGGCAACTGCAGCAACTGCCGCGGCGATTTCGTGCAGACCGATATCACCACCGAGGCGCAGAAAATCCTGTCCGGGGTGGCTCGCATCGAAAAGCGCTGGCCGGGCGGACTGGGCGTGGTGGCATTGGTCCAGATGCTGCGGGGCAGCAAGGACAAAAACACCCTGAAGCGGGGACTGGATACGCTGCCTACCTACGGCATCATGCAGCACACGTCTCCCGCCCGCATGCGGCTGTATCTGGACGCCCTGGAAGAGCAGGGATATATCATCAATACCCAGGGAGAATATCCGGTGGTGCGCCTGGCGGCAGACGCGAAAGAGGTTTTGTTCAACGGAAAAACGGTGACCATGACCGAGCGCAAGGCAGCGGAAAAATCGAACAAGACATCGAAAACCAAGGAAGTCGGTGTACAGGCCGATCTGCCACAGGACTTGTATGAGCGCCTGCGTGCGGTGCGCAGCGAACTGGCCCAGAAACAGCATGTGCCGGCGTATATCATCCTTTCCAATGCCTCCTTGGCAGAGATGGCCTCCAAACGTCCCCGAACTACGGGAGACCTGATGCGGATTTCCGGTGTGGGTGAGGCCCGCGCCCATCGTTACGGGCAAAAATTCTTACAGGCCATCGCCGAATATATGGCACAACATCCGCAGGGATGACACCGGTCCGGTTTTTGCAAAAAAGGCTTTACGCCGTGACCAAACCATGCTATAATCAGACAGGAATACAACTTAATGTTGTGAATTAGAACGTGATCGGAAAAATGGGGGAATGGGTGTGAACGAAGAGAAAACCACCGAACTGCAGGGCGTCTTTCATCTGAAAGCACCTTTCTCGCCGACGGGCGACCAGCCGCAGGCCATTGACGCCCTGGTGAAGGGGATCGAGGCCGGCGACAAAGGCCAGACATTGCTGGGCGTAACCGGTTCCGGCAAAACCTTCACCATGGCCAATATCATTGCCCGATGCAACCGGCCCACCCTGATTCTGGAGCCGAACAAGACCCTGGCTTCCCAGATCTGCACCGAGATGCGCAGTTTCTTTCCGGATGATGCCGTGGAGTATTTTGTTTCCTACTACGACTATTACCAGCCGGAAGCCTATATTCCTTCCACCGATACCTATATTGAAAAGGACAGCGCCATCAACGATGAGATTGACCGGTTGCGCCATTCGGCCACCGCAGCCCTTTCGGAACAGCGCAACGTCATCATTGTGGCCAGTGTTTCCTGCATCTACTCCTTGGGTGACCCCATCGATTACCGAAGCATGGTCATCAGCCTGCGTCCCGGTATGCAGATGGAGCGGGATGAACTCTGCCGCCGGTTGGTCAAGCTGCAGTACGAGCGCAACGACATGAATTTCATCCGCAACAAATTCCGGGTGCGGGGAGACATCGTGGACATTCACCTGGCCTACAACGATGAGTTTGCCATCCGGGTGGAGTTTTTCGGGGATGAAATCGATCGTATCAGCGAGTTTGACCCGCTGACGGGGGAACGGCGCAACATTGTGCGCCATGTGGCCATCTTCCCGGCCAGCCACTATATTGTGGGACCGGAAAAGATGAAGGAAGGGCTTACCAAAATCAACGAGGAGATGGAACGGCAGGTCAAGTTCTTCACCGAGGAAGGCAAGCTCATCGAAGCCCAGCGGATTGCCCAGCGCACCAAGTACGATATGGAAATGCTGCAGGAAGTGGGCATGTGCAAAGGCATTGAGAACTACTCGGCGGTCTTGTCCGGGCGTGCCCCCGGGTCCACGCCCACCACACTGCTGGATTACTTCCCTAAGGATTTCCTTTTGATGGTGGACGAAAGTCACGTCATGCTGCCCCAGATCCGGGGTATGTTCGGCGGTGACTACAGCCGGAAAAAGACGCTGGTGGAATACGGGTTCCGCCTGCCGTCTGCCTTCGACAACCGTCCGCTGAAATTCGAAGAGTTTGAATCCAAAGTCGGTCAGACCATCTTTGTCAGCGCCACCCCCGGTAGCTATGAGCGGGAGCATTCCTCCCGGGTGGCGGAGCAGGTCATCCGGCCCACCGGTTTGCTGGATCCGCTGATCAGCGTGCGCCCGGTGGAAGGGCAGATTGAAGATCTTCTGGGTGAGATCCGTCTGCGCATCGACCGCGGCGAGCGCGCCCTGGTCACCACCCTGACCGTCAAGATGGCTGAGGACCTGACCGATTTTTTGGAAGAGCACGGTGTCAAGACCAAGTATATGCACCACGAGGTGGACACCTTTGAGCGCATGGAGATCATCAAGGATCTGCGCACCGGCGCTATTGACGTGATTGTGGGCATTAACCTGTTGCGCGAAGGATTGGACCTGCCGGAAGTGTCCCTCATCGCCATTCTGGATGCGGATAAGGAAGGGTTCCTGCGCAGCGAGACCAGCCTGATTCAGACCATCGGCCGTGCCGCCCGAAACGCCAACGGTGTGGTGCTGATGTATGCCGATGAGGTGACCCCCAGCATGGAGCGCGCCATCACCGAGACGGAACGCCGCCGTGCCATTCAGGATGCCTACAACAAGGAACACGGCATCACTCCCAAAACCATCGTCAAGGCCATTGGCGGTGGGCTGGAAATCAGTATGTCCGAAGAGAACAAGAAGATGCGCCGCAACCGGATGAGCCGCGCCGAGCGGGAACAGACCATTGCCCGCCTGACCAAGGAGATGAAGGAAGCCGCCCGGCTGCTGCAATTCGAGCATGCTGCCTTCCTGCGTGACGAGATCGAACGGCTGCAGCGGGGCGAGGATCCCACCAACAAAGAAGAAGCGCCTCACCGCACGGCGGGAAAGGCCAGAAAAGGCAGGAGGAAATAAACATTGAGTCCTTCCAAGAAAATACAAATCGATGCCAACCAGCGCATTGTCATCAAGGGCGCCCGAGAGCACAATCTGAAAAACGTGAATCTGACGCTGCCCCGCAACAAACTGATTGTCATGACTGGTCTGTCCGGTTCCGGCAAATCCAGCCTGGCTTTTGATACGATCTATGCGGACGGCCAGCGGCGATATATGGAAAGTCTGTCCAGCTATGCCCGGCAGTTCCTGGGCCAGATGGAAAAGCCGGATGTGGATGAGATCACCGGCCTTTCGCCGGCCATCTCCATCGACCAGAAAACCACCAGCCACAACCCCCGTTCCACGGTGGGGACCGTGACCGAAATTTATGATTATCTGCGTCTGATGTATGCCCGGATCGGCATTCCCCATTGTCCCATCTGCGGCCGGGTCATCTCTCAGCAGAGCGTTGACGAGATGGTGGACGAAGTCCTCAAGCTGCCCGAACGTACCCGGTTCCAGGTGTTGGCGCCGGTGGTGCGCGGACGCAAGGGCACCCAGGCCAAGGAACTGGACGCCGCCCGCCGCGGCGGCTATGCCCGCGTGCGCATTGACGGCAATATGTATGATCTCGAAGAGGAGATTAAACTGGAAAAGAACATCAAGCATACGGTGGAAATCGTGGTGGACCGCCTGTCCATCAACGATTCGGTCCGCAGCCGTCTGGCCGACTCCATCGAATCCGCTTTGGCGCTGACCGGAGGCTTGGTCACCATCGATGTGATCGGCGGGGAACCCATGACCTTCAGTCAGAATTATGCCTGCCCGGAACACGGATTTTCCATTGAGGAACTGAACCCCCGCATGTTCAGTTTCAACAACCCCTTCGGTGCCTGCGAGACCTGCACCGGCTTGGGTACCTTCATGAAGGTGGACCCGGCCCGGATCATTCCGGACAAGCGCAAATCCATCCGGGAAAGCGCCATCAAGGCCAGCGGCTGGTATTATGCCGAAGGTTCGGTTTCCGAGATGTATTACAAAGCTCTTGGCAAGCGGTATGGGTTCACGCTGGATACGCCGGTGAAAGAGATGAGCAAGGAGGCGGTGCACGCCATCCTGTACGGCACCGGCGGCGAGAAAATCGAGCTGCAGCGGGAAAACATGTTCGGCTCCGGCACCTATTACAATGAGTTTGAGGGAATTGTCCCCAATCTGGAACGCCGTTTCCGCGAAACCAGCAGCGAATGGGTCAAGGAAGAGATCGCCCTGGTCATGTCCAGCGAGGAATGCCCCACCTGCCACGGACGGCGGCTGAAGCCCGCCAGTCTGGCCGTCACGGTGGGCGGCATCAATATTGCGGACTTCTGCGATATGAGTGTGCAGCAGGAGCTGGAATTCATCCGGACCGCCAAGGTGTCCGAGAGGGACGAGCTGATCGGCGCCCCGATTTTCAAGGAAGTGCGGGAGCGCCTGGGCTTCCTGAACAGCGTGGGTCTTGGATACCTGACCTTGTCCCGCGGTGCGGCCTCCCTGTCCGGCGGTGAAAGCCAGCGCATCCGTCTGGCCACTCAGATCGGCAGCGCCCTGACCGGCGTTCTGTATGTGTTGGACGAACCCAGCATCGGCTTGCATCAGCGGGACAATGATAAACTCATTGCCACCATGAAGCGGTTGCGGGATCTGGGCAACACCCTGATCGTGGTGGAACATGATGAAGACACCATGCGCCAGGCGGATTTTCTGGTGGATGTGGGGCCCGGCGCCGGTGTGCACGGCGGCGAAATTGTGGCGGCCGGCAGTGTGGAAGACGTGTGCAAGGCCAAGCGCAGCATCACGGGACAATATCTCTCCGGCCGCAAGTTCGTGGAAGTGCCCGACCATCGTCGGCCCGGCAACGGCAAATTCCTGCGCGTGGTAGGGGCCCGGGAAAACAACCTGCAAAACATTACGGTGGATTTCCCGCTTGGCAAGATGATCTGCGTGACCGGTGTGTCCGGTTCCGGCAAATCTACCCTGGTCAATGAGATTCTGTACAAGACGCTGGCGGCAGCCATGAACGGTGCCCGCAGCCGGCCCGGGCAGTGCGAAGAAGTGCAGGGCATGGAATGGGTGGATAAGGTCATCGGTATCGATCAGTCGCCCATCGGGCGCACGCCGCGTTCCAATCCCGCCACCTATACAGGTGTGTTCGGGGATATCCGGACCCTGTTTTCCAATACCCAGGACGCCAAAGCCCGGGGCTATGGACCGGGCCGGTTCAGCTTCAACGTCAAGGGCGGCCGCTGTGAAGCCTGTGAAGGCGGGGGCATCCTGCAGATCGAGATGCATTTCCTGCCGGATATTTATGTGCCGTGCGATGTGTGCAAGGGCAAGCGCTACAACCGTGAAACCCTGGAAGTGCATTACCGGGATAAGAATATCTCGGACGTGCTGAATATGACGGTGGAGGAAGCCTGCGTCTTCTTTGCCAACCAGCCCAAGATTGCCCGCAAACTGCAGACTTTGCAGGAGGTGGGTCTTGGCTATATCGAACTGGGCCAGGCTGCCACAACGCTTTCCGGCGGTGAAGCCCAGCGCGTCAAACTGGCCAATGAATTGGCCCGCCGGGACACCGGGCAGACGGTGTATATTCTGGACGAACCCACCACCGGTCTGCATGTGGCCGACGTGCATCGCCTGGTAAAGGTGCTGGACAAGCTGGTGGATGCCGGCAACACGGTGATTGTCATCGAGCACAACCTGGATGTGATCAAGCGGGCCGACTATATCATTGACTTGGGTCCCGAAGGCGGCAGTGGCGGCGGTCAGGTGGTTGCCACCGGCACACCGGAGGAAGTGGCCGCGAACCCGGCATCCTTCACCGGGCAGTATCTGAAACCGGTTCTGGAACGGGCCCGGCAGTTGCAGGCGCAGGCGGAAGAAGAGCCGGTGAAGGCAAGCCGCAGCAAAGCCAAAAAGAAGTAAGAAAAACTTGTTTTTCCGGAGCTCCGGCGCCTTCAAAAAGGGCCCGGAGCTCTTCTTTGTTCGGCAAGGAGACAGAACCATGCATTTCTTGCGGCACCGGGCAAATACACTTGCATCCGGCCACAGGGTCCGATACAATAAGAGACGCAGAGATATCCGCTGTGGGGGAGGAATCCGGAATGCCGAAACTTCGCAAAACACTGGGGGACGTTCGGTCCCAAACCTGTCGCCGTCTGATGCAGGTAATGGACACCCAAAGCCAGGCGACACTGGCAAAATGGGCCATCGAATATGCGCAAGATCGGTACCTGTCCATCTGCGCGCAGGTGTGCCCGGAACTGGTACAAATTGTATCCGTGTGTGCTGCCTGCGCAAAGGAAGGGAAAGGTGCGGCGCACTGTAAACAGGAATTGCGCAAAGCTGCCGCGCTGGCGCGTGCGTGTACAGGTGCGGAAACACAGGCGGCGGCCAGAGCCGTTGCGGTGGCCTGTGCAACCTTGCAGACCCCATCCAATGCACTCGGATTTCTGTTTTACGGGGCGGCAGCCGTGGCTTATTCCGAAGGCGGTTTGCAGCTTGGGCAAGCGGAGTACGACGCAATGGCTGCCGAGGAGTTGGAAAACGCCTGCCGTTCTCTGTGTGACTGTGCCGTGGAAGGAGAACCATCTCCGGTAAAAATCAACTGGAATTGCTAATGGCACACATAAGAAAACAGGGGTACATTCTTGTGGGGAGAAAGGTATCATGAAAATGGAAGACACAAGGAATCATGATAAGACGCTGTGGCTGAACATTGCGCTTATTGTGGCATTTTTTGCGGTGATGTCCCTGGGCATCTACCTGGTGCGGGACAAGCTTCTGTATAACGCCAACGAAATGGGAAACAACCTGGCGCAAAGCTATTCCAGCGAAGAGGAAACCAGAATTTCGATTTATGAAATGTTCCTGACCATGTGTTCCTTGTATACGGACACATCCATCGACAACGCCGACCCTGTGCAAGCCATACAGCAGGGGCTGGCGGAATACACTGATTACATGGCGCAGGTGCTGGGGGCAGATATTATCGACCCCTATGCGGTTGTGAACGGCAAAATCGTGACGGCCAATCCGTGGGAAGGGGACGAAGATTACGACTATTCCCAAAAGGAATGGTATACCGATGCCCTGGAAGCCGATGGAAAAATCGTCTTTACCGATGTGTATGTGGATGCCATCACCGGCAAACGGCTGGTGACCTTGTCGGTGAAACTGCACGGGGAAGGCAATGTGCTGGCCTTTGATATTCTGATGGACAATTTCCACAGCCTGAAGAACAAGATTGAACTGCCCGAAGGCAGCGCCTATTACCTGTTCGACAAAGGTGGTCATCTGCTTTATACCACCGGCGAATACGACATTGACGACGCGGAAGTGCAACAGTATGCCCAGCAGCTTCTGGCCGGGGTGCGGGACGGTTCCTTTGAAAGCCACACCGATGCCATCCGTGGGCTGGACGGTCAACAGCAGGGAATTTATTATTATGAGATGAGCAACGGCTGGACCTCCATTGTCACCTTCTCCCTGCGCCAGGTTTTGTACGGTACCAGCAACAGCACTTCCATGTATCTTTTGTCCGGCATTTTCCTGATTCTGCTGGTGGCGGTCATTATTTCCATCTTGCGGGAATATGTCGAGAAGCGGAAAGTTAAGTATATTTCGGATACACTCCAGATTCTTGGCGACACCTATTACGCGATTTACCGTATCAATTTTGAGACGGGAACCTATGAAACCATCAAATCTTCCCCCGATCTGGCGGATCCACTGGGCAAAAGCGGGGAGTATGCGCATTTGCTGCACACGCTCTCCCTGGTGGTAGAAGACGGCACCTATGCGGAGTTCAAGAAAAACTTCAACCTGGACAACATCCGCCAGCTGGTACAATCCCATATTTACGAATTCGGTGGAGACTACCAACGTCGCTTTTTGCAGGGCCGCAAGTGGGTCAGCATCAAGATTGTGTATAACAAGGCTCTCGGTTTGAACGAAGTGATCATGTGCTTCCGGGAGATTGATGTGAAGAAGAAAAAGGAACTGCGTCAGCACGAACTGCTGGAGCAAGCCCTGGAAAATGCCAAACGGGCCGCCAACAAAAAGACCATGTTTTTCTCCAACATGTCCCACGATATGCGCACGCCGCTGAATGCTATTTCCGGCATGACCAAACTGGCACGGCAACATGTACAGGAGCCTGCCAAGGTGGAGGAATATCTGGACAAGATTGAAGTTTCCAGCCGGCAGCTGACCGCTCTTGTCAACGATATTCTGGATATGGCGCGCCTGGAGCAGGGCGGCCAGGGCGCGCTCAACTGCCAGCCTATGGACCTTGTGCAGACTGTGAACGAGACCGCGGACCTTTTCCGCGAGCAGGCGCAGCAGGAAAACCGCCGCTATGAAGTGGTGGTGGATGTGCAGGACCGCGTTGTCAATGCGGACGCCTTCCGCATCAATCAGGTGCTGAACAACCTTCTTTCCAACGCCTTCAAGTACAGTCGGGAAGGGGACCGGATTCATCTGGAACTGCGCCAGGCGGCACGCCGGGAAAGCCGTGGCCAGTACCAGATCATTGTGGAAGACACCGGTGTGGGCATGTCGGAAAGCTTCCTGGAGCGCTTGTTCGAGCCCTTTGCCCGGGAAACGGTTTTTGCCCCCACCAAGGCGACAGGCACCGGTCTGGGAATGCCCATTGTAAAAGGTCTGGTTCAGCAGATGAGCGGCGAAATCACGGTGCAGAGCAAGTTGGGGGAGGGCAGTCGCTTTGTGGTGTCCCTGCCCCTGCAGATTGTGGATGCCCCGGCGGTGGAAGAGCAGTCTCCTCTGGAAGATCTGGAGCCCTTCACTTTGGAAGGCAAACGGATGATCGTGGCGGAAGACAATGAACTGAATATGGAAATCACCACCGAATTTCTCTCCATGATGGGGGTGGATGTTCTGCAGGCATGGAACGGCCGCGAAGCCGTCGAGCGGTTCCGGCAGGAAAAAGAGGGAAGTGTGGACGCTGTTCTCATGGATATGCAGATGCCCGAAATGGATGGCTGTGCCGCCTGCCGGGCCATCCGGGCCCTGGACCGTCCGGACGCCGCCACGGTGCCGATCATCGCGGTGACGGCCAACGCCTTTGCCGAAGACATCGCCAAAACCACCGAGGCGGGCATGAACGCCCATATTTCCAAACCTATTGATTTCAAATTGCTGTCGGAACTGCTGCAGAAACTGGCAAAGTGATGCGGCGTACCGGACAGGATGAACAGGAGATTTTCTGAACTCTATGCAATATCGCAATGACAAAACCGGCTTTCCCGTCTCCATTCTCGGATATGGATGCATGCGCTTTACCAAAAAAGGAACCGGCATCGATCTGGATAAGGCCGAGCGGGAAATTCTGCGCGCCATCGAACTGGGCGTGAATTATTTTGATACCGCCTACATCTATCCCGGCAGCGAAGCGGCGTTGGGGGAAATTCTGGCCCGCAACCATTGCCGGGACAAGGTGCGTATTGCCAGCAAACTACCCCAGTACCTGGTGCGCAGCGGGACTGACCTGGAACGATACTTTTCCGAACAGCTGCGGCGCTTGAAGACCGATCACATCGACTATTACCTGATGCACATGCTCACCGATGTGGAAAGCTGGCACAAGCTGGAAAAGGCCGGTGTGCGGGAGTGGCTGGCCGAAAAGCGCCGCTTGGGGCAGATCGGGCAGATCGGTTTTTCCTTCCACGGCAACACCGCCATGTTTGTGAAGCTGTTGGATGTATACGACTGGGACTTCTGCCAGATTCAGTACAATTATCTGGATGAGAACAGCCAGGCCGGGCGTGCTGGATTGCAGGCGGCGGCCGCCAAAGGTTTGCCGGTCATTATCATGGAACCGCTGCGCGGCGGCAAGCTGGTGAATCTTCTGCCGGAACAGGCCAGGCAGCGCTTTGCCGGGGACGAACATGCCTGGACTCCTGCCGAATGGGCGCTGCGCTGGCTGTGGGACCAGCCGGAGGTGACCTGCGTCCTTTCCGGCATGAACAGCCTGGAAATGCTGGAGGAAAACTGCCGGATTGCCTGTCAGGCAGAGGTACATTCCTTCACGGCACGGGAATTTGCCGTACTGGATAGCGTTAAGGCGGATATTGAACAGAAAGTCAAGGCGCCCTGCACCGGTTGCGGCTACTGTATGCCCTGCCCCAAAGGGGTGGATATTCCCGGCACCTTCCGCTGCTACAACGCTATGTACACCGAAAATCGTTGGACAGGCCGTAGGGAATACTGGCAGGTGGTATCCTTGCGCCGGGAACCGGCTTTTGCCACTCAGTGTGTGGAGTGCGGTCTTTGCGAACAGCACTGCCCCCAGCATCTTCCCATCCGCAGTCTCCTCAAGCAGGCAAACAGGGAACTGCGCCCCTGGCCATACCGGGCTGCTTCCTGGGTGGCACGCAAGTATCTTTTCGGGAAAGCAAAATAAACACCGATTGCTTGACAAGAGAAAAATCCATGATAAAATAATGGCAGTGTGTGTGGTACTTTGCTACCACCATGCAAATAGATTTGGCCGGGCGCAAACCATCGCGCCTAAAGCTCATCGGACAGGGCTGGCCGCTGCCGCGTGTGATGTAAAGGCATCACAACATTATTGAACGGGCCGCATGCCCGGAAATTTTATAAGTTGGTCACTTTTGAATAACCCTGTGCGGATGCACACCACTTGTGAAACGTCAATAAGAGTAGCAGAGCAGCCATACCTATTTGCTGGAAAACTCTAAGTACGGATCAAACGACAACGCCATGTATGTCTGTCCCCATGTTGGGACAGTTATGATTTTGCGGTGCGTTTCACAGGCAGTGTGCCCAAACGGGCACACTGCTTTTTTTGTGTGCCAACGTAAAGTCTTGCAGGAAAGAGGGATGGTCTTGGACCGGGAACGTCAAAAGAAAGCGCCCATTTATGCGGCGCTGGAAAAATTCCGTCGTCAGCGTGTAGTCCCCTTCGATGTGCCGGGGCACAAACGCGGCCGGGGAAATCCGGAACTGGTGGAACTGCTGGGAGAACGGTGCGTGGGAATCGATGTGAATTCCATGAAACCGCTGGACAATCTGTGTCATCCGGTTTCGGTCATCAAGGAAGCGGAGGAGCTGGCGGCCGATGCCTTCGGGGCGGCGCATGCCTTCCTGATGGTGGGCGGCACCACCAGCAGCGTACAGAGCATGATTCTCACCGCCTGCAAACCCGGAGACAAGATCATTCTGCCCCGCAACGTGCACAAAAGCGCCATCAATGCCTTGGTGCTGTGCGGCGCCGTGCCGGTGTATATTGATCCGAAGGTGGATAAGCAGCTGGGCATCCCCCTGGGGATGGAAGTGGCGGATGTGCGCGCCGCCATTGAGGCAAACCCGGATGCCAAGGCCATCCTGATCAACAACCCTACCTATTACGGCATCTGCTCCGACCTGCGGTCTTTGGTCAAACTGGCCCACGAGCACGGTATGCTGGCCCTGGTGGACGAAGCGCATGGCACACACCTGTATTTCGGACCGGCCCTGCCTGTCAGCGGCATGGCTGCCGGTGCGGATATGGCGGCTGTCTCCATGCACAAATCCGGCGGCAGCCTGACCCAAAGTTCCTTGCTGCTCTGCGGGCCCGGAGTCAACGCCGGATATGTGGGCAACATCATCAATCTGACCCAGACAACCAGCGCTTCCTATCTGCTCATGTCCAGCTTGGATATCAGCCGCCGCAACCTGGCCATGCGCGGGGAAGAAAGCTTTGCCAAGGTTATGGATATGGCAGAATATGCCAGACGGGAAATCAACGAGATCGGCGGGTACTATGCCTACGGCTCGGAACTCATCAATGGCGGCAGCATCTTTGACTTTGATGTGACCAAGCTGGCCGTCAACACCCGCGGCATCGGGCTGACCGGCATTGAAGTATATGACCTGCTCCGGGACGAATACGACATCCAGGTGGAATTCGGCGACCTTTCCAACATGCTGGCCTATATCTCCATCGGCGACCGCATCCAGGACATCGAACGCCTGGTGGGCGCACTGGCCGACATCCGCCGTCTGTATGCCAAGCCGAAGAGCGATCTTTTCACCGCGGAATACATCACGCCCAACGTGGCTGCCACCCCGCAGCAGGCCTTCTATTCCGAAAAAGAAAGCCTGCCCTTGCGGCAGACGGCCGGGCGCATCTGCAGTGAATTTGTGATGTGCTATCCGCCGGGAATTCCCATCCTGGCCCCCGGGGAAGTCATCACCCAGGAAATCATTGATTATATCGAGTTTGCCAAGGCAAAAGGCTGCTCGATGCAAGGCCCTCAGAGCGAGGACATTTCGGAACTGAACGTGTTGAAGGAGGGATAACATTGCAGGAAATGGATTACTGGTTCGGTGAACTGCATACCGCCAACGTCAAAACCTGTATCCGTGTGGAACGTCAGCTGTACAGCGCCACCAGCGATTTCCAGCGCATCGATGTCTTTGACTCGCCGGAGTTCGGACGCTTTCTCACCTCAGACGGCAGTGTGATCTTTTCCGAAAAGGACGAGTTCACCTATGATGAGATGATCGTCCACGTGCCCATGGCCGTGCATCCGGATGTCAAACGCGTGCTGGTCATCGGCGGCGGAGACGGCGGCGTGGCCCGTGAATTGTCCCACTACCAGGAAATCGAGGTCATCGATGTGGTGGAACCGGACAAGATGTTCGTGGATGTCTGCCGCAAGTTCTTCCCGGACAATGCCTGCGGCCTGGACGATGTGCGGGTACGGGTCTATTATGAGGACGGCCTGCGGTTTCTGCGCGGCCGGGAGGATGATTATGACCTGATCATCAACGACTGCACCGACCCGTTGGGGCACGCCGCAGGACTGTTCACCAAGGAGTTCTACGGCAGCTGTTATAAGGCACTGCATGACGACGGGATCATGGTGTACCAGCATGGAAGCCCCTTCTTCGATGAGGACGAAGAGAGCTGCCGCGCCATGCACAAGCGCGCCTACCGGTCCTTCCCCATCAGCCGGGTGTACCAGGCCCATATTCCCACCTGCCCGGCTGGATACTGGCTGTTCGGATTTGCCAGCAAAAAATATCATCCTCTGAAGGACTTTGACCCCAAACGCTGGAACAAGCGGGGGATCAAAACCTGGTATTATACCACCCATCTGCATCGCGGCGCCTTTATGCTGCCTCGCTATGTGGAAGAACTCTTGCAGGAAGAAGAAGACTGAACCTTTGTCAAAAAAGCCCCCTATCAGGAAAGGAGAACCTATCATGAGCAAACTGCTTGTTATCGGCTGCGGCGGTGTGGCCAGCGTGGCCATTCAGAAATGCTGCCAGAACCACGAGACCTTCGGCGAACTGTGCATTGCCAGCCGTACCGTCTCCAAGTGTGACGCCCTGAAGGCCAAGCTGGAGGCCGCCGGCACCCCTGTCAAGATCACCACCGCCACCGTCAACGCCGACGATGTGGAAGACCTCAAGCGGGTGATCAAAGCCTATGGTCCCGATCTTGTTCTGAATGTGGCCCTGCCGTACCAGGACCTGACCATCATGGACGCCTGCCTGGCCTGTGGCGTGCATTATGTGGATACTGCCAACTATGAGCCGGAAAACACCGACGATCCCGCTTGGCGCGCTATCTACGAGAAGCGCTGCAAGGAGGAAGGCTTCACCGCCTATTTCGACTACAGCTGGCAGTGGGCCTACGCCAAGAAGTTTGAGCAGGCCGGTCTGACTGCCATTCTGGGGTCCGGTTTTGATCCGGGTGTGACCAGTGTGTTCACCGCCTATGCCCTCAAGCATTACTTTGATGAAATCCACACCATTGATATCCTGGACTGCAACGGCGGCGATCACGGCTATGCCTTCGCCACCAACTTCAACCCCGAAATCAACCTGCGTGAGGTTTCGGCCAACGGCAGCTACTGGGAAAACGGCCACTGGGTTGAGACCAAACCCATGGAGATCAAGCGGGAATATGATTTCCCCCAGGTCGGCAAGAAGGATATGTACTTGCTGCACCATGAGGAAATCGAAAGCCTGGCCAAGAATGTGCCCGGCGTGCAGCGCATCCGCTTCTTCATGACCTTTGGTCAGAGCTACCTGACCCACATGAAGTGTCTGGAAGATGTGGGCATGCTTTCCACCAGCCCCATCAACTTTGAAGGCCATGAGATCGTGCCCATCCAGTTCCTGAAAGCACTGCTGCCCGATCCGGCCTCTCTGGGTCCCCGCACCGTGGGCAAGACCAACATCGGCTGTATCTTCAACGGCGTGAAGGACGGCAAGGAACGCACCATCTACATCTACAATGTCTGCGACCATCAGGAATGCTACAAGGAACTGGGCAGCCAGGCCATCAGCTACACCACCGGCGTGCCGGCCATGATCGGTACCGCCCTGGTGGCCAACGGCCAGTGGCGCAAGCCCGGCGTTTTCAATCTGGAAGAGATGGATCCGGACCCGTTCATGGAGATGCTCAACCAGTATGGACTGCCCTGGATGGTGGATGAAGCCCCCGCCACGGTGGAATGATGGAACGGCAGGCAAACAGGGAGCCGGAACTGCGCACACCGGTCTATGTGGTGGATGAAGCGGCCCTGCGCCATAACCTGTCTATCCTGCAGGGGGTACAGAAGCGCACCGGCTGCCATATTTTGCTGGCGCAGAAAGCGTTTTCCATGTTCCGGGTGTATCCTCTGATCGGACAGTATCTGGCCGGTGCCACGGCCAGCGGTTTGTATGAAGCCCGCCTGGCCCATGAAGAAATGTCCGGAAAAGAAAACCATGTATTCTGTCCGGCCTATACACCGGAAGAGATGCAGGAACTGGTCAAAATCTGTGACCATATCAGCTTCAACTCTCTGGCCCAGCTGGAGGCTCACCGCTCCGTGTGGGAAAACAGCGATACCAGCGTGGGATTGCGGGTCAATCCCGAACACTCCACCCAGGAAGGGCATGCCATCTATGACCCGTGTGCCCCGGGTAGCCGTTTGGGGATCCGGCGCTGCAATTTACCGGATACCTTGCCGGAAGGTGTGGAAGGGCTGCATTTCCACACTCTGTGCGAGCAGGATTCCGCCCCGCTGGTGGAGACCTTTGCCGCCTTTGAAGAAAAGTTCGGCCAATGGCTCCCCGGGCTGAAATGGCTGAATCTGGGCGGGGGACACCATATTACCCGCCCGGACTATGACCTGAAAGCCCTGGAAGATCTGATTCTGTACATCCGTCAAAAATACGAGGTGGAAGTGTATCTGGAACCCGGGGAGGCCATTGCGCTGAATGCGGGCAGCCTGATCACCACCGTGCTGGACGTGGTGCAGAGCACCGATATGCCGGTGCTGATTCTGGACGCGTCGGCCGCCTGTCACATGCCCGACGTTCTGGAAATGCCCTACCGCCCGCCGTTGTTCGGCGCCGGGGAAGCGGGGGAAAAAGCCTGTACCTGCCGTCTGGCGGCCCGCACCTGCCTGGCCGGGGATGTGATCGGGGAATACAGTTTCGATGTGCAGCCCCAGATCGGGGACCGGCTGGTGTTCGGGGACATGGCTATCTATTCCATGGTCAAGAACAATACCTTCAACGGCATGCCTTTGCCGGACATCGCCCTGCGTCATGAAGACGGCAGCTGCGAAGTGGTTCGCCGCTTCGGATATGAAGATTTCAAGATGCGCCTTTCCTGATCGGGAACAGGCAGAAACGAGGTTTGCCCATGTCTTATCCCGAATACCGCATGCCGGCAGAATTTGCGCCCCACCGCGGCACGCTGATGATCTGGCCGGTCCGTCCCGGCAGCTGGGGAAAAGACCCCACCGAGGCGCAGGAGGCGTTTGTCCGGGTGTTTGAAGCCATTGCCCAAAGCGAGGACCTGTATGTTCTGGCCGGGCCAGAACATCTGGAAGAAGCTAAAGCGGCGGTGGCTCACATTGCACGGGCTCATGTGCTGTGCATTGACAGCGACGATGCCTGGGCACGGGATGTGGGACCTACCTTTGTTCAGAATGCGGCGGGGGATATGAAGGGAATCAGCTGGCGCTTCAACGCCTGGGGCGGCACGGTGGACGGCCTGTATGCCGACTGGCAAAAAGATGATGCAGTGGCGGCCGCCTTCTGTCACGCACTGCATCTGCCTTGCGAGGATGCTTCCCCCTTTGTCCTGGAAGGAGGAAGCATCCACACCGACGGAGAAGGTACGGCGCTGGTCACTGAGAGCTGTCTGCTGTCGGCCGGTCGCAATCCGGACATGACCCGGGAAGAAATTGAAGAGGAGCTGTGCCGCCGTCTGGGCGTGGAAAAGGTGTTGTGGCTGCCTCGGGGTATCTACAACGACGAAACCAACGAACACGTGGACAATGTCTGTGCCTTTGTAGCGCCGGGACAGGTTGTTCTGGCCTGGACGGATAACCGGGAAGATCCGCAATATGCACTGTCCGCCGCTGACCTGGCCTACCTGGAACAGGTGACCGACGCCAGAGGACGAAACCTGACGGTGCACAAACTGCCCATTCCCGATCATCCCATTCTGTGCAGTGCGGAAGACTGCGCTTCTTATGAATTCGCCCCCGGGGAGGATGTCCGCACACCCGGTGAGCGTCTGGCAGCCAGCTACGTGAACTTCTATTTCACCAATGCGGCTGTTCTGGTACCGCAGTTTGGCGGTGAGAATGCCGCCAGTGATGCCCGGGCGCTGCAAATTCTGCAAAGACTGTGCCCTGATCGCACCGTGATTGGATTACCGGCGCGGGAAATTCTGCAGGGAGGCGGCAATATCCACTGCATCACCCAGCAGATCCCTCAATGAGAAAAGGAGGAATCCCATAATGCCTCAAACTATGGTAGCTGCCGTACAGATGTGCTGTGCGACGGAACCTTCGGAAAACATTGCTCACGCGGAGGAACTTGTCCGGCAGGCCGCAGCCAAAGGAGCGCAGATCATCCTGCTGCCCGAACTCTTTGAACGCCCGTATTTCTGCCAGGAACGCCGGTACGAGTATTATGCCTACGCCACAACGGTGACGGAAAATCCCGCAGTACAGCGCTTTCGGGAAGTGTGCCGGGAACTGGAGATCGTCATTCCCATCAGCTTTTACGAAAAGGACGGTACACGGCTGTTCAACAGTGTGGCCATGATCGACGCCGATGGCAGTGTGCTGGGTGTATACCGGAAAACCCATATTCCGGACGACCACTATTATCAGGAAAAGTTTTATTTCACCCCCGGAAACACCGGCTTTCGTGTGTTTGAGACCCGGTTTGGTCGCGTGGGAGTGGGAATCTGCTGGGACCAGTGGTTCCCGGAGACCGCCCGCTGCCTGGCGTTGGCCGGGGCGGACGTGATCCTGTATCCCACGGCCATCGGCAGCGAACCGATTCTGGATGTGGACAGTGCCGGCCATTGGCAGCGTACCATGCAAGGGCATTCGGCGGCCAATATTGTGCCGGTGGTGGCTGCCAACCGGTATGGCGTGGAAGTCGTCAGTCCCTGTGCTGAGAATGGTGGTCAGCAAAGCGCACTGCGTTTCTACGGTACCAGCTTCCTGACCGATGAAACCGGCGCCGTGCTGGCACAGGCCGAGCGCGATGGCGATGCGGTGCTGACGGCATCCTACGACTTTGCGTCCATTCGTCGGGCGCGCATGGAATGGGGCCTTTTCCGGGACAGACGACCGGAGTGTTACGGCGCCATCTGCGATCTGAACCAAAACAATTGATTGGCAAGAAGCTCCCGTGTACCTTTCTACGTACACGGGAGCTTCTTACTTTTGGCGGGAAAATCAGCGCTCGGCGCGGGTGGCGCACTGGGGACCGCAGCTGCATTCCTTGATGGTGATATGCATGGCGCTGCAATGGCTGTGATCGTTGTACCGGTATCCGGCATCGTCACAGCGGATGGCTGTCTCGGCGGTAGGCGGCACATTGTCGGTGCAGACATTGCCGTAGGCTTCGTTGTTGCGATAGCTGCTGCAAACCGAATCGGCAGGACCTGTGTGGTGGACGCTCACCCCATCGAGACAGCATCCACCGCCCTTGTTGTGGCAACAGTTGCTCTGGGAACAGTCAAGATAACACATGGTAATTCACCTCCGCTTACAATTTGCCCACTTTCCGGTCTAAACATGCGGGGCCGGTACAGTCTGCGGCGCTACCAAATCTTCACAGCCGCAACAGAAATTTATCACATTTTGGGCTTATGCTGATACGTAAAGCGGAACATGCCGCCTGTCTGCTGCAAATTCGATATACAGGCAGCGGAAGAAAGGCCAAGATCAATGAAAAAGTGCATATCATGGGTCGGTGTGATGGCAATCCTTGCGCTTGCGGTATGCAGCATATGGCCCCGGACGGCTGAAACGGATTTCAGCAACATGGTCCTGACAGGGGAGGTACTTTGCTCCGAAAATGGTACGGTCACCCTGAATTTGGGAGAGCTGACCGGCAACCTGACACCTGAATCCATCTCGGGTATCAGATTTCCGGTCGTTATTTCGTCATTCGTTCACGCTGCCCCCGACACTTCTACAGCCGAGACTGCTGTGCAGGCTTTCATATCCTGGAAAAGGGACACAGTTCTGGATTTAAACAAGGCAGCAGTTTACAGCGTCTCCGAGGATGGGGAACAATTGCCCGGTTCCGTTGACGATATTGCACCACAGAATCTGATCAGTGTGACTGTGGACGATACCAATCGGCCGGCAACGGTTTTTATCCTGCAGAATACCGAAAAGATATGTCTGGATTCGGAATCTGTGCAGGGGAGCGCGGCGAATACCATCACGGAAGACTTGAGCGAACGCGGTACAGAATACACCTCCACCGGCGACGATGAAAACGCCCTGCGGGTTGTGGGGGCAAAGGCCACTCTGCGTCACAGCGAGGTAGAAAAGCAAAGCGGTAGCAGCTCGGATTCCTTCCGCAGTGGGCGATACGGTCTGAATGCCGCTTTGCTGGCTACCGATGGAGCGCATCTGTCTCTGATCAATGGAATTGTCAACGCTTCCGTGGATGGAAGCACGGGCCTTTTTGGCTATGGCGCCGGAACCCTGATCAATCTGAACGGAGGCGCTATCACCACAACGGGAGACGGCGGCACAGGTGTACAGGCCTCCGGTGGAGCGCAGATTCAGGTACAAGACCTGACCGCAATTACGGCGGGTAATTCGGCTTCGGTGATCTGCACGGCCCGGGATGGACGGGTGGATGCCGACGGCGGCATGTTTACATCGGGGGGCTATGATTCACCCGCGGTCTATGCTATGGGGGATGTGACCATGAGCCATGCGGAACTCACCGCCAACAATTCCCAGGCGCTGGTTCTGGAAGATTCGCCGGAGGTCATCTTACGGAACTGTACTGTCAGCGGGAACATGCAAACCGAGGAAGCGACGACAGAGACAGGCCAAACGATCCAATTATACAGTTCCCGGTCGGATTCCTCCCAGGATTCCGCGGTTCTCCGGATGCTTGGCGGGAGCCTGGCGTCCAAAAGCGGCAATCTGTTTAACGCCACCAACACGAGATGTGAAATTCTTCTGAATCAGGTAAACATCGAAAACAGTGGCAGCGATGTCCTGCTTTGTGCCACGGGAAATAGCGGAATATACGGCACGGCAGGAGAAAACGGCGCCGATGTCACACTGAGGGCACAAAAGCAGCAGCTGAACGGGCGTATTTTGGTGGATGATATTTCCTCCCTGCATTTCATCCTGGAACAGGGAAGCAGCTTTAGCGGAATGATTCAGAAAACTGCATTCGAAGGCAGCACCGCACCCAACGGAGAAATCACGGTGAAGATTGCAAAAGGCAGCACGTGGTCCTTAACGGGGAACAGCACGGTGGATATTTTGCAAAATGAAGGAACCATTGTTTGGAATGGGTACACCATCACGCTGGCCGATGGCACCGTCCTATCTGCATGAAATCAGCCGAAAGAAGTCCGTAAGGGCTTCTTTTTTGTTTTGGGGCATTGTGCTATAATGCGGATATGATTTCAAGAATCAGGAGGTGAGAGCGTTGCGGACCCTTGTCCCGATGGAAAATCTTCTTTTCTTTTGGCTTGTTTTCGCCAATCTGTTGGGCTTGATCCTGATGGGCGCCGACAAAAGCCGCGCCAAGCGAGGCGCGTGGCGGGTGCCGGAAAAAACCTTCTTCTTGCTGGCACTGCTGGGCGGTTGTGTGGGCTGCTGGGCGGGTATGTATCTGTTCCGGCACAAAACAAGGCACTGGTATTTTGTGATCGGGATGCCGGCAATATTGGTCCTGCAAATTCTTCTGGCTTTTTGGCTGTATGCCAATCCTCTGTAAAGAACGGGCAAAATAACCGCGCATTTATTGCCTTGGTGGATACGGTGTGCTATACTGAATAAAATTGCACACATGTATAACGAGGTGAATTTCCATGAACTGTATGAATGTGCAACTTGGTCCCAACCAGGCACATCTGACCTGTTATCTGCAAGACAAGAGTGCCGCCATGCCGAATACGGATATCCGCCCGGCTGCCCTGATCTTCCCGGGCGGCGGTTATCAATATTGTTCTGACCGTGAAGCCGAACCGGTGGCGCTGGCTTATCTGGCGGAAGGTTTCAATGCATTCGTTCTGCGTTACACCACCGGTATGGACTGCCCGCTGGACAAATCCTTGCAGGATGCCCAGGCTGCATTGGCCTATCTGCGAAACAACGCTACCGAACTGCGCATTGATGCCCATAAAATTGTGGCCATCGGTTTTTCGGCCGGCGGACATCTGGCGGCCGCGCTCGGTACCGAAAGTCCTGAAAAACCGGATGCCATGGTTCTTGGATATGCCGTCACCTTGGGGGCAACCTGGGCACCCATGGGCCGCCCGTCGGAGCCGGACCTGGGGGACCTGATTTCGGACAGCACACCGCCGGCCTTTATTTTTGCCACCCAGGGCGACAGCCTGGTCCCCGTCAAGAACAGTCTGGTTTTTGCGGATGCGCTGGCCGACCATGATATTCCCTTTGCGCTGCACATCTTTCCCACAGGTGAACACGGATTGTCCTTGGCACGCCCCTGCACCAGCAACGGTGATCAGGCCCGGGTCAATGCCGAAGTTGCCGGGTGGATGCCCATGAGCATCCGTTTCCTTCAGGATATCTGGGGTGCCCTCGGCGTCGTGTCGCCCCGCCCGGAACTGCGTGCCCAGATGGGAGACGGAAAAGCCGGTTTGGATGTACCCTTCAAACGATTGCTCAAACGCCCCGGTGCAGCGGAAGTGTTGCAGCGCCGCTTGCCCGAAGTGATGGGGATTCTTCAGCAGAATCCCTTGCTGAAAGGTGCTTCCCTGCGGCAGCTGGCCGGTTTTATGCCGGATGCATACCCGGAAGAACTGCTGCGTTCCATTGACGAAGAACTGTCCAAGGTATAAGGAAAGGAATTGTTATGCTGTTTTTGGAATATCCGCCCTGCTCCACCTGCCGCAAGGCAAAGGCATGGCTGGACGAACACGCACAAGAGTATCAGGCGCGACATATCAAAGAAAACAACCCCACTTATGAAGAACTGAAAACATGGCAGGCGCGCAGCGGTCTTCCCCTCAAGAAATTCTTCAATACCAGCGGCCAGCTGTATAAGTCTCTACAGCTGAAGGACAAGCTGCCCGCCATGACAGAGGAGGAACAGCTGCGTCTTCTTGCCAGCGACGGAATGTTGGTCAAACGGCCCATTGTGGTCACCGACGAGACGGTTCTGGTGGGATTCCGCGTTTCCGAATGGGAGCAAGCTCTTCTGTAAAGAACTGACAGGAAAGGGGTATAGTCGTTTATGTTCTTCCGGCACAGAAAAAACGGCAAAAAACTTCCGCCGGAAGGCATGAGCGCGGCGGACATTCAAAAGCAGAGCAGCATATGCACGGGGGAGACCGTTATCGGGTTTTACGACCCGAAAACCGACCGTCTTCTGCAAGCGGTTGTGGTCCGCTCGGCGCAGGATGTTGCGGATTATTATCGCATGTATGGATTTGAACCGCCGTCAAAGCTGTGATTTTCTTAACTTTGTAATATATTTTGCCGAGTTTGAGTCAGCAATCCCCAAAATGCGCAATATTTGCGCGAATCTGGCTGTGACCCCTTTGCAGGCAGCAAAATAGGTGCTATAATCTCTTTGTAAGAAGATGTAGCGCCGCGTATCGCACTGAGAGCGGTAAGCGCGGCGAAAGAATCGGAGGTTACAGTATGGAACTTTTTGAACGCTTTGAATCTCAGCTCAAGGCTAATCCCAAAACCATCGTTTTCACCGAAGGCCCGGATGCCCGTATCCTCAGTGCCGCCAGCCGTCTGCTGGCCGGCAACGTGCTGAAGGTCATTCTGCTGGGCAATCCCGATGAGGTGAAGGCTGCCGCTGCGGCCGGTGGCTTTGATATTTCCGGTGCGGAAATTATCGACCCCGTCAACTACGATGGTTTTGAAGAAATGGTTGCCAAGATGGTCGAGCTGCGCAAGGGCAAAATGACCGAAGAGCAGTGCCGTGCCGCTATGGCCAAGAGCAACTACTTTGGTACCATGCTGGTCAAGATGGGCAAGGCCGACTGCCTGCTGGGCGGCGCTACCTACTCCACCGCCGATACCGTCCGTCCCGCTCTGCAGCTGATCAAGTGCAAGCCCGGCATCAAGTCCGTGAGCTCCTGCTTCATTCTGGTTCGCGGCGAAGAGATGCTGGCCATGGGTGACTGCGCCATCAACATCGATCCCACCGAAGATGAGATCGTGGAGATTACCGTGGAGACCGCTAAGACGGCTGCCATCTTCGGCATCGATCCTCGCGTTGCTCTGCTGTCCTATTCCTCCAAGGGCTCCGGCAAGGGCGAAACCGTGGACAAGATGCGCAACGCCACGGCCCGTGTTCAGGCGGATCACCCCGAAATGAAAGTGGACGGCGAACTGCAGTTTGACGCTGCCGTTGCCCCCGAAGTCGGCCAGCTGAAGGCCAAGGGCAGCCCGGTGGCCGGTTACGCCAACACCTTTATCTTCCCCAACATCAACGCCGGCAACATCGGTTACAAGATTGCCCAGCGTCTGGGAGGCTTTGAGGCATACGGTCCCATTCTGCAGGGTCTGAACGCTCCCATCAATGACCTGTCCCGCGGCTGCAATGCGGAAGAGGTCTACAAGATGGCCCTGATCACCGCCGCGCTGATCTGAGTTTTCATTACTTACTATAATGTAAAAAGTTCCCGCACCGTCAATGACAGTGCGGGAACTTTTGGGTCTAAAAAACCGGCGGCCGGAGCTTTCCGGTCGCCGGTTTGACTTATGGCTGGTACCGAAGATGATCGGCGTCCAATTTCTGCAGAACGGCCAGCATGGTACGGCATTCCTGCCGGGCGGCAGCGGGGTCCATCAAGCGGTAATTGCCGCACTCGGACTCGCTGGCACCGGGGATAGGGCCGTCATATTCGGCCATCCAGGCAAAGGCCTCCTGGGTCAATTGCAGGGCTTCTGCATCGCTCATGCCCTGTGTCAGCAGATAAAAACCGGTCAGGCAGCCCATGGGCCCTACATAGACCACATGGTCGCTCCAGCGGCTGTTGCGGGCATAGGTGGCGAACAGATGTTCGATGGTATGTGCCGCAGCGGGGGAGAGATAATCTCCCTTGTTCGGGCGCTTCATGCGCACGTCCCAGGTACGGACCTCCCCGTCTTGCCGGGAAAGATACATGCCGGGCATCAGGGTTGTGTGGTCAACGCAAAAACTGGCAATGCGTTCCATTACAGATCACTCCATCATCATCTGGACAACGCCATGCTGGCAGTCCAGCGAAATGTTCATGCCGTCATGCAGAGTGCGGGTGGCGCCCAGAGCACCGACGATCACAGCCTTGTTCAGGGACAGGGCCACAATGGCGGCATGGCTGTTGGTGCCGGCTTCTTCGGTGATGATACCGGCGGCCTGACGGATATAGGGCAGCATGTCGTTGCTGGTGTGGGGCACAACCAGAATCTGGCCGGGCTTGAACTTGGTAGCCACTTCGGCCGCAGTACGGCAGACGCAGGCGGTGCCCTTGGCGTTCATGGAGCCGATGCCCACACCGGTGAGCAGGCTATCGCCGACCAGATGCACCTTGATCATGTTGGTGGTGCCGGAAACGCCTACCGGCACACCGGCGGTGACAACCGCCATGCTGCCGGCCTGCACCAGGCCGGCGTTCACGGCGCAATCAACGGACATGCTGATCAGTTCGTCGGTGGAGTTGGCATAAGGCATAACCAGCGGTGTGATACCCCAGTGGATGTTCAGCTGACGCTGCACCTGCTCATCCAGCACACAGGCCACGATGGGGGTTGCGGGACGATAGCGGCTCAGCAGACGGGCGGTTTCGCCGCTCTTGGAGACGGTGATGATGGCGCTGGCGTGAATGTCGGAAGCGGTGGTGCAGGCGGCGTGGCAGACAGCGGCGCTCACGCTCAGGCGGCTCTCATCGGCCTGGGCATGGTGAACCAGGCTGTTGTAGCTGGCGTCGGCCTCGGTGGTCTCAGCGATGGCAACCATCGCCTTCAGAGCCGCTACGGGGTATTTGCCGGCGGCGGTCTCGCCGCTCAGCATAACAGCGGAAGAGCCGTCATAAATGGCGTTGGCCACGTCGGTGATCTCGGCACGGGTGGGACGGGGATTGGAAATCATGGAATCCAGCATCTGGGTAGCGGTGATGACAACCTTGCCGCTGGCCATGGTACGGTCGATCAGGTGCTTCTGGATGGAGGGAATTTCGGCGAAGTCGATCTCAACGCCCATGTCGCCGCGGGCCACCATGATGCCGTCGGCCACAGCCAGGATCTCGTCGATGTTATCCACGCCTTCCTGGTTTTCGATCTTGGCGATGATCTTCATGTTGGAGTGGCAGTCATCCAGCAGGTGACGGATCTCCATGATATCGGCAGCGCAGCGGGTGAAGCTGGCGGAAACCAGATCAAAGCCCTGCTCGGCGCCGAAGGTGATGTCCTGCTTGTCGCGCTGGCTCATATACGGCATGGACAGATGAACGCCGGGAACGTTAACGCCCTTCTTGGTCTTGATGATGCCGTCGTTCTCCACAACGCAGCTGATATCGGTATCGGTGACATTTTCAATGCGCAGGCTGATCAGACCGTCATCCAGCATGATGTGGCCGCCGGGCTGCACATCATGGGGCAGTTCTTTATAGGTGATGGAGCAAATCTCGTTCGTGCCTTCCACTTCACGGCTGGTCAGGGTGAACTTCTGGCCGGTCACGAGTTTCTCGGAACCATTTTTGAAGACGCCCAGACGGATTTCGGGGCCTTTGGTGTCCAGCATGGCGGCAACCGGCTTGCCCAGTTCCTCACGCAGAGCCTTCAGCTTTTCAAAACGGCCGCGATGTTCATCGTAGTCGCCATGAGAGAAGTTGAAGCGAGCCACGTTCATGCCATTTTCAATCAGCTGGCGCAGCACGTCGCCCTTATCGGTAGAAGGGCCAAGGGTACAAACGATCTTTGTCTTGCGCATATCTCAATTTCTCCGTTTCAAATAAGGATATTGTATACATACAGCCTTATTATAATACAAAAGTTTCGCTTCGACAAGACAGGTACAGAAAACTTGCACAAAATTTAGCGCATTTTTTGCACTTAACGTCCAAAAGCAGGCTTTGTTTTACTTTTTTAAGAAATTCATGTATAATAGCCCATATAGTTTGGGAAGAAAATTCCTGATTGCATCTTATTTATAAGGAGAAACACCATGGCAAAACGTGTGTTTTTGATTGTTCTTGACAGTTTCGGAATCGGTGCCGAGCCGGATGCCGCCCTGTTCGGTGATGCCGGCACCAACACTTTGGCTGCCATTTCCGGCCATCCGAACTGCAAAGCGGACAATCTTGCCGCGCTGGGACTTTTCAATATTGACGGTGTCAATTGCCGCCCGTCCGTTCCTGCACCGAAGGGGTGCTATGCACGCCTTCGGGAGGCCAGCGCCGGAAAAGATACCACCATCGGGCACTGGGAGATTGCGGGTCTGCTTTCGCCGGTGCCGCTGCCCACCTTCCCCCATGGGTTCCCCCAGGAAATCCTGGATGAATTTACCGCCCGAACCGGCTACAAGGTCCTTTGCAACAAGCCCTATTCCGGTACGCAGGTCATCCACGATTACGGGGAAGAACATCTGAAGACCGGCGCGCTGATCGTGTACACTTCGGCGGACAGCGTCTTTCAGATTGCGGCGCACGAAGACCTGGTGCCCGTGGAAAAGCTGTACGAAATCTGTGAGACGGCCCGGGAGATGCTCAAGGGGCCTTATGGGGTGGGTCGCGTGATTGCCCGTCCCTTTGTGGGGACCTGTGCGGAGGATTTCACCCGCACGTCCCGGCGTCATGATTATTCCCTCCAGCCGCCGGCAGACACCCTGCTGGACAAGCTGCAAGCCGCCGGCCTGCAGACCATCGGCGTGGGTAAGATTCATGACATTTTTGCCGGTAAAGGCGTGGGGGAGACCATCCGCACCAGCGGCAACACCGAGGGCCTGCAGGTCACACTGAACCTGGCCAAGCGGGATTTCAGCGGGTTGGCTTTTGTGAATCTTGTGGATTTCGACATGTTGTACGGACATCGGCGGGATGTGGCCGGGTACGCTGCCGCTACGGCAGAATTTGACGCCTGGCTGCCCGGATTCATGCAGGCTATGCGGCCGGACGACGTGCTGATGATCACGGCGGATCATGGCTGTGATCCTTCCTATACCAAGACCACCGATCACACCCGTGAGTATGTGCCGTATCTGATGTACGGTCCCGGGATCCGGGAAGGCGTGAATCTTGGCACCCGGTACAGCTTCGGTACCATCGCAGACACCGTCTGCCAGGCGCTGGGAGTCACGGCCGATGTAGCCGGCTGTGGGGTGTGGAATGAAATCAAGCGTTGATGATTCAAGAACCCGCAAAGGAGTTGTTTTGCAGATTATACTCTATCTGATTGCCGCGGTGATGTTGTTTTATTCGGTTATGCTGGTGCTTACCAGCAACTTCAATATGGGCAATCTCATCGTCTGGATTCTTACCGCGGCGTGTTGTGTGTATGCCATCTGGCACAAAAGTCTGAACGCATGGTTTACCGGCACCGCCGTAGGGCGGGTTGCTTTGGTTTTGCTGGCCTGCGGTACCGTCTTTTATGCGGGAATGCTGGTTTTTGTGGCATGCAGCGGTTACGCGAATCCCCCCACCGGCAACGAAAAAGTGGTCATTGTGCTGGGGGCAGGGCTCCGGAAAGACAAACCCAGCCTGCTTTTGCGGTACCGGCTGGACAAAGCCTATGAGTTTGCCCAGGCACACCCGGACGTTCTTGTGGTCACCACCGGCGGCCAGGGACGGGATGAATGGGTGCCGGAAGGCCAGGCTATGCGGGATTACCTCATCGAGAAAGGTCTTTCTCCCGACCGGGTGGTAGCGGAAACCAAGTCCACCTCGACAGAAGAAAATTTTCTGTTTGCACGGCAGATTCTGGAACAGCGCGGGATCCATGTGAACCAGCCCATCGTGTATGTGACCAATGCGTTCCACTGCTACCGTGGCGGAAAGTATGCGGAAATGGCCGGCTTCACCCAGGCGGCCGCGCTTCCCGCCGGAATCCCGCTGCGCAGCGTTCCCACATGCTATCTCCGCGAAGTGTTCGCGGTATTGTATTATTGGGTGTTCCGCTCTTCCGAAAGTGGTCTGATGCAGAACATGGTCGGAATTTTGAGCCTGAACAAAAAATTCTTTTATAAATGAGAAAACAGGATGCCGGTCGGGACACCCCGACCGGCATCCTGCAAGGGAGGAATCAAGACTATGCAGGTACGTTATTATAAGGAGTACAGTCAGTGTCTGGGACGTGACATGGAATTCAAGGTCTACGGCCATACCGGTCGCCCGATCCTGATTTTCCCCTGCCAATGCGGACGTTTTTACGATTGGGAAGATCGCGGCATGTGCAACATTGCGGCACCGTGGATTGACGCCGGCAAATTGCAGATTATCTGTGCCGACAGCATCGACGGCGAAAGCTGGGACAACCCGGGACCGTGCCGCCCGCGCATCGAACAGCACGAACGGTGGTATCACTACATTTGCGATGAATTGGTTCCCCGTATTCTGGAAATCAACCGGGAAAACGGCCCGGATCACACCGGCCGGATTCTGACAGGCGGGGCCAGCATGGGGGCAGCTCATGCCGTAAATTTCTATCTGCGCCGTCCGGATCTGTTCAATGGGACCATCGCCCTCAGCGGTATTTATTCGTCTCGCATGTTCTTCGGCGATTATATGGATGATCTGGTCTACGCCAACAGCCCCTGCGATTACATGCGCAATTTCCCGGCACAGCACCCGTATTATGATCTGTTTGCCAAGGCCGACAAATTCATCATGTGCTGCGGCCAGGGCGCCTGGGAAGATGACCTGCTGGCCTCCACCCTGGAACTGCGCGGAATTCTGGAAAGCAAGGGAATCCATCCCATTGTGGACATCTGGGGCAAGGATGTTTCTCATGATTGGCCCTGGTGGGAAAAGCAGTGGCCGTACTTCCTGGAAATGACCCTCGGCCGTCCCTGACAAGCACCAAAATAAAAACCGATGCCCCTTCTGAACAGGTCCGTAAAAAGTAGACAATAGACAAAAAACCTCCCCGTGTAGGATAATAGAACTACACGAGGAGGTTTTGCTATGCCCA
>NZ_JACJJP010000015.1 GCF_016900095.1 Gemmiger formicilis
TGAATTTTATCTGCCGGCATTTTATCGTTGCTCTGGATCAACCGGATCTGCGGCGCAGTCTGGATGGCGACGTTTTTGCTCAGCTTTTCTTCATTCGTGAGTTTTTCAGCCAAATTAGAAACCCTCTTTCCGTTGATCTATTTTAGGACTTAGCGGTATCTCACCAATATTCCCACATCCACTATTTTTTACGAGGAAGGGAACACACTTGATGATCGGATGTATTTTTGAATTTGACCTCATATCTCCAAATTCTCACCAAAAAAGCCTACTTATTTCTTTTAGGACAAATACAAAGTATATACTTTTTAATAATACTATATCTTAGTTGATATTTCCACATCTATCGCCCTCATAATGAAAAAGCCGACCGAGAGCAATTCCGGTCGGCTTATCTTTTCTATAAAATATAAGATCTACATTATTATCTCTCGTTTCGTTCAGTGAACAGATTTTCCTTCCATGCAATTCCATGTTTACGCAGAAGCGCCGCCATGCCTGCCTTTTCCCGTTTGAGGCGTGCGTTTTCTTTTTCCATCTGCATTCGCCGTGCTCTTTCCCCCATAAGTGCCTGACGATACTGGGCAGTCTGCTCTCCCAGTCTGTTGGTCAGATTATTCACTTTCTCTTTCAGACTGTTCAGCACACTTTCCAGCTGTCGGATTTTCTCCTGGGCGGCATCCAGCAGTTTCTGCAGCTGTTCATCCTGACGGCGGTACACCACATACTGTTTGGCTGCATGGAGCAGGTTTTCAAAGTCACTGCGCGGCAGCGTTACCCGGTCACTCAAAAGCGCCTTTTTCGCACTGACGGCCTCGATCTTATCAAGGTCCACCGCCTGCTTCTGGACCGCCTGCAAGGTGTCCTCTATCTTTTCCACTTCGGTACGTTTCTGCGCAATGGCCGAATCCAGCTCCTTGACCTCCTTGCTGCGTTCCTGCTTTTTGTACTCCAGTACCGACAAGTGCTCTTCGTGGGTGCCGAGTTGCTCCCATTCGATGCCATGCTCCTGCATGATATCCGCTAACATCTGCTTTTCCCGCTGCACCCAGAGATTCCACTCTGTGGCGCTGCGTGTTCCGCCCACAAAGCCCATCTGCGCCAGCGCCTGTTTGAGGGATACACGGGTATCCATTCCTCGTTTGCTGCCGGTGATATAGGGCACAAAATCAATATGGACATGGGGCGTTGCTTCGTCCATGTGCAAATGGGCGGAGAACATACGCAATGTGCGGTTTCGTGCTTGAAAGCCACGGACATACGCTTCCAGACATTGCCGGGCGAGTTCCGCTGTTTCCGAGCCGATACCGGTATCGTCCTTGTTTCCGATTTGCAGCACAATCTCGTGGAAGGGCTTTTCCTGTCTGGAGGAAGCGATTTTTTCATAATAATCTGCGATACGGCGGTCGCTGCGTGTCTGCTTTGCATTGTAACGCTGCTGTGCTGCGTCAAACAGTTCATGGTACACTGTTCGGATATCTTCCTTGCAGAATTCCACGTTCAGATGGCTGCGGGACGGGTCTACATTGGGGGCGTAAAACTCACGGCTGTTATGATTGAGGGAGCCTTTACCAACCATGGCGCTGATTGTCCTTTTCAAAATTTCTCCTTTCTCCGGCGCAAGCCGGCGGGTTCTGTTACTCTTGCCAAGAGTAACGCAAAAGCACTTTTGACACTTCGCATCAAAAGCGCCTTTGCGCCCTGCGGGGCTACCTAGCTGAAAAGCAAGCTCCTGTTTTCAAGAAGGCAAGATGCCCTGTTCTTATAGATAGGGTCATCTTGCCTCCTTGCATTATTTTTGTGGCAATTCCCACAACCATCGTTTTCCCACCTTGCGGGAGGTAATGCCCAACTCGTACCGGGCACTGCGCAGCGTTTTGGGCTTGATGCCTTTTTGCTCCGCAGCTGCCTCTATTTCAGTTTGCGGCAGAGCCCCTTCCGCCAGCACTTCCTGCAGGAAATTCTGTGCTTCCCGCAGCTTGTGCCCTCGGCTGTTGCCTGAAAGCAAATCTTCTGCGCTGATGTCATATTCACCTGCCCATTGAAAGCCCTGCTCCGGGTCGAGGCGAAAGGCGATAGCCTTTCCTTCCGGAGCCAGGGAACTTTTGGTGGGGCAGACAACCCGCAGCGTCGGGTCATCTTTGATACGGCCTACCACCAGAACACTTCTGGCAGCTGCCTGAAAGTCGATGGAGCCGAGCCCCCGGTAACTGGATTTTTCCCCACTGTTCTTGTTCATGTGTCCGATCAGGACGATGGCACAGTGATGCTTTTCAGCCAAGACACCGACCCTGTGCATCAGTGGTCTGATCTCGTTGGCGCGGTGCATATCCACCCCGGCCCCGATGTAGCCTTGAATCGGGTCAAGCACAACCAACCGTGCGTGGGTCTGCACAATGGCCTGTTCCAGCCGGTCATCCTCCAGTGTCAGCGCCCTATCGCTGTCGTCGATCACCAGCACCTTGTCACAGGCGGCACCGGCGGCGACGAGACGTGGCTTAATGGTATCCGGCAAACCATCCTCGGCCGTCTGGTAGATCACATTGCCGGGTGCCATGGGCGGCATTCCGTCCCATGCGGGTCTGCCGGTGGTCAGGCGCGCAATCAGCTGCAGAATAAAGGTGGTTTTCCCTTCGCCGGGATCGCCCTGAATGATGGTGATTTTCCCGCAGGGAATGAATGGATATACCAGCCACTCCACTTCTCGTACGGGAATTGTATCCAGGGAAATCAATTTTACAGTACTCTCATTTTCCATAAAGCCTCCCATTTTTTCTTCAAAAATGGCGGCTGCTGTGGTAAAATATCAGTGGTGCCTGATAGTTACACACAGCAGCCGCTGTTGGAACTGTCTTTCATCGGAGCGTTTACCCCTGCACGGGTAAGCGCTCTTTTTTGTTACCCAACATGACTCTCCGGGTTAAAATAGCCGATTTCCTCCCATACCTTGCGGTCAGGACAGTAGTAGTTATACTCGTTGGAACCTTCCAGCTTGACTGCGTAACCGAACTTGAAAATTCCCTGTTGCAGGCCCACTCGTACATACTGCGCGTCCTTGTGCATTGCCCTTGCAATTTCCGTTACCGGCACATTTCTCCCCGTAAACGGCGGCATCTTTCCGTAGTTCTGACTTTCTCCCATGCTTTCCACCTCCTTCTGCTTGTGATTGCTTTTCAGCAATTTCATTATACGCAGTTTTATCGCGTATGTCAATCTTGTATATGAATTTAATTTTCATATAATTTGCCTAAGATGCTTGATTTCTTCGCATTCCTATGATAGTATTAAGACGAGGTGAGAAGCCATGAATCTTACAAACGAACAAATCGGACAGCGCATCAAAGAAGTCCGCACAGAAAAAAATATTACACAGACTCAACTTGCGAAGTTTTTGGGGAAAAGCCTGCGTACCGTGCAGAGCTACGAAAGTGGTGAAAGCAGGATTTTCTTTGACACCGTATGCAGCATTGCAAACTTTTTGGGCGTAACCCCTTCCTACCTGTTGGGGTTTGAAGAGCCACAAATGCAACTGAACTCTCTATCCGACGTCATAGCAGTACTCTATGAGCTCAATAAAAAGAAAGAGCTACATTTTGATGTGGACATCAAACACGAGCAAAACGATGATGGGAATTTCACCGCTTCCCTGATTTTTCGTGCTGACAATCCCGATGCCAGTCTGAATGGAACGCTTTGCTACCTTCTGGAGAACTTCTCCTCCGCACGCACATGGTCCGAAGAGTACTGGCACAATCCCAAACAAATGAAAAGCTGGATGCAGGAGAATACGGCCCAATATGCCGGAACGCCCTTGACAGACAAACCCCTCTACTCCGCCGATCTCAGCAAATATAGCCTTGCCGAGCTGAAAGCAATGACCAAGGAGCAGCTGGAAAATCTGAAATAACGTTGATAAGAGGTTTTCCTCTTTATCATAAAATCTGCCTGAGCGAAAGGGAGTTTGATAAAAACATGAAATTACCCAATGGCTACGGCAGCGTAGTCAAAATGTCCGGAAAACGCAGGAAACCCTATATGGTACGCAAAACCATCGGCTGGCATTTGGATAAAGGAAAAGGCAGACAGGTTCAAGATTTCATCATCATCGGCTATACTGAAACCAGAGCCGAAGGTCTGAAAATGCTGGCCGAATACAATCAGAACCCTTATGATGTCGATACCGCCAAAGTCACCTTCGCCGAAGTGTACGAGCGCTGGTCCAAATCCAAGTATCCCACCATCTCACATTCCAATGTAAAGGGGTATGAGGCGTCTTACAAAGTCTGCGGATTTTTGTACGATAAAGCCTTCCGTGAGATCAAATTGTGCGACTTGCAGCTTGTCATTGAAACCTGCGGCAAGAACTATCCTACGCTGAAAAAGCTAAAGGGTCTGTTCAACCAGATGTATGCCTATGCCATGAAAAACGACATCTGCAACAAGGACTATTCCCAATTTGTCGATCTGGCAGGTTACCGGGACAAGAATCCCAACCGGCGTGACCGCAATATCTTCACAAAAGAAGAGCTGGCAACCCTGTGGGCGCACAAAGCCAATCCCTATTGTCAGATTTTGCTCATGCTCAATTACAATGCCTGCCGCATTTCGGAGTTCCTGGATCTGAAGAAGGAGAACGTCCATCTGGAAAAACAGTATTTTGATGTGGTGGAAAGCAAAACCGAAAATGGTATCCGGAAGGTGCCCATTGCAGACAAGATGCTGCCTTTTTACAAAGGATGGATGGAGCGCTCCCCTTGCGAGTATCTGCTCTGCACCACCGACGGCAAGCATCTGGACTACTTCAATTACTGCGACACCTACTGGGACCCTTTGATGGAAGAATACGGGATGAAGCACAAGCCCCACGACACCCGACACACCTGTATTTCCATGATGGCTGATGCCGGTGTAAATCCCACCATCCAGAAGAAGATTGCCGGTCATTCCGGTGCCATGAGCCTGACCGAGCGTGTGTACACTCATCTGGATATCCAGACCCTCATCGACGGTATCAACATGATTTGCAAACCATAAGGTCTTTCTTTTTTGCAAACAAAAAAGCAGGAGACGTTCTCCTTGCGGAAAACGTCTCCTGCAATAGGCAATTTGCTTTTGTAAGGTCTGCTGCATACTCGCTTCTTACCTGCTGCTTTTTCAGCAGGTTCCAAGGCGATTTGCTGCATTCCACCACGTCAGGCGCATCCGATTTTCTGCACACAATCGTGCAAAAAAGTCGTGAAGCGTACTGAAAAGTTCGCAAGTAGTGCGGACAATCAGCGCTTGCTGAACTGCGGAGCGCGACGGGCTGCCTTGAGGCCGTACTGCTATCGTTTTAGCGCCGTTTTTCCTTGATTTTACGGGCTTTTTTGAGGTTGCATCCCTTGGTTGTCCTACCCCTTAACCCAATCAACCGGCAGCATTATCCGCGGTGCCGGATGGGTGAAGCGCCTGATTCACAACGCCAAAAAGTTCTTCGGGCTTATTGTACTTGACCTTTGCATAAATGTCCATAGTTGTTTTGCTATTTTCATGTCCAGCAAGGTACTGAACCGTCTTTGGGTCAACGCCCGCATAAAGCAAATTTGTAATGTAGGTACGCCGGAGCTGATGGGGTGTCACTTCAAAATCCAGGGTATAGACAATCCTGGGGTTGTTTTTCTGGCTGGTTCCCAGCGTCGGCTTTACCGTGTACTTAATGCTCTGTCCGTTCACATACTTATAATAGGTGCGCTCCTTGGTGGAGCGGACAACAATGTACTGCCACACTCGCTTGAACTGTGAGTAAGACAAGGGCTGTCCCTCACTGTCGGCAATCACATAGTCAGACGTAGAGGTTGCTTTCGCTTCCCGCAGACAGTCAGCCAGACACTTGGGGATAGGGATGTCTCTCCTGGCCGCCTTGGTCTTTAGAACCGTAGAGACCACCGGGCGGTTGTGTTCTGCCCGCCATGCCCGCCGTACCGAAATGTACGGGGTGGGAACATCCAGAAACACACAGTCCCATTGGAGGGCAAGGGCTTCTTCCCGACGCAGGCCAGCGTATAAGCCGATCATCACAAAGAGATATGGCGGCAATCCTTTGATGGTCTCCAAAAGTACCGCCACCTGCTGGTCGCTCAGGGCCTCCTTCTTCTGTGCCGGCTTCCCGCCCTTACCCGATATTCCCGCGCAGGGGTTATCTTCAAGAAGCTGGCTGCGCTCCGCCGAATAGAAAACGCACTTGATGAGCATATTCACTTTGTTATACAGGCCCTCTGACTTCCTGGACAGCGGCACCAGCGCCAGCCGGATGTCATCCGCCGTCACTTCCTCCATATACATATCGCCCATCGGCTTGATGACGTAGTTCCTCATGTTGGAGGCGTATCCTTTCAAAGTGGCTGCCGAAACTTTTGCAGACTGCATCACCAGCCATTTCTCGCAATACTCCGCAACGGTCGGGTGCTGGCGGTGAAAGAGGATCTCCTGCACTTGGCGTCTCGCCGCTAATTGCTTCTCGTAAAGTTCCTCGCAGGTTGTCGCGTACAGGCTGACCTGCTTTCCATCGGCGTCCAGAATCCGCGTGCGGTAATACTGGATTCCTTTTCGCTCTACGCTGGTGTACTGGGGAATTGTTTTTTTCTTAGCCATAGATAATTTCCTTTCTTATGCGCAAATCAAATTGATTCCTTCACTCCTTTTTTATCAGAAACGCCGGATTGAATCAAAGATACGGATTAGGAAAAGCAAAGAGCGAGGCGTTCCTGCCTCGCTCCTACTGTATTTTCTGTTCTATGCCCACATGGCATCCCATTGGGCAAATGCGCCGTCCATCGCTTTGACGACCTGATCTGGCTGATTGTATTTGACTTTGGCGTAAATATCCATCGTAATTTTGCTGCTCTCATGGCCCGCCAGGTACTGCACCGTTTTGGGGTCCACCGAAGAATGAATCAGGTTGGTTATGTAGGTGTGTCTGAGTTGGTGGGGAGTGACCTCGAAATCCAGGCTGTAAACACAGTGACCGTTGTTCCGGGCCTTCTCTCCCAGCTGCGGGTAGAGGATATACTTCACATATTTCCCGTCTACCAGCTTCTTTGCCACTCTCGGTCTGGCGGTCCTTGTCACAATGTATTGCCACAGCCGCTTAAACTGTGTGTAGGACAGCGGGCCGCCATCCCGATTCGCCACCACATAATCAGAGGTAGATGTTTTCTTCGCCTCCCTCAAACACTCTGCCAGGCAGGTCGGGAGCGGGATATTCCGCTCTGCCGCCTTGGTCTTTAGTTCGGTGAGAATGACTGGCCGATTATGCTCCGTGTGCCATGCCCGCCGGACTGTCAGATAAGGGGCCTCCGCGTCCAAATACACCGAATCCCATTGGAGCGCGAGGATTTCTTCTCTCCGCAAACCGGCATACAAACCAATCATTACAAACACATAGGGTGGCAAGTCCCGGATTGCGTCTAAAAGTTGCTCGACCTGTTCATCCGTCAACGCCTGGCGGTCCTCCTGCGGGATACCGCCGCCTTTTGCGTTTAGATGGAGCGTCGGATTCACTTCAATCACATGGCTTTCCTTTGCCGCCCGAAAGATGGATTTATAAAGGATCACCACGGACTTGTAAACCGATGCCGATTTTTTGGAAACCGGGACAAGAGCGAGCTGGATGTCATCCAGAGTTACATCTGCCATCCGCATCTCTCCCAATTCCTTAATGATATGCCGCCTCACCTTGGAGGTGTAATCTGTCAAGGTGGTCTGCCGCACATGGACCGACTGCATCAGCAGCCATTTCTCACAGTATTCTGCTACCGTTGGCGATTTCCGATGAAACCGGGCATGACCGATCTGCTCCAACGCCTCCGTTTCTTTGTCATACAGTCCTTCGGGGGTTCTCGCATAAAGGGCGACCCGCTTGCCATCGGCATCCTCGATTCGGGTCCTGTAATACTCTACGCCATTCAGCGTGACCGTACTATAATCTGGAATTAGTCGTTTTCTTTTTGCCAATACCGTTACCTCTCAAGAATCATATTCAGCGCTGTATCTTTGTTTTACCAGACACCACTTATTTCAGCAAGGATACGGATTAGCTCACGCCTCGGCACTTCGCACTTTGCGGTATGTGGCGCACTTTTCCACCGGCTTCGCCCGATGCGTGAATTTTGCGATGTACTCCTGAAGGCTTGCGTCTGTGAAATAGACGCAGCCGTTCTGCACATACTGAACATAGGAAATCAGGCCATTGTTGCGGGCCGTGTCCAGTGTTGCAATACTGATTCCCAGGATTTTGGCCGCTTCTTTCCTTGTAAATAACTTTTCCATATAATCTCTCCCTTCTTTGTCAAGGATATGGTTGTGGCTTTCAAAATCACATGAATGCGCTGGCGGTTTTGCCTGCCAGCGCATGGTATCTAATTTTGAAATTCTTTTTTGTGTTACGCCACATTTGCCACGCACCCCTGACGCAGGGGACAGGACAGGTCTCCGCTGGCGCGGCTGTCATAACTCCGCAGCGTCGTTCATAGCGTGCGCCGCAGGGTTCCCCCCAAGTCTTTGGCGGGCCGTGAGGAAGTATCTTTAAGCCCCCGCGCAGTCATCGCGCCGGATATGCCACCATCCGGGTCACAGGGCCGTTGATCGCTCCGAAACAGCTTGTCCATCACCTCCTGGCTGCTCCATCTTCGCGGCGTCCTGCACTCGCTCATACGCGGGTTATGTACCTGTTCTGCCGTGTATTCAGTTGTCAAAGATCAGCGAAGGAAAAATCCCCTTCTTGATAACCATGACAAAAACAGGCGATTTGTCCTGCCTGTAATGCGATTTTTTTGAAAAATATTTTTGCCTTGCCGCTTCATAAGAGCTGCGGGCGAGGCAAGCATACAGCAAGCACAATAAAATAGGTACTATCGTACTTAAAAACACCTTTTATAAGGTTCTTCCTGCAAGGAAATGGGCACGATAAAATATGATTAAGGAGACGATAGTGCCTATGGAATTGATAAAAGAGCTGGGACGAAGGATACAAAAAGCGCGCAAGGAAAAAGGTTTGACGCAGCAGGAACTCGCAGATCTGAGCCATGTTTCTCTGAAGCACGTTCAAGGCTGCGAAAGAGGGGTGAAGAACCCTTCTTTTGAGGTTCTACGCGCTTTTTGCAAAGTCTTGAATTTATCTTTAGATTCCTTGATGAATCTCGATCTGCCCGAAGATGAACAATCCGCCAACGATATGCGGCAGCTCTACCTTTCGTGCCCTCCGGCTGCCAGAAAAGTGCTGTTAAACTCGACCCGTGCGTTGGCTGATGAGCTAAAAGAGATGGTGCAGACGGCCGGGGTTGATCCAGATGAACATTTAGAGGATAAGTAAGCCGGTGGAGGAATAAAAATCCCCCACCGGCTACTTTTTTGCCGCTATGCGGCGATCATATTATCGGGCTGTGTCCAGCAACCGCGCCAGCTTCTTCAGCCCGCGCCGAATGCTCTCCCACACGCGGCGGCGGTCAGCGCCTTCGATTCGGGCGATCTCCGCCACCGTCATGCCCAGGTAAAACCGGGCGTAGATACGCCGGGCCTGGATGGCTGTCAGCTGCATCAGCGCGGCGTACACTTCCTCCCGCAGCTGCTTCTGCTCCAGGATTTCCTCCGGGGTGAGCGGCCGGTTGAGGGCATCGTTTTCAATGCCATCCTCCCGGTTCAGAGAGTAATGGGCCTTGTGCCGGAACTTCCGGCGTTCGTAGGCGGCATCGTCCTGCTCCTGGCCTCGGATCGCGGCCAGGACTTCCTCGGCTACATCCACAAAGACATCGGTTTTATACACATCGGGATACAGCTCCCGAAGATTGATCTTCTGCATTATGTACCTCCATTTCGATTCACGGGTTGACGGGTGAACCGAAACGAAGGCGGTGGGCGACACCTTTCGGGGAAATTCCCGAAAAAACGACAAGCAAAAGCGCCAGCATCCGAAGAACGGCGGCTGGCGCTGCTAAAAGAGGACTTATGACGCTTATGAACCAGCCACGATAGTGCCTGTTCATAAGCAGATGGAGGCCGATTGACGGTCAGGCTTTTTTTGACAGGTAAATCCCTGCCGAATTATGTCGAAGCAGTCTTTGCTTCACGGCGGCTCCCTCCTAAAGCCGCCGTCACCGTTGAAACAGGGTCGTCACTCTTTGGGCATAAGGAACGGCGGCCTTGATTTTGTCAAAGCCGCCGTAAGTGTGTTTAGGGCATGGCGATTGCCTGCTGAACGACGGCTTTTTTTCTTTTGCCGTCGTTCGGCAGAGACATTGTTTACCCTTATTCTATTGCGATCTGAATATAGCCTGAATAGTCGGTTCCGCTGATACCGATATAGTTAGCTCCTGCTTGAAGTTGAACGGTAACGCTCCCGTTGCCGGATTCAGCAAGCACTTTTTCCTCTAATTCAGGGGAAATATAGATGAGCTGGCAGTTCCCAGATTGAACATCAAAACTATACTGGATGGTGATTTCCCGGCACTCATTTTCTTTGAGGTCGGTATCTGCTACCAAAATATCCTGTCCATCGAAGCCCATTACAGAAGCGTCATAAGTAGCTTGAAAAGCATCGCTGTCCGAAGTACGGCTGCCCTCAAAGGACTGATAAGGTGTTATAAGTGCGTTGCTTTTCCCAATTACCACATCGTCACTGAGTTGCTCTGCCCCGTCCTTCAAATTATCACTTAATCTTTCGAGGCCGGAGCAGGCAGTACAGGATAGTAAAGAAAGAGTAATCAGACAGCACCCAAAAATTTTTCCGATTTTACGCATAACCATTTCCTCACTGAACGAAAGAAAGGAACAAAGCGAGTGCGACAATTCCTACCATCAGCAACAACCAAAAAGCACTGACTGCTGTTGATACGATATTGATAACACTGCGGCTTTCCCTGTTCCGCACACAAACTACCGAAAGAATCAGGCCCAGCAGGACAAAGACGATATTGGCTCCGGCCCAAACAGTTCGGATGCCGTCCGACAGCGAGAGGTGCAGAAAGGACGGGACAAGGGCTGCCAGCGGCAGGATGCTCACAATGAGCGCAGCAACACTGATTGATTGAAGTTTTTTCTTTTCCATAGATTTACCTCATTTCTTTTTTCCCAAAGCGGGTGACAGCCAGCGCGAAAAGCAGACCGAACACGATGATCGCACATGGCAGGAACGGAAACAGCGAAAAAGCGGCATCGGAGGTTTCTGCTGTAAAGTCATGGAGAGAGCAGGAAACGAGATAGCCACTGTAACAGTACGGATAAACAATCCACAGCGGCGTATTCGCAACCAAGATACCGGGAATTACAAGCAGCAAATTCAACCCAACGGAAAGAAGCGGCTTTTCAAACAGAACCGTGATTGCCCACATAGCCGCAATACACGGCAGCATTGTCAGGAACAGCCCCAGGCACCATTTCAGCAGATACAGGATCGGCAAGGTTTCTGTTACTCCCATCGTCTGTGTCGCAATCAATCCCGCAATTACAAACACTGCAAGAAACACCACCATTTCCATGAACAGGTAAAATGCCAGCACACAGAACTTGGCAATCGAAAGCGCGTATCGGCTGACCGGCAACGCCAGCATTTTTAAGATGCCATTGTTACCGGTTTCCCGGCCTGCAATCATTACACAGACAACAATCATACTGAACGGCAACAGGTAATACGCATAAACCAGTGCGCTCTGAATGAACATGGCAGGCCATGCGTTTGTATATTCCGGGGTAAAATAGCGGCTCAGGCTTGCAACCCCGGAGGCAACCACCAGCAAAGGTGCGATAAAGATCAGCGGTACAATCTTTGAGCGTTTTACCTTCATAAACTCAATTTTGAGCAATTCCAAAAAACTCATTTCTTCAATCCCTCCTTACTCATAGCGTTTGCTTTTTGCCAGCCACAGTGCAATAGCAAGGAACAAAACAGTCTCTACCAGAGATACCACGGTCACAGCCATATCAGGCTGGGCGCTCATGGCAACTGCCGGTTTCAGCATAAGCACAAAAGGATGAACCATCAGGACAGCAAGATTTGAACTGGCCAGCGCCATACCGCTTAAAAATCCTGCGACTCCAACGCCGAGCGGTATCCACATATTTTCAAAGCGTGAAGAAATCAGCAGCATGAACGACAACACCGGCATGGATGTGAGGAAAGAATATCCGGCAAAGCGCACCAGTGTTCCCATTTCAAATGTCCCGTCCGGCAAGTCTGTTATGCCAATCTGCATAAGTGCTAAATTTTGCAGTACGATTGCAATCAAAAACAGCACCGTCAGAATCAGAAATTTGCACAGGTACATAGCCGGAACACTCATAGGGAGCATATACATCTTCTTAATGGCGCTGCCCTTAAACTCCATGTTGTAGATCATGCAGGTGGCAACTACAATACCGAACAGGTTCAGGATCATAATCACACCGTAAAGCTGGGTGAGCAGAACATCCATCGGGGCCAGCGGCAAATTGAGAAGCGTGTCTTTTCGCACGAGGAAGTTCACAAATGCGTATGCGGCTCCTAACACGCCAACGGCCAGCAATACAGGAATAACGCCGGTTCGCTTTTCTTTCCGAAGTTCGATTGACAGTACATTCATAGCTGCGCCCTCTGCTTTCTGGCCGCGTTATCTTTCTCCACCATCGAGAGGAACATATCCTCCAGATTGTCCGCTGCAAAACCTGCCCGTAAAGCACTTTGGCGAAGCTCATTCAGACTTCCTTCAAACAGAAGCCGCCCATGATTGAGAATACCGATGTCATCCGCTATCAGTTCGATCTCGGACAGCATATGGGACGAGATCAGGATGGTGCAGTCGTACAGATCTGGCAGGGACTTCACCAGGTTGCGGATCTCATGGATGCCTGAAGGGTCAAGCCCATTTGTCGGCTCATCCAAAATAAGGATAGGGGGCCTGCCCAGTAGCGCACCGGCGAGGCCGAGCCGCTGTTTCATTCCCAACGAATATTTTTTTGCCAGCCGATCGCCAAACTCCGTCAAGCCAACAAGGTCCAATGCATCCTCTACAGCACTTTTCGGAAGTCCCAAAATCCTGCGGATGACATCGAGATTTTCCCGGCCCGTCAGGTTTGCGTAAAACGAAGGTGACTCAATGAACGAGCCGACTTCCTTCAAAATCGCAATACGGTCAGCCGGGAATTGCTTTCCATCAATGGTAAAGCTGCCTTTTGTGGGGGCGGTCAAACCCAGCAGCATTTTCATAGTGGTAGATTTGCCTGCTCCGTTCGGGCCGAGAAAGCCATAAATACTGCCTTTGCGGATATGAAGCGAAACATGGTTGACAGAAGTGAAGTTCTTATATTTCTTCGTCAACTGTTCCGTAGTAATCATGTAATCCATAAGAACATCTCCTTTCATTGACTTCATCATAGAACATCAACCTGACTTCTACATTCTCGCGTCCTTACTTTTACCTTACTTTTTCGGAATACCCGTCACAGGTTGGCATCCTGTGCTATAATAATTTCAGGAGGTGACGCTATGGACAACTCTTTTCTGCATCGAAAAAAGCTCCTGCTTGTAGATGACGAGCCGGAGCTGCTGAAAATGGTATCAGATATTTTGAAAGATGCTGGTTTTGAAACTGTTCTTACTGCCGGATTAGTAAAAGAAGCTGTCATGGCGGCAAAACAGGAAAAACCTGATTTGATGATATTGGATGTCATGCTGCCGGATGGAGACGGCTTTTCCCTGATGGAGCAGCTCCGCACTTTTACTGATGTGCCGGTTATCTTTCTGACTGCAAAAGACGAAGCGGCTGACAAACTGGCCGGTCTTGGCCTTGGTGCAGATGATTACATTTCAAAGCCATTTATGCCACAGGAGCTATTGCTGCGTGTCTATGCTGTCTTGCGCCGCACTTACAAAGAGGACAGCCCTCTGGTTGTCCTGGATGGATGCACGATTGATTTTAGCCGGGCAGAGGTCAACAAAGGCGGCAAGATTATCCCCCTGACCGCAAAAGAACATACTCTATTGGAAACGCTGGCTCGCAACGAAGGAAAGATTGTTACGGTTGACGCCCTTTGTGAAGCATTATGGGGTGACAATCCTTTCGGCTATGAAAACAGCTTGAACGCCCATGTGCGGCGTGTTCGGGAAAAAATTGAAGCCGATCCCTCAAAGCCTGTTTCCTTGATTACGATTAAGGGGCTGGGCTATAAATTGATTACAAGGAAGTGACGCCATGAAATCTTTTGGAACATATATTTCAAAGCATTTGGCGTCTTTCGCTGTATTTCTCCTAATACTGGTGATCGTCAACATCATTCTGTTTGGCATGACCTTTTATCACACGGTTTCAGAGGATTACGGAGAATCGTCCCCACGCGCTATGCTTGAGATGACCTCTACTGCGGCAACCACCGAAGGCTTGCCCGATAACGCGGTACAGAAATTGCGCCAGTACAATATTTGGGCCATGTATCTGACGCCAACAGGCAAATGCTTTTGGACGCTCGATCTGCCGGAAGAAGTGCCGCAAAACTATAACATTCAGGATGTAGCCCTATTTTCAAAAGGCTATCTGGAAGATTATCCCGTTTTTGTCTGGAATACGGATGAGGGATTGTTAGTTTTAGGGTATCCAAAGAATAGCTACATGAAGCTCACCAGCAACTACTATTCCATTGAGGCAATTCAAAAAATTCCTCTCTATGTGATAGGAATGGTAGGCATGGATGCACTGTGTCTGTTTTTGGCCTATTATTTTTCAAAACGCAGGATCATCCAGAATACAGAGCCGATTGTAGATGCCATTGAAACATTGGCTGATGGCAAACCTGCTTCGCTTCATGTTGAAGGTGAGTTGTCTGAGATTGCAGGCAGTGTAAATAAAGCATCTCAGATAATAAGCAGACAGAACGAAGCCCGCGCCAACTGGATCAGCGGCGTCTCCCATGACATCCGCACACCGCTTTCTATGATTATGGGGTATGCTGGCCGGATTGCTGCAAACGAAGCAACCAGTGATACAGTTAGGGAGCAGGCAGAAATCGTGCGAAAACAAAGCGTCAAAATCAAAGAACTTGTGCAGGATTTGAATTTAGTATCCCAACTGGAATATGAAATGCAGCCGCTTCACAAGGAAAAAATACGCCTGTCTAAACTCATTCGTTCCTATGTGGCCGAATTGCTCAACTCCGGGCTTTCTGATGCCTATACGATTGAAATTGATGTAGCACCCGAAGCGGAAAACGCCATGTTGGAATGTGATGCTCGATTGATTTCACGGGCGGTCAACAACCTTGTCCAGAACAGTATCAAGCATAATCCGCAAGGCTGCAAAATCCAGCTTTCCCTTAAAAGCACCGGCGAGGCACTTAGTCTAATTGTTGCAGACAATGGTGTAGGGCTTACCCCTGAAAAGCTGCAAGAATTAGAAGAAAAGCCACACTATATGGAAAGCACCGATGAACGGCTCGATTTGCGGCACGGGTTAGGGCTTTTGCTTGTGCGCCAAATCGTTGAGGCGCATGGCGGATCTATGAGAATGGATAGTATTTCAAATCAGGGATGCCAAACTACCTTATCCTTTCGGGTAAGCCCAACAAGAGGATAAATTGCTAAAAGAGCAGGAAGGAAAAATGGATGAGCCAATATTTAGAAGCATTACAACAAGCCATGTTCATCTTTCCGATAATCGTGATTCTGTTCACGGTGCCATACATCGCATGGAGCTATCACAAATATGGGTCAGTTCTCAGTTTACGAGTGCTGATTGTGTACAGCTTTATCCTATATCTTCTCTGCGTTTACTGCCTGGTCATTCTTCCATTACCTACGCCGGAGAAAGCTGCTACGCTGCATGGACATAAAGCACAGCTTGTCCCTTTTTCTTTCGTAGCTGATATAGCCAAACAAGCGCAGATCCAGCCTGGACAGCCTGCAAGTTGGCTTAGCATTTTCACCGGCAGTGCCTTCTGGACCACCGTATTCAATCTGTTTATGACAATGCCTTTCGGTGTCTATCTGCGTTACTACTTCTGCTATAATTGGCGCAAAACTTTGCGACTATCTTTTTTGCTCTCTCTGTTTTTCGAGCTGACCCAACTCAGCGGCCTGTATTTTGTCTATCCAGGCAGCTACCGCCTATTTGACGTAGACGACCTGATCGTCAACACTGCGGGCAGCATGATTGGATTTGCCTTGGCTGGACCAGTGAGCCGTCTGCTGCCTACCCGACAAGAATTGGATACCGTCAGTTTCCGGCGGGGTGCATCCATCTCCTTTACGCGGCGTGTTTTCTCATTTCTGGCCGATATAGCTTGCCTGACCTTTGCATCGTGCATCCTGGCCGTGTTCGTAGTTCCGTTTGGAATCACCCTTTCCATTCAATGGCTGCCGGTTCTATTTCTTCTATACTTTGGGCTGCTTCCTGCTTTTTGTCACGGGCAGACCCCAGGTAAGCGGCTGACACGAATGAAAATCGTGCAAGCGAACAGCGACACAGCGCATTGGTATCAATATTTTCTTCGGTATGGCCTGCTGATAACTGGTCTGGTCGGGGTTCCATACTGGTTGAACCGGCTGCTGTTTATTCTGATGAATGTACTACACCTGGACAGCCTGGCATCTCTTGTACTTCACGGATTACTGGTCGGCGGGTATTTGTTCTGGCTATTCTTTGCCGGGATTCGCATGGCCCTGCACAAACCCTTGTTCTACGAGCGATGGTCGAGGACAAAGTTAATAAGTACAGTAAAACGCACATAAAATCAGACTTTGTAATATTGTAAGATAAGGACGGGAGTGACCGGCAAGCAATGCCTGTGGCTATCCAGATAGCCCCACGCGCTTGTTGAGGGATACCCCCAAGCCCCCTTTGAACGCAGAATTTCATTCTGCGGCTGCGCGTTCTACGAACGCTTTTAACCCTGGCCATTTCTATGTTGGCCAGGGTCTTTTTTGCATTACTCTTTTTCGTCAAGCGGCTCTGCAGCGAACACATAGCCCAGGTTGGAGATTGTTTTGATATATACAGGGTTGTCTTTGTCCGTTTCGATTTTCTTCCAAATACGGCTCACAGTATTTGAAATAGCACTCAGGCAACTTTCACTACTTTCATGCCAGACTTCCTCATAGATCTGTTCTTTACTGAACAGGGTCCCAGGATGTTGGGCCAGGAATATCAACACGCCATATTCATATCTGGACAAGTGAACGTCTTTTCCATCTTTCAAAACCCGGCGCTGATGTAGCCGAATCTCCAGATCAGGATAGAGAAGAACATTGGCGGAAAACAGGCGCGGATACCAATGTCCAGTATCAGTCCAAGTCATTAGTGTTTCTTCTTCAACCTGTGCATCATCTCCGGTAATGCGCGCTATGATTTCAATTTTTCGCATGATTATTCTCCTTTGCAAACTGCCAGTCTGCCAGCAAAGAAGTGTCACTCCTATGAGGGCATAAAGAACGGCGGCCTTGATTTGTTCAAAGCCGCCGCAGCGATAAATAAGCATGTATAGTGTCTGTCGAACGACGGCTTTTTTCTTTTGCCGTCGTCCGGCAGATAATTACTATATTCTTTTGTTTTATGTTTTACGATACTTGATGTCGTTTCCATTCCCTTCGTACAAAAGGAATGCAAATAAGGGCAATTATCGTATAAACAATCATCCGCATTATTACTACATCAAAAATTACTTTGCCAAACGGATAGTCAAAATAGCCAAAAAATTCGTCAGAAAATACAGTTTGTGTTGCGTTGTATGGCAATAATGCAAGAATCCTGTTCCAAATACCGTTTGTTTCGCTGACGCCTAAAAACATCGGTAACATTATGGCAAGTACAATAAGCGCTAAAACAGGAACAGAAGATTTTAGTTTAGCCGACAAAAGGAGTGTAAAAGCTACCATACCAATCAAAATAAGATATAAAGTTGCTACTCCAAGTAATGTTGCTCCCATCAATGACAAATTATAGGGGGTAATCGTATCCAACACTTGAACAGGTAAATTCCAACCGTCAAAGCCAAATGCGAGAAGCTGAATCCCGCAACCCGTCAATATAAAGAGAGTAAATACTAATAAACTATATACAAATGCAGCTAAAATCTTTGCTGTAATGAGCTTTGATTTTCCATATCGGGACGAAAGAATAATACTGTCTGCACCAGACTTATATTCGCCACAGAATGTACCCGATACACAAATACAAATTCCAATAATGCCTATGACGAACAATTCCAAACAACTAAGTAGCATTTCCCAACCGGCGTGATAGCTGTATTCATACGGTGTTGTAATGGAGGAAACCCGATCTAACCAAAATGCTTTTTCGCTGTTTGAAAAATTCCAATCCACATATTCCTGATTTAACAACGTGTTAATTTTTTCGTCACGGGCAGCATAAAAGTCTATGCCATTCTCCAAATCCATATTAGTAATTGCTGAAAAAGTAGAATCATAAGTAGAAGGAGCAACATAGTTTCCATTTATTAACTTCCAATAATCTGAATATGGAAAGAAATATTTGTAGTATGCACTATCAGTTAGTGCCTTTTGTTCTGTGTCTTTGGAAACATTGGCAGGATCATCAAACAGGGCTTGATATGCCGCAATATCGGTCTTGATTTTTTCATCTGTCAGTTTACCTGCATAGGTATTAGCATATTCTTTTTCCATAGCAATTGCAGAAAGGCCATTAACCTGATTACCATCAGTATCAAGTACAATATATTGACTTACCGGAAGATAAAACAATACTCCGATCAGCAATAGACATACTGCAATTACAATGATGTTCATTCTCTTTTTTGCAAGTTTTTTTAGTTCCAGTACAAACAGCGTTTTCATTACTTATCCCCCCTAACTTTCTCGTCTTGAAAATGATACAAATACAGATCATCAAGTGATGGAGGAACATTGATCGCCCCGCGGATCGGTTGTGTATCATTCACGATACGCAGCAAGACTTCGTTCCCCTGTTCGTGATGCAAATTTACAACACGAAAACGCTCGCTTATTTCCTCAAGCTGAGTTTGTTGAAGTTTGCACTTCCAAACTTTTCCTTCCATGCTGTGAATTGCATTGTCAGTGGAACAATTCATAATTAAAGTGCCATTTTTCATCATCAGAATATCGTCTGCAATATAATCAACATCCGAAACAATATGTGTTGACAGAATTACAATTTTATCCTTTGCAAGCTCCGCAATTAAATTACGGAACCTCATTCGTTCTTTCGGGTCAAGTCCCGCTGTTGGTTCGTCTAGGACAAGAATGCGAGGGTCATTGATAACTGCCTGTGCAATTCCAAGGCGCTGTTTCATGCCACCTGAAAAGGTACGGATTTTTTTCCCTGCTACATCTGACAGATTAACCGTTTCCAAAATCTCCGAAACTTTCTTTTTTGTCTTTGCAGTATTAAGTCCCTTAACTGCTGCAATAAATTCTAAATACTCTTTTGCAGTAAAATCTGGATAATATCCAAAATCCTGCGGCAAGTATCCGAGATAGTTGCGATAGGTTTCTCCTAATTCCTCAATCTCTTTTCCGTCATAAAAAATTTTTCCAGAGGTAGGTTTTAGAATATCGCAGACCATACGCATTAGGGTTGTCTTACCGGCTCCGTTCGCACCCAGAAGTCCATAGACACCTGGCTGCAAAGTGACAGAAATATTATCCACTGCAACTTTTGAGCCAAAACGTTTGGATAATCCTTCAATAGATAATTCCATATAAAATCTCCTTTCATGCAAAAAGCCTGATCGCTTTTGGTATTATTGTACCGAAAAGCATCAGGCTTTGTATTAAGTCCTAAACGATAATTTCCTAAGAAAAACTAAAGATTTTCGTGAGAATTTCCTTTGTGCTGGGTAGTTACATCCGGCAAGGTGATGTAGAATGTTGTTTTTCGATTTTCACTTTTCACCGTAATCGTTCCTCCGTGCAAAGTAATAATATTTTGGGCAATTGCCAATCCAAGACCAGCTCCTCCTGTATTTCCTTGTCTTGCATCATCTGCACGATAAAACTTTTCAAAGATATGAGCTTGTTGCTCTGGTGAAATGGTATCACCTGTATTTGTAATGGAGATTATCACCTTATCCATTTGATATAACGCAGAAATAGCAATGACTGTATTAGTCTCGCTATACGCTACTGCATTTTTAAGAATATTTTGAAACGCCCTTGCGAGATAATTTGCGTCCCCATAGATGTAAATATCTTTCGGCATATTTATCTGAATTTCAACTTGAGCCGCTTGCAGAGCCGGAGTAAATTCATCTGCAAGCTGTATCAGCATATAATGTAAATCAATTTTTGTTTTTAAAAGGGCAAAATCATCTTGCCGGAAACGTGTAATTTCAAAAAATTCGTTAATCAGTTTTTCAAGGCGCATTGCCTTTTCCAATCCAACATGAATACATTTTTCTCTTTGAACTTGATCCATTTCTTTGTTTTCATCAAGAATACTCAAATAACCAATAACAGAGGTCAGCGGTGTTTTTATATCATGTGCCAAATATAGGATAAGCTCGTCCTTTTTCTGTTCGGAAAGTTCAGCTTCTCTGCGCTGTTGTTCAAGTGTTCGCTGGACAGTTTTCAGGTTTTCTTCAACGAACCGCATTTCTTTTGGCATTGTAATAGGCTCGCAATTCTCGTTCAAAAGTGCATTGATTCCCTTATTGATAGCGTCAAAGTATTTTCCAAACCATGTGAGAGAAAAATGGAATAGCATTAAAAATACAAGAGCCATTGCAAGGAACATAAATTCACCCCAATGTCCACGAAAAATGGCTTCGTAAGTAGTGTATGCTTTGTCATAATCAAAACCCGGAAGGACAGAAAACAAACCTATTATCCATACACCGATTTTCCCTCGGAGAAAATTATATAAAAGTAATACGGCAATTCCAGAAATAAAAAGCATACACACAAGTTGAATAAATACTTTTCGTTTCATTCTTGAATAATCATTTTTCTCAACTCTCAATTTTGTACCCAACCCCCCATATTGTTTTAATGTAGCGTGGCTCATCTATGACATCTCCCATTTTTTCACGCAAATGGCGAATGTGAACTGTGATTGTATTGCTGTTTTTATCGTAATATTCATCAGTCCAAACATATTTAAATAATTCTTCTGATGTAACAACCCTGCCTTTTTTTTCACAGAGGGCTTGTAAAAGCTTAAATTCAGTTGGAGTAAGTGACAGAAGGGTATCATTAACCATGCAGGTATGGGCGCTGATGTTCATTACCAAACCATTTGTGGTTGTTATGACGTTTTCTACCATTTTTGAATCAGATAATTCTGTAGGTCCACTGTATTTTTTATATCGTCGTAGTTGAGCCTTTACCCTTGCCATTAAAGCCAATGGCTTAAATGGTTTTGTAACATAATCATCTGCCCCCATTGTTAAACCTGTAATAGTATCAATTTCCCCATCTCTTGCAGTAAGCATGATAATGGGATAGGTATATGTTTCACGAATTTTTTTACAAAGCTGAAAACCGTCTATCCCCGGCAGCATAACATCTAAAATTGCCAGATCAAATTCTTCAGCGTTAATATACTCTAATGCTTTTTGTGCAGTATAAGCTTTATAAACAATATAATTTTCATTATGAAGATACATTTCGATTAAATCAGTAATTTCGGCTTCATCATCAACGATGAGTATTTTTTCAGACATATACACCATTCCTTTCCGAGGGTTTCATATTTATTGTAACAAATAGGTAAGCTGTGTTTATTATCAATTAAATGAGAAAATATTAAGGTTTTCCTAAGTCAACTCTTTTATTCGTTCATCTACAGGTTTTTCAGCATAATTCTGTATTGGTTCAGAGTATAGACATCGTTAAAGCACCGTGATTGCACGAGACTGTTTACTTATTTCCTTTTCCTCTTTAAGTGTCATGCACCACATAAACTCAACGCAGGCAACATTTATTATATTTCATTCTCCAAAACGGCACAACCAGGCAATGTGAATGATAAAGTGTAAGTATATGTCACATTCAAAAACAATTTATAAGCAGAAAGAGGCTGAATAACAGGGAGAAAGAAACTTGCTGTTTACTTTTACTCATTTAGATTGCTGATAAGGATGCCATTTTAAGGCCCCCAAGAGTGGTCGACGGGAAGGCAGGACAGATTATCTCCCCCCGCTGGAGAGGGCTTCTAAATGCGTAGGAAATTCTGATAATGGTATTTCTGGTACTTTGCTATGCTGAAGCAAGTCAACGCTTCTGCTCTTGATCACGTTCTTTCTCAACCCGCTTTTCATCCTCAAATCCCATAACACGATCCACATTTGCCTTGACCGTTTGTAGCTCCCGCATCTCCTCGCGGGCCTTCCGGTATTCACCGTAGGCTTTTTTCTTTTCGGCCAGTAATTCGGCATACTCGGCCTGCAAGCTCTTGATGGTGGGCAGCTTCTTAACATTCAACTCGTTAAAGGCGTTCTTGGCTGCTTTGTGGAGCAGAATATCCGCTTCGTGTTCAGCCAGGAACTTTTTCGAGTATCCGGCTTTGCGATACGCTACATAGACATCACGGGTTTTCGCATAATTGACGATGTGAGTACGCAGCACAGCGATCTCGGCCATGCGTTTTTCGGCTGCCTTTATCTGATCGGAAAGAGCGTGATAGTGTTCCGTCGCTTCTGCTGTGCGGGCATCCAGGTCTGCATACTCCAACAGCCCGTGTTCGGTCAGATAATTCATAGTCTTGGCCATCTGCTTGAGATTGAACACCTTAGCCCAGCGGGCGTATCCGGCACCTTTCCCAGCCTGGAGTTTTGCCTGAATGTCCACCAGCAGATTGACCCTGGGCGGGGCGGCCTGCGGGACGGCTTGCTTGCGGGTCGTATGCTCTTTCTGGCCGGAGAGGACCGCCAACAGATCGTCCAGCGTGTAGCCGTCTCCCAGCCGGTCAAAGCGGACGTTGTTGCCCCAGCCCTCTGCGCTGATGGAGATGGTTTTGCCGCGCCGGTGAACGGTGAAGCCGTCCTGTTCCAGCAGGCGCAGCAGCTCCTCCAGGCTGGCCGGTTTCTGCGCCAGCGCCCGGTCGATGGCCTGGCGCAGCTGCTCCTTATGGGAGGGCTTGGCCGCATCGCCCAGCCATTTGTTGTAGCTCTGGCCGCGCCGCTTGGGAGCCTCCACGATGGAATAGCCGTTCTCGATGCAGATGGTGTCGCTCAGACGGTGGACGGCGCGGGTGCTGCCCCAAAAGTTGCGGAACTTGCGGTCGCACTCCAGCGTGGTGGAGTTCCATATAATATGGTTGTGGACGTGAGCCTTGTCGATGTGGGTGCAGACGATGAAAGCGTGCTTGCCCTTGGTGAAGCGCCGGGCCAGCTCCACGCCCAGGCGGTTGGCTTCCTCCGGCGTGATCTCGCCCGGCACAAAGGACTGCCGCAGGTGGTAGGCGATCACGTCGTCCGCACCGCGCACCCGGCCGGTGCGGGCGGCGTAGGTCTGCTTGTCCAGCAGGAACTGAGCATCGGCCACGCGGCTGTCGCACTGGTAGCTGGTGATGAGCCTACCGTGGTCGGTCTTGTCTGGATTTTTTACATAGTCGATAATGTCGCTGATTGCCTTGCCGACCGTGCGGCCCTTGCCGGCGTGCAGCGGCATGATGCGGGTGGTGGCCATGTGGGGTCCGCCTCCTTTCCAAAAAATAAGCGGCCTGCTCATCACAGACCGCATCGGTTTACTCTATATCAGTTTCCTCGTCCATATAAAAATCGAAATCTTCTTCAAAGTCATCTTCCAATTCATCCAGTTCTATCCTGGGCGGGAACCGCATTTCATACTGCTCCGTTGCCAAGGCCCGCACGGCATCCCGCCTGTCTTTCATCCGTTTCTTCAACCACGAAAGTTGTTCTTTGGATAATCGCCAGGGAAGGTTGACAAGGCGGGTAAGCGTCATTTCTTCTGCCTGCTTTTCTGGCGGGAGGGCGGCGCAGGTTTTACAAATGTGCGCGGCATGGCCTTTGCCGGAAAACTTTTCGTTTGCCTTATACTCGCCACATACCTTGCAGTAATGTCCACTTTTTTTCATGCCGTGCCCTCGCAACGAGCGAACAGCTGCCGCACCGCAGCCATGACCGTATCCCAGCCAAGGTCGGACGCATAGGAGAACTTTTTCTGATAGGCCGCCCACAGGTCCTGCATGACCGGGCTGTTCTCCACTTCATCAAAGACTTCGGCGGCCTCGGCCAGATGGCGCTCGGTGCCGCGCTTGTGGGCTGTCGCCAGCAGCGCGTCATGGAGAATGTGCGGGTCCAGAGTGCTGCCATAGAGTTGTTGCAGGATGGCGATGTCGTAAAAATCTCTCATGCGGGTGTTGGTCGTGGTCCGGGTGATGATGGTTTCCAGCTTTTCAGCCAGCACAGTTTCCAGGTTATAGGCCCAAACGTCGATGGAGCGGTCCTCCAGCATGAGCTTGAAGCTGTACCGCACCTCTTTAGGGGTGATGGCGTCGCCGGTGGAGATGTCGATTTTCAGCGGGGTGCGTACCCCGTCAAAAAGCGTTGTCATCGTCACCCGGATGCCGGGATATTCCGCTTCATCCATGATTTCCGAAATGCTTTTCACCTGGAAGGTAACGCCATCGTCAATGGGAACCGCGATGATCTCGGCCATCATGTTCTCCACATCCTCCACGCTGACGTTGGCCCCCTTGACTGTTGCGTCCAGGTCCATCGTGGAGCGGGCGTCCAGGCCGACCATCGCGGCCACCAGCATCCCGCCCTTGAGGATAAATTTGTCCCGGTAGGACGAGAGAGAAATGCGTTCCAGAAACCGCTCCATCATATAGTTGCGCATCAAAATCTGCGCGTCCGCAGCGTTTTTCTTTGACAGGTTGCGGATCAAATCTTTCAGCTGCCTGGCTGTCTTTATCATAACAGTACCTCCAAATACTGGCGTAAAATCTTCTCGACCCGGAACAGTTTAGCATAGCGCACCAGCGTCCGCAGGTCCTTGTCTTTCCGGCGGGCATACGCTTTCAAAGCGTCCTGAAATGTCTGCATCTCGATGTGGCTCCGGCTGCGCAGCACATCGCAGATCGTCCGTTCCATATCATAGACCGGCACATCGTGGCCGAAGGGGGTCTGTGCGGTTGACAGGCCGACCTCATACAGCTCCGCCTTGATGGTAAAGACCTGAACGCCCTCACTTTTAAGCCGGGTGGGGTTGTAGCCCGTCTTGACCGTAATGGAATAGGCCAGCGGCTCCCGGTCGGTCAGGTCGTGGAAAAACAGCGCCGTTTCATGGGAAAAAACTGCCTGCGGACAGCGAAGATGCAGCAGATACATGGCGTCCACCCAGGCGTCTTTGGAAAGATAAATCCCATGCGCCGCCTGTTCCAGTCCACGAGACTGCACGAATTGATAAAAAACAGGTTTTGAGATCCCGGCCGCGAGGGCCTGCCCGGTGCGCAGCATCCCGTCCTGGCGTTCCATCAGCTGGTCCAGCTGTTGAAATTGGCTCACGTTCTTCACCTTCCTTTCATGCTAATATTATACGCGAAATTAGCACGAAAGTAAAGTCAAAAAATTGCCGGGCAATCACTCCCGGCAATTCTTCGCTTCCTATTCAGCCGTACACCGCGTCCTGAATCGCATACCGCAGGTCCTGCACCTTACCCACCAGCCAGGCAGCGGCCATCGGCAGGCCCAGCGGGCTGACCAGGAAGGCAATCACCAGCAGGATCAGGCCGTTTTGCGGCGAGTAGGTCACAAGCACCGCGATCCCCAGCAGCGCCACCACTGCGGAGGCCAGGCCGAAGATAAAGCTGGACACATACAGCAGCCCGAAGCACAGCCAGGTGAACAGCATCAGCGCCAGCACCACCGGCGCGGCAAGGATTTTCAGCCCCAATTTCAAAATAAACAGTACCGCTCTCATTTCAGCGCCTCCTTCCGCCAGTCCAGGTATGGCTGGCACAGTTCCTCTACGGCCTTTTCGTCCGCCTCTGTGACCTCCCGGCGTCCCCGCGTCCGGCAGATCATGGCAAAGTCCTGAAAATCCGAAAGAAGTATATCGAACAGTTCCTCCGGGGTCCGGCAGAGAATGCCGTCCACGCAGTAGCGGGAATCCTTGTCCCAGGTCAATCGGACATAGCCGCGTTTACAAGGGAGAACTTCTTCCTCCGGGTCGCGCAGCAGGTACTCTTGAAAAATCTTTAAGACGTTTTCAAACGTCAACATCAGCCATCACCTCGTTTCTGACTCCATTATCAAGCACAACCCGCCAAAACGCAACGATACCGGCAAAGAAAAAAAGAGGGAGGCCCGGCGATGCAGCCTGCACGCACCGGACCTCCCTCACAGCCGGGGCGTATGCCCCTGTCACGTCAGCTTTGCCAGCTGGGTCAATACCTGATGCACCCCATCCCACAAAGCCTCTTGCCGCCGGGATATATCCTCCAGGTCAGCGTCGTAAATGCGCCCGGTTTCATTCACGCGGCGGGCCAGCTGGTTCAAGTTGTTGCTGGAATAGCGCATCAGAGAGACAAGCTCCTTCAGCTCCGGCAGTTCCAGGCGCACCACATAGCCGTCCAGGGCCATCTTGCGCAGGTAGGCTTCCCGGTTCTTTGTCCCCAGCTGGGCCATCTTCTGCTCAATCAGCGCCAGTTCCTCCGGCGAGACCCGGAAGTTCAGCTGCACCTCCCGTTTGCGCTTGGGGCCGCTCACCGCTCCGGCTCCTTTTTCTTATGGATGTGAGCTTTCTTTTCAGCGGGGCGCGGCTCCTGTTTCAGCTGGCGGCGGACCGAGGGGCGGCGCTGGCGCAGCTCCTTGGAGCGGTCCTCACTGGCCAGGATGGTAACATAGGTGCCGGGCAGGTCCTTCATGCCGGTGATCGCCAGGCTGCGGAACGGCAGCAGAGCCATCAGCTGGTCATGGGCCTGGGTGCCGGCGCGGGCCAGAAAGTCCGGCGAGACGCGGGCCATGTAATGGGTGCCGTGGGGGCTGTTGGGCGTATCCGGCGCACGAAGCTCCTGCAACAGCCGGGCGGCCTCGGCGTGAATCTCCTCCGGCGTCAGCGGTTGGAGACGCAGATAATCCTGCCGCGCCTGGCTCAAAAACAGATCGACCAGGCCGGGGTGGCCGTCCACCACGAAGTCCAGGTTGCGCTCACCGCCAAAGCCGTCCGGGTTGGGCGGGATGTCCACCGTTTTGGCCCACGCCTTGTTGGCCGGGCTGAACCGCTCATCCCAATCTTTCTGCTGCACGGTGTTTGCCAGCACATAGAGGGTGCGGGTGTAGCCGAACTGCTCGATCACCTGGGGCACCGCGTCCTTGTCCAGCCGGTTGTCCCGGTAATGTTCTGAAATGGACACCTCAATAGCCTCCTTGCAGGCGATGTTGGCGCGGCGGGACGCCCGGTACAAATCCAGGTCGCCCTGTTCGCGGGCATAGGCGGCGTCGTGCCGGTAGAGCGGCAGTTCCCGCAGGGCGTCCAGCGCCGCCTCGGCCCGCTGCTCAATGCTGTCCCGCACCACATCCATGTAGGAAGTCTCCCGGTCAGAAAACTCCTTGTAGACATCGGCCAGCGGGGACGGCGACGCCAGCAGCGCGGCGGCCCGGCTTTGGGGCAGGTCCAGCTCCTCCATCGCCATCAGGATGTCCTCCCGGACCGTGTACTCATAGGTATGCTTTAGAATTTCCTCCGGGGGCTGGCTTTTCAGCCAGTCCCGGAACTTGTCCTGTTCGGCGGCCATCTTCTCATAGAGGGCCGTGTTTTTATCGGTATTCATGTTATCGCACCTCCTGTTCGTGGTGTTTGGGTTTCTTTTCGGGATTGCGCGGCACCGGGCGTTTCAGGCCCTCCAGCACCGAGGGGCGGCTGCTCTTGGCAAGCACCGCCTCCGGCGCAGGGCGGCTCCGGCCGTCCATGTTCAGCAGTACATCCAGCTCGGTCAGCCGGGCGGACTTTACCCGCAAATCATCCTCAAAGGGGAAGGGCTTGCCCACCTCCGCCTTGGCGGCGGCCTGCTGCTGGTAGAGATTGTCCAGCTGGTTCTTCACCGCCTCCAGCCGCTGGGGCATCTGACTGAGCGCATTGTCGATACGGGTGAGGTTGCCACGGGGGTCTATGCCCAGCGTCGCCCGGTGGGTCATCTGGCCTTTCAGCAGGAGCATATACTCCTGCCGGAAAGCGTCAAACGACACCGACATAGCGAAGCCCCGGTAACCGCCCACCGGCACCGGGTCGGTCCCTTTGACCTCCTTGCAGGCGTCCAGCAGCGCCGCCCCGGCGTTCTCCTTGTCGGTGAGGGTGTCGCCACGGACTTCCATCCCGGCAAAGCCGTCCTCCGGGTGAGGATGAGCGGCCAGGGTCGCCATATCCGCTTCCAGCCCGGCGATAAAGCCCTTGTTTTTCTCGATCTCCTCCGGGAAGGTTTTCAGCAGCTGGTCCTCCAGGCGGTACTGCTTGCTCTGGTGGTCGGCCTTCATCAGCTTTAACCGCGCCACGTCCACATCCAGGTCCATACGCTCCTTGATGCGCGGGTCTCCGGCGCACAGCGCCTTGATCTCGGCAAAGGAAAGCGCCGTTTCGTCCACATCGTCGCAGCTTCGCACTGGCGATTTAGAAGTCATGATCTGGCTGATGAATTTCTGTTTGTTTTCCACCGTCTGCCAGAGGTAGGCATCGAAAGTCCCCTCGGTGACATAACGGTACACATGGACGGTCTCGTTCTGGTTGCCCTGGCGCTCGATGCGCCCCTTTCGCTGGGCCAGGTCGCCGGGCCGCCACGGACAGTCCAGGTCATGCAGCGCCACCAGGCGGTCCTGCACGTTGGTGCCCGCGCCCATTTTGGCCGTGCTGCCCAGCAGGACGCGCACCTGGCCGGTGCGGACCTTGGAGAACAGCTCCTTTTTGCGCACCTCGGTGTTGGCCTCATGGATAAAGGCGATCTGCTCGGCGGGCACGCCTTTAGCGATGAGCTTCTGCCGGATGTCCTCGTACACAGTAAAAGCCGGTTCCGGCTCGTCCAGCGGCACCGCGTCCTCCAAAGCGTGGAGGGTCGGGTTGTCCAGCGCCTTCGCCACCTTTTTGGCAGGCCGGGCCTGGGGCGTGGAAATGTCGCAGAACACCAGCTGGGTCAGCTTGTCGGCCTCGCCATCCCGCCAGATTTGCATGATATTGTCCACGCACTGGTTGACCTTGGTGCCCGGCTCATCCGGCAGCAGCTGGTTGATGATCCGCTGGTCCAGCCCCAGCTTGCGCCCGTCGCTGGTGATCTTGAGCATATTGTCCTGGGACGGGTCCACCGTACCGCTGTGTACCAGGGAAGCGCGTTCTGAAAGCGCCTTCACCATTTCCTGCTGCTGTTCGGTGGGCTGGGCCACGATGTTGTGGTACTCCACCTGGGGCGTGGGCAGGTGCAGCTGGTCGGCGGTTTTGATGTCCGCGATCTCCTTAAAGAGATTCATCAGCTCCGGCAAGTTGAAAAATTTGCTGAATCTTGTTCTTGCCCGGTAGCCGGTGCCCTCCGGGGCCAGCTCCAGCGCGGTCACGGTCTCGCCAAACCGGGACGCCCAGCAGTCAAAGTGGGTCATGCCCAGCTCTTGCAGGCGGTCATACTGGAGATAACGCTGCATGGTGTAAAGCTCGGTCATGGAGTTGGACACAGGCGTGCCGGTGGCAAAGATGACGCCCCGGCTGCCGGTGATCTCGTCCATGTAGCGGCACTTGGCGAACATATCCGAAGATTTCTGCGCATCCGTGGTGGAGAGGCCCGCCACGTTGCGCATTTTTGTGTAGAGAAAGAGGTTCTTGTAATTGTGCGCCTCGTCCACGAACAGCCGGTCTACGCCCAGCTGTTCAAACGTCACCACATCGTCCTTGCGGCCCTCGGCTTGCAGCTTTTCCAGCCTTGCTTCCAAAGACTTTTTCGTGCGTTCCAACTGCTTGACGGTGAACCGCTCCCCGCCGCTGGCCTCCACCTCGGCGATGCCCTCGGTGATTTCCCAAATCTGCTCATGCAGCAGCCGCTCCTGGCGTTCCTTGCTGATGGGGATCTTCTCGAACTGGGAGTGTCCCATGATGATGGCGTCGTAGTCGCCTGTGGCGATGCGGGCACAGAATTTCTTGCGGTTATGCTTCTCGAAGTCCTTTTTGGTCGTTACCAGGATGTTCGCGGACGGGTACAGACGCAGGAACTCCGAAGCCCACTGTTCGGTCAGGTGATTTGGCACCACAAAGAGGGATTTCTGGCACAGGCCCAGGCGCTTGGCCTCCATCGCGGCCCCCACCATTTCAAAGGTCTTACCCGCGCCCACCTCATGGGCCAACAAGGTATTGCCGCCGTACAGTACATGGGCGATGGCATTTTTCTGATGTTCCCGCAGGGTGATGGCCGGGTTCATACCGCCGAAAACGATATGGCTGCCATCATACTCGCGGGGCCGGGTGGCGTTCATTTCCTCGTTGTACTGGCGTACCAGCGCCTGCCGACGTTCCGGGTCGCGCCAAATCCAGTCCTTGAACGCCTCTCGGATGGCCTGCTGCTTTTGGGCGGCCAGGGTGGTTTCCTTGGCGTTCAGCACCCGGCGCTCCTTGCCGTCTGCGTCCTCCACGGTGTCGTAGATACGCACGTCCCGCAGATTGAGGGAATCTTCAAGGATTTTATAGGCGTTGGCGCGGCCGGTCCCGTAGGTCGAGTAGGCGGCCACGTTGTTTTGCCCCACGACATTTTTGCCGGAGATCTGCCACTCCGCCGTAAAGGGGGTGTAGTGGACTTCAATGCTGCGCTGGAGGTAAAAAGGCGTGTCGAAGGTCTCGTACATGAATTGCTGGATGTACTCCTTGTCGATCCATGTTGCCCCCAGCCGCACCTCGATCTCGGAAGCGTCCAGGTCTTTGGGCTGGGCAGCGGTCAGGGCCTCCACGTTGACCGCAAAGGCCGGGTCCTGCTCCGCAGCCCGTTGGGCCTGGCGCAGTTTCCGGCGCACGTTGCCGGACAGGTACTCGTCCGCCGTGACGTATTGGGGCCGTTCGCCCTCCGGCACCGGGCCGGGCAGGCGGAAAATCACGCCCCGCAGTTCAGCGGCCAGTTCCTCGCCGGTTTTGCCGGTGAGCTGTTCCATGTAGGCCATGTCCACGCAGGCTTTTTCAGAAATGGAGACTGCCAGGGCCTCGGAGGCGGTGTCCACGGTGGTGACGGCCTCATGGGGCTTAATGGTCCGTTTGGTGAACATATCCGCCTTACGCTCCAACCGGCCATCCTCGTCCAGCACCTCCAGGGCACAGAGCAGATAGTAGCTGCTGTCATCGGAAAAGGCCAGCCGGTTCGCCCGGTCGTTGATAAGGCCGTACTTGGCGGAGAAATCGTCATAGCGGCGGTTCAACTCGGCCATCTGCGCCCGGATGTCGGCATCCGGCGCGGCGGCGTCCATCTCCAGGTCGATGAGCCGTTGCACACAATCCCGCAGCCCCACCAGCCCTTTGACACGGGCCTCGGCGGTGGCGTTCAGGTCAGGGCGCACCATGCGGCTGTTTTCCCGGAAGTACACCGCCCCGTCCACCACCGTGTAGGAGTAATTCTTCACGTTGGGGTCAGCCGGAAGGGAATCGTCGATGTCCTCGCCTTCGCCCAGCTCCGGCAGCGCGGCCTCCTGGTAGGTGCCATGAATGTGCTGTATGGCGTCGTGCAGCTGATCGGCCAGCTCCGGCCCCTCGATGGGGACCACGGTGTAGTCCTGCTTGCCATATTGGGTGCTTTCGGCGGTGGGCTGCCCCAGCACCATCTCCGGGTGGTCGAGAAAATACTGGTTGACAGTGAAGCCATCTTCGGTCCGGCCGGTCTGCGTCCAGTCCGGGGTAATGTCCACCGGACGGTCCCGCTTTTGCAGGAAGAGAATATCCGAAACGACCTCAGTTCCGGCATTTGCCTTGAACGCATTGTTTGGCAGGCGGATGGCCCCCAGCAGCTCGGCCCGCTGGGCCAGATACCGGCGCACGGTGGAATCCTTGGCGTCCATTGTATAACGGGAGGTCACAAAGGCCACTACGCCGCCCGGCCGCACCTGGTCCAGCGCCTTGGCGAAGAAATAATTGTGAATGTTGAAGCCCAGCTTGTTGTAGGCTTTGTCGTTCACCTGGTACTGGCCGAAGGGCACGTTGCCGATGGCGAGGTCATAGAAGTCTCGCCGGTCGGTGGTTTCAAATCCTGCCACCGTGATGTCGGCCTTGGGGTAGAGTTGCTTGGCAATCCGGCCGCTGATGGAATCCAGTTCCACGCCGTACAGACGGCTGCCGGCCATGCTCTCCGGCAGCATCCCGAAGAAGTTGCCCACGCCGCAGGACGGCTCCAGAATGTTGCCGGTACGGAAGCCCATCTGTTCTACCGCGTCGTAAATGGCGCGGATGACGGTGGGGCTGGTGTAGTGGGCGTTGAGGGTGGAGGCCCGCGCCGCCTCATATTCCTCCGGGGTCAGCAGCTCCTTCAGCTCCGCATACTCGGCGGCCCACGCGGGTTTGTCCGGGTCAAAGGCATCCGGCACGCCGCCCCAGCCCACATAGCGGGACAGCACTTCCTGCTGCGCCGGCGTGGCCTGCCCGGTGGTTTCCTCCAGGTATTTCAGCAGCTTGATCGCCGCCACATTGGCCTGGTACTTGGCCTTGGGGCCGCCCTCGCCCAGATGGTCATCGGTGATGTGGAAGTTCTCGGCGTTACGGCGCAGATTGTCCCGGTATTCCTGATAGGCCGCCTGCTCGGCTGCCCTCTGGTTGGGGAAAGTCTGCCACTCGCCGTTGACCGGGATAGAAACCGGGTGGTCCGGCTTTTCCTCCGGCTCCGTGTCCGGCGTTGGTTCGGGCGGCGTGGGTTCCGGCCGGTCAACGTGCAGCCGTTCCACCACCACGTCATAGGGAAGTCCGTTTTTGTCACCGGGGTAGACGGCTACCGTCTCGGAGTGGAACGCCGGTGCCTCGGCAGCTTCTTCAATGGGCTTGGCGGCTTCGGCAGGTTCTTCCACGTCGGCAGGGGCTTCCATATACGGTTCATCCTGCTCCTGCACAAAGCCGTCCAGCTGGCGGGCATACAACCCGCGCAGCAGCGGCGCGACCTCATCCCAGCGGAAGAACAGCATGGCCAGCCGCTTCTCGTCCGCGTCCAGCACTTCCAGCTCAATGCCTTCGGGTATGGTGCGGTAGTCGGCGGTGTCGCCGGTCTCCAGCTCCATCGTCTCGATGATGTCGGGATAGGCCCGGCTCAGCCACAGGGCGACTTCCCGGTTGCTCTTGCCGGTGCGCAGCAGTTCGGAAAGCTCCGCCTTGTCCGGCGCACCGATGAGGCCGTGGGTCAGCACGTCCCGCAGGTCCTGATCCGCCGTGTCGGGGTTGACGGGCAGGAACTCGGTGTAAAAGTCGTTGCGGTTGTCTGCCCGCAGAAGCTGCTCGAACCGATCCCGGCTCTCGGCCCGGTAGATGGGATAGCTCATGCCGGTGGGCAGCAGCTGCACCGTATCTTCCCGCAGTTCGGTGATCTGGTGGGCGCGGTCATCCAGGTAGACGGTATCGCCCACGTTGTAGACCGGGGCGGACGGGTCATAGGCGGTGCGCTCCGGGATGGTGCCCCGGATGGCGGCATATTCCTCATCCGACACCGTGATGTCGATCTCGCGGGTGGGTTCGCCGCTGCCGATGGTGAGGGTGTCGCCCTCGCGGGTGATGGGCTGGCCGGATAAGTCCGGCAAAGGCGGTTTTGCCGCCGTCTCGGCCTGTTCTTCTGCCGCGACGGCCTCCACATCCCGCATGACCTGCTGGATGAACGGGTCATTGTCCAGCTTTTCCGGGTCCACCACCTGGCCGTTCACGATCCCGCGCTCGGCCAGGGCCTCCCGGATGGCGATGGGGTCGATGTTGTCAAATCGGTCCTGCTCCGCCTCAGTGTAGAACCGATCTTCCTTGATAAGCTGGGCGATCCGGCGCTGCACCTTGGGCCAGGGTACGTCGCCCGCCGCGCCGTCCACCGTCACAGGCAGGGCCGGGAGGTCATCGCCGTACTCCTGCCGCAGCCAGGCGGCGGTGTCCTTTTCACGGGCGTGGTCCTTCATGTGGCGGACAACCGCGTGCTTGCTCTCGATATTGCCGTTCCATTCCTGGATGGCGGCGTCGATCTCCGCCTGGGTCAGCGCCCGGCGCACAGGTTCCGCCTGCGCAGCCGGTTCGGGCATAGAAAAAGCAGAGGGCGTTTTCACACTCTCTGCTTCGTCGATTTTATGGATTTGTTCCGCTTCGGAGAGGAACAGGTTTAAGGTCAGCTGTTGATAAGTTCCGCCAGCAGGATCTCCTCCGCCTGGGCCTTGCAGGTGTTCATCAGGCCCACCCAGGCCATCGGGTCGCCGGCTTTCAGCGCCTCCGTCGCGCCCACGTCTTTCGCCAGCTGGGACATCATCTGCTCCAGACGGATGTTCGCGGTCTCGTCGATCTCCCGAAGGTGCGGGTACAGCTTCTCGGTCATCAGCAGCTGATTGTACAGGATGGGCCGGTGTTCTTTCAGATACGCTTTCCTCATCCTGCCGTACTTGCCCAGGGGTTTCTCCGGCTGTTCGGACAGCTTCAGGTCGGGGATCAGGTAATCGCCGTTCCTCGTGTAAGTCAGGTTGTTCTCCATGTGTGGCACTCCTTTCCGCGCTCTTGGCGCGCTCATAGTTCTGAATGGTGACACCGATCTGCCGCAGCACCTGCTGGTTTATCTGGCTGACCGCCGTGCCCAGCGCCCCCACGGTGGCGGGGGTGTTGAAGTCGAAGATCGCCATGAAATCCTCATGGCTGAAATACTGCTCCGGCTCCAGCCCGCAGCGGGACATCAGGGCGTAGGTGATGCTGACAGCGGCGGCGGATTTGAACTGGACTTCGATGTTGTACTCATCGTACTCCTCCAAAAAGGAACCGTCAACGATATAGAGAATGTCCTGCCGGTGATCCGTCCAGTATTCTTCTGCCAGACCGGCGGCCACATCGGCCAGCTGCTGGGGCAGTTCTTCGCCGCCCACACCGTAGTTGCCCTCCAGCATCGCCATGACCGGCATGGTGTGTTCCTCGTTCATCGTCCACAGCCAGGGGGTGCGGGAGTGTTCACGGGTGCCGGTGTCGGAAATGTCAAACACATACCGCAGCCGGGGCCGGTCCCCGGAATCGTCCACCAGGGCGATGCCCTTGGACCCGCGCCGCACATACCGGCCCATGCGGTCATTCCACAGGTCGTACTCGGCGCAGGCGGTGGCGTCCGGGCGCTGGGCGTAGATCATCAGCTGCTCATGGAACGGGTATTTGTAAAGCCGGGCGGCGGTGGTGAGAAAGCCCGCCCACTCCTGCCAGCTGCCGGTGAGCTGCCGCGCCACCTGATCGGCCATCTTCGCATATTGTTCTGCTTTGGTTGGCATGGGGTTCTATCCTCCCTTCCTTCGGATATGAAAATGGGGCGGCACGACGGCCGCCCCGGCTGGTTAAAACAGGGGGTTACTCGTCAAAATCCGGGTACAGTTCCAGCTCATCAAACTCGGCGTCGGTCATAGCGCGCAGCTTGGCGAGGGTGCTGTCGGTCAGAGCCAGCAGCTCGGCCTCATCCGCCTGCAAGTGGCCGCGCATCTCGGTCAGAGCCTCGATGGCCCCCTGGCGGATGCCGGGGTTGTAGATGCACAGCAGGTTGGTTTCCTCAAAGGTCAAAGCGTTCATATCAAATCTCCCTTTCCGCGCTCTTTTTGGGCGCTGTCTTTTTATGTTCGGGTTTGGGCTGGCTTTTCAGCTGCTCCACGACGGATTTCTTCTTGTCCCGGTCCTCCCGGTGGGCGGCGGCAGCCAGGTCCATTAGGGAAATGGGCTGGCCGCTGCGGGCCTGCTGTTCCAGCTGGGCCACCGTCTGCTCCTTGGGGCCGTTGTTGATGATACCGTCGATCATGCCGTAGTCATCCTCCACGGCCATCTCCGTATTTTTCAACGGGTTGTCCGGCAGGAAGCCGGGAACCTCGGCAAAGCCAAAGCTGTCGCAGTAATGACAGGATACCTTGCCGTCCCGCTTGATGGCAACGATGTCGCTGACGCTCATGGACGGGTGGCGGTAGTCGGCGGGGTGTTCGTTGTTGAAGCGGTATTCAAGATTGTCCAGCACGCTGCCTTTCAGGTCGCCAGGGGCCAGCGGCGCGGTGTAGACCAGATCATAATTGTCCCGCTGCACCGTCTGCCCGATGGACTTGATCCATTCCAGCCCCTCATAGCGGATGTCCCGCAGCTCGTCGGTGTGCTTCACCTGATAGATGGCGAAGCAATCGCCCTTGTGGTCGAGGAACGCCTGCTCCCGTTCCTGCTGGTGGTCCATGCGCTCCTTGACCTGGGCCTCAAAAGCCGGGCTTTCCTCCCATTCCTCGCGGGTGACGGCGAAGATCCCGTCGTGGGCGTCCAGGTCAGTGGTATCAAAGGCCATCGCCGGGTTCTCGCCCTGCTGAACGATGTAAACGGTCAGGTCGCGCTCCATCAGCTCATAGGCGCGTTCTTTGGAAAGGGGCAGAAGGTCCCCATCCAGATAGCCGCACTTTTCCAAATCGTCCTGGGTCAGCGTGGGGTCCGGCATGGGGTATTCATCCAGATGCTGCTCCGGGGCATCCGGTAGCATGGTACTTTCCGGGACGGTGGCCTGGGCCGTTGCCTCCTGCATCTGCTGGTAGGCCGCCTCCTGCAAAGTTTCAATCATGGCAAGGGGCGTATACTGAACGGTCTGGCCGCCCATCCCGTGCATCTCGCAGATTTTCAGCGCGGCGGTGGACAGGGGCAGCTCCGGCGCATCCAGCTGGCCGCCGTCCAGCTGCTTCCTGGTGACGGCGTCGTAGAGCGTGTAGTCCCAGCCGGTGTCGCAGGGCTGAACATGAAGATAGGTGGTATCGTCCAGCACCAGCAGGGCCTCGCGGTACTCGGCGCTGGGCTGGGTGCTTTCAGTATCGAAGGATACCGGGAATTCCTTATCGGAGTTCCACGCAGTATCTACGCCCATCGCCATCGCTTCATCTGCCATTTTCACAAGGTTGGGGTCAGGTTCCGGCACCAGTTGCTCCAGACGATCCAACAGCTCGGCAGCTTTTGTGGCCGCTTCTCCACGTTCATTTTCATCGGCAAATTCCTGGAGCCAGTCCCGAACACTGTTGACATCCCCGCCGCGGAGCGCAGCGGTCAGTTCCCGCAGCGCATCCTCACGATTATCCACCTGATCCCGGTATTCATAGGTATCGTAGTCAAAAGAAAACTGGTCGATGTCGGCTGCCAGCTGCTCGATAGGGTCCCGTTGCGGTTCCGGGGCAGCAGTCAGGTCAATGCCGCGCTCCTTGCAGATAATCTTATAATGCCGGTCAATGTCCGCGATCAGTTCCCCGGCCGCCTTGTTGATGGTCTCTAAACTGGCCCGCAGCTCCGGCAGCTCCTTACCCTGGCTCCAGTTGGCGATGTAGCCGAAGCTGTTCTCGCCGGTCTGGATACCGTAATACTGGCAAACCGCGTAGGAAATGCTCTCGGCCTCCACCTCCTCGGTGTTGCGGTCTTTCTTCTTGGGCGGCTCCTTGTCACCGGCCCTGGCCGCTTCCTCCTGGGCCTTGGCGTAGTTGTGCAGTTTACTGTGGGCGATCTCATGGACGGCAGCGGAAACGGTCTGCACCTCGCTCATGCCTGCCCGGATGGCGATGCGCTGCTGGTCCGGCGAGAAATACCCGTCCATGTTGGCGGCCATCGGCTCCACGGAGAGCGGCACCGGCGCGGACCGGCGCAGGGCCTCCATGAAAATCTCGTAGTTCTGGACGCTCCCAGACAGGGAGGACGCCAGCTCCGGCAGGGGCTTGCCGTCCGTCTGGCTCACATCGAACACCTTCACCGGGCGGAACATGGGAATCTCAACTTCCCGTTCCTCCATGATAACCTTGCCCTCTGCGTCCAGCATGGGGGCTTTGGTGTCCGGGTCCAGCTTTTGTTCCTCGATCTTTTTCTTGAATGGCGTGGGCGCGATGATGGTGATGCCGTGTTCACCGCGCTTCACATGGCGCTCAAACTGATTTTTCCACTTGTTGTACCCGGCCACCAGCGTGGCGTCCGGCTTCTGCATATAGATGAGCATGGTGTTGTTGACGGAGTAGCGGTGGAACCGTGACATCACGGACAGGTAGCGCATATACTTTTCGCTCTCGAACAGATCTTTAATGCCCTGTTCGATGCCCGCCGTGATCTGTTGCAGCCGTTCCCGGTTGGTGGGTTTGTCAGCCATGAGGTTCACTCTCCTTTCTATGGCCGAAATTTCAGCGGTGTGTTCAGCAATCCACTGGTCCCGTTCCTCGTTGCTGCTGTCAAGAAAGGTATCCAGCAGATAGCCCATGTACTCTTTTTTCTGAACAGACTCCAAAAAGCGCGGGTGCGGGTCCTCGTCCGGCGTTCTGGGGGAAAAGTCGGTTTCCCATTTTCGGAGCAGGTGGTAGTAGTCCGCCAGCACGCGCCAGGCGTGTTCGCGTTTTTCTTTCCGCAGCTGCACCTCGGATTTCTGCCGGACATAGTTTCGCCGGATGGGGGCTTTTCTGTCATAGGAAAGGCCAAAATCCTGGACCAGCTTTTCGGCGGCCTCTTTCGGGGACAGGTTATACAGCCGGGCGGTGAAGTCAATCACGTCGCCGGTGGCCCCGCAGCCAAAACAGTAGAAATAGTCCTCGTTCAGCTTCAGACTGGGGTGCCGGTCATCGTGGAAGGGGCAGCAGGCCATGCCGCTCCGGCTGACCTCGATGCCGTACAGTTCCGCCGCCTCCCGGACGGTGACGGACTGTTTTACGACTTCAAAGAGATTTTCGCCCATGCTTACTTGCCGCCCGCTTTCGGGACGGGCGGTTTATACCCGGCAGCCTTGGCCCGCTCGCTGGCGGCCTTGCGGCGCTCGGCGCTGTACGGCTCCCGCACCGACACGCAGCGTTTGGGCACCGTGAAGGTCTGGCGGTCCTTTTTCACGATCTGGTCCGGGTACTTCTCGGCCAGCCGCCGCAGCTTTTCCAGCAGGCGCGGGTCGTGGGAATAGACCTCGGCGGTGGCCTCGGCCTGGTTGTAGAGGATAATCGTTTCCTGTTCATACAAACTCAGTTTCATTTGCCGCCGCCTTTCTGCCGGTCAAAGTCCAGCTTGAAGTTGACGTACTGGCCGGTGTCCTCCAGCACCACGGTGGCGTCGTAGGTCTTGCCGCTTTTCTCGGAGTACAGCCCCGCCACATGGGCGCGGCCATCTTTCAGCAGCGCCTCCACGATGGCCTTGGTGGGCTGCTTGCGCTTGGCGGCCCACCACTTACTGTTCTTCCAGATTGCAAATTTGCAAGATTTGTCCTGGCAGAAGAAGCCTTTTTGCATTTCTGCAATTTCACCGCCGCAGCGGGGGCATCTGCCCACTACCTCACGGGGCGGGGTGAACAGGTACTCGCTGCCCTTGATGACCTGATAGGTTTCCACCAGCTCCTTCAGCATGGCGGTGATCTCGGCCATGAAGTCCTCCGGGGCCAGCTCGCCGCGCTCGATCTCGCCCAGACGGTACTCCCACTCGGCGGTCAGCAGCGGGGATTGCAGCTGCTCCGGCAGGACGGTAATCAGGGAAATGGCATCGTGGGACGGCAGGAGCTGTACGGTTTTCTTACTCTTTTTCCGTTCCAGAAAGCCGGTGGACACCAGCTTCTCCAAAATCCCGGCACGGGTGGCAGACGTCCCCAGCCCTTTGCGCTCGGCATCCTCCGGCATATCGTCTTTCCCGGCAGTTTCCATCGCGGAGAGCAAGGTGTCCTCGGTGAAATGCTTGGGCGGGGTAGTCTTGCCCTCCTTGACGGCGGCACCGGCGACCGGCAGCTCCTGGCCCTCGGACAGTTCAGGCAACGCCTTATCTTCGGAATTGCCGTCCTGTTCCGGCGCACTTTTCATGCTGGCCCGGTAGGCAGCGTCCAGCGCCCGCCAGCCGGGCTGCTTCACCGTGCGTCCTTTGGCGGTGAACGTTGCTCCCGCGCACTCTACTGTGATAGCGGTCTCGGCGTAGGTATAGGGCTGGGCCACCGCACACAGCAGCCGCAGGGCCACCAGCTCCAGAATGGCCCGTTCACCCACCGGCAGAGCGGACAGGTCCGCTTCCCGGAGGTTGCGGGTGGGGATCACCGCATGGTGGTCGGTCACTTTCTTGTCGTTGATGACCGTTGCTACATCGCAGGAGATGGCGATGCCTTTGCGGAACGGCATGGCGTTGGCGACCAGATTCACCAGCACCGGCAGGCCCTCGGCCATATCGGAGGTCAGGTAACGGCTGTCCGTCCGGGGATAGGTGCAGAGCTTCTTTTCATAGAGGTTTTGCAGATAGTCCAACGTCTGCTGCGCCGTGAACCCCAGCAGGCGGTTGGCGTCCCGCTGGAGGGTGGTGAGGTCATAGAGGGCAGGCGGCTTCTCGGATTTGTCCCTGCGCTCCACCTTTTTCACCGTGGCCGTGCCGCCCTGACAGGCACTTTTCAACTGTTCGGCATCGGCTTTCTTGTCCATCCGGGCACTGGCAGCGGTAAAACCGGGCAGGTCCAGCGCCACGGTATAGAACGGCACCGGCTTGAAGGCGTCGATCTCGGCCTCCCGCTGGACGATGAGGGCCAGCGTCGGGGACATGACCCGCCCGATATTGAGGGTGCGGTGGTACAGCACCGAGAACAGCCGGGTGGCGTTGATGCCCACCAGCCAGTCGGCCTTGGCCCGGCAGAGGGCCGCCTGGTGCAGCCCGTCATAGTCCGCGCCGGGGCGCAGGTGTGCAAAGCCCTCCCGGATGGCGGAATCCTCCATGCTGCTGATCCACAGCCGTTTCATGGGCTTCTGGCAGCCCGCCAGGCAGTAGACGGTGCGGAAAATCAGCTCGCCCTCACGCCCGGCGTCGCAGGCGTTCACCACCTCGGTCACGTCCTCCCGCCGCAGCAGGGTCCGTAGCACGTCGAACTGATCCCGCTTGTCCTTGGCGATGGTGAAGCGCCAGGACTCCGGCAAAATGGGCAGGTCATCATAGCGCCACTTGGCGTAGTCGGGGTTGTAGGTGGCGGCGTCCGCCAGCCCGGCCAGATGCCCCAGGCACCAGCTCACCAGCCAGCCGCCGCCCTCCAGGTAGCCGTCTTTGCGGGAAGTGGCCCCCAGCACAGCGGCCAGGGATTTTGCCACCGAGGGCTTCTCGGCAATTACCAATTTCATTTTTGCTTCCTCCTTTCGCGCAGCCACGCAGTCAGCTCTTTGTGGCAGAAACCCACACAGGGCTGGCCGGGGCGGTAGGTTCCGCAGCCATAGCAGGGGTGGCCGGAAGATAAAGAGGGAGGACGGGAAGCTGCCTTCCCGCCCTCCGGCCTGCGCGTCATCATGGGTTCATAGGGGCTGTCGGTGAACCGGGTCATTGGGCCGGGTTCTCGCTTTCCTCATCGCCGCCCCCGCCGGCGTCCTCCGGCTCGTCGGATTCCTCGGTCTCCCAGGGGTCCGCATCCTCCTGTTCGGTATCGTCCTCGCCGTAGTCGTAATCATCCAGGTTGTCGCTGCCCTTGGTCTTGGGCTTCTGCTTGATGAATTTGAAGTAGACCAGCGCACCGATGCCGCCCAGCACAGCCAGCACCACCAGCAGCATCGCCGGGTTCAACCCTGCCGGTTCCTGTTCCGGCTCCGGGTCTGTTTCCGGGGCGGGCGTGGGTTCCGGCTCCTGGCCCGTACACTCCGCCATATTCACAGCGCAGACAGGGCAGGCCGTGTTCACCGCACCGGCGGCGCACTTTTCCGTACAGTTGCAGACAGCGGGCGTTTCCTCCGCCGTCTCACTGTCCTCCATCAGCGCCTCTAGGTCGGCCTCGTCCACCTGGTTCAAAAAGTGGACGGCGGTCTCCTTGTCCTCGTTGGCGCGGTCAATGAGGATATAGAAGTAGTTGCCCGCCTTGGTGGTGACGGTGATGAGCTGCTTGTTGCCGCCGTAGTCATCCACCAGGGCGGCGTTGCCCTCCGGAGTCAGGGCGGGACTGTCCTCGGTTTCCTCCACCACCACGTTGCTGTCGTTGGTGGCATCCGCCGCCGGTGTGGCCGTAGGCGCAGGGTCAGCGCCCTGGGCAAAGGCGGTCACAGAGAAGCCGCCCATCAGCATCAGACAGGTGCAAAGGGCGGCAAAAGTTCTCAAAATCTTTTTATTCTTCATGGGTCATTTCCTCCTGTTCAGAATCGGCGGGACCCACCGCCCGGCCGGACACCATGCCGCCAGACAGCATGGCGGACAGCTGGGCCGGTGTCATACGCAGGGCACGCACCATCTGGACGATCTCCAGGTTCTCCGCCTCGGTTTTCTGCGCTTCCAGGTCTTTCAGCTTTTCCTGCTGTTCCGCGATCTTCTCGCGGGTCTTGGCGATCTCCTGGTCGATGCGCTCAATTTTGTTTTTAGCCATAGTCAAATCACTCCTATTCTTCATAAAAATTTGTCACCAGTTCATCAAGCCATAGCCTTTGATACACTGATAATCAAGGGAATAACTCTTGATCTTGCAGGCGTCGCCGGAATTGCCTTCCACGGTGTAAACCCGGCTGCCATCGGTGCCGACAACAATGCCCACATGGTCGGCGCTGCCATCCAGGTCCCAATCGAAGAAGATAGCGTCGCCGGGGGCGATGTTGGCGTAATCCCGCCCGCCCCATTGTCCATGCGACTGGAACCAGGGGATGCCCTGGGACTGGCAGGCGGCAAAGCGCGGCTCGGAAAGGCCCATCTGGCCGTAACACCAGGACACGAAGCAAGCACACCACTCCACGCGGGAATTAAAGCCGTACCAGCTCCAATAGGGCTGGCCGCCCACGTTGCCCACCTGGCTTTTGGCGATGTCCACCACCGCCTGATTGCCGGGGCGGGTGCCGTTTACAAACTCCACACCGGCCAAACTTTCAGAATCGCTGGTGTCGGCGGACCCGCCGCCGAAGATCAGGGGCTTGTTGCCCAGCGTCTGCCGGTACACCTGGTACATTTCCAGCTGGTCCGGCGTCAGCAGTTCCGACGCCACGGAGGAGATGGGCTTGCTGGTGAGGGTCACATTTAAGATGTAGTAGTTGTAGGGCACTTCCACGTCATACTCGTTGCCCTCGCTGTCCGTCCGGGTCTCGGTGCGGTAGCGCACCTCCACTTCCTCGGTCAGCGTCAGCTGGTATTGGGCCGCAAAGATGCGTTCCAGCTCCGCCTGGGCGCTTGCCCGCGTGTAGCCTTGCAGCACAGCGGACAGGTAGGCCGCCAGCTCGTGGGGGTCGTGGCCAATCATATCCAGGTCATAGCGGTATTCGTCATAGCCGGGGTGGCTGCTCTCGATGTTGTCGATCTCGGCTTGCAGCGCGGCCTCCTTGGCGGCGTAGTCGGCTTCCACCGCCACCAGCTCCGGGTCATCCGAAGGATAGGTGGTGCCGGAGATCGCCGAACCGATGCTCTGCGCCATCATAGAGCAGGAGGACATGGTGTTGAGCAGCAAGCAGACGATTAAAAATAGGCCCAGGGCGATGCCAAAGCCCTTTTTGTGGCGCATCACATAGGCCCCGGCTTGCTGGGCTTTTTCCTTGACCGTCTTGGCCGCCTTGCCGGTCTTTTGGGCGGCACCGGCGGCGGTCCCGCCAGACTGTGCGGCCCGTTTGGCGGCGGCGTACTGCTTCTTGATCTGCTGTTTCTGCTGCCAGCGGGACAGCGGGTTGCTGGCCGCCGCAGGGTTTTCATAGACGGATTTCTGGAACAGCGCCTCGATGTTGGTCTTTTCCAACTTCCGCTCGGCCTGGGCGGCCTTGCGGTAGGGTTTCAGCTTGTGGCTGCGGTAGCCCTCCCGGACCAGATGCACGCCGGTCTCCACGGCTTCCTCGGACTTGTGGGCGCTTTCCACGCCCACGTTATCGTCCTCGGTCTTGCGGATCTCCTGATGGAGCTTACCCGCCACCGCGTTGCCCGGCGCGTCCCGCACCGTATGGGACAGTTTGGAGGGCGGCCGGGGCTTATCCTCCAGCACCAGCTTGGTCGTGACCTTGCCGGTCTTTGGGTCCACCTCGGCCCGCTTGACCTGCTTTTTCGGGATTTTTGCCTGCGCCTTGTCCGCTTTGGCGGCGGCCTTTTCCGCCTTGCGGATGGGCTTTTCCAGCGCCGGGTCTGCCCGTTCTTCCTCCGTGAAGCGCAGGCGCGGTTCCTTAATCAAACCATTCCCCCAGCATGAGGGAGGCCGCCATGCTGGAAAGCTCCGCATAGGCCGCCAGCCCCAGCGGACCCACAAAGCGGCACTCGGTCAGGCAGGCGTAGAGCTGGGCCACCACGTCGGCCAAAATCTGGACCTCGGTGCCCTCCAGCACAGTCTCACCGGCCTGCCCGCGCTGGACCTTGGCGGCGCACAGAATCTCCACCAGCCGCAGCAGGCCGGTCTCGCCGGTCTCGGTCAGTTCAGCGGCCTGGTCCGCCGCCGTGCGGCACTCGGAAACGGCATCCGCCATCGCCGTCAGGAGCGCGGTGCGCTGGGTTTCCAGCGCCCGGTCCAGAAACATCATGTGGTCGTTATGCAGAATTTCGGGTTTCATCGTCCATCAGCCTCCTTCATTTCCTGGGGTTTGGTCGTCATAATGCGATACAGTTCGGTATTCTTGGGGAAGTGGTCCACAAAGGGCAGGATGGTGGAGCCGTAGAACAGCAGCCCCTCGCCCTCGCCGGAGTGGGTCACATAGGACAGCTGGTGCGGGGAAATGCCCAGCTGCCGGGCCAAAATCTGCCGGTCACCGCCCGCCTGGTTGAGCATATACACGAAGTCGGAGTTTTCAAAGATGTTTTCCACCTCGCGGCTGCTCAAAAGGTCTTTGACATTCTGCGTGATGCCCGTGGGAATGCCGCCCCACTTACGGAACCGCTTCCAAATCTCCACCGTATAGGCGGCGGTCTGTTCCTCTTTCAAGAGCAGGTGCATCTCGTCGATGTAGTAGCGGGTGGACTTGCGGGCCGCCCGGTTGATGGTGACGCGGTTCCACACCTGGTCCTGCACCACCAGCATACCGATCTTTTTCAGCTGCTTGCCCAGCTCCTTGATGTCGTAGCAGACAATGCGGTTGTTGATGTCCACGTTGCTGCGGTGGTTGAACACGTTGAGGGAGCCGGTGACGTAGATTTCCAGCGCCGTGGCGATGTACTGCGCCTCTTTCTCGTCCTGCGCCCGCAGCAGGTCGTACAGATCCTCCAGAATGGGCATATTCTCCGGGCGCGGATCGTTGAGGTAGTCCTGATACACCAGCCGCACACAGCGGTCAATAATGGTTTTCTGTACCGGCTGCAATCCGTCCTTGCCGCCCACGATCAGCTCGCACAGCGACAAGATGAAGTCGGATTTCAGCGACAGCGGGCTTTCATCGTCCGAATAGTCCAGGTTCAGGTCCATCGGGTTGATATAGTTGGTGGAGGTGGGCGAGATTTTGATGACCTGCCCGTGCAGGCGCTCCACCAGCGGCGCGTACTCGGCCTCCGGGTCACAGATGATGACATCATCGCTGGTGAGCAGGAAGCAGTTAGCGATCTCACGCTTGGCGCTGAACGATTTGCCGCTGCCCGGCGTGCCTAAAATCAGGCCGTTGGGGTTTTTCAGCAGCTTGCGGTCCACCATGATGAGGTTATTGGACAGGGCGTTGATGCCGTAGTACAGCGCCTCTTTGCCATTCTGAAAAAGCTCCTGGGTGGTGAATGGCACGAAGATGGCGGTAGAGCTGGTAGTCAGCCCGCGCTGGATCTCCACCTGGTTCAGCCCCAGCGGCAGAGAGGACATCAAGCCTTCTTCCTGCTGGAAGTCCAGCCGGGTCAGCTGGCAGTTGTACTTCTGCGCGATGGAGCTCGCCTGGAAGATGTTGTTGCCCAGCTGGCGGGGATTGTCCGCGGTGTTCAGCACCAAAAACGTCACCAGGAACATCCGCTCGTTGCGGCTTTGCAGGTCCTGCAACAGCTTCTTGGCCTCGGCCCCGTAGGTAGCAAGGTCGGACGGGATGATGTCCATGTCATACCCGGCGCGGACGGCCTTTTTCTGTTCCTCGATCTTGCTGCGGTCCAGGTCGGTGATCTTGCGCTTCACCGTCTTGATGGCCTTCACCTGGTCCACCGACTGGATGTGCAGGTTGACGATGAGGGAACTTTCCATATCGAGAAAATCCGCCAGCATACGGTCATTCAGCTCCGGGGCCAGAATCTGCACGAAGCTGACGGCCCCGTACTTCTTTCCCATGCGGAACTGCTTGCCGGTGCGGAACTCGAAGCCGGACGGAGCGATAAAGTCTTTGGTGGAAAGGCCGCTGGGAGCCAGCCAGTCCCACTCGAACTGGAACGGTGCCTGCTCGTCCATGTGGAAGATGGCGTGGAGCTGGGCCAGCCGAGCTTTGCCGTCCAGGACCTCGGCGGCCACGCCCAGCCGCTTGAAGTTGTTCAGCACATCGGTCTCGATACGCTCCAGACGGGGCTTGGCGGAGCGGATGCTGTCGGCCTCGATGGAAAAGGTCAGGTACTTGGTCTTGATGAGGCCGTTGTTGCCCCGCGCCAGCTGGTTTTGCAGCATCTGCGTGTACTCCACCCGGATGGGGTCAAAGTCATCTCCCTGAGCCGGGATGGTGATGCTGTTGGCGAAGGTCTCCTGGGACGCTGCCAGGTTCAAAAAGGACAGCTGGAAACGGATGGAGCTGTCAAAATAGTTGAGGAAATCGCACCAGCCTTCAAAGATGGCGGTCTTGTCCTCGTTCTGGCTGAGCTGGTAGTTGATGTCCTGGAACTGGATGGTCTTGGTGTAGCGGCCATCCGCCACCTTGCAGATGCCGTCCGGCCACATCCGCTCATAGGGGATGCTGTCCTGGGCGGACTGTTCCTTTTTGCCCGTGCGGTTGGCGCGGGCAATCGCTGCCTCGATCTGTTTGCGTTCGGCGCGGGTCAGCTTACGCCGGGGTTTGGTCTGCGGCTCTGCCGGTTCAGCCTGCCGCTTTGTCTTTGCCGCGAACAATGTCATACACCTCCTTGTCGAGATTTGCCTGCCGCTCCAACACGGCATAGAAGTTGTTGGTGCGGTAGGGGCGCTGCTTGGGCCGGATGACGGCCACCTTGAGGATGTTGCCGATGATCTTTTCCAGGGGCTGGCCGTGTTTTTCATACATCGCCAGCATGAAGAAGGGCAGCATGACGAGCATCATGCACATGGCCGCCACGCTGTTGCCAGCAGGACCCCGGAGCAAAAAGAAAAGCGGCACGCCGATGAGCGCCCCGCAGCCGAAGCAGACAAGCTGTCTCTTGGTTAAGTTGAACGCGACCTTGGTTTTGACTTTCGTCAGGTCTTTGGGTACGGGTACATAAGCCATTGGTAAATTCCCTCCTTCCGGGTCAATGTGCGTTGAATACGGCTTTGGACAGGCTGCCGGTCTTGAACAGCGTAAAACACAGCAGCACGGTATAGCCCACACAGCTCCAGATCGCCATGATGATGTCCTCCTCGGTGGCGATGTTCTGCACCAGTACGGCGTAGATCGCTACACAGACGATAATCAAAAATGCCTGGAAGCCCAGAGCCAGCAGGCTGCGCAGGTAGTTCTGGCCCATGCCGCCCCATTCCTTGCCCATCATGGTCGCCATCGGGATGGGGGCCACCGACGTGACAAGGTAAATTTCGATCATACGGCCATAAATGACGATGAAAATGCAGATATACAGCGCCCACATGGTAATGCCGATAAAGAGCGACTGGAACCACAGGCCGAACAACGGCCCCAGGTCCATATCCATCAGCCGGGACTCCATATCGGTCATAACAGCGGAGATGTCGATGGAAGCGTCCGAACCGATGATGCCGGACGCCTGGGCCACCACGCTTTGGGCCATGTCGAACACGGCCATGACGAGGTTCCAGGTGTTGGTGACGAGCAAAATCGCGGCGGCGGATTTGAACACCCATTTGAAGATCATCCAGGTGTCCACGTCATGCAGGTTGTTGCGGTCGGTAATCATCTGGATCAGCTCCAGCGTCATCACGATAGCCAGGATCACGCCAGCAATCGGCACCATGATGGAGTTGGAGAGGTTCTGGATCATACTGAAAATGCTGCCGTTCCACCCCTGCGGGGTCTGGCCCACCTGTACGGATATATCCGCGACCTGCTGATTTACGCTGTCGAACATCCCCGATAAGTTTCCCATGATGCCGCCCACCAGCATCTCTTTCAGCCAGTTGGTAAGGGCATCCAATAAGAAATCCATACGGTGTCAAACCTCCTTTCAGCCCCTCCCGCTGTGCGCGGGAGGGGGCGAGGATTTCAGCGGGGTACGATCAGACGGTGAACAGGCCGGACAGCAGCGGTACAAGGACCATGCCCACGATGGCGACGCCCGCGCCGGCCATCAGCTGTTTCATGCCCTGCGACTTCGCGCCGGGGTTGTCGTTGCCGTAACCTTCCAGCAGGTTGATGACGCCCCATACGCCGAGACCGGCACCGAGGGCGATAACGAGGGTCTGGAGAACGGTGATTGCCTGATTGAAAAATTCCATAAATAAAGTTGGCCGGAATCAGTTTGAAAAGTTTGATTTAGTCATGGTTCATAGGCATACAAAAGCCGGATGATCGCCGCCCGCTTTCCGGGGGCTTGATTCCGGCCTTCCTCCTTTTTCATTTTTTGATAGAGATCGTCCGCTTTGTACGCCAATGGCCCCGTCCGGGGCGGTTGTGGCGGGTAGATAGGACCCCTCCTTTCATAGCGGAGCATCAATCGTCGGCTGCGGCGTCGATCTCATACACGTCGCAGACCTGGTTGGGTTTCAGCTTCAACCTGGCCCGCAGGAAATCTTCAATGCTGAACGCATTTTTCGGGTCGGCGTCGGCGGTGTACTTGTAGTTGGGGTGCTGGGTGATGTCGTACTTGTCCGACAGAAACGGCCGCACCCCGCGCAGCTGGAGGATGCACTTGCCACCGTCCATGACGGCCAGCTCATCCTGGCTCATCAGCTCTTTGCCGAGCTTCTGGTAGTTGAGCGAGTGGGAAGTTTCCCGCCCTCGGCTCTCGCCGGTGTTGTAGGTGTCGATGGTCTCCTTGCCCAGCACGGCGGCCAGCTCCTTCAATGTGGTCGGCTCCTTGCCGCCCAGGAAGATGGAACTGTCCATATTGCCGATGATGGTGTCGGCGTTGTCCTTGTAGATGGCCTTGAGTTGGCTCTGTGCCTGCAAGACCAGGCAGGCGGAAATCTCCCGGCTGCGGATGGTAGCCACCAGCTTTTCCAGCTTGGGGATCTGGCCGATGTTGGCGCACTCGTCGATGAGGCACCGCACATGGACCGGCAGCCGCCCGCCGTACACATCGTCGGCTTTCTCGCACAATAGGTTGAACAGCTGGGTGTAGCACATGGAGATCAGGAAGTTAAAGCTATCGTCGGTATCACTCATAATGAGGAACAGGGCCGTCCGCCGGTCTCCCAGGGTATCCAGCTCCAGCTCATCGTAAGAGGTGATCTCCCGCAGCTCGGCAATATCGAACACGGCAAGCCGTGCCCCGCAGGAAATCAAAATCGACTTGGCGGTTTTGCCCGCCGCCAGCTTGTATTTCTTGTATTGCCGCACCGCAAAGTGGTTGGGGCTTCTGGCTTCCAGCTCGTCGAACATCAGGTCCACCTGATTTTTGAACTCCTCGTCATCCTCCCGCACCTCCATCGCGTTGATGAACTCGATGAGGGTGGAGAAATTCTGTTCCTCCACCGGGGCCTCATAGTGGATGTAGCCGATGAGCGCACAGTACAGCAGCGTTTCCGCCTTGACCCAGAAATCGTCCCCGGCCTTGCCCTCGCCCTTGGTGTTGGCGATCAGCGTTGTTACCAGCTTTAAGATGTCCTTTTCGCTATGGATATAGCTGAAGGGGTTATAGTGCATCGACTTTTTGAAATTGATGGTGTTCAGCACCTTGATCTGGTACGGCTCGTAAATGACCTTTCCGTGCTTGTCCTTCATGGGCTTGCCGTCCTTGCCCAGCTTGGGTGCGCCCCGCTGGAGCATTTTGCCGCACTCCACCAGGATGGTGCCCTTGGGGTCGGTAACGACGTAGGAGCTGTGCATCTGCATCAGGTTGGGCTTGAGCCAGAAACGGGTCTTGCCGCTGCCGGAACCGCCGATGACCAGCACGTTTTTATTGCGGGCATACTTGGGGTTCTTGGGGCGGCTGGACATGGTGAGGCGTTCGGTCTGGGTCAGAATGACGTTGTTCTGGAACACCGGGTCGATGTAGGGGGCAATATCGTCATGGGTGCCCCATCTGGCCGAGCCGTACTCCATGTTGTGGCGGTACTTCTTGGCGTTTTTGCCTTTCAGGTACACCGCCAGCCGCAGCGCAGCACCGCAGCAAAGCCCCACGGCCAGGTCCAGCGGGTGCAGGCTGGGCCACCAGCTCCCCAGCGCCACCGGCAGGGTGGAGAAAAACGAGAGCATCTTGGCCGAAGCGTCCGCTCCGGTTGCCAGCCGCCAGGCTTCCCCCAGGTTGGTGGCAAACAGGCCCAGCAGGATATAGGGCAGGTTCAAAAGGACCAGCTTTTTCACATTCAGCTGCTTCATCGCTCCGGCTCCTTCCTGTGGGCGCGGTCCACCACGGCGCTTTTTACCAGCTCTTTGAACTGAGCCAGCTTCTCCAGCACGGACGGACACTCGCTGCGCTCCGCCTTCTTGACCTTTTTCTGGGTGTATTCAGAAAAAGCAGCGGTCAGCGCGTCGGCGTCCCGGCCCTTGAAGAAGATCAGGTACTTGGGCGGCGAAGTGCTGCGGTCCTTTTTCACCGCATAGTCCACGCCGTACTTGCGGGCGATACGCTCAAAGTCCCGGATGGACGGGTCGTTGATCTCAATGTTGGAAACGCCCTGGTTCTGCCCGATGAGCTGTTTCACCGTCTGTTTGCCCTTGGGGGTGACGGGGGAATCCCGGCTGCGCTGCTTTTCCAGCTTCTTCTCCCTGCGGTGGGCCATGTACTTGGATATGGCGGCCTTGAACAGCCGCCCGGTGAACTTTGTGCCGCTGACTACCAGCGTCAAAGTCCTGTTTTCCACTTCCTCCTGCATTTTTCTCGCCTCCCTTCGTCGGTTATGCAGAAAGCGGTCTTGGGTACTAAGGCGGGACCACCAGCCGCCGTAACAGGTGGCGGCCCGTCATACCGTCACCAAAATCAGGGACCGAAGTTCCGCAAAGTGCAGCTTGCCCTTTGGCGTCACCAGCGTGTAGGAGCCGGTGTGGCCGTTGCGGCAAAAATCCTTGACACAGAACAGGCCCTCGTTGCTGCCTTTGGCGTAGGGCAGCACACAGCCCGACGGAGTGCGGTAGACGTACCGGCGTTCCAGCAGAAAGCGGACGAACCGCCGTTCCGGCACGTCCAGCTCCTTGGCGGTGGTGCGCAGGTTGGTACTGTGTCGCAGGTCGATGAACAGGTCATAGTAGACGGCCTTGCCTTGCAGCCGGGCGTTGTCCTCCCGCAGCGCCGCATTTTTCTCGCGCTCGGCCAGCAGGTCGGAACAGAGCTTCAGCAGCGCCTCCGGCGAGGTGGCGACCTCCCACAGCTTTTCTCTGGTGAGGTAAGCCCCGTGCTGGCGGATGGTGGGCAAGACTTCATCGAACACCCAGCGTTCAAATCGCTCCGCCGAGGGCAGCTTGCTGTGGACAATGAGGCGGTAAACGTCGCCTTCGGGGATAAAGAGCATTTCCACCATCTGCACGGCGGGTGTGCCATCCGCCTTTTTCCCGGTCTGGACCCCTATGGAACATTTCGTTCCACAGCGGGTGTGGTCGCGGACGGCCTTACGGGGATTGGCATATCCCAAAGCAGTTGCTACATCCGTTCCGCAGAACAGCACCTTGCCGTCCTGCTCAAAAGTGCGGATGCTTCCAAACTCCGGGTTTTTGAAAATTTCCATCTGGTTCATATCGTGCCTCCTTGGGCGGTGCAGCAGAAAAGGCGGCCATTACCAGCCGCCTGCGTGCATATCGTGGTTGACCTGGGCCGTGTAGTGGTTGTTCATGGTGGTAGGCGCGTTGAACAGCACGGTCAGCAGGTACTGCTTCATATTGCGGACCTCGGTGGTGTTGTTGTGCAGGCACTCCATGACGAACTCGATGTGGGAGCTGTCCAACTTCAAGAACCGGGACCGCACCACCTCATGGGGGAAGTCCGCCCCGGCGATCCGGGTGGTCTTGCGTTTGGCGCAGACCGTCTCCACGATCAGCTCCACGATCTCATCCAAATCCTCTCGGTAGGTGGTAAACTCCCGGCACAGATGGTCGTACTCGATGTTCTCCAACACCAAATCCCGATAACTCTGCATTTCTTTCACCGACATCGCATCCCGTCCTTTCCGTTCCGGCAGCTGCGCTGCCGCAAAGCCCCGGAAGGGAATGGAATCGGTACTTGATCCCTGAGTATTTAATTTTTGGGTCCTTGATTTCTCTATATTTAATTCAGCGGGCTTTTCCGTATCCGGGTCAGCCAGATACGGGTTTTCCGTATCTGGTGAAACCGTATCCGGCTGGGGCGTATCCGGCGCTTTGGGCTGGGGCTGCTCATAGATGACGTACTCGGTGTCGCTGATGCGGCCCTGACGGTCCCGCAGCTGGTGGCGGACGATGTACCCGGCGCTTTCCAGCTCCCGCAGTGCCCCGCCGATGGCGTCCACGCCCTCCTTGCAGATTTTCGCAAGTCCTCTGGTGGTGTAGTTCCAGTCCTCCGGCAAGGACAGCATCATGGACAAAAGCCCCTTGGATTTCAGCGACAACGCCTTGTCGCGCAGGTGATGGTTACTCATAACGGTATAATCACGGGTCCGTTCAATACGAAAAACGGCCATTTCATCACTCCTCTCGGCATTTATGGCATGAAAAAAGCCGCTGTCAGTTATGACGCGGCTCAAACTTCATAGAAAACTCCGGGCATCCCGTCAAAAGGATGGTCGTTGATGTCCTCAAAGGCATCGGCAATCTCCTCTGGCGGATAGTCCTGCCAGTCCCGGCCCTTGACGATATGGTGTACCGTGCGGTAGCAGGTAGAAAACCGCTCGTATGCCGAACGGTATTTTGTAGTCACGCCGGACACCTCCACAAACCGTCCATCCTCCAGAAACCACAGTTCCCGGATACAGGCGGCATCCACCTGGGTGGAATGACTTTGGACCGTTTTTTGGTAAATACAGCACCCCCGCTGGGGAAACAATTCCGGCCCGTAATAGTCCAGGGCGCACGCATGGCTGCCAGAAGTCTGGTAGGCAAGGACGCTTTCCCCACGATAGCGCACACCCTGCGCCACAAGCTCCAGGTCCAATCTGGAAAGCGCCCGTTTCCGTTCCTTTTTATCAGGAAACAGGTGCAGATACGCTGTCCGAATGGCATTACAGATTTCTTTTTCTCTGAACATCTCATTTCCTCCGTTTTTTCTTTACATACAGGACGTGCCCCTCAACCACATGGGCGCACTTTTTGATTTTGAGCTCCCGGCGCTGCTGGCTGAGTAAGGCGGCCTGATAGCCGTCCTCGGTGAGAAACAGCCGCACCTCATCGCCGGGGCTGCCGTAGGAACCGGGGCGCAGGACGGAAAACTCGATCATCCAGCGGGTATTGTCCCGAAACCGCTCCACGGCAAGAATGTTGTGTCCTTTCAGCTCACGGGCTGAAATATCCCTCATAGGCGCTCCTTTCATCGCTCCTGGTCTCTCTGGCGCTTGCGCTGCCACGCTTCCAGCAGCTTGATAATGGTCTCCTGCATCCGGGCGGGGGTGTAGCTCCTGGGAAAATACTTGCGCAGGGTGTCGCTGGTGAAGGTGATCTTATCCAGGTCGCTTTTCTTTTCTTCCCCCATGATGACGCGCATCATGTCGAGGGTCAGGTGGCCCTCCTGGCTGTACTTTTTCAGCCGCTGGGCCTGGGAGAGCGACGGCGTAGCCTGTTCGCTGTCCATCGCGTCCAGAAGCTGCGTCTGTTCCTCTTTTTTGAGGAAAGACAGCTCATAGGCCGGGTTGAAGGCAATTTTCTTCTCATCCACCATGTCCAGCAGTTCGGGAATTAACTCGGTAAGGCGGATGTAGCGCATAACCTGTATGCCGCTGCGCTCACCTGCATCTTTCGCCACGCGGTCACGGGCGCTTAACTTCTGTTCAACTTGAACAGAAGTCAGGTCTGTTCTGGCCCCCTGGTGCTTGATGGCCTCCAGCTTCATCTTATAAGCAAAAGCTCGCTCGCTGGGGAGCAGGCTTTCCCGCTGCAAATTGCTGTCAACCATGATGATAGTGGCCTGATCGTCATCCAGGTCACGGACAATGACCGGCATGGTATCCTTGCCAGCCAGTTCGCTGGCCCGGTGACGCCGGTGTCCGGCGACCAGCTCATAGCCGCCGTTCGGGTCCGGGCGGGCGATGGCAGGAACCAGCACGCCGTACTGCCGGATGCTGTCGGCGGTCTCCATCATGGCCTCATCGTCCTTGACCTTAAAGGGGTGGTCCTTGAAGGGGTGCAGCTCCGACAAGGGAATTTCCAGAACCTTCTCCCGCTGGGCGTCGGCCCGGCTTTCCTCTGTGGAGAACAAGTCATCTACCGAGGCCAGCTCTACTTTTTTCGCGCTGCTTTTCAAGTTTCAACACCTCCTTTGTCAGATTGCGGTAGCCCTCGGCCACCTTGCCGCCGGGGTCATGGGCGAAGATGCTCTTGCCCTCGGCGCTGATCTCCTTGGCCCGGACTGAATGTGGAATCTCGGTGCCGAACACCTTGATTTTGCTGCCGTAGGTCTCCCGCAGCAGGGCGGCGATTTCTTTCGCAAAATTGGTTCGGCTGTCCACCATCGTCAGCAGGATGCCGTCGATCTGGAGTTTAGGGTTCAGCTGCCGCTTGACCTTGCTGATGGTGGACAGCAGCTGTTCCAGGCCCTTGGCAGGCAGATACTCCGCCTGAACGGGGACTATGATCCTGTTGGCGGCGGCCAGGGCGTTGACTGTGAGCATCCCCAGGGAGGGCTGGCAGTCAATCAGGATATGGGAATACTGTCCCTTCACGCTGTCCAGATACTGCCGCAGGACGGTTTCTCGGCTCATGGCGTTCACCAGCGATACCTCCATGCCGGACAGCTGGATGTCGGCGGGCATGAGGTCCACGCCCTCCGGGTGGTGCAGGATGCCCTCGCCGGGGCGCAGCGGCTCGTCCATCAGGATACGGCCCATCGCGTCAGACAGGGTAAAGGGCAGCTTGTCCGGCTGCGGGTTGCCCAGGCTGATGGTAAGGCTGGCCTGGGGATCGGCGTCCAGCAGCAGCACCTTCTTCCCGGCCTGGGCCAGCCCGATGCCCAAGTTCGCGCAGGTGGTCGTTTTGCCGACGCCGCCCTTCTGGTTGGCGACGGCGATGATTTGTGGGTTCATCGTATTTCACCTCGTTTCTGTTTGTCGTGTTTGGTTCTGGAAATAGAAAAAGCCGCCACTACTTTCTTGAAAAAAGAGTGACGGCTTTTTCTGATCCCGGAACATTAGTCCCCGGAAATACAAAAAGCGCCCAGCAGGAACACTGAGCGCTTTCGCAATAAAATCATATTCATTTGTTCAGATTTGGTCAAACTCTGCCAAACCGATTTTGCATAAAAATTCGGAGGGGCAAAAATGCAAAAATGACCTCATGGGAGGGTGCAGGGGCAAAAAAGTTGTCCTATAATTTAACCCATTAGCCCTCATTTTAGGGGTGGTTGTCCTTTATTTAACCCATAAAAATTGGTTCAAAACAGGTCAGACCATGCCAAAACAGGCCAAACAATCTGAAAAGGAAAAACCCCGAAAACCGCATGGTTTCGGGGTTTTTGAGCTGTTTTGAACTGAAATCAGCGCTTGCTGAACTGCGGAGCGCGACGGGCGGCCTTGAGGCCGTACTTCTTACGTTCCTTCATACGAGGATCGCGGGTCAGGAAGCCAGCCTTCTTCAGGGTGGTGCGCAGCTCGGGGTTGAACTGCAGTAGGGCGCGGGACAGGCCATGGCGGATAGCGCCGGCCTGGCCGGAGTAGCCGCCGCCGACCACGTTGACGACAACGTCAAACTGGCCTTCGGTGCCGGTCAGAACCATGGGGCTGCGAGCCAGCAGCTTCAGGGTGTCCAGGCCGAAGTAGTTGTCCAGCTCACGGCCATTGACGGTGAACTTGCCGGTGCCGTTGTACACGCGGACGCGGGCAACGGAATGCTTACGACGGCCGGTGCCGTAGAAATATTCTTTAGTCTCGTACATATTCGCTGCCTCCTTGCTTAGAATTCGACCGCTTCAGGCTTCTGGGCGGTGTGGTTGTGTTCTGCGGTCTTGTAGCAGTGCAGGCGGGTCATAGCCTTGGCGCCCAGGGTGTTGGAGGGCACCATGCCCTTGACAGCGTAGGTCATGGCCTTGTCGCTGGCCTCGGCCATCAGGTTCTTGTACTGGGTTTCCTTCAGACCGCCGATCCAGCCGGAATGGGTGCGATGGAACTTCTTTTCCAGCTTCTTGCCGGTCAGGACAGCCTCGTCGCAGTTGATGATGATGACATGGTCACCGCAGTCAACGTTGGGGGTGAAGGTGGGCTTGTTCTTGCCGCGCAGAATAACGGCGGCCTGGGCGGCAACGCGGCCCAGGGGCTTGCCGGCAGCGTCGATCACATACCACTTGCGGTCAGCCATCTCAGCGGGCTTAGCGAGCGTAGTACTCATAATACTGAATCCTCCATACTGTATATTCACGCGCCCTTTGGCTTTTGTGGTCCGCAGGGAGTATCGGGAACGTCCAGACGGACGTTTTTTAGCGCAAGAGTGATTATAACAGACCTGGGGACGCAAGTCAACGGTTTTTGATCCGTTTTTTCATTTATTCCTTTGTAGCTCTTGTTTTCTCTTGTTTACTCTCGTTTTCTCCTGTTTTCTTTTATGGCATTTTCGGGTTTGCAGCTGCCTGTCCGCACACTTCTCAAACGGGGCGGTATGTGATATAATAGTAAGGTATATGGCCAGAAACAGGCATCCCGATGATATCGAGGTGGTAGGGTTGAACACAGATCGTTTTGAAAAGCACTGCTGGGCCGAGATCGACCTCGACGCCCTGCGGGCCAACTATGAATATATCCACCGTCAGGTGGGCGGACCGGTGTGCGCGGTGGTCAAGGCCGACGCCTACGGCCACGGCGCCGTGGCCGTAGCCCGGGCCCTGGAACCCGCCGGGGTGGCGGGTTTTGCGGTGAGCTGCCTGGGCGAGGCCCGGCATCTGCGCCGCCACGGCATCACCCGCCCGGTGATGATCCTGGGCTACACCTCCCCGGCCTTTGCCGCCGACCTGGCAAACAGCCACATCACCCAGGCGCTGTTCTCCCATGAATACGCCGTTGCCTTGTCCCAGGCGGCGGTGGATGCCGGGGTGACGGTGGATTGCCACCTGAAGGTGGACACCGGCATGGGACGCATCGGCTTTGCGGTGCGGTCGGGCTTTGAACAGGCTCTGGAAGAGATGGAGCGCTGCTACGCTCTGCCCGGGCTGCACATCACCGGGGTGTTCCAGCACTTTGCGGTGGCGGACAGCACCGAGCCCGACGACGAAAGCTACACCGAGGAACAGCACGCCCTGTTTGTGCGCACCCTGGAAGCCCTGCGGGCCCACGGCCACGACACCGGCACCACCCACTGCGCCAACAGCGCGGCCCAGCTGCGCCACCCCGAATGGCGGGCCGGGATGACCCGGGCAGGCATTATCCTGTACGGGCTGAACCCCAGCCCCCAGGTGCAGTTTGATGCCCTGCGCCCGGTGATGACCCTGAAAACCGTCATCACCCAGGTCAAGACGTTGCAGGGCGGGCAGTCGGTGTGCTACGGCCGCACCTACACCGCCGAGGCTCCCCGCCGGGTGGCCACCGTCAGCGTGGGCTACGCCGACGGGTATCCTCGCCTGTTGTCCGGCAGCGCCGGGGGCGGGGTGATGACAGTCCACGGCAAGGCTGCCCCGGTGCTGGGGCGGGTCTGCATGGACCAGACGGTCATTGATGTGACCGACATTCCCGAGGCCGCCATGGGGGACGAGGTGACCGTCTTCGGCCCCGGCGGCGCCGATACCGTGGACACCATTGCACAAAAGGCCGGCACCATCAACTATGAGGTGGTGTGCGGCATTTCCCGCCGGGTGCCCCGCCTGTATATGCAAGGCGGGCAGCCGGTCAGCATCTGGAACAACTTGGAGGAAGGTTAATGGCACAGGATTCCATCCGCAATTTCTGCATCATTGCACACATCGACCACGGCAAGAGCACCTTGTCCGACCGTATTCTGGAACTGACCGACAGCGTGGACAAACGCACCATGGAAGACCAGATCCTGGACGACATGGAGCTGGAACGGGAGCGCGGCATCACCATCAAGGCCCGGGCCGTGACCATGCATTACAAGGCCGATGACGGCAAGACCTATATGTTCAACCTCATCGACACCCCGGGCCACGTGGACTTTTCCTACGAGGTCAGCCGCAGCCTGGCGGCCTGCGAGGGCGCCGTGCTGGTGGTGGACGCCAGCCAGGGCGTGGAAGCCCAGACCCTGGCCAACTGCTATATGGCCATCGACCACAACCTGGAAGTGGTGCCCATCCTGAACAAGATCGACCTGCCCAGCGCCGACCCCGACACCGCCGCCAAGGAGGTGGAGGACATCATCGGCCTGCCCTGTGAGGATGCCCCTCGGGTGTCCGCCAAGCTGGGCATCGGCATCAAGGACGTGCTGGAACGGGTGGTGCAGGACATTCCCGCCCCCCAGGGGGATGAGAACGCCCCCCTGAAAGCCCTGATCTTCGACAGCGTGTACGACAGCTACAAGGGCGTCATCGTCTATATCCGGGTGTTTGAGGGCACCGTGCGCCCCGGCGACACCATCAAGCTGATGCACACCGGCGCCCAGTTCCAGCTGGTGGAGGTGGGCCACATGGGCGCCACCGCCCTGGCCCCCTGCGACTGCCTGAAAGCCGGCGAGGTGGGTTACCTGACCGCCAGCATCAAGACGGTGCGGGACACCCGGGTGGGCGACACCGTCACCCTGGCCAACAACCCCACCGCCGAACCCATGCCCGGTTTCCGCAAGGTGACGCCCATGGTGTTCTGCGGCATCTACCCCGCCGACGGCGCCGACTACCCCGACCTGAAGGACGCGTTGGAAAAGCTGCAGCTCAACGACGCCAGCCTGAGCTTTGAGCCCGAGACCAGTGCGGCTCTGGGCTTTGGCTTCCGATGCGGGTTCCTGGGTCTTTTGCACATGGAGATCATCACCGAGCGTCTGGAGCGGGAGTTTGACCTGGACCTGATCACCACCACCCCCGGCGTTCAGTACCGCCTGACCCTGACCGACGGCACGGTGGAGATCATCGACAATCCTTCCGCCTACCCCGACCCCACCCGCATCGAGAAAGCGGAGGAGCCTTTCGTCAACGCCCACATCTACACCCCCAACGACTACGTGGGCCCGCTGATGGACCTGTGCCAGCAGAAGCGGGGCGTTCTGGTGGACATGAAATATATGGACGAAACCCGCGTGGACCTGCACTACCAGCTGCCGTTGGGCGAGATCGTCTATGACTTCTTTGACGCCATCAAGAGCCGCAGCCGCGGCTATGCCAGTTACGACTACGAGTGGGAGGACTGGCACCAGTCCAACCTGGTTAAGCTGGACTTTTTGCTCAACGGCGAACCGGTGGACGCGCTGTCCATGATCGTGTTCAGCGACAACGCCTACGCCAAGGGCCGCCGTATCTGCGAAAAGCTGAAGGAGAACATCCCCCGCGCGCTGTTCGAAATTCCCATCCAGGCGGCGGTGGGCGGCAAGATCATCGCCCGCGAAACGGTCAAGGCCATGCGCAAGGACGTGCTGGCCAAGTGCTACGGCGGCGACATCACCCGCAAAAAGAAGCTGCTGGAAAAGCAGAAAGCCGGCAAAAAGAAGATGCGCCAGCTGGGCAGCGTGACCTTGCCCAGCGAGGCCTTCACCGCCGTGCTCAAGCTGGATTCCGATTCCTGATGATACAAATATGCGCCGGGCGCTTCCCTGTTTTGGGAAAGCGCCCGGCGCTTTTCTTTTATGGATGCAGCACCTGCAGGCCCAGCCGGGGCCCCAGGCGGGAGAGCAGTTCGTTGGTGATGGTGCCGCAGGTTTCGGCCACCTCCTCCGCGTGCAGGGTTTCGGCGCCGTCGGTGCCGATGAGGGTGGCGGTCTCCCCCGCTTTCGGTGCGGCGGGCAGGTCGGTGGCATCCACCAGCATCTGGTCCATACACACCCGCCCCACCACCGGGCAGCGGGCACCGTGGAGCAGCACCACGCCCCCTTTGGCGGCATAATCCCGGGGCAGACCGTCGGCGTACCCGATGGCCAGCACGGCCAGGCAGGTGTCCCGCCGGGCGGTGAAGGCCAGGCCATACCCTGCCCCCTCCCCCGCCGGAACACGGTGCACCGCCGCCACCCGGGCCCGCAGGCTGAGCACCGGCCGCAGGGGCAGAGGATGCTCCACCTTGGCGGTATCGCTGTACACCCCGTACAAGACCAGCCCCGGCCGGGCGGCCCCGAAGGCGAGTCCCACCACGCAGGCAGGGTTGAGGATGCCATAGCTGGCCTGCAGGTGGGTCAGGCCGGGGTCCAGGCCCAGACCCCGGAGCATGGCCAGGGTGTGGGCAAAGGTTTCGGCCTGCCGCCGGGCAAACGCCCGGTCATTTTCCGCGGATCCGTCGGCGGTGCACAGGTGGCTGTACACCCCCGTCACCCGCAGGTTGGGCAGGGCGAACAGCGACGCCAGGGTTCCGATCTCCTCCGCCGGGATGCCCAGCCGGTGCATACCCGTATCCACAGCCAGATGCACCCGCACCGACACTCCCTGGGCGGAGAGCGCCCGGCCGTGTTCCGCGTCCGCCACCGTGGCGGTGAGCTTCCACCGGCGGAGCAACGGCGCCTGGGCGGGGTCGGTCCAGCCCAGAATCAGGATCCTGTCCCGGATGCCCGCTCTGCGCAGGGCAATGCCCTCGGCCAGGCAGGCCACCGCGAACAGCCGCACTCCTTCCCGCCGCAGAGTCCGGGCCACCGGCACGGCGCCGTGGCCGTAGGCGTCCGCCTTGACCACCGCCATGAGTGCACAGGAGGCAGGCAGGGTTTCCCGCAGCAGGGCGGTATTCTGACGCAGGGCATCCAGGTCGATCTCCCGCCAGGCCCGGGCATCCGGGGGCAGGGACCGGCGGTTTGTGAGAGATTGCAGCACAAAGGCCAGGGCCACGCTCAGGGGTACCACCGCCACGAAGTGGAGGAGGGAATTTTCCACCAGAAGGTCCCAAAGGCCGAAAAATCGGGCCCCCACCCGCACCACCACAATGCACCAGGGGTGCAGGATGTACACCAGGGTGGCGGTGCGGCGCACTGCCCGGTCCTGCCCGCCGTTCACGGCCAGCAGCAGGCCGAACAGCCCCCACATGGTCAGGGGCAGAAAGAGGTACATACTGTCATGCCGGGGAATATGGGTCCCATGCAGCACAAAGGCTTCCACCGTCATGGCCCCCAGCCCCAGCAGGGTCAGGCGGGCACCGGAGCGGGCATCCGGCACCGGCCGGGCGGCAAAAGCAGCCCCCAGCAGCAGAAACACCGGCAGGGTGAACAGACCGTTGCGGGTGTAGTCCCAGAGGGTGAAAACACCTTTATAGAAGTCCCCCAGCCCCGGCAGCTGTCCTACCAGGCCGTAGTAGCTGTCCCCGCCCAGGCCGATGAGGTAGAGTACCCCCGCCGCAGCCAGCCCCCCGCGTTCCCCGCGGGCCAGCAGGCGGGCGATGGGCAAAGCCAACAGCAGGGCGGGCAGGTACCACAGATGGTAGAAGGTGCCGTTGAACACCAGAGCCCGCACCCCCACCGGGTTGCCCGCGTAAAGGTTCAGGGGCAGGTACAGCAGAACCGACGCGGCGTATAGCACCAGGGTGTGCCGCCACAACCGGGTGGTCCCCTGCCAATGGTTCCGGGCCAGAAAATACCCGCTGACCATGGCAAAGTAGGGCACCGCCACCCGGGCCAGCACCCGGGTCAGCCACAGGTCCGCCAGGGGAGAGAAATCCCCCAGGGGACCGGTGTGGATGGCCACCACCAGCACGGCGGCCGCCAGGCGGAACCGATCCAGAGCGGGAAAGCCTTGTCTGGTCATGCTTCCCCCTCCCACACCGTCAGAATGAAGCCGCCCTCGTTGGTGCCGGACAGCTGCCAGCAGGCGCCGGGGGCCGGGCGGCGGGTTTCGGTGCCGGTCCAGGGCAGATAGCTCACCTGCACCCGGCGGCCGTTTTCCAGCCGGACCACCCGGGGCGCCTGCCGCAGAAAAGCCGGGTACTCCTCCAGGCAAAGGCCCGCTTCGGTGAGGATGGCGGCGTGGGGAACCCCCACATACCGGAAATGCCAGGGTTCGGCAGCAATGCCGGTTTTGTCCTGCTTTTCCTCGGTGTACCGCTGGATAAAGCCGTACCGTGCCGCCACCTTGCGGAAGGTCCCGCACACCCCGTCATAAGGGAACTCGGGGCGGATAAAGTCGATGTGCTCGGCGCACAGGGCCAGGTCCACCGCCAGGCCGGTCTGGTGTTCGCTGCACCCCGGCCGGGCCACATACCGGGCGGTAAAGTCGGGGCCATGGTCGGTGAGGGAGCTGTTCCAGATGGCCTGCTGTTCGTCCTGGCTGCGCCAGCCGGACACCGGCAGGATCTGTCCTGTCCCCTGCACCGCCCGGATGGCCGCGTCCAGCATCCGGGCGGCGGTGCGGTCCAGGTGCTGGTCCGGCCAACCGCCCTGCAGCGGCACCAGGTCGGGAAACAGCTCCCCCTGCAAGGGATGGTCCCGGTTGACGAGAATCAGGCTGCCTTTGCGGGCCCCGGCGGCGGTCAGATGCAGTTCGGCGGGCCTCATCCTTCCACCCCCAGTTCCACCAGCTTGTCCAGCAGGGCCGGGAAGGTGTACCCCGCCTGTTTCATCATGGCGGGGAACCGGCTGTGGGAGGTCAGCCCCGGGATGGTGTTCACCTCATTGAAGACGATGCGCCCCGCCGGGGTCAGGAACAGGTCCACCCGGGCAAAGCCCCGGCAGCCCAGGGCCCGGTAGACCGTTCTGGCGGCGTCCCGGATGCGGGCGGCGGTTTCTTCGGGGATGCGGGCGGGGCAGTGGATGGCCGAATGGCGCAGGGTGTATTTTTCGGTGTAGTCGAAGAGCACGTCGGTGGGGGCCAGCTCGATCTCGTCCACCGCCCCCACGGTCAGCGGCCCGCCGGGGTTACCCATGACCCCGCAGCCCACCTCAAAGCCGGGGATAGTCTCCTCCAGAACCAGCTCGTCGTCGTGGCGGAAGGCCTCCTCCACCGCCGGGGCCAGGGTCTCGGGGTTTTCCACCCGGCTGATGCCGAAGGAGGACCCTGCCCGCACCGGCTTGACGAAGACCGGCCAGCCGATGGATTCCGCGGCGGCCTGAATTTCGGTCAGGTCCGCGCCCCGGTGAAACACCGCGCTTTGGGGCACCGCCACCCCGGCCAGGGCGGCCAGCTTGTGGGCCCGGTCCTTGTCCATGCACAGCGCCCCCGCCAGGCAGCCGCAGCCGATGAGGGGCACCCCGGCCAGTTCCAGCAGGCCCTGCAGGGTGCCGTCCTCCCCATTTTTGCCGTGGAGCACCGGAAAAGCCGCGTCAAAGGAGATACGGCGGCCGTCGGCCAGCCACAGTGCCCCCGCACCCCGGGTGGCGTCCAGGGTGCAGCGGGCGCAGTGGGCGGCGTCCCGGTGCCAGGTATCGGCGGGGATGGCCGCCAGCGGACCGGTGTAATAATACCAGGCCCCTGTCCGGGTGATGCCCACCGGCACCGGGGCCCAGCGGGCGGGGTCGAGATTTTCCAGCACGGCCGCCGCCGATTGCAGGGAAACGGCGTATTCGGTGGAGCAGCCGCCGAAAAACACCAGGATTTTGCGTGCATGCATGGGGATTCCTCCTTGCAGGACGCGGAAATTTTGCCAAGACAAAGCGCCCTGCCTTGCTCCTTTATGGTAGCAAAACAGGGCGCGGGGTATTTGCGGACCGCCTTGCGGCGGGTTTGTGATTTTCCTGCAAAAATCTTACGATTTTCTTGCGGCGGGCAGGGTGACCGTAAAGGTAATGGTGTTGTCGGCGCTTTCGGCCTGGATGCCGCCCCCGTGGGCCTGGACGATCTGCCGGGCAATGGCCAGGCCCAGCCCAGCCCCGCCGGAGGAGGTCCCGCGGGAGGAATCCAGCCGGAAGAACTGCTCGAACAGCCGGTCCAGCTTTTCCGGCGGGATGGTGCGCCCTGCATTGGTGAACTGCAGGGTGACGGCGTCCTCCCCCTGCCGGGCCCGGATGCGCACCTCGGTGTGGGGAAAGCTGTAGTGCTCGGCGTTGCGCAGCAGGTTGTCGAACACCCGGGCCAGCTTGTCCGGGTCCCCCTCGCACCGCAGTTCGGCGGGCAGGTCCAGGGTGCAGGTCAGCTCCTTTTCCCGGAACACCGGTTCAAACTCGCTGGCCACCTGTTCCAGCAACCGTTTCAGGTCCACGGGCTGGGTGTCCAGTTCCAGGTGGGAGAGGTTGAACCGGGTGATCTCGAAAAATTCGTTGATCAGGTCTTCCAGCCGCTGGGCCTTGTGCAGAGCGATGCCGGTGTACCGGGCCCGCAGTTCGGGGCTGATCTGGGGTTCGTCCTGCAGCAGGGTCAGATAGCCGATGACGCTGGTCAGCGGGGTTTTCAGGTCATGGGCCAGGTACATGATCAGGTCGTTTTTCCGCTGCTCCGCTTCCCGGGCGGCGGCGGCATCGGTCAGGGCTTTCTGCCGGGCCAGTTTCAGCCGCACTTCCGCTTCCGCCAGGGCGGGGGGAAGTTCGATCTCTCCCTTGGCGGGGTCGGTCAGGCGGTCGGCCATGGCAATGACCTTGCTCAGGTCCCGCTGTCCCCACCGCAGAAAGAGATAGGTCACCGCCATCCAGCCCAGGGCCAGCAGCATCCAGACCAGGAAGAAGGCGGTGTCCCGCACAAACCGCGCCACGTTGTAGATTCCCCACAGCAGCATCTGGAAAGGAAACATAGTGGCGGATACCAGACTGGACCAGTACAGGTCCTGAATGGCGCGGTATAGCGCATATCCCACAAAAAAGAGAAGGGCCGTGCCCAGCACCACCCCCAGCATGGCCAGCAGGTAGAGGGCCAGCATGCCCATGGGGCTGCGGCCGTAGTAAGGCAGCCGCTGCCGGCGGCGGAAATCGCGCCAGTTTCGGAACAGGTTATTCAACGGTGTACCCCACCCCCCACACGGTCTTGATGAATTTGGGATGCCGCGGCGCTTCGCCCAGTTTTTCCCGCAGGCGGGCGATGTGGGACATCACGGTGTTGTTGCTGTCCAGGTATTTTTCGCCCCAGACGGCCTCGAACAGTTCCTCGCTGGAGACCACCTTGCCGTGGTGGCTGCACAGATACCACAGGATGGAGAACTCCAGGGGCGTCAGGGCCACCTCCTTGCCGTACAGGGTACATTTGTGGGAATTTTTGGCGATGGTCAGCCCGTGCAGGTCGTATTCCTCCGGTTCGGCGGTGGCCGGGGCGGCGGTGCCGGCGGGATTGTAGCGGATGTAGCGCCGCAGCTGGCCCTTGACCCGGGCCACCAGCTCCAGGGGATTGAAGGGCTTGGTGATATAATCGTCCGCGCCCAGGGTCAGACCGGTGATCTTGTCCATATCCTGCACCCGGGCGGTGAGCATGATGATGGGAAAGAGATAGTCCCGCCGGATCTGCTGGCACAACGCAAAGCCGTCCATATCCGGCAGCATCACGTCCAGCAGCGCCAGGTCGGGCGGGGATTGCCGGATGGCCTCCAGCGCCTGGGCGGCGGTGGCGGCGGTGCGCACCGTGAAGGCTTCGTTGCGCAGGTACACCCCCACCAGATCGGCAATTTCCTGTTCGTCATCCACCACCAGAATATCCGGCATGCGGTTCTGTCCCCCTTGTCTCTCACGGCATTTTGGGAATATTATACCATAGCTTTCCTGCCGCCGCCAACAACGGCGGCCCAGTGTTTACAATCGGGAATGCTGTGCAGAAACGACAAAGCGGCCCCCGCCCGAAGGCAGGAGCCGCCGTATCTGACTTAATAAAATCCGTAGCTGGGAAGAATTTCCAGGCTGCGGGCCCAGAATTCCGGCACCGGCAGGCCGGACAATACGGGGTAATACCACACAAACAGCACCAGGGAGGCCGCCACCAGCCCCACACCGATGCGCTTGGCCAGTTTCTGGTCCCGGGCGCCGCCCAGCACCAGCACAATGGCCGCCAGGCAGAAGATGGAGCTGGGGAAGTAGTGGTACAGGAAGGTGCACCGGGCCACCAGCATCCAGGGGACCAGCTGGGTGGCGTAGAGGATCAGCACCCCCATACCGGTGCGGGTGCCCCGGCCGCTGCACTGCCGCCAGTACAGCAGCAGCATGGCGGCCAGACCCACCAGCCAGATCACCGGGCCGCCCATGCCGGCAATGCTGGCCTTGAGGCCCGCCGGCAGATAGGTGTTCTGGTAATACCACACCGGGCGCAGGTCCAGCAGCCAGGTATACCAGCGGCTTTCAAAGGGATGGGTGGCTTCCAGGGTGGAGTGATACCAGAACATATACTGCTGGCAGTCCCACCAGTCCTGCAGGCCGAAGGAGGGGTCCCGCCAGAGGTAGGGCAGATAGGAGGCCAGGTAGATCACAAAGGGCAGCAGCACATAGAACATGACCCCGCCCAAAGCGGCGGTGCGGAATTCCCGCCAGAAACCGGGTTTTTGCTGTTTCCACCGGGCGTAGAGCACCCCCAGGTAGAGGATGGCCAGCCCCGCCCCGGCATAGATGCCGGTCCACTTGGAGGCGCAGCCCAGCCCGAAAGCCAGCCCGCCCAGGGCCATGGGAAGCAGGGATTTCAGGACCCCCTTTTCCAGCACGCTCTGGCAGTACCACACCATGAAGTAGGCGCCCAGCAGGATGAAGAAGGTACCGTAAATGTCGATGGTGGCAATGCGGCTCTGGGCAAAGCGCATGAAGTCCAGCGCCAGCAGGGCTCCCGCCAGGGCCCCCGCCCACACCCGGCGGGTGAGGCGGCGGCCGAAACACCAGGCCAGCGGCACCAGCAGCACCCCGAACAGGGTGCCGGAGAACCGCCAGCCGAAGCCGGTCATACCGAAGAGGGCAATGCCCACCATGATGAAATCCTTGCCCAGGGGCGGATGGGTGGTCTCGTACACCGGCAGGGCGTGGAGCATCTCGTACCCGGTGCGCCCGTGGTAGATTTCATCAAAATACATGCTGTTCAACTGGCTGATGGTTTCGGGCACGGCGTCCTGCTCGTCGAACAGGGCCCCGCCGCCCTCCACCGCCACCGGGGTGCCGTCGGCGGCGCGCAAGGACATCTCAAAGATCTGGGCGTTGTGCACCGTGATCTGCAGGGTGGTGCCCGCCGGAATCTGCATGGACACCGAGGTCCAGCTGAAAACGGTGGAATAGCCCAGTTCCTGGGTGTAAAGTTCCGTGCCGTCCCCCAGGCTCACGGTCAGGGTGCCGCCGGTGCTGATGCCGGGATATACCCACAGTTCGGCAGCGTCCTGCTGCGCCGTCACCGTCTGGGTGGCGGTGGTGTCGGTGGCGTCCAGAGGATTCTGGGGGGCGGTGAGGCTGCCCAGATAGGTGAAGCTGAGCACCGCGGTGGCCAGGGTCAGCCCCAGCAGCGCCCCCACTTCCCGTCGGGTCCAGCGGGGCTGGGTTTGGGGCACCGCAAAGCTCCGGGCCGCCTGGCGGAAATGCAGCACCCGACCTTCCGACCGGTTCATCCGCTGCCCCATGGGGGAAGTCAGCCCGTGGCGGCACAGGGTCCAGGCGGTGCAGGCCAGCAGCACAAAGGCGGCGGTTTCGGCAAAGCCGATGAGCTGGGTGAACAGCCGGCTGGTGGCCGAGGTGAGCCATTCGTCGTCGGTGCCCACCTGGGTGTAGACGGCAGCCAGGTTCAGGAAGGCGGTGATGGAGAGCCCGAAGGCGGCCCCGAACAGCCGCAGGTCATTCCACCGGGCCGCCGCCAGCACCACCAGCAGCAGGCCGGGCAGCAGGTAGCGCTCGTGCATGCAGTGGCCGAAGGTGAACACCCCGGTCATATACACCCCGGCCAGCAGCAGCGGAGAGAAGCGCCGGTGTTCCAGCGGGATGCGGCGGTCGGTGCGCCAGGCAATGACCCCCAGGGCCAGCACGGCCAAAGTGAGCACCGCAATGTTGAACACCCCCAGTCCGCCCCAGGTGATGGGGCCGAAGACCGGGGAATCCAGCGGGGTCCAGTTGCCCCCCAGCGCCCCGAACCAGTTGAAGGCGTTGATGGTGGCGTACAGGTACCCGGAGGTGGTGGAAATATACTTTTCCAGCAGGGAGGGAATCAGCCGCACCGGGCCGTAGAAGGGCAGCCCGGCGGCCAGCGGCAGGGCCAGAGCCAGGGCCGCACCGCCGAAGATGCGTCCCACCGCCCGGGCCACCGCCTTACTTCCCTGTCCCAGGGCGTCGGCCACCCCCAGCACAAAGCAGAGGGCCAGCACCGGCCCGGCCAGCAGGGCCTGGGGTTTGATGGCCAGGGCCACGCCGTACAAAAAGGCCGCGGGCAGGTACCGGCGGCGTTCCAGCAGCCAGAAGCAGGCCAGCAGCGGCAGGGCAAAGGCGGCGTCCACCTGCTTCCACACGCCGGTGGCAAAGAGCAGCGCCGGGCAGAAAGCGGTGAACACCCCCATGCGCCGGGCCTGGGCCCGGTCCCCCACCCCCTCCAGGGCGGTGCGGTAGACCAGCGCCGCGATGCCGCAATCGCACAAGGCTGGCACCAACACCAGCAGGACACGTCCGACCGGGGAATCCCCCGCCAGGCCGAACACGCCCCGCACCGCCGCCACCAGCGCCAGAACCGGCAGGTAGCCGGGAGGATAGTCGGCAAAATAGCCGTCGCTGTAAAAGGCGGCGGGGCCTTCGCTGAGCAGCTTTTCCCCCCAGGAGATGAAGCAGGACATATCGTAGGTGTAGCCTTGGGTCACGGCGGCCAGCACCAGCCGCACCGCAAAGGCGGCCGCCAGCACCGGCAGAAAGCTCTTCCACCCGGTTTTGTTTTCAAGACGCGTTTTGTCCATAAGTATTGTTCTTTCTCGGCTGCCGGAAGGACGGCATGCCGGCCGGATAAACAAATCAGGAATGAGCGGCGCTTTGGTTGCAAGGCACGGCCCATTCCTGATAGACGTTTGATTACAGCTTGCTGATCTGGGGGCCCTGGGCGGTGTCGGCCACACTCCAGCCCATCTCGGTCAGCTGGGCGCGGATGGCATCGGCACGGGCCCAGTCCTTGGCTTTCTTGGCGGCGGCGCGCTCGGCCACCAGGTCGGTGACTTCCTGGGGGATGGCCGAGGTCTTGCGGTTGTACACCAGGCCCAGCACCCCGGTCAGCTCGTCGAACATGTCGGCGGCGGCCTGCAGGCTGGCCTTGTCCGAAGCGTCGGACAGGGTGTTGATGTCCTTGACGAACTCAAAGATGGCGGCCAGGGCATCGGGGGTGTTCAGGTCATCGTCCATGGCGGTGATGAACTTTTCCTTGGCGGCCTGGGCCTTCTCCACCAGGGCGGTGTCGGTGCCGTGGGCGTGCTCGATGGCAAAGTCCAGGTTGTCCCGGCAGGTGTACAGCCGTTCCAGCGAGTTCTTGCAGCTTTCGATGAGCTCCACCGTGTAGTTCAGGGGCATGCGGTAGCCGGCGGTGAGCATGAAGTAGCGGATGGGCTCATAGCCGTACTTGTCGGCAATCTCCCGCACGGTGAAGAAGTTGTTGGCGCTCTTGGACATCTTCTGGTTGTTGATGTTCAGGAAGCCGTTGTGCATCCAGTACCGGCTGAAGGTGCAGCCGTTGGCGCACTCCGACTGGGCGATCTCGTTTTCATGGTGGGGGAAGATCAGGTCCTGGCCGCCGCAGTGCAGGTCGATGGTCTTGCCCAGATGCTTGCGGGCCATGGCGCTGCACTCGATGTGCCAACCGGGGCGGCCGTGGCCCCAGGGGCTGTCCCAGTAGGGCTCGCCGGGCTTGGCGGCCTTCCAGACGGCGAAATCCGCCGGGTCTTCCTTCAGATCGTCGTCCATCTGGCTGCGCAGGGCGCGGTTGCCGCTTTCCAGGTCGTCCAGGTTCAGGTGGCTCAGCTTGCCGTAGCCGGGGTCGGACTTGACCCGGAAATACACGTCGCCGTTGCGGGCGGGGTAGGCATGGCCGGAGGCCACCAGGTCCTTGACAATCTTGATAATCTCACCGATGTGCTCGGTGGCGCGGGGACGGACGGTGGGTTCCTTGACGTTCAGGCCCTCGGAATCCTTGATGTACTCAGCCTCGAACTTGCGGGCCACCTCCTGCATGGAGACGCCCTCCTGCTGGCCCTTGGCGATGAGCTTGTCGTCAATGTCGGTGATGTTGGAGACATAGTACACCTTGTTGCCCCGGTATTCCAGGTAGCGGCGCAGGGTGTCGAAGACGATCATGGGGCGGGCGTTGCCCACATGGATATAGTTGTAGACCGTGGGGCCGCAGACATAGATGCGGTATTCTCCGGGGGTCTGGGGGATGAATTCTTCCTTCTGGCGGGTCAGGGTATTAAAGATCTGCATAACGGAGCTTCCTTTCCGGGAATGTTTCAGGATCTTACCTGCTGTTTCATTATAGCCCGGCCGCCGCGGCGGCGCAAGGGCCGGGGCCGCTTATTTTGCCTGCATGAAACAGCGGCGGTTCTGCCACAGGTAGATGCAGCCGGAAATCACCGTGACCAGGGCCACCAGCCAGCACAGCACCTGAGTGATGAGGCCGAAGGCCATGATGTCGGTGGCGCCCATGAAGAAGGGCACGAAGTAGTAGAACAGCACGGTGAGCATCTGCAACACCGTCTTGACCTTGCCCCACATGTTGGCGGCAATGACGGTTCCGGACCCGGCGGCGATCATCCGCACACCGGCCACGGCGAATTCCCGGAACATGATCACGGCCAGCACCACGGGAGAGCACAGGCCGTCCACCAGCATGTAGATGAAGGCGGCGGTGGTGAGCATCTTGTCCGCCAGGGGGTCCATGAACTTGCCGAAGTCGGTGACCAGGTGGTACTTGCGGGCCAGGTAACCGTCCAGAAAATCGGTGAAGCTGGCCACCGCAAAGACGATGCCCGCCAGCAGATGGGCGGTGGGATTGTAGGCGGCGGTGCCGATGCGGCCGTAAGCCGCAAACACCATGAAGACGGGAACCAGGATGACCCGCAGCAGGGTCAGCTTGTTGGGCAGATTCATTGCTTACTCCTCCTCGGATTCCACATAGCCGTACAGGTCGTAGGTGTCGCTGTCGGTGATGGTCACGCGGTAAAATTCGCCGGGGGTCAGGGGGGTGTCGGCGGGGGTCAGCACGTTGCCGTCGATCTCCGGGCAGTCGGCCTGGGTGCGCAGCAGATACATGCCGGTCTCGTCATCCACCCCGTCACAGATGCACTCGAAGGTCTTGCCCACCTTGGCGGCCATGGCGGCAGCACTGATGTCGGCCTGGATCTCCATGATATGCTCCGCCCGGCGCTGCTTGACCTCCTCGTCGATCTGGCCGTCCATGGTGGCGGCGGGGGTGTTCTCCTCCGCCGAGTAGGCAAAGCAGCCCAGACGGTCAAACCGCACCGTCTTGACGAAGTCGCACAGCTCGGCGTACTCCTCCTCGGTCTCGCCGGGGAAGCCGGCGATGAGGGTGGTGCGCAGGGTCAGGTTGGGAATGGCCGCCCGCAGCCGGGTGATGGCGTCCTCGATCTCCTTGCGGCCGCCCCGGCGGTTCATGGCCTTCAGCACCCGGTCGTCGCAGTGCTGGATGGGCAGGTCCAGATAGGGCACCACCTTGTTGTTGCGCACCATGGCGGCGATGAATTCGTCGGTGATGCGCTCGGGGTAGGCGTACAGCACCCGGATCCAGCGGATGCCGTCGATCTCGTTGAGGCGGTCCAGCAGCTCACAGACAGCGCCGGGCTTGCCCCAGTCCTCGCCGTAGGCGGTGGGGTCCTGGGCCACCACGATGAGCTCCCGCACCCCTTCCCCGGCCAGCCAGCGGGCTTCGGCCACGCAGTCCTCCAGGGGACGGCTGCGCAGCGGGCCGCGAATGAGGGGAATGGCGCAGTACCGGCAGCGGTTGTTGCAGCCTTCGGCGATCTTTAAGTAGGCATAGTGGGAGGGGGTGGAGATGACCCGCGCCCCGCCCAGAGGCATATCCGTCTTGGGGCCGTAGCTTTCCAGCCGGTCGGCCCCGGCGGCACACACCCGCTCCACAATGGCGGGCAGGGCGGCGTTGGAACCGATGCCCACCACCGCATCCACCTCCGGCATTTCGGCGGCGATCTGCTGCTTGTAGCGCTCGGCCAGGCAGCCGGTGACAATGACCTTCAGGTCAGGGTTCTGCTGCTTGTACTGGCAGGCCATGAGGATGTTCTCGATGGCCTCCTCCTTGGCGGACTGGATGAACCCGCAGGTGTTGACGATGATCACGTCAGCCTGGGCGGGGTCGGCCACCGTCTGGTGTCCGGCCTTGAGCAGGGCGTGGCAGAAGACGTCGGCGTCCACCTGGTTTTTGGGACAGCCCAGAGAGATGATGGCAATGTTTTTGGTCATGGTTGTTTCCTTTTGGTATAAGAAGTCACTCGTCCCGGGCTTCTGCCAGGACGGTGCGGATGACGGCATGGGAAAAGCCCCGGCGGGCCAGAGCGGCGGCCACCTGGGGTTCCTTGCCCTGGGCCAGCCTGGAGGCATACTGCCGCTGCACCAGCGCCCGGGCGCTGGCCAGGTCGGGGTCTTCCTCCTCATCGCCCAGGGCCTCCACCACCGCGGCGGCGGTGTCCCGGTCGATGCCTTTCTTGTTCAGATCCAGCAGGATCTCCCGCCGGCTCTTGCGCTTGCGCAGCAGCTCGGCGGCCCGGCGGCGGGCAAAGTCCTCGTCGTTGAGCAGGCCCAGCTCCCCCACCCGGGCCACCGCGGCGGCGGCACTGTGGGGGTCGAACTTGCGGCAGAGCTTGTCGTACAGCTCCCCGGCGGCGTGGTCCCGCAGGGCCAGAAAGTCCATGGCCTTGTCCAGGGCGCGGCGGGTGTCGCTCTTCTTGCGCAGCTCTTCGATCTGCCAGGGTTCCAGCTCATCGTCCTGGTGCAGGTCGGCATCGGCAAAAGTGCCCGCATCCAGGGAAAAGGCGAACTCGCCGTCAAAGAACAGCGCGTATCGCCCTTTTTTGGTCTCGGAAATTTGGGTCAGTGTGGGCATCAGTCGTCAACCATAATGTCCAGGTCCACCTCGCTGCCGGTGGTCTTGGGGGCAGCGGGGGTTTCCTCGGCGGCGAGGTGGACCTGGACATTAT
>NZ_JACJJP010000016.1 GCF_016900095.1 Gemmiger formicilis
CGTGTTGGAACGGCTGAATCGGGAGATCCGTCGCCGTTCCAGTGTGGTAGGAATATTTCCCAGTGCAGATGCCTACACCAGACTGGTTTCCACTTACCTCATGGAATATGCGGAAGACTGGTCCGCCTCCAGAGCGTACCTCAGCGAACAGTCTGTTCAAGCCATACTGCAACCGGCGGCTTGACTTCTTGTTTTACAGGAACCCTTTTTGCGAACAATACTTGACGCAGCCTTTCATTCATATTCCTGCCTCCTATACGGTTTTATAGATTTATTGTATAGGATGGGCATTTTGCACCGGGAAATTACAGATATGTGCTTATCTGTCCCATGTCCTGCCGCAGTATCGGCTCTTTTTCCGTTCGTGGGCATAGAAAAAAGACAGCCGTTTTTCCCGGCTGTCCCTTGCAGGCAGTTTGTTCGGTTTTGTTGTGATAAAGGGCCTTTTTGTACGGACCTGAAAACAGCCCTGTGCAGCAGGTATGGCGCTAATGATTATCTTTCCTTCATAATGATTTTTTCCGGAGCAACATTTTCCGTTATATAGGACTCCATCTTTTCATAGCCCGTCATAAGGGTTTCCACCGAGACATGTCTGGACTTTGTATATATGGTCGTTTTGTTCAAGATCACTATCCCGGTGTTTCGATTAACCCTGCGTACCACTTCCCTTATGCTGTCGTAGCAATAACTTCCTCTCAGCGTGCCGACACAGCCCGTCCGGTATGCTCATAATACACAAGAACCGCAGTTCCATTTCCTGTCTGGCTCATCATCGTATAGTCATCTGCTGATATTTCCACACGGGTCCTTAATCCCTGAGAATCCGTCCCCATCAGATAATAATGATGCGAAAAAATGCTGGTATGCGCTTGTGTTTCACTTACTTCTATATCTGTCAGCGTGACCGTCTTCGTACCCGACGCCAGATCAGCGGCAAAATCCTTCGTAAACCACATGCAGACTGCCGCACAGAAAACCGCGATGATCACTCCTGCTGTTTTGTTACTTTTTTCCCCTGTTTTCCAGTTATGTATGACCCGCACGACCACATAGATGCACACGATCCATATGACGGATATATTGCAGAATTCATCCAGTAACACCAGCTCTCCTGTCTTAGGCAGAAGCAGACCGGCAACTATGACCGCCAGTACAAGAACACAGAGAATGATCTCATATTTTGTTATTTTTCTTCTCACTTTGCTCATGATTCGGTTCCTTCCATTAGACTTACAAGATCATTTCTCCATGAAAATTCCTTTGCATAATCAATGCATGCTTTCCCAAAATTGTCTTTTTCATAGATATTTGAACCGTGATCTATTAAATATTGATATACCGGCATAGCCGTCTCTGTCGGCAGCTTTACAACAGTAATCGCATAATTAAGTGGAATTGCCCCATATTTGTCTTTGGCGTTTATGTTCACCCCAGCCTCAACCAGCAGCTGAGTTACTTTTAATATGTACTGTGGATCGGGCCTCATAACCGAAAAGTAAAATATATGCAGTGCATTTCTTTGATCTTTTGGACTTTTAAAGTTAACATCCGCCCCCTCAGATATTAAAAATCGAATCATCTTTATTTTTTCGTCTGTGTTGTGGTCATTGACAAACAGTAACTGAAACAAACTTAATCCTGTATACTTATGGAATAGATTCGGATCACCTGTATAAAACTTCCGGAAGTCCGAATAAGTTGCGTCTCTTACCGCATCAAAAATGTCTGTAATCCTCATAAATCTCACTCCTAAAATCACTCAATCTTGCTCAATAACTTTATCGTCCGTTTCCTGCAAATATCTTTCTGTAAGATCACAAGTTCTTTCGGGATATATCTTCCATTGATCCGGAGCCAGCAGGCACTTTCAGCAAAATCTGTCCGCCGCAGCGATCCTGACTTTAACTCGGTGATCGTCTCAAAATTTTCACATTCGAGCAGCTCCTCCTGCTCTTTTTTTTGTAAGCCGCCGGTTCAAAGCGGGCAGACACTGATATGTAGTTCTGTAATATCCAAGCAGGCGCGGCAGCGAAAGGACTGCGCCCGCCAATGCAAGAACACACGCTGCCAGCGACGGAATATTCTCCGGACGCGCCAGTATCCCGGCGAAGCCTGCGAGCGCCAGCACTCCCCATGCACACAGGGCAAGGTTTTTCTTTATGGGGTATCCTCTCCGCCATTCTGTTTTTCTCAACTGTTTCATTATTTTCCCTCTGACAGCTTCGCAATTTTATCTATCTCAAAGAGTATAGGACTTTGATAATCCGTCGTTTCGTCAGCAAAACACCGCGCTAGGCTGTTCCAGTGGATATCCGGGAGTTCATTAACATTATCGCAGGATATGATCTGCAGCATAACGTCGTATATTTTTTTGATTATTCCCGAATACTGTAACTGCGTACTATAATCGGAACGGAGTATCTGTATGACTTTTTCACAATGCTGTTTTATCTCTTCCATGTGCTTTGGCGAACCTCATCTAACCACTTCATAAAAATCTCGCTTGAATCTGTCCCCGTCTTTGCGGAACAGATACTTTCATACTTATATTCCGTGTCTATTTTACCGCTTTTACAGTCATAAATCATTCTTAATTCCGTGGGGACAGGTTTTTCGTAATGTATGCATATTTGTCTTATCTTCTCAAGATCCGCTTCCCCAAGATCCAGAAAATCCCATATCGCGTCCGGATCGGCAGCTATATTATTTGTTGTTTTTATCTGACCATCAATCTTGAAAAATGCATTGAACGAAATACTGCTTTCTTCGATAGAGCCATAGGCATAAACTTTATCAGTCCTATTCCCCGCAAATTCGACACATAGTGAAATAATCCGTGACTGCGCATCCATAAATTCATCTTCAAACACTCTATCCATAGCGTCCCCCTTTGAAACAAAACTCTTTTTTAACTTCCGCTGTATTCTCCTGACAGAAGCATTTCTTTCACTTCATCGTATTCGTCCGGCAGCGCCTGCGACAACAAGCCGGACGCTTCTACACGGAAGACCGTTCCGTCATCATATAATACAGCCAGCACCATATGCTGGGGATCTGTAATTTCCTCTTCACCCGTTCCGGATTCCCAGCCAAAAACACCATACTTGTCTAACGCCTCAATGATCTGCTGTCCGTCCGCATAATATCCGCCCTGTATCTGGTAGAGGTCATCAAAGAGATACGCGTCCGACGTTTGATACCTTTTTCTGTCCGGCAGATCATAATATACACATTCTGTACTTGTATTCTTATTTTCCATAAAAGCTACAGCATATACATTTTCTGTAAAATCAGATGTGCGTTCTTCTATGCCGTCTTCAATGAGATAACTTACATCATACATGCCGAATTTGCGTTCCGGTTCGTATTCTTCCAGGAGCAAAGGTATGTTGAGCGTATCCACATCTTCTGTCGTGATGTCAAAATCCTCAATAAACTGTTCCAGATCAACTTTGCTGTACTGTTCTTTTGTAAGTCCTGCCGCCCGGATCAGTTCTTCCGGAGTGATCAGCCTCTGTTCCGAATACGTCTCTTCCCCGGTTTCTGTCACATAGATACCCGGTTTCTGATCCAGACTCCAGAGAAATTCATCCTTGTTAAAAGTTTCTTCCGTAGTGATCTCTATCGCAGTAAGCCCTTCTTTATCCGGTTCTTCTCTGTAAAAAGGAATATAAATATATGCGATTTCATATTGTGCTTCATCTGTAATAACCGAATAGTGCCCTCTCAATTCCCGCCATGTTATTTTTCCGTGTTCACTTTTTTCATGGGAACTTGCATTTCCTTTCCAGCTTTTACATTCGCCCTGAAAAAACTCTATGAATTCTTCCGCCTGTTCCGTTAAGTTTAGCGTACTGTCCCCGGCATACTGCGAAAATAATCCCGTCAGCGCTTTTGCATCTTCCTTCTCTGCGCACCCGATAATGTTTTCTATCATTTCATCCGCCAATTCTTTATCAGAACGATATGCATTGGATGATCCCCGCCTGAAAACGATGCATCCGCTCAAACTGCATACAAGGGCGCAGCATACGATAAGCAGTAATACCTTCCTCATAAATTCTCTTCCTTTCAGCTAATATACGGTCACTTTCCCGCTCCCGGATATCGCGCACTCCGCCTCTTCGGTATAGATATCTTCCCGGAGCTTATCCTCATAATCAGATCTGCCAATCTGTTTCCACGCTTCAGACTCTGCCATGCGCAGATAGATCCCGGCCGGCACGCCCTGACAGTTCTCCGTCAGCCAGTCCGGCACAGCCTCCAGAAACGCCTCGTACTGTTCTGAACACAGGGCGTCGTCCATAAAAATATACGTCACGGCGGAAACCTCGTTCAGTATCGCTTCTTCTTCTGCCGCGCCGCTGCCGCCGTTCTTTATCTCCGTGTATATCTTTATCCCTTCGGAAGGCAGATACTGCTCTGCAAATGCGCGTACCTGCTCTTCATAGGCGGGGCGCATCAGGATCGCCCCGTAATCGTCTTCATACCGGTACATGCCGTTTTCATATGTGCGGTACACTGTCACAACATCCGATTCACCGCCCTGTTCCGGATACACCTTTAGGTGTTCCTGCTCGACGGCGTCTCCCGGCGCGTAGGATATATAATGAAACTGCTGCTCATATTTCCCTTCGATCCAGTCCAGCATCTGCACGACAGATGTAACGACCCCTTTCTGTGTATCGGTCAGTTCCTCATAAGGCCCGGTAAGGCCTGTCATGTCCATAACCTCTTCCTGTCTGGCACCAAGCCATGCGCCGCCGTCATAGCTGGCCTTCCATTCGTCGGGCCCGAAGGTGATGCTCCCGTCCGGAAATGTGCCTTCACCGACAGTCAGCCCCGTATGGCAGTTCACGATCTTTGCGCTGACACTCCAGCTTGGATCCCCTGTTTCCATGATTCCGGTCAGGACATCCGATGTCGTGATCGTCAACAGCATCTTTGCCTGTAGAATACCGTCGATATTCTCGTCGATATGATATATGAAACGGCTGTGATCGGTATCCACCTCTACATAATAGCCCTGTTCGTCTTTCTCCATATCTTCCAGCACATCGTCAATGGACCCGGCGTACATCTCTATAAGTTCTTCTTTCTGCGTCGGCGTCACTTCCAGAATTAGATCATCCCCGTCACGCCTTACATCGGTACAGTAATCTTCAAAAGCCTCCATGTTGTCCTCGATATCTGTATTGGCAAACTTAAATATCGAGGCAGGTATGGTAATCTTCTCTGTCATCTCCGGCAATGTTTTTCCGGCATCCGGGTCCTGGACCTGATCTGCTGCCGGAGCGCCCGCACAGGCGCTGCAGACGAGTACCGAAGCAGCTGTCACCGTTGCGAGCACTGTTTTATATAGCTTGTCCATCCTCTCACTCCTCTGAAAACACATTTCTATGCTGATAATAATACCATATTCAAGCTGTAAAAGTTACCGTTTTTATAGATCTTTTCATCTCAGATCTGCTGAGAACGGCAACACCCCAGGCAGTCAGGGTATCTGTGCGCAATGTATCTCCACTCTCTGTCCTGACAACTGTTCTTCCATGATTAGTACGAGTGCTCCACCGCCTTCTTCTGACTAGTATCCGGTCACTACTGCCGTGATCTCATATTCATATACTATGATTACCAAAGAGACCTTTTGTGCGGCGTTGGGCCAGATTATGGAGCAACGGGAGATCGACGAGAAGGTCGGCGCGGCGCTCGAATCTGTAGGTGACGGTCACTTTGTATTTGGATGTAAGAACCGATACCTGACTGCGCTCCTTCTAGTTTTGAAAGAGGCTGTCAACGACCAGTATGATTACATCGACTGGTGGCTATATGATGCCTCTCCAGACTATAAAGTCTGGACTGACGATGGAACAAAAGAATAGTGTCTAAAAGAACCAGGAGCCTTATATGACTTCATTGTTGCCGGCACTTGAAAAGAAGGTGAAAAACAAAATGAATCAAGCGGAAACCCTGCGGCAACTCCTGAAAGAAATCGAGGAACTGCTGGAACGTAACATAAGCGAAGACGGCGAGTGCCAATTCAGTTATCTCAAGGAAAAGATTGTACTTGAGATGGCCAAGGAAATAATCACAGACGGAGTTCCCGACCCTCCGATGTGCTTTACATCTTGCTGAATGAAGAACATCATAGATGGGAAAGGATGATTGCGAATATCGGATGAAGTGCTGAAGCAAGTGGTCTTTGATTCGGGCGATTGGGCCTCGATGCGTGAATTGTGTAAGAATCACGAGCAGTACCCTGTACCGCTCCTTGGGAAAACATCAATCGGAGAGGATATCATTATTGAGGTTCTGTCCGATCGTATCATTACGGAAGTCTACCAAGAAAACGGTTGGGTGCGAAAAAACTTCTATTACCCTGAAGAATGTACTACCGAAGAACTCTTCCAAGGGAAGTGGAAGCAGAGTCAGCAGCCCAGCAAAAAAAGGGCTCGTGGAGAACGATAACTCGAAGTAAAAGTGTTGTGTTTTCTCCTTGTACATGCTATAATTTAAGTGCAAAGAATAGGTATTTTGGCAGAGGATCTGGTCGGAGGATGCCTGGCAACAGTTGATTACTCCAAAAAGGCCGGTTTTCCAAGAATTGCCAAATATATCTATTCTGTTAGTTCATGCCATGTTGCCTTAACAAAAAAGATATAAGGCCGAAAAAGCCCGCAAACAAGCCGTTTGCGGGCTTTTTTCGTGCCCAAAATCAGGTGCGATTTAAAAAGATATATTTCGCCCTTTTCGGCCTTTGGTACAGACTTGAACTACCGACTACCGGTTTTTGACCCTGTTTCAGATCAATGTGGGCTGCTTTTTCTCATTTTTGGGCCTCTCAAATTGTAAACAATTTATGAACTTTTCAAAAATCGTCCCCAAAATCATTTTTTCTCTATCGAAGAACAGAATTTTCTGCTTTTCCCCCAAAATTCTATCGTAGAAAAAACAGCGGTATTTTTGTTTAGGATGCCGAAAATCACTTTTAAGGCATATCTTTGAGAAAAACTCGGGGCCGGATAAAGAATCAAAAAACGGCAGATCCATGAAAAGGTCTGCCGTTTTCGTTTTATCGTTCTTGATCTGGTTTTTTGATGCGATGGATTACGACTGGATTCTCTTCGATAGATGCTTTCACGAAGTGTTGCACAATCAAGATGAACCGGCTGTCCTATGACTAAACCGCTTTCCAGCAAATAAAGAAATCAAAAATAATCCACATCCTGTCTGTACCCATATATTGTCGCTATCCCATCGGAAATTGTTCCAGGGACATGGATTCTTCTGAGTTCTTGTAAAACAAACTCCCGATTTTGCTCAGTCAGCTCAATCTGCAAACAACCGATGTTCTTCCAACTTCTCGGCTCACATCCGAAATGAGTCCAAGTCCCATCCCAATCACTGATAAACCCGGTTTCTAAATCTTTTGTACGCCAACGAACCAGCGGAATATTTCCGTCACACTCATTCTGATAGAACACCGCAAATAGTTCATTCCACTTTGTGTCGTTCAATGGTTTCCTCCCAGTTCATCTCAGTCGCTCTTTTTCTTTGTGAAAAGAGCTTGTAAAGCCTTCTTATTTAGACACGCAATCAACACATGCTCTGCCGCGCCGGGAAAGTACTAATTCCAAAAAGCTTCTCTGGCAATTTCCTCGGTTCTGCTATAGTCTTTGATTTCTTCATAGCGAACCGTGATATCTATGCTTCATTATCCCCTGCCCTTTTGTTTTGGTGCCCGCTGTTCTCCTACGAAGCGAAACGGATCCTTGCCGATTTTTTAAGATACACCAATAATAACAAAGGAGAGAAAGGTCGTCAAATGGTAAAGAACAGGGACTCATTAAACCAGTGTATGACGACTTTTCTAAAATATAAAAATCATACAATGATTACGAATCGCAAATTCAAAGGGTTCGTGTTGAAACAGTCGATTGACCGATTTTCCTGTATTTTGAAGTGACTGCGGTTTGGAATTTTATCTTTCTGGAAAGTACGGACTGTGCCATCTTGAACCGTTCCGCGGCAAAGGCCGCAAATCGAAAGTGAAACACTCCCTTGACGCAGGAACATCTCCTGTGCCAAGAGGGTGTTTTGCTTCAGAAGAGGACATCCGACGGCCGCTCAGACTGTTTTATGACGCGGCAGTATCGCGGCGGAGATGCCGAGAAATACGGCCAGTCCCACCGCAAAGCCCACCGTCGTGTCGGTCAGGTAGTGGGCCCCCATGACAATTCGGGAAACAGCCACAAGGACGGTCCAGGCCAACGCGATGAAAAACAGGAAATTTTGCTTATCCGCCAGTTTTGGGGAGAGCCTCGGCAGAAGACACAGCAGCATCAGACTAGACGCATTGGCGGTATGGCCGGAGGGAAAACTCTTGAACTCATCCGCGGCAACGCCTGCGGCGACCAGCGTATCACGCAGTCCCGTTCCTGCCTGCCACCACGGCATGAAGTACGCCCGGCTGTCTGAAGCCACAAGGCGCATTCTCGCGCGGCCCCAGGGGATTTTGATGAGGTTTACCACGAGAATGTCCGCGAAAATCACAAGCAGGAATACAGCGGCGATCCGGATCACGGTGCGGCGGTCAGAAGTCCTGCACAAGCGCAGTGTTCCCCACACCGTCAAGACGGTGCAGACCAGTCCGATGCCGCCAGACAGTCCGGCGGGGATATGCAGATAGTTCGTCGGAAGAATCGACGCCATGGCGGCGCCCGAGAAGATAAACCAGCACCCGGCGATAATCTGAAGTACGCCCGTCAGATGCTTTTCCCGGTTCCGTGCGGACAGCAGCATGGAGCCGGCCGCAGCAAATCCCAGCGCCGCGGGATACTCACCGAAGGCCGCGAAAAACAAGCCAAAGGGACTGTCCGGATTGTAGGCCGCCTGTGAGATGGAGTAATCCCAGACGGAACCGGCCGCCATCATGACAAGGAGAAGACTTGCAGTTCCTAAAAACAGCCGTTTTTGCGGAAAAAGGTTCCCGCTGCGCATCAGAGGACCTCCTTCATCATGGCGGCAATCTCTGCCATCAGATCCTCCGCCTGCGGCATGACGCCGATCTGGTCGGCAAAGCCATGGCCAAGACCGCGATAGACGATTGTCCGGATGGGGACACCGGCCTTGACGGCGTGACGGGCGTATGCAAAATTCTCAAAGGCGAGAAAATCATGTTCCCCAAACGCAAGCAGCGTAGGAGGAATCTCGTGAAAATCGTCCAGAATGGGTGAGGCATAGCGGTGCTCCGGCTCGAGATAGCCCTGCAAATACACGTTCTCGAGCATATTGCCCCCGCTTCCGGTGAGCATCCCCATCATCCGGTACATAGCCTCCACCGGTTTCTTGCTGCGCCTCGTTGTATGGTAATCCGCAGGGTTGGTGCCGTGGTAGAACTCTGTGTGCTTTCCGGAAATGTTCACCGCCGGGTAAATCAGGGCCTGCATCCCCACCATACCGGTGCCCTCATCCCGATCGCGCAGGGTGATGGCTGCCGCCAGATTGCCGCCGGCACTGTCTCCGCTGACGGCAATTTTTTTCTCAGCCGCGCCCAATTCCGTCCGATGGTCGTACGCCCATTTTGTTGCGGCCCAGCAATCGTCCAGCGGCTGCGGATAGTGCGCCGCGGGACACAGACGATAATCCACATTCAGCACAACACAGTCCAGATCGCGCACCAGAACTTTGCACATCTGCTCCACAATATCCGGGCCGCCGCCGAAAAATCCGCCGCCGTGATAATACACCAGCACGGGAAGCTCTTCCCCTGCCCGGCTGCGCTTGTAAATCCGGACCGGCACATCATAACCATCAGCACTTTTTACGGTGATATGCCGGGTGTCTATGCCCTCGGTCACGACGAAATCGCCCTTGTATTCACCGAACATCTTCCGCGGCCCGGCAATCTGCTCTTCCACGGTAGCATTCTTCTTGGGCCTTGGCAGAAAGGGAAGGATCAGCGGGAGCAGCCGCATGGATTTGAAGAGCCGCGGGTCCACTTCGCCGTCGTCTCCTCCCTCGGGGATCGGCTTGACAAGAACTCTAACGCCTTTGTACATCGTCTCCTGCTGACCCTGCCTGATTTTGTCCAATAAGGCTGCGTCGTATCTGCGACCCATTGTAAAACCTCCCAACTTTCAACCTGTTGTCATTAGGATAACATGTCAAATTGACAAAGTATTTCAGAAATGTTAGATTGATTACAGAAAAGCAGGTGATTTCATGGACAGGGAAACCAGCATCGAACTGTGCCGCAGCCTGGCGAAGGCCTACAGCACCGGGGTTCGATTGTACGAAAAGGAGACTTGCCTTTTCTATTATGCCGTCAGCAATATGCAGCCCGATCCTGCAATCCCGTATTTGAGCGAAATCTTTTCAAGCGAGGCGGAAGCGGGAATCATCACCACCGGGCTGTTTCAGTTTTACGGATTCCTGACGCTTCCCGGAGCACAGCGGCTGATCCTGGGGCCGACCCGAATGATGCAGGAAAACAGCAGGGAGACGGAACTTCTGCTCGCCCGGCTGAACGTCGCGCAGGAGGCGCGGGAAAACTATCTGCGGCTTCTGCGCAGCGCGCCTCTCATTCATGCGGACCGGTTTGCGTGGCTTCTGACCTCACTCATGACGGCGCTGCGGGGAAAGCCTTTCCCTGTGGAGAATGTATGGTTCCAGATTCGTCCGGAGAGCAGCCGCGGGGCGATCCAGTCCGGTTATACCCGGCAGCAGCTGGATGACTCCGACGATGAGGATGTGCGCCAGACGGTGGCACAGAGCTATGCGTGGGAGCAGCTGGTGCTGTCTTATGTGGAAAACGGTCAGCCGCAGATGCTTCGGGAAGTCTTCAGCGCGCCGCCCAACATCCAGGCGGGACGGATCGCGCATGACGGGCTGCGTCAGATGAAGAATATGGGAATCTGCACGGCGACCGGCTTGGCAAGGGCCGCCATTCGGGGAGGCCTTGACCCCCAGGAGGCGTTCAGCATGTCCGATCTGTACATCCAGCGGCTGGAGCTGCTGCGGGATGTGTTCAGCGTGGAACGCCTGATTCAGGATATGATGCTCGATTTTGCCGAACGGGTGGAGAAGCTGCTGCGCCCGGAAGGAGGCGGAAGCCAGTTCTACCGCCGGTGCGCACAATTTGTGTCGGAGAATCTTTTCGCCACGATCCGCGCCGAGGACATGGCGGCCAAGCTGGGATATAACCGGACATATCTGTGCAGCCGGTTCAAGCAGGAAGCGGGAATCTCCCTGACGCAGTTCATCCAGAAAGAAAAAATCGGCGAGGCAAAACGTTTGCTTCAATTTACGGATCAGGACCTCGGACAGATCGCAGCGCTGCTGGATTTTTCCTCCCAGAGCCACTTTCAGACGGTATTCAAGAAAATTGCCGGAGAGACGCCCATGGCTTACCGGAGGCGGACCAGAATCCAATTGCGGCAATGAACCAAATATTCTGAAATGAGCCTGTCAAATCTGTAATCTTTTGCAGCTTTCATCTGTTATGATGAGAACAGAACCAATGTGCGAAAGGAAGGGAAATTCATGGCATCGGCAATCTCACAAAAGGCAAAGAATCTCGTATCGCAGATGACGCTGGAGGAGAAGGCGTCGCTGTGCTCCGGCAAAAATTTCTGGGAGACCAAGGCGGTGGAGCGGCTGGGCATCGCTTCGTTCATGGTCACAGACGGCCCGCACGGCCTGCGCAAACAGGCGGGGGAATCGGATCATCTGGGCCTGAATGCTTCTGTGCCGGCGACGTGTTTCCCCACAGCGGCCGCAACGGCATGCAGCTTTGACCCCGCCCTCATGGAGCGGATGGGTTCCGCGCTCGGAGAAGAATGCCGTGCGGAAAATGTGGGCATCATTCTCGGCCCCGCGGCCAATATCAAGCGCAGCCCTTTGTGCGGACGGAATTTCGAATACTTTTCCGAGGACCCGCTTCTCACCGGCGAAATCGCCGCGGGACTGATCCAGGGCATCCAAAGCCGGAACGTCGGCACCAGCATGAAGCACTATCTGGCCAACAACCAGGAAAAAGCGCGCGTCTCTTCGGATTCCATCGTGGACGAGCGCGCGCTCCGGGAAATCTATCTGAAGGGATTTGAGACAGCCGTCAAAAAGGCACAGCCGTGGACGCTGATGTGCTCCTACAACAAAATCAACGGCACGTATGCTTCCGACAACAAGCGGCTGATGACTGACGTTCCCCGGGGCGAATGGGGCTTTGCCGGCGCCATTATGACGGACTGGGGTGCGATGAACGACCGTGTGGAAGCCGTCAAAGCCGGTCTGGATCTTGAAATGCCCGGCCCGTGCAGCGGAAATGACGCCCGGATCGTGCAGGCGGTGCGGGACGGAGCACTGTCGGAAGAGCAGGTGGACGTCTGTGCAGCCCGGATGGTCGAACTGGCGCTGAGAGTGGCAGAGAATGCTGCGGACGCATACGACAGGGAGGCACACAACGAACTGGCGCGGCAGATTGCCCGCGAAAGCGCGGTGCTGCTCCGCAAGGGTTCGGCGCTGCCGCTGAAAGCGGGCGCCAGACTGGCCGTGATCGGCGATTTTGCAAAGAATCCCCGGTACCAGGGCGCGGGTTCCAGCAAAATCAATCCGACGGTGATCACAAGCCTGTGCGATGCGCTGGACAAGCGGAATATCGCCTATTCCTACGCGCAGGGCTTTGTCGCCGAGGGGCAGCCCGATGACGCGCTGGTGACCGAAGCAGTTGAAACGGCGAAAGGTGCCGACGTAGCCGTTGTGATGCTCGGTCTGCCCGACAGCTTTGAGAGCGAGGGGTTTGACCGTGCGCATATGAATCTGCCTGAGAACCAGAACCTGCTCATGGCGGCTCTGGTAAAAACCGGAACGCCCGTTGTGGCAGTTCTCAGCACAGGCTCTGCGGTCATTTTGCCGTGGCGGGAACAGGCGGACAGCATCCTTCTTCTGTATCTCGGCGGACAGAATGTGGGCAGCGCGGCGGCGGATCTGCTGTTCGGAGAAGCCAATCCCTGCGGCAAGCTGGCGGAGACCTGGCCGCTGCGTCTGGAAGATACGCCCTGCTACGGATTCTTCGGCAGCAAGGGCAATGTCGAGTACCGCGAGAGCATCTATGTCGGTTACCGCTATTACGACAAGGCCGGCAAAGAGGTCGCGTACCCGTTCGGCCACGGCCTGAGCTACACGACGTTCGCATTCTCCGTCCTGCATCTCTCCGCCGCCGAAATCAGCGAAGGAGAGCGTCTCGACGTCAGTGTGACCGTCACGAATACAGGGGATCTTGCAGGCAAGACCGTGGTACAGATCTATGTTGCGCCTCCGGCCGACGGAATGTTCCGTCCGGTGCGGGAGCTGCGCGCGTTTGCAAAAGTGGATCTTGCTCCCGGAGAGAGCAAGATCGTAACCATGCCTCTCGACAGCCGGGCGTTTGCCTACTTTGACACGGCTTCCGGAAACTGGCGTGTGGACAGCGGTGAGTACACCGTGGAAGCCGCCTTTTCCAGCCGCTGCATCGAACGGACGGAGAAGGTCACCGTCCGCGGCGCCGAGCCGAACACGGCTCTCAATGCCGAAGTTCCCGCGTACTGCAACCCTGCCGCAGTATGGCCTGTGCCCAAGGAGCAGTTTGAAGTACTGCTCGGGCATCCCGTTCCGGAAGAGAGACCGCTGCGCCCCTTCACGGCAAATTCCACACTGGGTGAAGTGCAGGTGAGCTTTGCGGGACGGATGTTTTATAAGGTCATCAAGAAGAATATGGCCAAGCAGTTCAGCGGCGGCGGCGCAGACGACATCACCAAAATGATTGACGCGATGCTGGAGGACATGCCGCTCCGTCAGCTTGCCATGCTGTCCGGCGGCGCAATGACGCCCGCCGTTATGGCGGGCCTTGTGGATATGATGAACGGCCATTATCTGAGCGGTTTGAAAAAGATGAAAGGATAAAAGAGCCCGCCGGAAACGGAATCTATCCCCGAGCGGCTCCGCTGTTTCCGCAAGCAGTGATCCGCAGCCCGCAGGTAAATACAGGATGTTAAATCGGAGTTTGCAGGTGTGAATGGTGAAAATCTTATATCCGCGCAGGATAATATAGGCACTGTCCCTATCAGTATTCCGGAGGAATCGCATGAGTGAATTAAAACAAAACTATTATGGCAGCTTGTGTACGGAAATGTACGAAATCTTACATGAACAGGCGCCGCAGGGCGAATTGGACTTTTATCTTTCCTATGCAGAAAAGGGAAAGAAAATCCTGGAACCCCTGTGCGGCAGCGGACGGTTTTTGGTTCCGTTTTTAAAGCGCGGCTTTGACATCAGCGGAATGGATTTGTCAGGAGAAATGCTGGCGAAATTAAAGCAGAAAGCACCGGACGCAAAAGTGATCCGGGCGGACATCATCAACTATGCCGTACAGGAACAGTTTGATTATATTTTTATTCCCTCCGGCTCCATCTCACTGTTTACGGACATGCGGATGTGCCAGGGAATTTTGCGGAAGATGAAAGAAATGCTGGCTCCCGGCGGGAAATTTGTGTTTGCAGTTGATACCGTTTTTGACCGATGTGAAGAGGACAGTGACTACAAAGTAAACGTTTCGGTGAAAACAAAAGAGGGATACGACTTGATCCTGAAAGGGAAAAACCACTACGACGAAAAAAGCCAGACGCAGTTTTCCCCTTCCGTTTACGAACTCCGTCACGGATCGGAATTGCTGCAAAGTGAAACCATGGATTTTCAGACACATCTGTACCGATACGGGGAGATGGACGAATATCTGCGGGCGTGCGGCTTCAAGAACATATCCGTCTATTCCGGTTACCGGAAAGAACCCGCAGTCAATGACCGGTGCGAAATGTTTCTCTATGAGTGCAGCCAAGCGCTCTGAGGGACCGGCCGTCCTGTCTGCCCGTTCCGCGGGACGGAGGGCGGCGGTCAAGGCCGGGTGTAAGCCCGTTCATTTCAGCCGTGACGGTTGCCGGCCGTTCTGCTGCTTTTCCAGGAGCGCGGTCGCAACTTACTATATCCACAAATATCTTTTTTGTTAACCCATTTCACAAAAAGAGCGTTGAAACGCAAAGTTTCAACGTTCTTCTCTTTTTGCTTCTGGAGAAAAATGCGGGTTTGTCCGTGGGTGGTCCGTTGCAGCGTTTTAGCCCCTACACTGATGGTTAGATATCATATCTGTAAATTGCATTAACCACATTAACATGATAAAATAATATCGTTATTTATTATTCATCAACTAACTTTTCAGCCTTATAATCTTTTTATCGGCATTTCTATCTTTTAGGCGGAAAGTTACTAGATCGAAAAATCGCAAGGATAAGTTTATGGAAGATTTTGACTATAACGGCTTAGACACCGCTCTGAACAAATACATCAGTCTCTCATACACAATGCCTCCTTCTTGGAAATTTTCATTTGATAAGGTTGCTTACATCCTAGAAGCTAGCACATTACACAAAGATAGACCCAGTGATGTTTTGCTTGAGCGTCTAAAAATTTCATGTTTAATTGACTTTGTTGCGACACAGCATCTTAAAAAAACTCTTTCTGTTATCAATTCCATTCATAGGGCTTCCATGCTCACGCAAAATTATCTTGATGCAACATCAAAAGCTTACGAGAATAGTTTAAAAGAAAATGTAATAGAACGCGTCTATTATTTTTATCCGTGGATAAGATGTTTTCAAGATGATACTGCACTTGAAGTCACTTTCTTTTCTTTGATAGAATACCGAAATCATAGAAGAATATTTAAAATCACCAAATTGATTCCGGATAATTTAGCATCTGATACTTCAGTTTTTCAGTATTTGGAAGATGTATGGAAAACACCTATTCCCACAATCCATATTGATTCAGATATCTATCACTATTTTCCGCCAGATTTCGAGTTGCCCGCATCACATATGCTAATTTGTTTCAACTCTATATTTGAACTTTTTTGCGTCAAAATTTCAAATATTCTTTCCACCTTTCTGACGCTGACATTGGCTTAATAGGCGTAGGCAAGTTATTAACTTCGGATGATAAAAAATCAAGGCGAGTAGCACGTAAATTTCAAGAAAGCACATGTTACGTTTCCGTAACGCCTTCCTCGTTTGATGACTATTTTTCGTACACTTATAAAGCGTATTTAGCTCTCGCAAACATGGAAACCTACAGAGATATCTTCTTTGCATATAAAAGATTATGTAGAAAGCATCACATGGATATTCGTCAAACACAGGCTAAGCAAGCATATGAAAGATTTTTGCTAAACTTTGCACATAATCAAGGAATTCGACTTGATATGAGCCTTGAGGAGCTTGTTCACCAGAAGAACAAACAAGAGCTACTCGATGTTATTGGGACATTTCTAGGGAAAATCTGCAGTGAACTCCTGCCATCTTAAATGTTTTTTATCCAATGTTATAAAAAGGGAAGCGCAGCCAAAAGTCTGCGCTTCCCTTTTTATGTTTTATCTCCCTTTTAATCTGTTTGATGTACCGGATTCAACAAATGATCCATCATCTCTGCCGAAGCCGCTGCTGCGCTTTGGATCGCATGGGCGTAGATCTTTGTGGTAGTGGCAGAATCTGCATGACCCAGATTGCTGGCCACGGTGGTAAGCGGAACGCCATTGGCAATCTGCAGCGTTGCATTTGTATGGCGCAAACTATGCAGGTGTATGGGCGGCAAGTCCGTCTTTATGATGAATGCGTGAAACCAATTGGTCAGGGTATCCGGTCGCATGGTTTGACCTTCGCTTGTGGTAGAGTGAATTATTATTGAGTGAGATGACATCAGGCTGATTGAGATTGGAACCAGATTCGTTCCGTGCTATGAATTGCCGGTCTTTTCAAAGGTTTTGAATGTTTCAGTAGATTGGTTATTGGGATTATAAGATAAGACCGCCCCTTGAACACAAATAGTTCAAGGGGCGGTCTTCATAATCAAAAGCTTGTACTCAGTTTCGGAAGATCCTTGCGATAAATTCGCCAGGACTTTCCCACACGAAAAGCGGGAAGAAGGCCCTGTTTGATCAATTTGTATACCGTATTTTTGTGGACACATAAAAACTCGGCAACTTCTTCCGGCTACAGAACTCTCGGCAAATCCTGGCAATCATCGGGGTCAACGTCATAATAGAGCATAGGTATTACCACCAATCTGTGTACAAAGCAGCCCGGCGGAGCACAAAATTGCTATATCACATCCAGGCACATTTTGCACACGAACTTTAACGTTTTGTAGAAGAAAAATTGACATTGCAGCACAATTATGCTACGCTTACATTGAGGTGATTACTATGCCTGAAATCAGACCTATGCGCGACTTACGCGATACCAATGCCATTTCCCGTCTGTGCCATGCTACATCCGAACCCATCTTTATTACCAAAAACGGTTATCAGGATTTGGTGATTATGAGCAACGAGGAATTTGAGCGCCGCTGTGCTCGAGAAGAAATCTATGCAAAACTTCTGGAAGCAGAAGGCGATGTGGCCCGCGGTGATCTGACCGATGCTGATGATGTCTTTTCTGCGATGAGGGCCAAATATGAGTATTGATCAGCCGTATGCCCTGCGCTTTACCCGCCATGCTGCCCGTGACCTAGATGAACTATTCCGCTATATTTCCTACGAACTGGATGCCGAAAAGGCCGCCAAAGAACTGATGCAGGAAGTGGAAACCTCTATTTCCAACCTGCGAGAGTTCCCCTATTCTGCCCCGCAATCCCGGGACGATTTGCTGGCCCGGAAAGGATATCGGACACTGACCGTACGGAAAAAATATGTGGTTGTGTATCGGGTATATGAAGAAAAGCAGACAGTGATTGTCCATCGGATTTTTTATGGCAGACGGGATTACGGAAAATTATTATAAAAAGGCAAAACAGCCGTATCAGAGCGATACGGCTGTTTTGCTTTGTATCTGCATATCTGCAAAAACATGTATAGCATATATATGTCATGTATGGTATGGTGTTATTAAGAAGCGGATGCGGAGGTGTCCCTTATGAGCAAGGAAAATTTCCAGCGAATTTTGGCTCTAAAACTATATGAGATTTTACGTGAGGAAAGTGATGAGGAACATCCCCTTTCCCTGGCGGAGTTGCGGGAACTGCTTACCATGCGTGGGTATCCTTGTGATACGCGCACTGTTCGCACAGCCCTGAAAGCCTTGGTTGAGGGAGGATACGATATTCAAAAAGAATTCCAGTATCCAAAAAACATGTACTGTCTGTTGGGGCGTGATTTTGATATAGCAGAGCTTCAGATTTTGGCGGATGCCGTCCGCTCTGCCACCTGCATTACCGAAAAGAAAACCCACCAGCTTGTGGATAAGTTGTCGCTTTTGGCCGGGCGGCACTGTGCAGAAGTTTTGGAACACAAGCATCGGGTATACAGCGTTCAGAAATCAAGCAACGAAAACATTTTTCGCTACACCGACCAACTGCACCAGGCCATACAAACAGACCACCAGGTATCCTTCTTGTATCTGCGCAATCGGCAGCTCCGACAGGAGGAAGACGGCTTCCCCAAGCGGTATCTGGTAAGTCCGGTGGGTACCGTTTTCAACGATGGATTTTACTATCTGGTTGGAGAATCAAAGGATCATCCTTCTTCACTGGTAAGCTACCGTGTAGACAGAATGCAAAAACTGGAAATATCCCCGTTGCCCCGCGCTTTAACCGGTATTGGCCGCCGTTTCAGCAAAGATCAATACCAAAAGAGAGTATTTTCAATGTATACCGGGCAGCCAACCCGTGTTACACTTCGGATTATTCCAAAATGGATTGATGCTGTTACGGATGCCTTTGGCCCGGTTGTCCCGAAGAATCCGGAGCCAGATGGTTGGTACCTAGTTCCTGTGGAAGTTGACATCAGTCCCACGTTTTTTGCTTGGTGCTGTCATTTTACGCATGGCTTCAAAATTGCGGCACCGGACAATGTTGTGCAGCAGATGAAGAAACACGTCAGTCAAATAGCTGATATGTATACAGAATAGGCCGAATTTTATTGTGTAAATGTAGTTTGATGACAATTCTTGGTATGGTATAATTGAGGCGGATGTGTCTGCCAATTCCACCACTGTTGTAGCTCCCTGACAGTTCTTGGTATGGTATAATAGAGGAGCAACACAATGAAACTGTCTGAGCGTTGTAGCTCCCTGACAGTTCTTGGTATGGTATAATCGCCCAAAGGGTCACGACCGGCAACAGGATGGTTGTAGCTCCCTGACAGTTCTTGGTATGGTATAATTTGCAGCAGCTGGCGTAAATCCGATGGTTCTGTTGTAGCTCCCTGACAGTTCTTGGTATGGTATAATTTCCCTGAGAGAGCATACTACAGGCCCATAGTTGTAGCTCCCTGACAGTTCTTGGTATGGTATAATCAAACGCTGCAGGGGTGCATCATAGGGCCGGTTGTAGCTCCCTGACAGTTCTTGGTATGGTATAATTTTCAATGGGTTTGAATTTGAAGTTCTCGAGTTGTAGCTCCCTGACAGTTCTTGGTATGGTATAATTTAACTCCTTTCAGTATGGCCCGAACGTTTGTTGTAGCTCCCTGACAGTTCTTGGTATGGTATAATTTGCTGATCGACCTGGTGGACAGCCCCATAGTTGTAGCTCCCTGACAGTTCTTGGTATGGTATAATAAGCCGAGTCAAACACCTGGAAAAAACTTTGTTGTAGCTCCCTGACAGTTCTTGGTATGGTATAATAGACTGTCAAAAAAGCGCTTCAGCATCACGCTGAAGCGCTTTTTCATGTTGCTATAAATCACAGAATTGTCAGCTGTTGGCTTTCAAAAGACTGGTCTGCCTCAGACAAATGGCCAAGCAAAATTTCGATGGAAGCATACTGTTTTTCTGTAATGACCAAAAGGCGGACAGCCCCATTATCCGGCAGATGATCGTACAAACGGACCCGATGTTTTTGTACGGCATCGGCTCCGTTACAGATGCGGACATATACCGAATACTGCAACATATGGTACCCATCTTTCAACAAAAAATTCCGGAAGGCGGTGGCATCATGCCGCTGCTTTTTTGTTTTGACGGGCAGATCAAAGAGAACAACCAATCTCATGAATCTATTCATACCTGTGTTGCTGCAATGGCACCAAACAGGGAAGGCACAGTTCTTTACTGCCACTGCGCAGGCTCTGTACCTGCCGTTCCATGGCGTGGGCAACACTGTACCGCTGTTTTCCGGAAAGGATGTCCATATTCAATAAGTTGAACAGACAACTTTTCAATATGGTATCCAATGCTGCCTCCTCCCTTATCTGTGATGCCACAAACAAATCGACCACCGGACGATATGGTTCCATCATATCATCCGCCAGATTCCAGGCATTTAATGTACTGCTGTGATGCAGCCCCAGCCACGGAATGAACCCATACACCGCCAGACATCGCGCCATACAACCGCGCAGAATGGCATATCCATAGTTAAGCGCTGCGTTGCGTCCGTCCATATCTTCATTGCGGGTAAATCCTTTGCCAAATAAGGATGGGAAATAAAGTGCCGCTGCCGTAGCTTCCCGATTTTCTTTATCTCCCCTGCTGACTGCCACAGCCTGGCTGTGTAAAACGGCGGCAACGTCACAGATGCCGCATAAAGCCAGACACTCTGCCTGATTTTGTATTTTTGCCTTGACAAGCTGCTGCCACCAGCGGTTCCGTTCAGACTGTGTCCAGGCAAATTGTACTCTTGTCACCTCCAGCTGTCGGCTATGCTGCGCCAGCGGAAGAGTAATGGAGCAAGGAATATGCTTTTCATCGCATAGAAAAACGATTGTCCCATTTTTCGCCAATGCAGAAAGGGCTGCTGTCGTTACGGTACATTGGCGGCTTTCAATCAGGAGAGAGAGTAAATCTTCCAAGGGAAAGCTAGCGTTTGTTTCTCCTTGAATCACCAACTGCTCCCGCTGGCAGCTGATCCGGCAAGGTGTGGTGATTATCACGTTCCGGTAAGCCATACGATCACCGCCTTATCGAAAAGATTGACGCTGTTCTTTTTTCACCTCTCTCACATTACCCAGGATATCTACTTCATATTTTTTCAAACTGGTCAGTGTTTTAACACCAAGTCCTCCAATGAAATAGGAATTATCATGATTGCATACACCTATTGCACCAGTAGAAATATTCATACCCGTATAATAACACAGCGTACTTTTTGTTTCCCATTTAGCCGGCAGAGTGCTGTCTTTATTCATAACTGCGAATGCAAGTTCCTTTTTATGTTCCACTGCAATCAAATCATCCGGATACAGTGAGAAAATAAAATTCTTATTTTCCATTACCTTCCACACTGCATATTTTTTTGCCGCCACCACAGCCCGGTTAGGCAGTTCTTTCTTCTTTGTATCAGACACGTAAATGGGAACCATGTAATACCCGTCCCCCGGTACAAAAAACACATCCACACGCACCATACTGTCGTTATCGGCTGCACCATTTCCGCCATGGACCGGCACACACAGACTGGCCTTTTCGCACAGCTTGACCTTGCGCACCAGCGGTCCCGGCGTACCATCCGCCTTGGGCTTGTAAAATGGTTCGGTGAAAGCTTTCTTACCGTCCCCGTCAAATTCCAATAGCCGGGCGCGAAGGGCCTCATACAACAGCTTATCGCTTGACGGCTGGTAGTATCCCTCAATCTCGCCGGTCTTTTTATTCAGTTTCAAATCCGTCAACGGATGTTTGACGATCAGGAAGCCATCCTGCAGGGCTTTCGGGCTTTTGATGGTTTCCTTGTGGGCTGCCCCTGTCACCTTATGCTGCGGCATACGGGACACAAAAACAGGCCGGATCGATTCCACATCAAAATTGGAATAAAACACCGGATTCCACTGCATCAGATTTTGCTGTGGTTCCTGGCTCAGGCGCTGAATCAGTTCGTCCCGGAAATGCGGCCACGGAGCCGGGAAACGCTCTCCGGTACGGGTATGCACGGAATAGGTGCCATCCGGCGACTGCTGATATTGGCCCTCAATGCGATGGTAGTAACCGGAAATCTGCTGTACCATCCCCTGGGTAGCACAGGCAATGACAGCCGCATCCAAGGCATGATGAAGATCACCGTCCGCCCGGACTTTGGTCAGGCCCCAACGTTTGCGAAGATGGCTGGTAACAGCACCCGCCAATGCCAAAACTCTCTGTTTTCCGGCAGCCGGGTGATCGGCAAAAGCAAGGTGATCCCGAATGTAATTCAGCAGAAAGCGAGCCATATACTGCGTGTCTTGCAGATTGCGCTGCTTGAAACCGTTTTGTTCTTCATCACTCAACGTTTCCCGCAGCAGATTTTTCTGTTTGCGATAGTTGCGGACTTGTGACTTGGTCCACACGATAAATTTTTCGCGCCGTTCTCCCTGAAGATACTGTAACGGCAGCCGATTTCCTTTCTGACGGTTTTCAGCTGCCATCACCAGCACTTTGTTGCTGCGAGAATCATCAAAACTGATGCTGTATGGCACAATGTGGTCTACCTCGGCATAGCCGGGTTCAAACAGCCGTTCCGCTGCAATGCTCTGCTGAGAATAGGCACAAATCCCATCCTGCTCTTTCCACAGACGGTACTTGATCAAATCCTGTCCCGTAGGGTTCAACTTGTGGAATGTATCCCGGATTTCCTGCATCAGCCGTTCATTCTGCTTGGCATTGTCTTCCATGGATTTCTGGTCTTTGCGCCGTTCCTCAAACGTGCGGCTCAGTTCTCGGGCCAGTTCAATGTGAATCCATACAGGCGACTGCCCCATTTCGCGGATGATAGCATTGATCAGCTTGATAGTCTGAGACACCGCACGGCGCACCACCGGACTGGTAATGTCCTCCAATTCCGGGGCCGAAGCCGGCAACTTAGATGTTTTTTCCGTATTTCCATGGCCATGGAAATTCAATCCGGCCTGGGCACACGCCTGGTCATAAGTAAGCCCCTGCATCAGCCATGGTTCCAACAACTGACAGGCCTTCAAAGAAATATGCCCGACACCGGAAAAATCCAGGCCAAGAACGGCTTCTATCTGCTCTGCAGTCAAACCTTTTTCTTCCAACAACTTCTTCCGGACATCTTCATCCCGATGGGATGCCAGGATCGTGATAATATCATCCCACAAGGGAAGCTCTGGCTGTTGTGTGCCCAAGGCTTTGCGGAGCGCGTGATAGCCTTTCATCACCGGGAGCTTGTACTTTTTTTCTGCTATTTCCGGTGCAGCATCTACGTCATATCGTACATCGGTGAACCGGATTTCCTGTGGCCATTTCAGCTCTTTACGAATCCGGGCATAAGGCACAGTCTCCACACGATAGGCCAGATCTATTACTTTTTGACGCTCTTCATCAGAAAGAGCCCGGGTCTGCCCAGATTCCTGTACCCGGATATGATTAATCTTTTGCAGCAAGGTGAAGCGCTCAAAGCTGTATGTGTTTTTGAAGGCACGCTTTTCGTCCGGTAACAAGGTGCAAGGGCCAATTTTTTCTATCCAGCCTCCCCTATAAGGGCTATTCCCGCCGGGGCCCTGATCAAAAGAACGTTGCCGCAAAAGAATAGAAAGATACTCTGCCTCCAGCTCCGGAGTTGCCCATGTCTGGCCCTTCTCACGCTGTGCAGCAAAGAGCAGTTGGGCTTCATTGGCAATTTCTTCCCGACTTACTGTGGAAAGATAATTTTCTCCCTTATTGCGTTTGCACGCTGCAAAAAGCGGATCTTTATACAGCATTTCACCAACAGTTCTATAGTCATTTTCCTGCATGCGCAAACGATTTTGTGTCACCGCTTGAAGAAGTGCTCCATCTTCCTTCGACTTATCGGCCCGACGGTTGCTTTTAAAGCCACGACGCTGCATCAGATGCAGCAAAATACGCGCAAATTCCTGAGGTGTGACTGCCTCATCCAAGGCTCTTGTCCGCAACGCGTAAATATCCTCCAAACCGCCTGCCGCAAACAGCTGGGAAAGCTCTTCCTTGCCCGTCAGATGATTTTTCTCCAGAAGTTGATAGAAATCCTGTTTGCGCAAAGCTTTGCGACGCAACCGACGACGCATACTGCGGGCCTCTCGCCTTGGTGCAGCCAGGCTTTCCCCCGTCTTCGGCTGCTCTGCGCGCTTGAACACACGGCTTCCAAGACGAATCAGACCACACGGCTGCGCCTTCTCATCCAAGGCAACGGTGGCCCATCCAATCGAAGCGACACCAATATCCAGACCGATTCCATAAGGCCAATGCATTCGTCTCAACCTCCTATTGTGCGTATAAAAAAAGATGACGCCCTGCAAGCAGGGCGTCAGAGCTTTACGGTATACTACCTTATTGTAGCAACCATAACAGTTCTTGGTATGGTATAAGAACTGTATATAGTATAGCAAATCTCAGCCCCGTTGTAAAGATGCAAGCTTTGTTGAACTGATTCTAAAAGTATGATACCATGTGGCTTAGGTAAATTGCTATACCTATTTTTGAATACCAATATTCCCAATTTTGGGGCCAGGCACTTGTCCGTCCCCTGTCCGTGCAAACGGTTTCGTAAAATGTAAAATAGGGTCCACCCTATTTTTACATTTCAGATGCAATCGGCGGCTAACAGGCGAAAATCAAAGGCCGATTACAGCGGTTTTGTGCCGGCCCAAAGGAATCCGGCCCTCATAACCCGGAAGTCGCAGGTTCAATCCCTGTCCCCGCAGCCGCCAAAAGAACGGTAAAATGTCATATTTTACCATTCTTTTCTTTTTTTCGGTTGTCGTCTTAAAATTCTCAGATTTTGACCCCAAAACGCTTTTTCTTTTCCACCGTTCATTTCTAATCGGTGGAAAATCGTAACGGACAATATAACGGACAACAGCCCCAGCCATCCGGCCAGGGCCGTTTTTGTTTATTCAGGCTGTCTTCAGGAGGATCAGCACGCTGTTCTCCGGCACCACGATATTCTCCTGCCGAGTGGGGATCGGCGGATATTTGAACTGGCTTAGCGCCTTCTGGATCTGCTTTTTTGCTTCCATCAAGGCCGCTTCCATTGTGCCGGCTTGAATCTGTATTTTCGGAAAGTCCGGCGCAAAGGCTTTGCGTCCCTCTTCTGTGGCAGTAAACAGTACCGGGTAAGGCTGTTGCTCCACCGAGATTTCCAGGCTCATCCCGAACAGGTCATCCATTTTATCCATCTCGTTTCGCTTGTGCTCATCCATGCTGTGCACATAAGTATCCATCGTGAACGATACGGAGTAACTCGCTGCTTTTTCATCAAAGAACAGTCCGTACAAACCTTTCCCGTGTACAGTTCTAGGAAAAGAGGCGTTTACCAGACCGGGAATCGTTACCAGTAAATCATCCAATTCTATCAATTCCTCACAGACGCCTGTGCCAATCTTGTTCTTCCAATGGGCAATCAGTAGAATATCGATAGATTCTTCATACGGCAACTGCTTATCCTTTTCTCCTTGGCTGCCCAACAATTCCCCATGATTCGAACTATAGAAAATGAGAGTATTTTCCAACATCTCCAACTGTTCCAGCTTACTTCCTATTTTCCTTACCTGCTCATTAATGGTCGTAATGGTCTTTGCCAGAACCACATCGTTGGTCTGCTTGTCCCGGACAAGGGTCAGATCGTAACTCTGCTTGGTACCGACAAAATCTATAAGAAGCACCGGTTTCTTCGATATGGTAACTGCCCAACGGCAAGTTCACCGCAACTTCACCTACCGCGCCACCGTGTTTGGCCGGGAGGAAAGCATAGGTGGAATTGGTACGCTCCGAAGCAAAGGCAGCAATGTCGCTGGTGCCATCACCGGTGCGGACAACGGCTTACCACATCGCCTTCGGCATACCAGAGAGATATGTTCCCATCGGCATCCGTCTGCCGTTCCTGAGTGCAAATATCCTCATTGGCTGTGATGGTATATTCGGCATAAGGGATGGGCCGTTCTTCATACACAAAGTAGCTGGGCTTTGCCGGAAAATGCCGGTTCAAGAGTGGCGCCCTCATCCTCCTGCCAGCCGGTAAAAACTTCGCTGGTCTTGCAGACTTTCAGAACCCCCAGCGTTGCGTTGTTCTGGTAATCCTCATCAATCACCAGAATATCCTGTCTATTTTTGCTACACCATCATTTCTAAAATACTTCCTTAGTGACCCAGAATCCAATGTTGCAGTATTATTTACGCACCATCGGGGACGAGACCATCAGGACCTACTACTTAAGTCTCAGTTACTCTACCAAGTAGGCATTCTTATTCGCGTGCACTTTCACGCTACCAAAGCTTCTTGGTTCGCCTTCTAGTACTCAGCCATCTATTACTCTAAATTGGACATCATACCATTCAGCAAGATTCTTTGCTGTTGTATTGTCCAATGCTCTTGTAAGAAATCCGCAAGTTCATGCTTGCCCAGCTGCATCCAGGACTGTGCTTCTTTGCCAGCCAGAATAGGATAGAACCAAACACCATTGCTCTGAGCAGCTTTCCAGTCACCGGGGGCATCCCCAATCATCAGGACATCCCCGTCGCCATAGCCTTCTGCTTTTGCGCAGGCAATGCACTGAGTTTTACTGCCGTCATTCTGAGAATAATACCGCCTTACATAGCCGTCCAGTCCACCGGCTTTCCATTCCTGCAAAATAGCGTCCCGATTAGCGGAGGAAACGACCACTATATCGGCAAAATCGGCTGCAGAAGCCAAGCAATCCGCAACATTGGCAAAAGGCTGAGCTAGAGGCAGCGCACTGATTTTTTCGTTCACACGCTGGGACCATTCCAGCGCCTGGCGGAATACAAGAGGTGCACCGTCCCTCACACATTTTTCCACCGCGCTGTTGGAAAGTTCCTCTGCCCGGGTGGTCCAGTGAACAAATTCTTGCACCTGCTGCGAAGGCACACTGCTCTCAATCTGCTGCAGAATAGCAGCCACACCCGCAAAACGGTTGATACCCCTTTGCGCGGAGAAAAGATTGATTTTTTCCCATCGGCGCTGCACTTCCGCATCGGGTATAGCAAATTTCCACACCTCATGCAGAGCCGGGCCAAAGCACAAGCGGTGCTTGGTATTCATGGAATCAATGGCGCAACCGTCGGAGTCTATGCAGAGAAGTTTTTTCATCTCCGTTCCTCCTTACCAAGCCCGGAATGCCTTCTGGCGCAGCCACAGCAACGATTCCACCAGGAAATAGTCACCATAGATGATAGGCACGTGGGTGTCTTCATGACCGTAGGCTGCGGTGCCATTCTGCAGAATACCGTCGCGGACAGGGTCCCAATCGCAGTGGCCGTCCAAGAGAGCCTGCAGCATCTTTTCCGCCGCCCGGCGGTACAGGGGGCGCTCCTCTGCCGTCACCAGCTCTTCCAGCGCCAGCAATCCGCAGACCGTGCAGGCCGTAGCGGTGGTATCCAGATACACTGGCGTCTGCGGCGAACGGAAATCCACCCGGGATACCCAGCCATCCTCGGCCACGTTGGCGATAAAGTAGTTGGCAGCGCGGCGGGCAGCATCTAGGTACCGCTGTTCTCCAGTATGGGCCGCCGAGATAGCATAGCCGTACACGGCCCAAGCCTGGCCGCGGCTCCAGGAAGAGCCCTCGCTATATCCCTGCCCCGCCGGGCAGGAAAGCAGCTCTCCCGAATCCGGGTCCAGTACCGCTATGTGGTTGGTGCTGCCGTCCGGCCGCGCCAGCACGCGCAGCGCCGTATCCGCATGGGCCCGGGCGATCTGCCCGAAACGGGGATCTCCAGTTTCCTCACTGGCCCAGTACAGCAGGCTCAGATTCATCAGACAATCCACGATCATCCAACCGGGCTTGTCCAGGTTCCAGGCCCGGATGTACTGCCCGTTCAGGTTGAAACGGCCAGCCAGCAGCGTGGCCGCATGAAGGGCCCGCACCCGGCTTTTCTCGTTGCCAGTCAGGCTATAATCTGCCACGGCGGAAAGCCGCCACATAAATCCCACATCGTGGTGCAGACCCAGGAAGTTTTCCATCGCTTCGTCCAGCCAGCCCTCGGTCTTTTCCGCCACCCGGCGGTAGAGTGGGTCATGCGTGGCATGATACATCTGCCACAACATCCCCGCCCAGAAGCCGTTAGTCCACCAGGAAAGATTTTTCTGCCGCATATCGGTTTCGTACCGGCCGTCATGGGCAATATAGGGGATTTTATCGGCGTTGCGCTCCATTTCGGCACGGAGCTTTCGGTCCAGCACTTCCATCAGCGAATCGTCATAGATATTCACGTTGTACCTTCTTTCCAGTCTTTGGGATACACTCCCACATGTTTTTTGAACAGTTCGGAAAAATACTTTTTGTCGTGATACCCCACCAGTTCGCACACTTCGTACACCCGGATATTGCCGCCGGACAAAAGTTCCTTGGCCCGTTCCATCCGTACGGTGGTGAGATACTCGTTAAAATTGACCCCCAACACCTCCTTGAAGGAGATGGAAAGATATGCGGGGCTGACAAAGGCCAGCGCGGCCATGTTTTTCAGGTTGATATTTTCGGCATAGTTCTGGTCAATATATCGCTTAACCTTGTACACCCCCGCCGCGATCTGGGATGCATTTTCGTCCATCTGGTCCTTCAGATAGGCTGTCAGACTGTCAAACCATTCCCGCAGCGCCGGAATGTTTCGTTTGCTACGGAACTGGTCCAGCGCACTGGCCACATGCAGATACTGGTCCAAGTCACATTCATGGAACAGGCGCAACAAAAAGGACAACAGGTGTTCCCGCAGCCCGACGGAGGGGGCCTCGGTCATGCCCATCAGCCGGTCAAACAGTTCTTCCAGCACTCGGCGGGCTTGATTCAATTCCCGGCGGCGGAGCAGCTGGATTGCTTCATCCTGCAGGTTGTAGGGATACTTCTGTTCCCAGCCCACGGTTTCACCTGGCAGCCAGCAAACGGAAAAAACAGTCGGCTTGTCCATAAAGAAGTTGCGTTCCATAGCCCGCACCGCATCTTCCCAACTTGTACGCAGTTCTCCTGCATCGGCGGCACAGCTACCGATACCTCCGGCCAAGGAAATATGCAAGATCTCGCTGCACTTGTCTGCCAGGGAGGCGATCACCGCCTCCACTTGTCTGTTGACCTCCGCCCGGGTGCTTTGCCCGGGGTAGTTCAAAAGAAATGCCAGCCGGTCTTTGCCCAAGTCCACGCATTCGCAGGGGAAGGAAGCCCGGATCAATTCCAGACCGATGTTGGACACGGCATAGCGCATGAGTTCCTGCTCATCGGACGCGGGAACTTCATCCCCATCCTCCGTCAGAGACACTACCACAAACAGAAGGTGGTTCGGTTTCAGGTCAAAGCCCAGTTCCGCCAGTTGGGTGCACAGGGATTCCTGCTTCAGCATTTTTCCTTGGGCCAGGCTTTCCAGCCACTGCCTCCTAAGAGCGGGCAAGCTGCGCTGGTACCGACGCCACTCCTCCATCTGAGCATCCTTATCTCGGCGGTGCTGCACCGAAATTTTGTATTCGCGGTCGATCAGTTCCTGAATAGCTTCCACCCGGACAGGCTTGGTCAGATACTCCACTGCCCCCAGACGCAGTGCTTCCCTGGCATAGGCAAAGTCCTCGTACCCGGTCAGCAGAACCACCCGGGTTTCCACGCCGTGCTCTTTCAGAGCGGCCATCAATTCCAATCCCGTCATAAAAGGCATACGAATGTCCGTTATTACCAGATCCGGCTTATTGTCCAGGCAATAAGCTAACGCATCGGCACCGTTGAAAAATCCGTGCATCTGAACATCTCGTGCCTTCCAGTCCACCGCCGCAGCAATTCCCCGGACAATGTCCTTTTTATCGTCGACCAAAACCACATCCATCATTTCATTGCCTCATTTCCCGGTTTCATCCCGCACAGCTCTTTTCGAATCCGGATTTCGATTTCCGTCTTCTGGTATGCTTCGCTCTGTATCAGCAGCTCCGCCGCCAGGCCATAGTGAGCGGACAGGCGCTCTTCAATATTTTTAAGTGCAAAACCAGCATACGGGCTGCGCCCTTGCTGCGATTCCGACAATGCAAAACCGCAGCCGTTATCCGCCACCTTCAAATGAAGATAATGCTCGTCCGCATCCACACTGATCCAGATCATACCCCCCCGCTCCATATTCTCGAAGCCGTGGTTGATACTGTTTTCTACCAAAGGCTGCAGCAGAACTTTGACCACCAGATACTCGTCCGGCACATTGCACCGAATCTCATAGTCAAACTTATCGCTGAAAATAATCTTCTGGATGCCCAGATAGTCCTGCACGTGGCGCAGTTCCTGGGACAAAGGAATGTATTCCGAGCCTTTGGAAAGGCCGATGCGAAGCATATCGGATAACTTCTCTACAATCATGCCGATATCTCTTTGGCGTCCGGACAACGCGTACCAGTATACCGAATCCAAGGTGTTATAGAGGAAGTGTGGGTTAATCTGCGCCTGCAGTACCTTCATTTCCGCCAGACGCTTTTTCTGCTCGCTTAAGGATATCTGCCGGTTCTTTTCTTCCAGCGCGGCAATATTCTGCTGAATCTGTCTGGTCATATCGTTGAGGGTACGGCCCAACAGGCCCAGTTCATCCGCCCCCGTCACGCCGGTACGGGCTGAATAATCTCCCCTGGCCACCCTCTCGGTGGTCAGGGTCAAGCTCCGCAGTGGGCGCAGAATGCTCTGAGCCACAAAGTAGGACAGAAGCAGGCACACCACCGAAATTGCCGCCGACGCCACCAACATATTGGCCAGCGACTCGTTTCTGCTGGCATACAGACGGCTGCGCTCCATCACGCAACATAAACTCCACCCGCTGATTTCCAGTTCAGTATCGTTCACCACATAGGCCGTGTCATCGAAAGCCTGGGGAAACTGTTCATCGCCGTACAGCACATTATCTCCACTGTGCAGCACCAGGGCACACCCCAAGGATTGTTCCAGCCGATGGATATGCCCAAACAGTTCCTGGGCATCCAGATTGACCAGGATATAAGCTTCCCGGGTTTCGGAAAAGCTGCCGGTGGGCACACGCATGACCATGGGCAGGACCGTTTTGCCGGTACTTTCGTTGGTGATGGCGGTGTCCGTCCAGTAGGCCAGCTGGCTTTCCTGCGCGGCCTGCAGCAAGGGGGTCATGTCGTAGCTGACTTCGTGCAGGTCATCTGTAAAGACCTTGCCCTGAACCGTCAATGCCACCGACTCAATATAAGTGCTCTGGGATTTGAGGGACGCCAGCATGGAGATGATCACATCCTGAGCCTGGATATATTTGGCCAAGTCCCCGTCCAGATCCGTGAGCAGCGCCGCCTGCAAGCTCTGGTCCAGCAGGCTGAAATGCACCAGCGCCACCAGATTCCGCAGTTCCGCGCTGACATAGCGGGAGGTTTCGGTCACTGTCTGTTCGATGATCTGACTGACCTTGTTCTCATAGCTGTTCTGCACGGCTACGGTTCCCGCCGTCATCAGCCCCAGGCCCATCAACAGCACCGTTACCAGAGGGATGCACAGGATCTTCTGCGCCAGGCTCGCTTTCATAAACCAGCGTTTCAAGAGAGGTCCTCCTTCAAAGCGACATTATTTTTCTCTTCCAATTTCGATTATAGCCGCTTTGAATCATCCGTACAAGCAAGTGTCAGGGAGTAATCCGGACCGTGAAGGCGGTTCCGGCGCTCAGTTTCCAGCGGTGTTCCTGCGCCAGAAGACCGCCGGCCGGCGAGAAGCATACCGCTTTCTCGGGTGATGCGGGTTCCGCCGCGCCCCCTGCCATGGGCAATAGGAAACAGCAGTCCGGACAGGAGGTCCATACCTCGATTTCCAGGCATTCCGGCCGGAAGCGATACCCCAATCGGTATTCCCCCTGCTCCGCCATGGCATCTCCCTGTATACGGGACAAAGTCCCCCGGGCTTCCAGATAAACGCCGCCTTCTTCCGAAACAGCCCGAATCACAGCGGTGTTGTCCCAGCAGCTAGCCCACAACTCCCCTGCCCGGCGGCACTCCACCCGCGGGGTCAGGCTTTTCTGCAGTTCCCGGTCCGTGAGCTGCTGCATGTTATGGGCTTCATACAGCGAGTAGCGGGTCATGCTTGATGCGATCATCAGGCCGTTCTTTTTGTGCCAGAGAAGAGAGAGTGTTCCACCGGATGCATGTCCGCCCAGGTGGTAGGTAAAATCGTAAGCGGTCACATCGGCATACCAGTCGCCCAGATGGACGCGCCAGGTGTCGATGGTGGGATAGTATTTCAGGGCGGGAGCCGCCTCACAGGGCAGAGGTGCATCCCCCTGCGGGATCAGGTCCTCGTCCAGCAGTTCCGCCAGCACCCGCGCGTGGGAAAAGCTGTGGTGGAGGCAGGCCCGGGCTCCCACCTTGGGGTAGTCGGGTCCACCGGCAAGCAGGCCGTCCCGGCTGCAGCGGCACATCAGTTCCAGATTGCGCGCAGCAGCTGCCGCACACTGTGGGTCCGTCTTGCCGAAATGGGCATAGGGCGCGATGCAGCCTTCCGACGTGCGGCTTCCCCAGTAGGTCCACTTGAAGTTGCGCGTGCCGAAGCTGTTGTCCCATCCGCCGTCGGGAAGCATAAACTCCAGATGGTCTTTCAAAGTCTTTTTTATCCAGCGGTAAACATCCTCATTGCCGCGCTGGCGGGCGTACAGCAACAGAAGAGGCAGGCTTTCCTCCACATTGTAGCCAATGTCCACCGGCCGACACCCCTTGGCGGTCAGGCTTTCGATGGGTTTGCCCTCACCGTAAAATAAGCCGTCCGCTTCAACGTGGGTCACCGCGTAGCGGGCCATGCGGTCCGCATGTTCCAGGTATGCTTCGCAGTGAAAATAGTTCCCCAACAGAGCCAGACTTCCGGCGGCTGCGGCGTTGTAGTTGATATTGCTGTCAAAGTGTTCGTCGATATGAGTCAGGATCCAATCGCCGTGGGCCCGCAGCCGCTGTTCCCATCGCTGTTTTTCCTCTGCCGTGAGAAGATGCCCGTGCCGACGCAGCGCATCGCAGAGGGATACCGCCGCAAAAACGGTGATTCCCTTCCACATACTTTGACCATCATTGAGCATAGCGCCGTCAGAACAGAATAGGCTCCCGCTCCAGTCAAACAATTTTCTGGCCGCATCCAAGTATTCTTGCCGTCCCAGGCGGTCGCACAGGGTCATCAGCGGATAGACCAATTCGCCGCAGCGGCCATGGATGGTCTGACATGCGGGGCACAGCAAGGCGCCATCCAGCTGCGGGTCTCCGGTATTCTTGATCTGGTATTGCAGCAGCGCATCACACCAGCTCTTCAGCAGCGCGCACACATCCGTTTGCAACGGGCATCCTCCCTTCCGGCGTGATCCGACCGTACAACACCCCGGCCGTAACTGCGATATTTTCCGGTGACGTGGCAAAAGTAACCACAACGTTTTCTGCATTGTAGGGAACGGAGATTTCTTCAAAGGGCGTGTTGCTTACGATGATTACCTTTTTGTTGGTTTTTCCGATCATCTCCGCCAAAAAATCCCGGTTGGACAGGGTTCCGCGCAGAAAGTAACTGGTAGCCACGATCACATCCGCCCCATCCACAGCCGCCATGATTCTCTGCTTGTCCTGCTCATCATAGGTATAGGCGGTTTCCAGATATTCTACGCGGGTGCTGTACCGCAGGCAGTCCTCGTATAGAATACCGGAATGCCAGGCGGCATCGTTGTATTCCTTAACCTTCTGTTCAATGACCAGTACCTTTCGGTCCGCGGACAGTGGCAGCACGCCTTCCCGGCTACGCGCCACTAACACCGACCGCCGAGCCACCGTTTTGGCTAGAGTGCGGATGGCGGGGTCATTCAGAACCGTTTCCGGCGCAATGTTGTGGTCCTCGGCATCATAGAACAGGCCGTATTCATATTTCAGGTTCAGAACTCGGTACACCTTGCGGTCCAGTTCTTCCCCGGAGATGCGGCCCTGTTCCACAAAGGAGCGGATGGCCTCCACCGTCTGGCCCACCAGTTCGTTTTCCGCCTTCATCAGCACCAGGTCGGCACCCGCTTCCAGAGCCAGGGCACAGGCATTGGCCACCCCGTAGCGAGTAGCGATGGCACCCATGGTCATGCTGTCGGTGGTAATCACGCCTTCAAATCCCAGTTCCTCCCGCAGCAGTCCGGTGATGACCTTGCGGGACACGGTGGCAATGTTGTCCGGGTCAATGGCCGGGAAGATACTGTGTGCAATCATGACAGAAGGCAGCAGTCCCAGGCGAATCAGTTCCTTATACGGCAGCAGTTCCCGTTCCAGCAGCGTCTGGCGGTCCACATCAATGACCGGCACCTGGAAATGGGCGTCCACATCCGAATGGCCGCGCCCGGGAAAATGCTTACCAGTGGCGATCATCCGACCGTCCCGGAAGCCGCGGCAGCTTTCCGCGGCATACTGTGCCACCACTTCCGCATCATCCGAATAGGAGCGGGTATAAATTTCCGGGTTTTTGGGTTCGCTGCACACATCCAACACCGGCGAATGGACCCAGTTGAATCCCACCGCGCGGCTCTGCCGGGCCACGGCCTGGGCTACTTCGTAAGCCAGATGGGGGTCCCCCGTTGCCGTCAGCCCCATGGGTTTGGGGAAAATATTGACCCCGCCGAAGCAGAAGTCAGCGCTGGAACCGCCCTCCTGGTCATAGGAGAAATGCAGCGGAAGCCCCAGCGGGCGGCGGCGGGCAGCGGCCTGCAGGTCATCCAAGACCGCTTTATACTGGGAAGCCGTAGGCACCGGCGCCGCCGATTTGTATTTCACGCCTGTAGAACGCTCCACGCTGACCACCGTCTTGTTGCTCTTGGGATCCACATAGCTGCCGAACGCCCGCATATCGCAGGAAAGACGCAGCCCGCCGCAGTGATACTTTTCGATAAACTCGTAAATATGGGGACGCGCCACCGTTCCCGCAAAACCAAGGGTCAGCAGGGCGCCAATCTTCTGGTCCAGCGTCATGCGCCGGATCAGCCCGCACACAAAGGTATTCTTGCTCTTCATAAAAATGTTCTCCTTATTCAAAAGCGGCCCGCCGGGCAAGCGGGCCGCTGGTCTGCCATCAGCCCTTCACGGAGCCGGAGGTCGTTCCTTCCACAAAATAGCGGTTGCACAACAGATACACCAGCAGCATGGGGATAATGGAAATGGCTGCGCCGGCCATCATCAGGTGGTATTCCGCGGCCGCCGAAGCACCGTACTTCAGCTGCACAACGCCCACCGTCAAAGGTCTCAGCTCAGGTCTGGTCATAGTAAAGACCGAGGAGGTAATGTAGTCGTTCCAAGCAATACGGAACTGGAACAGGGCCACCGTTGCCAGAATCGGCTTAAGCAGAGGCAAAAGCACCATGTAGTACAGCCGGAACGGACCGCAGCCGTCCAGAATGGCTGCTTCATCCAGCTCTTTCGGCAGGCCGGAGACAAACTTGGTGACCAGGAACACATTGTTGCCCTGGGCACCGATAGTGATGAGGATGATGGGCCACAGGGAGTTCTGCAGGCCCGTCTGCACTGCCAAGGTGTACAAAGGACGGAGGGTAACCGCACCCAGCGCAATGAACATCGTCATCATGTACAGGTTTTTCAGGATTTTCCGACCGGGAAAATCACAGCGCGCCAGACAGAACGCGGTCATGGAAGAAAGGATCACCGCGCCGGCTGTGGAGAAGGCGGCGATAAAAACACTGTTGAAGGTGTACTGGGCAAAGTTTGCCTTTTCCCATACTTCGATAAAGTTGCCGAATTCCCAGGTGGTGGGCAGCAGGCTGCCGCCGCCCATCAGCTGCAGGTTGGTTTTCAAGCTGCCGCAAAGCACATATACCACCGGGTACAGGATCACCACGGCGAAGATTGTGAGAAACACATACAAAAGGCCGTGCGTCAACCGGGTTCTCGCTTTGATTCCCATGTTCTTGCCTCCTTAGAAAGTTTCGTCCATTTTGCGGGACCAGCGCAGGTACAGCATGGTGATGATCCCCACGATGATGGCCGTGGCAAACGCAACGGTAGCGCCGTACCCGTAGTTCAGGACCACGTTGCCGTAGCTGTCGCCCATGGGGAACATCAAGCGATAGATGTACAGGTAGAGGGTCTCGGTGCAGTTGTTGGGACCGCCGCCGGTCAGAACCATGATGTTCTCGTAATCCTTGAAGGCCTGGATCAATGCCAGCATAATCACCGTCTGGGTGATGGGCGCCATCATGGGAATGGTAATGTGCCACAGACGCTTCCAGCCGGTGGCACCGTCCAGTTCCGCACTTTCGTAGATATCGGTGGGAATAGTGGCCAGGCCGGATAGGAAATAGGTCATGTAGTTACCCAAAGCGCCCCACACGGCAATGAGCAGAACCGTGACCATGGCGAACTGGTTGCCAAACCAGTTGATGGGTTCATCCACAATGCCCAGAGTCATGAGCAGCTGGTTCACAGAGCCGTTGTACGGGTTGAAGATCAGGTAGAACACCGTGCTCATGATGGACACGCTGATGATGGTGGGCATGAAATAGATAGAACGGTAGATCATACGGCCGCGCAGCTTCATGTTGACGAAGTAGGCTAGCACGAAGGACAGCGGGATGGTGATGATCAGTTTGAAGAACGCATACACCAGGGTGTTTTTCAGCGCGTTCCAGAACATTTCGTCATGAATCAGGGTGGAGAAGTTTTTCAGGCCGGTGAAGTTGAAATCACCGAAGGAGGTGTACTGATAAAACATCATCCGCAGGATCCACACGATGGGATAGATTGCAAACAGGACCAGGAAAATAAAGCCCGGCAGCAGCATCGCATATACCGTACGATTCTGCCGGATTCTTGACTTCAAGGATTTGGTATTCATAACGGTTCAGACCTCATTTCCAACAAAATAGGCCTGTGCCGCGACCCTTTACATGGATACAGGAAGGGACGAAACACAGGCCCACACGAAAGATCCGCTTACTTCGTAATCGGTGCCATGCTGCCGGATTCCACAGCGGCAGTCAACGCGGTGTTGTATTTTTCATTCATCGCTTCGACCAGGCCATCCATGGAGGCTTGCCCCATAATGACCGCACCGAATTCGTCGTAGAAGCTCTTGCCCTCGATTTCCAGACCGGCCATTTCCGGCGCGAGAGGCTGGATAGTATCGGTATCTACCAGGTTGAAGAACTCGGAACCGTACACTTCGCAGGTACCGGCCTTCTCCGCCACGGAAGGAACCACGATCAGGCCGTAGCCCTTCTCCTGGTATTCGGACATGAATTCATCGCTGGTGATGAACTTGATGAATTCCCAGGCGGCTTCGGGATGTTCGCACTGGCTGGAGATGCAGTAGCTGCGTCCGGCGGAGTTCATGGTGTTGACACCGTCTACCACGCCGTCATAGGTCGGCAGGACGCAGGCGCCCCATTCCTGATCGGTGGGGAACTGAGAATCGTAGACAGCCACTTCCCAGTAGCCGGACATATACATGCCGATGTTGCCCAGAGCAAACTGGGTACGCAACGGGTCGATATCCAGGCTTTCCGCACCGGGGAAGAAGGAACCGTCGGCGTAGATGTCGGCAAAGGTCTGCACGACCTTGGCATATTCGCTGAAGTCGTAGGTGCCGGTTTCGTAGTCATAGTAGAACATATCCGACAGACGGGCCACTTCGTCCACAGAACGATACATGGCGCTGTAGGCGTTCTTCATGTTCATGGCGAAGCCGTAGATGCCTTCGTCCTTCAGGTTTTCGGTGATAATGCGCGCATACTCTCGCAGTTCTTCCATGGTCTTGGGGGGCTTTTCAGGATCGAGCCCGGCTTTGCGGAAGACGTCCTTGTTGTAGATCAGACGGTAGTTGTTGCCGTAGGTGGGGATGCTATAGGTCTGGCCATCATACACGTTGACGTTCTGGATGCCCAGGGTGTCACCGTAGCGTTCCCGGTCTTCATCCGTCAGGAACTCGTCAATGGGAATGGCCATCCCCTTCTTGACATAGGGCACAATCTCGCTTTTGGGGCGGAAAATGTCCGGCGCCTGGTTGGACTGGAAGGCCAGTTCCAGGTTGTTGTCGTAGTTATCGGTCATCGCCTCATAGGTGACCTCGATGTTCATGGTGTTGGTGGCGTTGAACTCTGCCACCTTCTCTTCCATGAATTCCAGGTCATGGCGCTGGGTGGTCCAGAAGGTGATGGGGATCTTCTCCCCTTCCTGCGCAGTGGTGGAGGTGCCCTCCGCACTTTCGCCGGTTCCTGCCGTGTCGGCAGGAGCGCCGCAACCGCTGAAAACGCTCAGCAACAGGGCGCTTCCCATCGCCAAAGACGCCATCCGCATCAGTTGCTTCTTGGATTTCAACATCATTGATACTCTTCCTTCTTTCTTTTTTCTTGCAGCCTTTTGTCCGTAAGGCTTTTGCTGTTTGTAGTATAGCAAAATCCGGCAGCGTCCAAAATGGGACAGTTTTTGGTTTTTGGGTGGGTATTTTTTTACACTATTTAAGTAATACTCCCTCCATCAATTTAGTCAACCAGCCTATTTTCCCATATTTATATATACACTCATTCCTTAGTCCATTTATATCATCAGCCATACACTATCCGCCGGGTTCAGCCAATACGCTTGTATCCGCCGGCCTTCCAATGTCCACAATGTGATATCGAACGGCCGACAGCTGTAATCATACATGAACAGGTAATCCTTGCCGCCGAATACACTGAGCCGATTATACTTTTCCCCTTGGTCCGAAACCAACAGTTCCTGTCTGGGGCGTCCCTGCTGATACCCGAGTACTTAAACTCCCCCTTATTATTCACTTGTCCAAACCAAATGGATGCTTACTAAGCTATTTTCGCGGTTTCGCGTAAGAGTTCTCAAATCATATAGGGTATTGTGATGCTGTCCGTTCATTGTCCGTGCAAATGATTTTACAAAGCGTAAAATAGGGTCCACCCTATTTTTACATTTCAGACGCAATCAGCGGCAAACCAGCGGGAATCAAAGGCCGATTACAGCGGTTTTGTGCTTGCCCAAAGGAATCCGGCCCTCATAACCCGGAGGTCGCAGGTTCAATAGTCTGCCATGTCGGCCTTTCGGTCTGCCAGTTCCGGACGGGCGGCGGGATCTTTCATTTCCACGCTGCTGCGGGACTGTTTGTCCTGCCAGTTCAGATCCTTTCCGGTATAGGGAACGGCAGGTTTGATCTCATACAGATCCGCATCAATCGCCTCTGCGAGCAACCGGGCCACTCCCGCCGTCGTACCACTGGCGGAAAAGTATGCCACCAAGGTTTTCTTTGCCATAGAAAGTTCCTCCTTTTTACTCCATCCTATCAATTGTGAGGCTTCCGCTCATCCGGCTCACAAGTTCCTCACCAGAAACGATCTGTCCCAGTTCATAGAGCGCCGGATTTGTGTTGTACTCTCCATAAAACATCACCACATCGCCCCACGGCGCATAGTAGGCCAGGGTTCCTGCACCGCCTTCTGCCGTCGGGGTGTCCTGGGTATCCAGCGGCCTGGGCGGATAAAAAATCTTTTCGTTGGCGCCGTAGTCCTCCACTTCCATGGTCAACGGCAACTGGTCCAGTAAGGATTGAGCCTCCGGGCTGTCATTCAGTGCATAGATGACTCTGTTTTCCCCCCACCGGACCGAAATCTGCGCCCCTGCTGCATGGTTTTCACCGACGGAATTTCTCTGTTGTGTGTACCCCAACTCAGCCACCCAGTTTTTGATTGCCTCCTCCGAAGAGGACGCCTCTTCCTCATAACAATCGAAAATCGCATTGGAAATCACGGCTCCCGGCACAGCCTCCGTGATGATCTCCACACTGCGGGCCAATCCGCCGGTTCCATGGGAACAGAACAGGTAGACCTGCTTGCCGGACAAATCGTTTTCTTCCAGGAACGAGAGCAGCGCCATGGGCACGCCATACCACCAGTTGGGGTAGCCCAGAAAAACCGTGTCATACTGATCCAGATTTTCCACCCGTTCCTGCAGTGCGGGCCGCGCATTATCTCCACGTTCCTCATTGGCTCTTTCCAGGCAGGCATCCCAATCATTGGGATACGGCTCGGTCACACGGATAGAAAACAGATCTGCGCCGGTTTCCTCCTGAACCCATCCCGCCAGCTGCTGTACATTTCCGGGGACCAGCACACTGGGGGAAGCCACAGCGTCCACCTCCCCTTCCAGAATGGCATTTTCCGCCCAGGAAAAGTAGGCCACCAGAATACTCGATTCTCCCTTTTCCTCTGTTGAGCCTTCCGTGGTTTCCACCTTTCCTTCCGCTTCGGCGGTGTCTTGCGGCATCTGGTCCGCACGTTGGTCCGAAACCGCTTGCGATGCCGGGGGTTCCTGCTGCTTTTCCGGATTTTGAGAGCCTTCACATGCGGTCAACGCCCATACAAAAGTGAACATAAGAATCGCTGCAGCGACCTTCTTCATGGTTCCTCATCTTCTTTTGGTTTCTTTTCTGTTCATGCGTACCATACCGGGAGCTTCTTTACTTGCATTATAAAATCGCACCGATGAAATGTCTAATACCTATCTTTTATTATCAGTCATTCGTAAAAGGCATGGGGTTTCCAAAGCATTTCATGTTCGCCCGCACAAAAATAGCGCCAAGCCTAAAAGGCTTGGCGCCACCCATGCTTGCGCATTATCGCATCTGTGCTCGCATCATATTGATTTCTTGAATAAAGAGGGAGGTTGCCGGAGAGAACAGCTGGTTTTTCTTCCAGACCAAGACACTCCTTGTGGTTTTTTCCGGGCGCAGAGGAATAAATTTCAGATTGGCGCTGCTTCTTACAGCCAGCGCTCCATCCAGACAGAACGCACAGCCCAATCCTTCTTCCACCAACAGCACGGCGTTGGACAGAAGGGTATAGCTCAAGGGAATATAGAGATCCTTCTCCTCCCTGCCAATCCAGTTCAGGACATCCTGCCTGACTTTATCCCGCAAGGGCAGAATCAATGGGTAAGACGCGATCTGCTCCGGTGTAATGAATTTTTCATTGGCCAGTGGATGATCCTTCCACAGCAAAATCCCCCACGTTTCTTTCTGTGACAGACGCAGATATTCATATTTTTGCACGTCCACAGGCTCCAGAAGAAGGCCTATATCCGCCAGCCCTTTATCCAGCTTATCTTTCACGTTATCTGCCATTTCATTGTACATATGGAACTGTACCAAGGGATAACGCTGTGCAAAGGAAGCAATGAGCTTTGACAGCATTCTGCTTCCTATGGACTCCGTAGCGCCAATGGTAATAATCCCACTGACTGATTCGCTTTTCTCTGCAAATTGCTGCTCCAGACGATCCGCCAGTTCCACAATCTCTTCCGCTCTTTGGCGGAAGTACATGCCGTCATCTGTCAAGGTAAGCCCTTTTTTCCCGCGCAGTACCAGGGTGGTGCCCAGCTCACGCTCCAAATCCACCAGCTGGCGGCTCAAGGTGGGCTGCGTAACATGAAGAACATCGGCGGCACGGGTAATATTTCCTTCTGCGGCTGTCGTTAAAAAATATCTCAGTGTCCGCAATTCCATCAAAAATCACTCCGATGTTGCTTTTGCATACAGAATAGCATATCCCTTTTCCGGATTCAACATTCCGCCCCTCCCTCTTCGGCCGGGAGTGCCGTTCCACCCCAAACAACAGGCAAGTTTTATCCGCGCATCCTCTTCTTTTGTGCAACTCTACGTAAAATCCAAAAGAAAACTTGTGTATACTGCGTATAGACAAGAAAAAAAGCGCTTGCTAGAATAATACCAGACAAACAAACAAGCCGTTACTCTTCGGGAGGCGCTGCTTGCAGGAATCCGCACAGGGATCGTGGTATCTCTGTTCTGGTTTGCAGGCAGTTCTTTTTGAAGGGTATTTTTTTTATTTTTTTCAGACACATCCCCCATGGATTTGTGAAAAGGAGTGCTTTCCTTGAAGATCATTCGCAAAATCAACAACAATGCCGCCATTGCGCAGGACAAGCGAGGCCGCGAATTGGTGGTTCTGGGGCGTGGTGTGGGATTTCATCCGGTACCGTATGAATTGACAGATCTCTCGGTGATTTATCGGACCTACTACGATGTCAACCCCAAATACTTTGGCCTCGCCGGGGAACTTCCCCCTGAAATCATTCTGGCCGCCACCGAAATTTCTGAGCAGGCGGAATTCCAGTTGGATTGCGAATTGAACCCCAATCTTCCTTTTACGTTGGCAGACCATCTGAATTTTGCCATGGAACGCCAGCGCAAAGGTATTCAGTTGGCGGCCCCCCTGGGGTATGATGTACGCCATCTCTATCCCAAAGAGAGTGAGCTGGGCCGTCAGGCGCTGGATCTGGTGGAACAGCGGGTGGGTGTCCGCCTGCCGGAAGCGGAGTCCATCAGTATTGCACTGCATCTTGTCAGTGCCGAGCTGGAAAGCAGCGGCCTGGACAATATGATGCGGACGCTGGATATCATTGCCGACATCGACAAAATTGTGGAGACCCGGCTGCAGATCCGTCTGGACCATACCAGTTACAACTATTCCCGGTTTGCCGTCCATCTGCAATATCTGATTCAGCGACTGGAAACCGGCACGCAGACAGAGGAGAAAAACGCCGATATTCTACGCGATATGGCAAAAGAATATCCGGATCTTTATACGTGTGCCTGCGAAGTAGGCGATTATCTGCACACCAGCTACGGCTGGAAATGCAACCAGGAAGAAATCCTGTACCTGATGCTGCACATCAACCGTGTGCAGGATCGGAAACTTTGATATCACATCATTTGGCATACCAAACGGAAGCGCGCACCGTCTTGTGTATCATACAGAGACCTGGCAACGGGAGGAAAATTGAATGGGTTACAAACAGTTTTTATCCGATATCACACCGCTGGTGGGCGGTAACGGGAACATCAGCAACAGTGACTACCGGGATAACCGGATGATGCTGGCTTTGAAAGACTGTGACGCCGTTCAGTTGGACACCCTGCGGGCGCTTCCTGAGGTGGCGCGGGCCGAATTGACCCGCAACCGCCTCCGGATCGTATTCCAATCGGAGAACACGGGAACGGAGGAACATTCCATGGCAAAGAATTATGCAGAGATTGCCCAGTTTGTGGTAGAAAAAGTGGGCGGCAAAGAAAATATCGAAACCTATACCCATTGCATCACACGGCTCCGCTTTGTGCTGCGGGACAAAGGCAAGGTAGCCGAGGCGGACCTGAAAGCCAATCCGGCGATTCTGAGCATCGTGGACCAGGGCGGGCAGTACCAGCTGGTCATCGGCAACGATGTGGAAAAGCTGTACAACGCGGTCAAACAGATTCTGGGGGAGCTTGAAGGGAACGCCCCTTCCCAGGCTACGGAAAAAACCGCGGAAAAGAAAAAACCGCTGGATCGGGTCATGGGGTTTGTCCAGGCCAGCGTGGCACCGGCCATCCCGGTTATTGTGGCCTGCGGCCTGATCAATGCCCTGCTGGCGCTGGCGGTGCAGTTTTTGGGTCTGAGCACCGAAAGCGGCACCTACCAGGCCTGGAACTCGCTGGCCAGTGTGGGCTTTACCTATCTGCCGGTCTGGATGGCTTTTGCCGGTGCCCGTTATCTGAATGCCGATTCCTATGTGGCTGCCTTTCTGTCCCTGGGCATGATTGCCTGCTTCAACAATCAGGAAGCCCTGTCCATGTTCGGGCTGCCCATCCCCAACATCAAATATGACAGCAGCATCGTGCCGGTGTTGCTGATGGTCCCGGTCTTTGCCCTGCTGGACCACTTCCTGGCCGAGCATCTGCCCAAAAATCTGGTGTACATGTTCAAGCCGCTGCTGTGCAGCATCATCATGGCCCCGCTGATCCTCTTTGTCTTTGGCCCGGTGGGCGCGCTGTGCGGCACCATCCTTGTCAGCATCTGCACCGCCCTGATGAACTTCGGTCCCATCTCCATGGCCATTCTGGCCGCGGCCCATCCCATCACCGTCATCTTCGGCATGCACAGCCTGTTCACCCCCATTCTGGTCAATGAGCTGGCTGAAAGCGGCATGACCTTTGTACTCTGCCGTGCCCTGGCTGCCAACTTTGCCATGGCCGGTGCCGCTCTGGGTGTGGGCATCAAGGCCAAAAAGATCCAGAATAAATCCACCGGCGTTACCTCCAGCGTCACAGCCCTGCTGGCCGCCACCGAGCCCGCCCTCTACGGCTGCCTGCTGCCCCTGCGCCGTCCGCTGATCGCCGCCTGCGGTGCCGCCGCGGTGTCCGGTTTCTTCATCGGCCTGTTCCAGGTGCACGCCTACGCCATGGGTTCCTTCAATGTGTTTACCCTGGCCTACTGCATCGGCGGCGATTCCATGACCAATTTCTTCCTGGCCTGCGCCTTTGCGGCTCTTGCCTTCGTTCTGGGATTGGTCTTCACCCTGCTGCTCGGCTTCAAAGAAGAGTAAAGGAGGCTTCACCATGGGGTTCCCGAAAGGTTTCTTGTGGGGCGGCGCCACCGCCGCCAATCAGTATGAAGGCGGTTGGGATGCCGGCGGACGCGGTCCTGCCAACTCCGATGTCATCACCAATGGTGATCCCAAAAACGGTCGCATGGCCACCCGCCGGCTGGCGGACGGCACCGTGGAAACGGTCACCGCCATGCGCCCCGATCCCCTGCCGGACGGCGCAGTCTACGACACGGCCCCCGGCCACTACTACCCTTCCCACCAGGCAACGGACTTTTACCACCACTTCCGGGAAGACATTGCTCTGATGGGCGAGCTGGGTTTGAAAACCTACCGTATGTCCATCAGCTGGTCCCGCATCTATCCCACCGGTCTGGAGGAAACACCCAACGAAGAAGGCCTGGCCTTTTATGACGCGGTGTTTGATGAACTGCATAAGTACGGCATCGAACCTATGGTGACACTGCACCACTTCGAGGTACCGCTGGCCCTGAGCAACGCCTTTGGCGCCTGGCAGGACCGCCGGATGGTGGAGCTCTTCCTCAAATTCTGTGAAACGGTGTTCCGCCGGTATCGTGACAAGGTCCGGTACTGGCTGACCTTCAACGAGATCAACAACCTGCCCTTTGGGTTCCTGGCCAGCGGCATGACCCGCTTTGACCCCCAGGCGCTGGCCCAGGCGGCCCATCACCAGTTTGTGGCCAGTGCAAACGCGGTACGCTTGGGGCATCAGATCAATCCAGATTTTCGCATCGGCTGCATGCTGGCGGCATCCCGGGTCACGGTATATCCCAAGACTTGCGCTCCGGAAGACGTACAGGCGGCCTGGGAAGCGGCCTGTCGGAATTATTTCTATGCCGACGTACAGTGCCGCGGTTTTTATCCCTCCTACCAGCTGCAGTATTATAAACGGCAGGGCATCCAGGTGCAGATGGAACCGGAAGATGCACAGATTCTGCGGGATGGCTGTGTGGATTTTATCTCCATCAGTTACTATCGCTCCACCCTGGCGGCGCGCCAGCAAGGCAAACAGAGCGGTGACCCGCTGAATCTGGGGGAACCCAACCCCTATCTGCCCTGTACCGAGTGGGGCATCACCATCGACCCGCTGGGATTCCGAATTGTGCTCCACAATCTGTATGACCGCTATGGGCTTCCCATCATGGTGGTAGAAAACGGTCTGGGTGCCGTGGACACCGTGGCAGAAGACGGGAAGGTGCATGATCCCTATCGCATCGATTTCTACCGCACCCACATCCGGGCCATGAAAGATGCCATCGAGCTGGACGGTGTGGACGTGATGGGCTACACGCCCTGGGGCTGGATTGACATCGTCAGTGCCGGCACCGGGGAAATGCGCAAACGGTACGGATTTGTCTATGTGGATATGGACGATACCGGTCACGGAACATTGGCCCGTTCCCGCAAAGACAGTTTTGCCTGGTACAAAAAAGTGATTGCGTCCAACGGAGAAGATCTGGACTGATAACGAAAAAGCGTGAATCTTTTCAAGATTCACGCTTTTTTGTTTGCACATGCTTGTTTGCTCGCTTGCCCTTCCGGAAAAATAATCATCGACACTCCGCCAGTGATAACGGTAACAAGGATATTATTGTACACCGCCAGGGCCACATAAGCGGCGGCATCGTAGAGCACGTTGTAGCCCAGCAGGCTCCAGGTAAAATCCACCCCGAAGAGATGCAGGGGAACCTAGGGCCACATGAATTCGGAAAGCAGAGGTATCTTCATATTGAAACGGGTAACTTTCGCTCAACCGTCCGGAAGGAATGAATTTTCCTGTAAGGATATCCCACATAGCGCCCGCACCGGCCTGTCCGTACAGATAGCCGTGGAGCAATAGGACAGCCAGGGCATTTCCAGCACGGAACCGGCACTGAGGACGCCCACAATATGAGGATTGACACGGGCCAACGCTTCCGACAACCCGATCTGGTTTTGCGGGATACGCAGATGTTCCCGGTCGATTTCTTCCGATTCACCGTGTTCGTCCAGACCGAAGCAGTAAACAATTGCATCGGCGGATTTTGCCAGATCCAAGGCATTTTTTCCAGTTCCGGTGCCGGTGCACCATCTCTGAAATAGCCCTGTGACACCCCCGCCCATTCCCATTCACTTTCGGCCAACGCATCTTTCATGGTATCCACCTGGGTGGCGTTCACCATGCTGGAACCCGCGCCCTGATACCGAGGCGCAAAGGCAAAATTTCCGATGAGGGCCACCCGGGTACCGGGTTTCAGGGGCAGAAGATCCCCCTCGTTTTTCAGCAGCACGGCGCTTTCGGCGGCTGCGCGGCGGGCCAGAGCGTGGTGAGCGGCCTTGTCAAAGGATGTGGGGCGGTCCTGGGGTTCAGTCAGGGTCAGGGCGGCGCGGAGCAGCCGGGCGGCACAGGCGTCCACGGCGGCTTCCGGCAGGCGGTCGGACCGCACCGCCTCCACCAGCCGCCGGGCGTCGGCTCAATGGCCACGCACAAACCAGAGAGTCTTTTCTCAAAAAGTGCCAGAGGCAAAATTGCCTCTGGCACTTTTTGAAACTTTTTCAGGATTCCTGCTCCCGATCCTCCATAAGACCAACAGATTGGGGCAGGCAGCCGATAGTCAGGAATTGATTCCGATACTCTGTGGGAAGCATCTGCGTCACATCCTTGAAGGCTTTTGAAAATTTTCCCTGGGTCCTGTACCCCACACGCTCCGCAATTTCCTGGATGGACATGCGGGTTTCTCTCAACAGTTTCATGGCGTACTCCACACGGTACCCTTTCATATACGTCCCGATGGGCTGCCCATAGACTGCCTTGAACACCTCCTTCAGGGTAGAGGTGTTCATCAGGTACTTCCGGGCAAGATCCTCAATGGTAAGGCGCTGTTCCAGATGCGTGGTCAGCTCCCGATGGATTTCTTTGATCATTTCTGTCTGTTGGGATTCACATGGCGGAAGCAGGTCCTTCTGGGGCTGCAGACGGGAAAGATAGAGCAGCAGTTCCTGCATTTTCAGGTACAGATAAGCCTTTTGCTGAACAGAAGGCGCCGAATAGATCGGTGAAAAGATCTCTTCCAGCCTCTGGCTGGCCGGAATGGCAACGGGCTTTTCCGCGCAGAAAGTCTGATGCAGGGCCTGAACATCCACCCCGGAATCCCGCAAAACAGGCGGGAAAGTTTCCTGCAGGACTGCCAGATCCATCGAAACGGACAGACCCTCTGCATATCCCAAGGGAAACATCATGCAGGAATCCGCACAACAGCCGGCGCTGTGAACACTCAGGTCTCCCGCGCCCAAATATACCGATATGCCACCCCGCATATTCCAGCCTACCCGGCCACGGCGGCAATAAAACAGCTCCAGAATGGTGTCCGAAGCCTCATGGCATACTGTGACCTCTGTGCCGATCAGCCTGCTGTACGACGCCTCCACCCCAGGCAGAGGTTGATATACATCCAATTTTCCCTTTCCCTTTGTTCTGGCTGAAAACTGGCCGGTCAGAAGGACTTGTTCCTGACCGGGAAGAGTATGCCGGATTGTCGTCACGCTGCCATATGAAACATCCTGCAGCTGTTGTTCCAGGTTTTCCCGCTCTTCTTGCCTCATGTTCTGCACTCCTCACGGCTTTTCCTGGGAAGGACAGGCGATTTTCACCAGTTCCTCGACCATCTGATGAAGCAGCCTGGCCTGTTCCGTATCCGCAGCCGTATAATATACCTCTTTGCCCTCCCTGCGGTTGACAATCAGACCGGCTGACCGCAGTTGCTTCAGATGATGGGATACGGCCGGGCTGCTCATTCCAACCATAGACGACAGATTGACCACACATTCCTCACAGTGGCACAATATCCAAAAAATGCGCAGTCGGCTGCCATCGCCCAGCTGCCTGAAGATTTCCGCAATCGTTTGGAAATTTTCCACGCTGGGCATATTCTGCAGCTTCCGCTCCATCATCTGCCCATGATCGTGAGGCAAATCCATCTTTCCCATCCAATCACCTTCCTGTTGGGCTTATCATACCACAAACGGGAACGGATGGGAACGTTCTTACCCTTCGCACGCCGACCGGAGTTCGGACAGAACCTCGCTCAAAGGGCCATCCAAACCAAAGGACCGGTCCTTTATGGCGTCTGTGATGAAAACTTCGCCCAGATTTACGGTGATATACGTGGCGCACGGTTCCCGTTCCACCAGGCGCATCATTGGGGCCTTAATGAGCTGATTGCGCCAGCCGATGCCCAGCTCCAGAACCACCAGCTTTTTCCCGTGATAGGTTTTCAGAAAGTTTTGGAACCGTGCCCGGGCAGCGGTATCCGGAATCATTCTCTGCCCTGCGCCCATGTGGATGTCCATGGGGCCGCCGCACTTGGGACAGCGCGGCACCAACTCTGCAGGAACACGGCCGCCCTGCTCGGCAGTTGATAATTTTTGGGCCACTTCCAGACTGGGATAACGGGTATCGTGGCAGGGGCGGGCACACTGCATCGTGAGCCAGTTTCCCTCCATCTCATAGATTTTCGACGGATCGAAGCCACACAGTTCAAAGTGACCTTCTCCGTTTGATGTGATGACAAAGTACTCCTTCTCCCCCACAATGGCCTTCAAATCCTTCATCACCGGCGTAGGCTGGTACTGCCCGCAGTAATGATAGATCAACCGGGCCCAGAAGGCCCACTTTTCCTCTTCCGATGGCCAATGGGCTGCCATCCCCTGCAGCAGACACCCCAGGCCGTATTTCCGTTTGAAGTCCCCAAACAACTTTTCAAAGGCCGCATTGTCCGCAAACAAGTGCAGTCCTTCGGTGATGGACAGCCCGTTGCTGGCACCGATCAGAATGGCATCTGCCTCACGGATTTTTTCCGCGATGGGGTTGAGATCATGCATTGCTGTATTCTCCTTTCTGTATCTGCCGAAGGGCTGCCAGCGTTTCCGCCAGGTCCCCCTGACGGGCCGGACAGCGCCGGGGACCAGTGATAGTGGTCATATCCGGCCGCGCTTGACAGGCCGGAACCACCGCCGATGACGACGGCGTCCGCTTGCGCCATACGCGCAGCAAGTTCCTGAATCAACGCCTGGTTTCCCCCGCTCATGGATTGTCCTCTTTGCTTTCCATGGTGTGCCGTGCATCCCGCAGTACTTGCGCAATATCGCACACAATGGTCATGCCCTTGTCCTCCAACGGCTTGGGCAGAAAGTCATACTGGTTATTGACCGCGATGTATCGGGCATGGGGAAGGCTGAAAGTCAGGTTCCAGAAGGGCTCCTGGATGAACATGGGCGTCAGCCGGCCAACGCCCAGCTCCAGAAATAGAATCTGACTGTCTTTGTGTTCCAGTACATAGCGAGAAATTTTTTCGTACTGTTCTTCGTATTTCTTCCCCTGGAGGAAATTTCCATATCCCCGCACCCAGGGGAATGCCTCACCGCCGCAGTGGGGGCACCGGGGAATGAGATCGGTGGGGATCTTCGTGCCGTCCCCCATAGCGGCCACCATCTCAGCCACCGGCTGTACCGCGTCCCATGTATCATCGGTGCAGCAGTCGGCACACTGGAAGAAGCGGTGATCCCCCTAGATTTCCGCCACCTTGTCCGCCGGGTAGAGCTTGACAAACTGGGTATCCTGGTTGGTGGTCAGTACAAAGAAATCCTTGCCCTCCAGCAGCGCGTTCAAATCCAGATAGGGCGGACGCACCGGGGCGGTCTGGGTGGTATGCAGAAAGGTGGCCAGATACCCCCAGTATTCCTCCCGGGTTTCCCAGTGGTGCATCATTCCTGCAAAAGCGCCTTTGAAGTGGTACTTCTCCGCAAAAGGGCGGAAATATTTCCGGTAGGAGTCATTGTCCTCGTAGTAAAAATCTCCGCCGCCGGCAGCGGACAGGCCGGAGGCTCCGCCCACTACCACACAGTCAGCTTCCTTTACCTCCTGTACCAACCGTTTGATCTGTTCGCTATACGGCAGCGGCTTTTTGTCAGTCAGCTGATACGGCGTACTGCCGGAAGCATAGACAGAATAATACCGGGAGTAATTCATCTGGGTCTGCATGACCAGATCTTCATAAAAGCTCATTGTCACCATTCCTTTCATTTGGGTGTTATTTTTATTCTTACTGCAAAGCATCTTAGCATCCGCTTGCGCCGCTGTCAATATGCTGTTATAATAAAAATAACATCAAGGCAAAAAGGAGATCCGGCCATGAAATACCCCACCCGCCTCAGCGATGCCGTTCATATTCTGGCTTTTATCGCTCTGTACCCGGACTGCGACCTGACCAGCAACAAGCTGGCAGAGAGTGTTCAGACGAATCCTGCCTATGTGCGCCAGCTCATGTCCGCCTTGCGGAAGGGCGGGCTGCTGGTCAGCGTGAAGGGACATCCCCGGCCTGCCCTGGCCCGTGAGCCGGAGAAGATCACTCTGCTGGATGCCTATCGGGCCGTGGAGGGCAATAAGCCCCTGCTCCATCAGGACATCCACACCAATCCCGCCTGTGGTGTGGGCGTGAATATCCAGCTGGTACTGCGTGATTATTACCTGGACATTCAAAAAACAGCTGAACACAAAATGCAGGAGATCACGCTGAAAGATGTGCTGGAACAATATCACAAAAAGCTGGAAGGGATTCCCACATGAAAACGGGACTGGCTGTGGAGAGAGGCCACATTGACAAAAACACCGGAGCGGTTTTCCCATGCGGCAGCCACTCCGGTGTTTTACAGCTTTGTCCTGAATCCCTCTCTTGCCGGAACTCAGGGAATATACTTCATCCCCCACTGGGAGATGGCGTAGAAAACAGGCAGCAGATCCCGGCCTTTTTCCGTCAAAGAGTACTCCACTCTGGGCGGAATCTCATTGTACTGTTCCCGATGTACCAATCCGTCCCCTTCCAGCTCTTTGAGCGCATTGGTCAGCATGGTATTGGTGATGGGGGTCAGCATCTTTTTCAGTTCCCCAAACCGCATGGGAGACTGGATACACAGTTCATAAATGATCTGAAGCTTCCATTTTCCCTGAAGCATCTGGATCACCGGTGTGACGGGGCAGTTGCCGTTTTCTGTCAGAATAACGCTGCTTACCCGGCGCTGAAATTCCTCATAGGTCATGGACGGATTCATAGCTTTGCCTTCTCTCTATTGGTGTGGTTTTTCGTACCAGGTACAAATATTCTGCGTACTTGAAGCTTATTTTGTTCTTAGTATAATAAGTATATCGGCTTCGCATTGAGCTGTCAAATTCACCTTGTGGTAAAGGAGCGGCGGAAATCTTCATGGCTGTGTGTATCAAGTCCCAAATTCAGAACATGAATCTGGTCATCGGCTGTACCATCGGATGCAGCTACTGTTATGCCAGAAACAATGTGCGACGGTTCCATATGATCGAAGATTTTGAGAAGCCGGAGTTTTTTCCCGGTAAGCTGCGGCTCATGGACAAACCCCGCCCGCAAATTTTTCTGCTCACCGGCATGAGCGATTTTTCCGGGTGGAAGCCGGAATGGCGGGAGCAGGTATTTGCCAAAATGGAACAGAACCCCCAGCATCAGTATCTGTTCCTGACCAAACGGCCGGAGGAGATCTGTTTTTCCACCCCGCTGGGCAATGCCTGGTTCGGGGTAACCGTCACTTCCCGAAAGGAGAAACACCGGATTGCCGATCTGCAGCAGCATATCCACGGTGGACATTACCATGTCACCTTCGAGCCCATGTTTGACGACATCGGCACGGTGGACCTTGCAGGCATCGAGTGGATCGTCATCGGAACAGAAACCAGACATCGCAAGGGGAAATCCGTATCCAGGCCCGAATGGGTACGAAGCCTGACCGAACAGGCCCATGCCCTGGGCATACCGGTCTTTATGAAAGAAGATCTGCTCCCCATACTGGGGGAAGCGCAGATGATCCAGGAATTGCCCCCGGCGTTCCACAAGGTTCTGGAGGAACAGCGAAAATGGCAGAAATGATGGAAAACGGCGTCCTGATCCGGGATGTCGAGACGAAAAATATCATGACCAAGTCCAGCCTGCCGGTGGGCGGGTACTCGGTGAACCCTTATGTGGGCTGCACCCATGGCTGCAAGTACTGCTACGCCTCCTTTATGAAGCGCTTTACCGGTCATACCGAACCCTGGGGCACCTTTCTGGATGTGAAACACTGGCCGGAGATCAAAAATCCCCGGAAATACCGGGGACAGCGGGTGGTCATCGGCTCGGTGACTGACGGCTATCTGCCCCAGGAGGAGCAGTTCCGGAACACCCGCAAACTGCTGGAACAACTGCGAGGTAGTGAGGCGGAAATCCTCATCTGCACCAAATCCGATCTGGTGGTGCGGGATCTCGACCTGCTGAAACAGCTGGGCAAGGTCACGGTTTCCTGGTCCATCAACACCCTGGACGAGGCCTTCCACCTTGATATGGACAAGGCGGTCAGCATTGAGCGGCGTCTGGCTGCCATGAAAACCGTCTACGAGGCAGGCATCCGCACCGTCTGCTTTATCTCTCCCGTGTTCCCCGGCATTACGGATTTTACGGCGATCTTTCACCGGGTAAAGGACCAGTGCGATCTGGTGTGGCTGGAAAACCTTAACCTGCGGGGCGGGTTCAAACAGGATATTCTGGACTATATTCAGGAAAAGCACCCCGATTTGGTTCCCCTGTATCGGGCCATCTACCAAAAGGGGGACCGGAGCTATTTTCAACAGCTGGAAAAACAGGCGGCCCGGCTGGCGGCAGAAAACGACTGCCCCTTTGTGGACAACGAATTGCCTTACGGTCGGGCTGTCCCGGGCCATCCCGTGATTGTGGACTACTTTTATCACGAAGAGATACGGGGTTCGGATAATACCGGAAAGCGAAAGAAAGCCTGAGCAAAGAAGTATTCTCTCCTGCATCGCACCCATCCTCCTATCTGTCAAAGCCTTGTACGGATGCCATCCGCACAGGGCTTTTTTCTGTGGGGGGCTTTTGTTTGCCCAAAAAGAAAAATCCTTAGCCCAAACGGAAGGACCTTTCCTTTCTCCCTTGACGGCAGGATACAACGGGGGTATGATGCGCTTATAGTTAAACAGTTGCTTAACTGTTCATAAATAAAAATCAAAAAGGGGTTTTCAAGATGAAAAAGAGCTATAAGATCGAAGTGGACTGCGCCAACTGTGCCAACCTGATGGAGGAAGCCGCACGCAAAACCGCCGGTGTGCAGGCGGCCACCGTCAACTTCATGACCCAGAAGATGATCGTGGAATTCGAGGAAGGGCAGGCGCCCGCCGGGGTCATGCAGAATGTGGTCAAGGCCTGCAAAAAGGTAGAGCCCGACTGCGAAATTTACCTGTAAGAGCCCATACAATAACTGACAAACCATAGAGGAAAGGAAGAGGAACCATGCAGGAACTGATTGTGAATATTCTGCTGGTCGTGGTGGCGCTTCTGGCGGCGGTGCTGCAGGGGATCGGCAGCAAGCCGGACAGCGGTATGACCAAAAAGCAGAAGGTCATGCTCTGGCGTATTCTGGGGGCCACGGTATTGCTGTTGGCACTCCAGGTATTGGGGGCGCCCGCCTTTGCTGCGCTGGGCGCCGCAGGCCGTTGGGTGCGGCTGGCATGCTATCTGGTGGATTACTGGATCATCGGCCACGACATTCTGCGCAAAGCCTACAAGGGCATCCGCAACGGTCAGGTCTTTGACGAAAACTTTCTGATGGCCGTGGCAACGCTGGGGGCTCTGGCTCTGGCCATTTATGAAAACGGCGATTATCTGGAATCCATCGCCGTCATGCTGTTCTATCAGGTGGGCGAATGGTTTCAGAGCTACGCCGTGGGCAAGAGCCGCCGCAACATCAGTGACCTGATGGACATCCGCCCCGACTACGCCAATATCGAACGGGACGGCAAACTGGAGAAGGTGGACCCGGATGAGGTGCCTATCGGCTCTGTCATTGTGGTCCAGCCCGGCGAAAAGGTGCCCATCGACGGCGACGTGGTGGAGGGCAGCTCCACTCTGAATACGGCAGCTCTCACCGGTGAGTCCCTGCCCCGGGAGGTGGGAACCGGTGATGCCATCATCAGCGGCTGCATCAACATGACCGGTGTGCTGAAGATCCGGACCACCAAGGAGTTCGGCGAATCCACCGTTTCCAAGATTCTGGACCTGGTGGAAAACGCCTCCTCCCGCAAGTCCAAGTCGGAAGATTTCATCTCCCGTTTTGCCCGGATCTATACCCCGGCTGTCTGCTATGCGGCCCTGGCGCTGGCCATTCTGCCGCCGCTGGTGCTCTGGTTCGGTCTGGGCCAGTCCCCTGCCTGGGAAACCTGGGTCTACCGGGCGCTGACCTTCCTGGTGGCCAGCTGCCCCTGCGCGCTGGTCATCAGCATCCCCCTGAGCTTCTTTGCCGGCATCGGCGGTGCCAGCAAGGCCGGTGTGCTGGTCAAGGGTTCCAACTATCTGGAAACCCTGTCCCAGACCCGCATTGTGGTATTTGACAAGACCGGCACCCTGACCCAGGGCGTCTTCGAGGTCAACGGCATCCACCACAGCGCCATGGAGAATGCCAAGCTGGTGGAGTACGCAGCGCTGGCCGAATCGGCTTCCAGCCATCCCATCAGCAAGAATCTGCAGAAAGCCTACGGCAAGGAGATCGACCGCAGCCGGGTGTCCGATATTCAGGAGATCAGCGGCAACGGCGTGGTGGCCAAGGTGGACGGCCACACGGTGGCGGCCGGCAACGACAAGCTGATGAAGCGGCTGGGCATTGACTACATCAACTGCCACAGCGTGGGCACCATCATCCATATGGCCATCGACGGCCGGTACGCCGGGCACATTGTCATCTCCGATGTGGTAAAACCCACCTCGCAAGCGGCCATTCAGGCTCTGAAGAACGCCGGTGTACGCCGGACAGTCATGCTCACCGGCGACGCCAAGCGGGTGGCCGATCAGGTTGCGTCCGAACTGGGCGTGGATCAGGTGTACAGTCAGCTGCTTCCCGCCGACAAGGTGGCGCAGGTGGAAAAACTGCTGGCCGGCAAACACGGCAAAGAAAAGTTGGCCTTTGTGGGCGACGGCATCAACGATGCGCCGGTGCTGGGCCGGGCGGACATCGGCATTGCCATGGGCGCCATGGGCTCGGATGCCGCCATCGAGGCCGCCGATGTGGTGCTGATGGACGACGATCCCCTGAAAATTTCCAAAGCCATCAAGATTTCCCGCAAATGCCTGGGCATCGTCTACCAGAACATTGTGGTGGCCATCGGCGTCAAGCTGCTCTGTCTGGTGCTGATCGCGCTGGGGTTTGCCAACATGTGGCTGGCCGTCTTTGCCGATGTGGGCGTGATGATTCTGGCCGTTCTGAATGCCATCCGGGCTTTGTTTGTCAGGAATCTGTGAGCAGGCTGTTCCTTTGCCCCGTCAGGCGTCGGTTACAAAAACATGGTTCACGAGGGTCTAGGCACCAAATGTGCTTCCTGTTCCATTCGGACATACCTCACAGTGGAGATGGCTACCAAATTCTGCAGAGCAACCAGCCGATGACGAGTTGCCGCGCGGATGGCGGAAAGCACTTTCTTGACGGCTCCTGCACTTTCTCTGGCCGCCTGCTGCGCCTGGTGGATTATCCTTTGTGTTCGTTGTGCTGCTTGGTTTGCCTGTTTTTCTTTGCGGGCGGCATTGGCAGCCGTGCGCCGTTGCCGCTTCCTCTTGGCGGTAGCTTGCGGATTGATGTTCAAAGACCCCCGAGTTGGTGTGTTTTTCTCCCTCAGTTCAGGGGAATCCCTGTACATCCAATCTCCCTGCTGTGATTCCTCCGGCTTTCTTTTGCGTGAGAGGCGACCGTTGGCATCAGCTTCTGTCTTTCGCAACGCAAGGATAGTTCCATCTTCCAGACGGAATTCACTTTGCTGAACGGCGAATTCCTCCATCTCCTGTGCGGAAGCGTAGTTGCTGTCGGGCTTTGTGCGTGTTGCCGAAACAACCTTTTCCTTACTTTTCAACCACGCCTGACGGGCAAGGGTTTTCGGCTGACGGTTCGTCGCGTTCCCTTTGGGCAACCGTCCGGAAGGCTTCTGTTTTGGCTCTTTATGATCATGACTTTCCTTCATAAAATCACCTGCCTTTTGAAAAGGCAATAAATATCCCCCGGCAAAGCCGGGGGATATTTATTGCCTGTGGATAGGGAGGATTCTCCGGTGTCGCAGTCCCAATCGGCAGGGCCACGAAAGCGGAGCTTCGAAGAGTATCCAAAGGCTCTGCCGTATTTTTGGGCGGGGCACAAATTGACGGCCAAGCGTTTTTTGCCTATACTGAAAGTGAAACAATGCAAGGGAGGCGCGGCCTATGAGCATACCGTACATCGTCGGAATGGGAGCGGCCTATACCGCCGCCCTGTGGCTGCTGGTGCGGCGGCTGCGCCTGCCGGGTCGGGGTTATCTGCCCGAAAAAGCACTGTGCAGCCTCTGCTTTGTGGCCGTGGCGGCGGTGTGCGCTGCCCTGGGCAGCCGTCCCGAAGCTTTTTGGCGATTACTGCCGGCGCTGCTGTGCTGTATGGTGGGGGATGTGGTGCTGGCGCTTTACAACAACCTGCGCCGTCCGGGCCTGTTTTTGGCTGGACTGGGGGCTTTTCTGGCTGGACACACCCTGTTTGTGTGGGGCCTGTGCCAGCTGCAGCCCATGGGTTGGCCGGTGCCGCTGGCCGCGGTGCTGGGGGCCGGCGGCGCGGCGGCACTGTCCGGCATGCCGGGAATGCAGACCGGGCGGATGCGCCCTTTGGTGGTGCTTTACGCAGCCTTTGTCTCGGCACTGCTGGGCAAGGGACTGCAGCTGGCTTTTGGCATAGGCCAGCCCTGGTGCTTTCTGGTACTGGCAGGGGCAGCGCTGTTTTGGATTTCGGATCTGCTGATCCTGTTCCTGTATTTTTACCCTTCAAAGCACCCTGCCGTGCACGTCGCCAATCTTTTGACCTACTACTATGCTATGTTTCTGATCGCAGTCAGCCTCGCGGTCTGAGAACGGGGACACTCATGTCCTGTTTCCGCAACCACGGTCGGAACCCTGAAACAGGAAATTTCCGGCATCACTGACACGCTGCTGACCAAGTGCATTGCGGGAGCTGGAGCAGGACGGGTTCATCAACCGGGTGCAGTTCAATGAGATCCCACCCCATGTGGAGTATTCCTTCACTGAGCGGGAACGGGACCTGATGCCGATTTTTTATCAGATTATGCTGTGGGGGTTCAAACATGAAAAAGACAACCTTCCCAAACGCGACGAGCAGTGACCGGGCCGGGGTGCTGTCCTACGCAGCGCAGCGCTACGGCACCACGGCTGACTATCCCTGGCAGGCACTGCCGGGATCTGCGGTACTCCGCCACCATGACAGCGGCAAATGGTACGGGCTGATCATGGACGTCCCCCGGGACAAACTGGGGTTGCCCGGTCCCGGTCGGGTGGATGTACTGGAGGTCAAGGCCGACCCGGCCTCGGGAGGTTCGGTGATGGGGCAGCCGGGTATTCTGCCCGCCTACCATATGGCCCGGGGCAGCTGGATTTCGGTGTTGCTGGACGGAACGGTCCCCCCGGCGCTGCTCTTTGCCCTGCTGGACGGAAGTTACACCGCCACAGCCTCCACCCGGCGTCGGGCAAAGCCCCGGGACCGGGAAGTCTGGATCATGCCCGCCAATCCCCGTTACTTTGATCTGGAGGCTGCGTTCGCCCAGGGCCCCACAGTGCGGTGGCAGCAGCGGGTCAAAGCCGCTGTGGGGGACATCGTCTATCTGTATGTAACGGCGCCGGTCTGCGCGGTGCTGTACCGCTGCAAGGTGGTCCGGGCGGACATTCCCTGGCACTACGACGACGGACGCATTCGTACCGAATGGGGGATGGATCTGGAACTGCAGCAGCGATATGCCCCCGACTTTCTGCCGCGGGAAAAACTGCTGTCCTACGGTGTCCGGTCGGTACGGGGGCCCCGGCATCTGCCCCACCGGCTGGCCTGTCTGCTGGAGGAAGCCCATCATAAGCCGTGATATCCGGAATTTCCGGCACGGCCGCCGCCAATACAGCCATGGGCAGGCCTCAGTTCCCCATCATGTTTTTTCTGTTTCTCCAAAGACTTCTCCTCCGGTTTTCCACAAAAAAATCCGGCAAACACTTGCAAGCAAGTTGTTTGCCGGATTTTTCCGGATCAGCAAACCAAGTACGGTTGACTCCCGGCTCAGGACACCGTCTGGGTAAAGTGGATCTGTTTGGGCATCAGCACCGGCTCCACCTTCTCCTGAAGATAGGCGTTCAGCTTGTCCGGATCCGGCTGCTCCCGGCCGGTAATGTCAGCACACAGTTCCATGCGGTGTTCCAGGCCCCAGGTGATGTATGCCTGGGCAGATTCCACACCCTCATAGGTGCGGAGTACCTGCTCCAGCTTGCCCAGATCCAGGAAGTCCCGTCCGGTGAGGGTCTCCATCATAATGGTGCGGCCGCACTGTTCCAGAATGTCCAGGCTGCCGTCCGGCAGAATGCGGGCATGCAGGCCGGTCTGGTACAGCACACCGGGACCGTAGGGGTTGGTGATCTTGTCGGTCCAGTTGCAGGTGGGATGGTCCATGATGTACAGGGCACCCCAGGCACCCAGAGGCTGTTTGCGGCAGGTCTCGTCAAAGACGTAGGCCTTCACCAGCTCTTCCCCGTCCACATCCTGGAGAAGGGCGCTGCCGGCGGCGGCGTTCACATCCGCTGCCTTCACAAAATAGTGATGGGGGAACAGATTCTGCGGCAGGTGCTTTTTCAGACGCCGCACCGAAGGTTCGGTGAGCATGGCCTTGACAATGACGTCCATGCACTCCATGAAAATTTCCAGCTGCTGGCGGTCAAACCGGTTGTTCCAGTACCGCAGCTCGTAGAAATAGAAGCCCTTGGCGTTGGACATGACCTGAAGATGGAACGGCAGGGAGTCCAGCTGGATGTGCTCCCGGTGGGCAGGGGCGCCGCCGATCTCGTCCAGGTTCAGGATGTCTCCCTGATACTGGAAGAACATTTCGTCCGAGTGCAGGCAGGAAATATGGCACCGCATGGTCTCCATGATCTGCCGGGCGGACCGGGAGAGCAGCTGGGGCACCGTCTCGTGGGCCAGGTTGGTGTACCGGAACAGGTAGCTCAGAAACAGCGGTCCGGCCAGGCGGGTCCAGCGGCTGTCGGTGCGGCCGCTGTGGATGCTGCTGCTGACCACGTCCTTCTCATTGCTGAAAATGGAGATGCAGTAGTTGAAGGCGGTGAGGAACATGACGTTCTCGGACACCTTGTGCTTGGCGCAGAAGGCGTTGAGCTGGTTGGGGCTGACGGTGAACCGTCCCCGGAGGGAGGCATTCTCCCCTTTATCCAGGTCGTGGAAATCCTTCCGGTTCAAAATACTCTTTTTGATGCGGGCCCCCTTCAGCAGTTCCCGGTAATACTGGATGTCCTGCTCCCGCTTGCCCTTACCGTCCCGGGCCTTCTCGTCCAGCACATACTCAAACAGGGTGTAGGTTTCCTTTTCCACCGGCTCTCCGGCGTACAGACGGTTCAGGTCCTCAAACAGGATCTTCAGGGTCATGCCATCCCCCACAATGTGGGCCACGTCCAGGAACAGGTAGTTGGCGCTGTCGGTCTGGTAGATGCCCGTATGGTACAGGGGCTCGTCCTTTCCGTAGAGGAAGGGCACCAGCAGGTGTTCCCGGGTCTGGGCAAACTCCTCATCGCTCTGGCGGTAAATGGGTACATTCACCCGCAGTTCGTCGTGGCGGAAGCTCTTATAGGCCCCGTCGTCCATCTGGATGACCGACTTAAGACCGGGGTGGACGTCGAACAGATCCTCCACAGCGGTCTTGAGCCGCTGCAGGTCCACGCTGGGGTCCAGATGGATGAGGGAGGGAAGGTTGGCGGTGGTATTGCCCCGCATGACGTAGGCAAAGTAGATCTGCAGGTTGGTGAGGGGGTACACCGCCCGGGGGGTGTAGTCCACCTTTTCTTCCTGCTGCTTTTCCTGGTAGTAGGCCTCCAGCTTTTGCACGCTGGCATGGGCCATCAGATCGTCCAGGGTGATGGAGAAATCCATCTTTTCGGACAGATCGGTGAGCAGCAGCACGCTGCCCATGGAATCCATGCCGGCCCGGTAAAAATCGGTGTCGATGCCGAAATCCTGGTGGCCCAGCACCCCGGCTACGCTGTCATAGATCTTCTGCTGCAGTTCGTTTTGGGGGAGGATGCGCTTTTTCCGGTTTTCCTCTTCGGCCTGCTTCTGGCTGAAGTAGTTGGTGCGCTTGATCTTCCGGGAGCTGGTCTTTTCAAAGGGGTTCTTGCGCACCCGGAAGTTGAGGATACGCTTGAAGGTGGGCAGCTTCTGGTTGATCTTGGCAATGCTTTCCCCCACGGCGGCCTGGATATCGGGGATGTCCAGGTCCTCGGCGTACCGGAAGTTGGGGTACACCTCGGCGGTGATGGTGTCGTTTTCCTCGAACACCAGGATGTCCTCCACGATAGGCTCATCGTCAAACATGTTCTCGATCTGTTCCGGGGCCACGTTTTCCCCGTTGCTGAGAACAATCAGGTTCTTTTTCCGCCCGGTGAGGTACAAAAAGCCCTCCTCATCCAGATAGCCCAGATCCCCGGTGCGCAGCCAGCCGTCCTCGGTCATGGCTTCGGCGGTGTTTTCCGGGTCCTTGTAGTAGCCCATCATCACCGAAGGGCTCTTGACCTGGATTTCCCCGTCCACGATGCGCACCTGGCACCGGTCCACCACCTTGCCCACCGAGGCCACCTTGTCCGGACGGCTCCAGTCGGGGGCGGAGATGACGGGAGAACACTCGGACATGCCATAGCCCTGGCCGATGAGGATGCCCAGGTCCTGGTAGTTCTTGGCCAGTTCCGGGGTGAGATAACCGCCGCCGCAGACGATCTTCCGCAGGCGGCTGCCGAACACTTCCTCCTTCAGTTGCTGGGTGGTCATCTCCGGATGCTGGGTCCTGATCATCATAAGCCGGTTGAACAGGGCTTTGGCCACCATGGGCACCGCCCGGAAGGAGGTAGGCTGGAACAGTTTCAGATGGTCCGCCAGCTTACTCAGGTCCCGGTTGAGGCAGAGCAGCACCCCGTACCGCATGGCCGCCAGCACATCGCTGTTGATGCAGAACACATGATGGATGGGCAGGATGTTCAGGTACACTTCCTGTACGCCCTCATCATTGACGGTGGAAGAGAAGGTGTTGTCAATCAGGTTCCGGTTGGACAGCATGACCCCCTTGCCCCGTCCGGTGGTGCCGGAGGTGAACAGGATCATGGCGCAGTCGTTCTCCGAAACGTCGGGGGTGACCCGGCGGCCGGCGAACTCTTTCAGCAGATTGTCCGAGCAGGGCACGTGCTTGCCGTGCTGCAGGGAAATGTAGGTCTTGACCCGAGGGCAGGAAGCTTTGACCCCTTCCACCAGGGGCGCATGCTCCCAGTCGTAGAACAGGATATCCACATCCGAACGGGTCAGGCAGTCTGCCAGGCCCTCCACGTCCAGCTGCACGTCCAGGGGCACCACCGTGTTGCCGTTGGCCATGACCCCCAGCATCACCGCCAGGTAGTGGTGGCTGCTGCTGCCCAGCAGGCCCACCTGAACCTTGTGGCCCGCCACCGCATCCTGTTCCTTGACCCAGGCGGCAACGGCATGGCACTGCGCCACGAATTCCGCATAGGTCACGTCATAGACGACGTCGTTGTCTTCATACCGCAAAAAGACCCTGTCGCCGTATTCCTTGCCCGCATTTTCTACCAGGTCATACACTGTTTTGGTGTTCTCGTAGGTAATCATATGTTTCCTCCTGACAGTTTCATACCGTATACCCAATTGTCTGTTTGACCATCTGTTCAATTTTTCTCTTTCCTGCGCCCTTTTTCCCTGGAGCGCTATGGTTAAGTATACCACACAAAAACCGGAAATGTCCGTCGCAAAATGAACAAATCGTCAGAAAGTGATCAATTTTTGGAGGATCGCAAAAAATTTACCTAAAATAATGGAGATTATTTCGCAGGTTTCACAAAGCTTCTGCGCAAAGAAATCCCCACAAAAGCAGAATTTTGTCGAAAAGTCGCACAACCGACGAAAAAAGAGCCCGGGCCGAAGCCCGGGCTTTCAAAAAATTGGTTACTTTTTCGGGTCAGTTTTGGGGGGCGCCGGGCACACGGCCCAGCTGTGTGTTGTCGGTGGTACGGTCCGCCAGGGCAGGGACGGGGTGTTTTTTGGTCTGGTACCGGTAGTCCTCCCCGTTTTTCTCCTGGTAGGTGCGGATGATGCAGTGGCTGGGCACTGCATCGGGTCCGCCCTTATTGACCGCCTCCTGATACTGGAAGAAGGGAGAAGCCGGGTCGGCCTGGTCAACAGGCAGGTAATCCTCCCCGGCGGCGGTGAGCTCCACCGTATTCTTCAGCACCTTGCGCACATAGTCGATCTGAGGCGCAAAGCGGAGCAATTCCGGGAACTCGCCCTGGGGCAGCACCTGCTGCCACTCCTTACCCTCATACTTTTGCAGCAGTTGGGCCGCCTTGTGCAGGTGCCCCACCTCCATATCAAAATAGCGCTCCCAGATCTTCTTCACCTGGTCATCGGTCTCAGTTTCAAAGCAGGACCAGTACAGATAGCATTCGTTGTACTCGTGAAGCAGCAGGTTTTCCAGCCAGGTGCAGCTGGGGTCCAGCAGGGCCCCGTACTGGGTGACGTGCTGCTCCTCGACCATGCCGATCTCCTGGTACAGCCGCCGGCCCAGGTCGTTGGGGTAGAAGGCGCCCAGATTCATATAGTAGTTCATGGTCTGCTGTTCGGCGGCGGTGATGGTGCAGGTATCCAGCATGGTAAGCAGATCCGCCTTCTTGAAATCGCAGGCCCGACGCACACTGTCCACGGGATGGCGGTGATGGGCAATGGTGGGACGCCCGGGCATGATCTCGGTATAGCCCCCCACCAGCCGTTCTGCCCGGATGCCTTGCTCCATTTCCAACAGGTCCGCATACCGGTACAGATGGTCAAAGTCCTCCAGCAGGGCAAAGTTCAGGGCCTTCACCACATAGGGATCCGGCTCCCGCTGGGCCAGGATGGCGGTCAGGTCCACCGCCAGCTGCTCATAGGTGATGGTGGTTTCCAGCTGGGTCTCGTCGGCGGGCTTCAGGTAGGCCAGCTGATGCTGTTGCTGCTGCTCCTGCCGCCGGGCCACCGCCAGTTCCCGGCGCAGATCGTTGTCGGTGCAGTGGCGATGGAACTGGTGACCGAACCACACCGCCTCATACTCGGCCCCGGTCATCAGGATGATGCGCACCTTGGTGTAGGCATCTGTCTCATCCTTGCAGTAGGCTTTGGGATACAGGCTTTTCCAGCTCTGAAACGCCCCGGCCTTCCGGGAAGGTTTCTGTTCAAAAGGATTCATACCCTCTATTCCTCCTTATATTTTCTTCTTTTGTATTATAAGGAAGCAAAGGCGGGATTATACAAAGGAGCCCGCAGCCTACGCTGCGGGCTCCTTTGGGTATGTTGTGTCATCTGCCGAATTCCTGTTTCATCCGGTGCAGTTCCTTCAGGCGGGCGGCACCGTCGGCGCCCAGCCGCTGGGAAGCCGCCACCACCAGGGTATCCACCATGGCGGCGGCCGCCGCCATGGAATGGTATTCCTTCTCGGTCCCGCGGTAGACATACAGGTTCAGGTCGGCCCGGTCTTCGGCCGGGGGATGCAGCCGCCCGGTAAAGCACAGGGTGCGGTAGCCCGCCTCCCGCTGCCGACGCAGGATCATCCTTCCTTCCGCCGAAACCTTGGAGAAGCCGAAAAATACCACCAGGTCCCCTTCCCCGGCCTGGACCAAGCCTTCCAGCAGTTCGGAGCCGCTGCCGGGCAGAAGTTCCACCGGCAGCCCCAGACGCCGCAGCCGGAAAAACAGCAGCTGCCCCATGGACGTCGAGGCGCTTTTTGCCTGGATGAAGACCCGCCGGGCGGCGAGCAACGCCTCCAGCGCCGTCCCAAAGACAGCGGGGTCCAGAGCCTCCATGGTCTTTTGCAGGCAGGTCTGCTGCTGCATCAGATACCGCCGGGGATCAAACTCGCCGTCGGCCAGCACCGTGCGGGCCAGCTTGCCCGCCGGGCCCTCCAGGTGGTTTTGGGCCAGTACCTGGTTTTTCAGCTGCTTGAAGTCCTGGCAGCCCAGATGCCGGGCAAACCGGGAGATGGTGGCCTCCGACACACCCAGGTCCGCCGACAGCTGCCCGATGGTCATGAAAAGAAACTCTTCCCGGTGGCTCTCGATAAATTCCAGCAGACGACGCTCGGCGGGGGTCAGTTTTTCGGGACTTTGCGGAAATTGCAGCGGCATAGATACACTCCCCAGGATGATTTTGTCTGTATTATACCACAGCCGGTGCATATTGGGCAGTCCAGGCCGGTTCTTTGCCCAACAACACCGAGACATAGTCCCCGCCCAGGGCGTGGATCTCCTTGAGAGACCGCTTGAGCAGCGCCGCGGTGGCCACCTGGCGGGCAGCGTTGTCCGAAATGCAGATTTCATAGGCTCCGCCGTTCACCGCCCGGCGCAGGGCTTCCACCGTGTCAAAGCTTTCTGCAAAGCGGGTGCGCACGCAGCCGTACTGCACGGCCTGGTGGGTATCGCTGCCGCTGACCACCGGCAGTCCCAGGGCCTTGCCCAGTCCGGTGGTCAGCCGCTGGGTGCGGGCGCGGTCCTCAGCCAGATCCTTGCCGTTCATATCCAGGAAATCCAGCCGGGTGAGCTGGTCGGAGGGCAGTTCGGGAATGTGGCCCCCCGCCCGGAAGGGATGGGCCCCGCCCACAAAGACGGGGTACTGGGCAAACAGGTCCATCAACTGCGCAAACGGCAGAAAGTTCCCCTTCGCCTTGTGAGGTTCCAGACGGCGGTTCAGTTCCAGAATGGCTTCCATGGGCCCTACCGACAGGATGTGCCCGCCCTCGGCGATATCGGTTTCCATGCCGGGAAAGATGCGCAGCCCGTCAAAGACCAGTGTATCCCCTTCCCGGTCGGACTGAGAAAGGATATAGCGGTAGAGTTCGGCAAAGCCCCAGGTGTTGAAATGCTCGGTCAGGCAGATGGCGTCCAGCCCGGCCCCCCGGGCCTCGCCAAACAGCCAGTGGGTATATTCTTCGGAAAAAGGCAGTTTTTTGGCCAGCTTTCCGTGGGTATGAAAATCGAGATACATAGTTTCCTCCTGTTACACAAGGCCGGCCAGCAATATAGTGACCGCCACCCACAGCACCGACAGCGCAGCAAAGATGCCGTCGTCCCAGGTCAGGTGCAGCCCGGCCAGCTTGATGCGCCGCACCGTCTTGTTCTGGGCGGCATAACGGTAGCCCCGCAGTTCCAGTGCCTCCACCGTGGTGCGGCTGCGCTTGGCGGTGTTGAGCATCAGCGGATAGAAGGCGGCCATGATGATCTTGACCTGGTAGGCCAGGTACCGGATTTTTCCCGCCAGGGTGTCGTGGGCAGGCGGATTGCCCCGCAGCCGGTAGCTGAGCAGCACGTTCTGGAACTCCTCCATGAGCATGGGCAGGATGCGGTAGGCATAGGAGATGGAGAAGGAGAGCTGCTCGGGACAGCCGAACCACATCAGGCCGTTGGCCAGCCGGTCGGGGTCCAGCCCGGAAAACACCGTCACCGACGCCAGGGAAATGGTTGCCACCTTGAGGGTGAGCACCAGCAGCGGTGCAATGGCGGAGGCGTCGCCCCCGAACAGCCAGGTAACCACCAGCAGATAGCCGGTCTGGGAGAACACCCCCACCCCGAAGAGCAGCAGCACCAGCCCCGCCACCCGGGCCAGCAGGGTGGTGATCATGACCAGCACAAAGCAGCCCAGCAGAAAGGTGGTGTCCTGCACGAACCAGGGCACCAGCCCGAAGAAGAGATACCACACCAGCAGCACCCGGGGGTCCCGGGCGGCAATGACAGTATCGTTGTTTCCGTAGGCGTTTTTCAGCACCTGGTTGCGCAAAAAGTCCATGGAGAATTTGTCCAGGATGTTTTCAGACAGTTTCTGCATCATACCGCATCGTCTCCTTCAAACTGCCGCAGAAATTCCGTCACCGTGTAGCACAAAGCCCGTTCGTCCAGGGCGCGGCCCATGGCAAAGATCTCCGGCGGGCGGATGCCCACCCGGGCTGCCAGGGCGGCATCTCCGAAGATTTCGTCCCGGGTACCGTCCGCCACCACCTTGCCGCCGCAGAGCACCACGATGCGCTGGGCCCACTCGCAGACCAGCTGCATATCGTGGGTGGCAATGACCACCGTTTCGGTGATCTCCTTCATATCGTTGAGGGTGCGCAGGATCTCCCGCCGGGTGGCGATGTCCAGGTTGGCGGTGGGCTCGTCCAGCAGCAGAATGCCGGGATTCAGCGCCACCCCGATGGCCAGGCTGGCCCGTCGCATCTGCCCGCCCGAAAGCAGCCGTCCGTCCCGCTGGGCCAGTTCGGTCAGGCGGAACCGTTCCAGCAGGGCTTTGGTCTTCTCCTGCCAGTGATCCACTTCCCGCACCTGCATGGCGTAGGCGATATCTGCCTGAATGCTGTCCTTGATGAACATTTCCTCCGGGTTCTGGTAGACCAGCGAGATGCGCCGGGACAGCGCCTCCGGTTTGGTGTCCCGCAGCGGTGTGCCGTCCAAGGACACGGTGCCTTCGTTGGGTTTGAGCAGCCCCACCAGCAGCTTCATCAGGGTGGATTTGCCCGCCCCGTTGGAACCGATGAGGGCAATCTTTTCCCCTTTGCGGAAGGTCAGGTCCAGCCCCTCAAAGACCACCCGGGGTGCCCCCTTGACGCTGCGGTAGGCCACCGTCACCCCATGGAGGGCGGCGGCTTCGGGGCCGGGGGC
>NZ_JACJJP010000017.1 GCF_016900095.1 Gemmiger formicilis
CGGCGGGCCGTAACAAAGCCTTGCGCGGGCACCGCTCCACCGCATCATGCCCGGCGGAAACGGTTCGAGTCCTGTACCGCGCACCACATCAAAAGCCGGACGGTTGGTCCGGCTTTTTTGTTTTGCCTTGTCATCGCAAAATCCCGCCCGCCCCTGCCTGGGGACGGGCGGGATTTGTGGTTTACGGCTGCAATTTGGCGAAGACTTCCCGGTAATAGGGCGCAAAGACGCTGTTTTTCTGCCACAGGAAGGTGAAATCGTGGGCCAGGGTGAAGTCCGGCAGATCAATCTGCTGCAGACTGCCCGCGGCCAGCTCTTTGGCTACCACCGACCGGTAACAGAAGGTGATGCCGCAGTTTTCCAGCACCAGGGCCTTGATGGCGTTCAGGCTGCCCAGTTCCGCCAGGTGGGGGAAGTCCGCCAGGGACAGCCCCCGCTCCTGCAAAGCCCGCTGGAGCATCTCCCGGGTGCCGGAACCTTCCTCCCGCACCAGCAGGTGGGCGTCCAGCAGGTCCCGCAGCCGGTGGGTGCCGGCAGCCAGCGGGTGCTCCGGCGCGCAGACGGGGAGCATCTCCTCCCGGGTATAGACCAGCCCGTCGTAGTCCTGCCGGGGGTAGAAGCCTTCAATGACCGCAAAGTCGATCTCCCCCCGGTCCAGCATAGCCAGCAGGGCGTCGGTGTTGTTCACCACCATCCGCAGCCGCAGGTCCGGGTCGGTGCGCAGCAGCCGGGCCAGGGGACCGGGCATCAGGTATTCTCCGATGGTCAGGGTGGCCCCGAAATGCAGGGTGCGCCGCCCGGCCGCCGCCCGCAGCAACTCTTTCAGGTGCAGATCGTCGTGCCGGGCCGCCGAGGCGGTGCGCAGGAACAGGGTGCCCGCCTCGGTGAGGGAAAGCTGCTTGCCCTCGTATGTGAAGAACCGGGCGCCGTACTCCGCCTCCAGGGCGCGGATATGCTGGGACACCGCCGGCTGGGTGATGTGCAGCTGTTCGGCGGCCCGGGTGTAGTTCATGGTCTGGCACAGCGCCAGAAAGGTTTCCACTTTATGGTCCAGCATGGGGTTTTCCTCACCTTTCCATATATTTCCTTTATTTTAGGGAAAGTATAACACATTTTTATCTATAAATAAAGAATTATAATTTTACATAATACTGAAAACACCATATACTGGTCGACGGAGAAAATCAACCAACCGACTTACGGAGGAGAATCATACCATGGAAAACGTAAAGAAACTGCTGCCCGGCATCGGCGCCTGCCTGGTCATTGCGGTGCCGTCCTGGCTGCTGGGCAAGGCCTTCCCGGTCATCGGCGGCGCGGTGTTCGCCATCCTCATCGGCATGGTCATTGCCCTGTTCTACAAGAACAAGACCCTGACCCAGCCGGGCATCACCTACACGTCCAAGAAGATCTTGCAGTATGCGGTCATCCTGCTGGGCTTCGGGCTGAACCTGTCCGAGATTGCCCGGGTGGGCGCCCAGAGCCTGCCGGTCATCGTGTCCACCATTACCACCTCGCTGGTGGTGGCCTTCCTGCTGCAGAAGGTCCTGCGTCTGCCGGGCAACACCTCCACCCTCATCGGTGTGGGGTCCTCCATCTGCGGCGGTTCCGCCATTGCCGCCACCGCCCCGGTCATCCACGCCGATGACGACGAGATTGCCCAGTCCATCTCGGTCATCTTCCTGTTCAACGTGCTGGCGGCCCTGATCTTCCCCTGGCTGGGCGGCCAGCTGGGCCTGAGCAACGAGGGCTTTGCCCTGTTTGCGGGCACCGCCGTCAACGATACCTCCTCAGTCACCGCGGCGGCGGCTTCCTGGGATGGGCTGCATCCCGGCGCCAACGCCCTGGAAGGCGCCACCATCGTCAAGCTGACCCGCACCCTGGCCATCATCCCCATCACCCTGGTGCTGGCCATCCTCGGCGCCGCCAAGGCCCGCAAGAGCGGCGAAGCCCAGCAGGGCAGCTTCTCGCTGAAAAAGGTGTTTCCCTTCTTCATCCTCTTCTTCCTGCTGGCTTCGGTCATCACCACCGTCTGCGTGGCTTCCGGTGTGGATGCTTCCCTGTTCCAGCCCCTGAAGGAACTGTCCAAGTTCTTCATCGTCATGGCCATGGCGGCCATCGGCCTGAACACCGACCTGGTAAAGATGGTCCGCACCGGCGGCAAGGCCATCGTCATGGGCTTTGTGTGCTGGGTTGCCATCACCGGCGTGAGCCTGGGCATGCAGCATATCATCGGTCTGTGGTAAGCCGGTTTTATACGTAAATCAAAAACAGCCCCTTCCCCGTGGTTGTCACGGCGGAAGGGGCTGTCTGTTTGTATGGGCGGATTACTCGTGGACTTCGTTCACCAGTTTTTCGCCCCGCTCAAAGGCGCGGGCGTTTTCCATGGTGGTGATGGCGATGCTCTGCAGCGCCGTGCGGGTGAAGAAGGCCTGGTGGCTGGTGACCACCACGTTGGGGAAGCTGAGCAGCACGGGGACCACCTCGTTCTGCAGCACGTCGTCGGAGAAGTCCTCGAACACCTGGCCGTCCTCGTCCTCGTACACGTCCAGGCCCACACCCGCAAACTTGCGGGCGCGCAGGGCGTCGATGAGGGCGTTGGTGTCGATGAGGCCGCCCCGGCTGGTGTTGACCAGGATGGCATTGTCCCGCATCTTGGCGATGGTCTCGGCGTTGATCAGGTGATGGCTTTCGGCGGTGAGGGGGCAGTGCAGGCTGATGAGGTCGGCGGCGCGAAGCAGCTCGTCCAGCTCCACGTACCGCACAATGCCTTCCAGCTCGGGGTTGTGGTACTGGTCATAGGCCAGCACGGTCATGCCGTAGCCGTGGCAGATGCGGGCCATGGCCGCACCGATGCGCCCGGTGCCGATGATGCCGGCGCAGGAGCCGTAGAGGTTGTAGCCCAGCAGGCCGTCCAGGGCAAAGTTGTTGTTGCGCACCTTGATGTAGGCCTTGCAGATGCGCCGGTTGGCCGCCTGGGCCAGGGCCATGGCGTGTTCGGCCACCGCTTCGGGGCTGTAGCCGGGCACACGCAGCACCGTGATGCCCAGCCGCTTGGCGGCGGCCAGGTCCACGTTGTTGTAGCCCGCGCAGCGCATGAGCAGTAGACGGATGCCCGCCTCGTGCAGGGCTTCCAGCACGGGGGCGGAGCAGTCGCTGTTCACAAAGGCGCAGACCGCGTCCCCGCCCTTGGCCAGGGGGGCGGTGTCCACGTCCAGGTTGGCAGCCAGGAACCGGATGGAGCAGCCGTAGTCCGGGTCGGCTGCCAGCAGCTCAAAGTACAGGCGATCATAGTCGCGGGTACCGTAAAAAACAATCTTCATATATACTCTCCTATAAAATAGTTCCTTTTTCGTATCCGCTGTTAGTATACCCGGATTCCCGGATATATTCGGTTGCTTATGCAACGGATATGACAAAGTAAGAGAATATCACAATTCTTGCCGGATGTCCACACAGACGATCTCGGTGCGGCCGGCGGTGCGCAGCTTGTAGCCCCAGGTGCCGGTGCCGCCGCTGACCACGGCGGTACAGGTATCGGTGATGCGCTTGCGGCCGTAGTTGACCTCGTTGTACCGGAACAGCCGGGCCACCAGCCCCGCGGGCCAGATCTGCCCGCCGTGGGTGTGGCCGCTGAGAATCACATCCGCCCCGGCCGCGGCGGCATCCCGCAGTTCCCGGGGTTCGTGGTCCAGCCAGAGGGTGAACACCCCGTCCGGGCCGCCGGGCTGCAGTTCGGCGGGGGCCAGGCGCCTGCCCTTGGTATCCAGCCAGTCCTTGCGGCCCACCACCCGCACCGGTGCGGCGTCCCGGCCGGAAAAGGCCACCAGTTCCCCGCAGTCTTCCAGGATGGTGACCCCGGCGGCGGCAAATTGTTCTTCCAGCTCCTGCCGGGTGTAGCTGGGGGTGTGCCAGTAGTGGAAGAAATCGTGGTTGCCCGGCACGAACCACTTGCCCCCGGGCATCTGCCACCGGCCGAACAACTCGCAGAAGGCGTCGAAATCCTGGCGGGAGGTGTACTCGTCAAAGATGTCCCCGGTGAGCACCAGCAGATCCGGATGCAGCGCCGCCACCCGGTCATACAGTTCGGGGATGCGGTCCCGGTTCATGGCGCCGGTGCCGGGGTGCAGGTCGCTGAGCTGCACCACCCGCAGCCGCCCGCCGGGCAGCGGCTTTTGGGTGGTGAGGGTGTAGGTGGTGGTGCACAGCTTCACCGCCTTGCGCCAGCCCCACAGCAGCAGCACCGCCGTGACCTCCCAGGCCAGCAGTCCCCCCTGCCAGGCCAACCGCCAGACCTGCCACACCGGCCCGTCCGCCAGATGGGCCAGCAGGGTGATCAGGTCCCCCGCCGCGTACACCCCGCACAGCTGGGCCGCGGCGGCCAGCCCCACGCCCAGCGGGTCCCGGGCCACCCAGACCAGCACCGCCAGCAGCAGAAAGGGCAGCCCGAAGAAGAGCACCGGCATCCCGGTCAGCGGCCGCAGAAAGGGCAGGGCCAGAAAGTTCAGATACAGCACCAGCGCAATAAGCCCCTGCCCGATGCGGGGGATGACGAACTGGATGAAACGGTTGTACATGGCGGAGAAGTCCTTTCCTTGGCGGCGCAAACGCAAACAGGCCGCCCCGCCGTGCCCGGAACGGACGACGGCGCGGCGGCCTGCGGTTAGTATACGCCGGTTGGCGGCAGGTATGCGCGCTTACTGGTTTTTGGCCTTGATGGCGGCGTCGATGGCCTTGGCGGCCTCCTTGCCGGCGCCCATGGCCAGAATAACGGTGGCGGCGCCGGTGACGGCGTCACCGCCCGCGTAGACGAAGGGACGGCTGGTCAGCCCGTCGGGGCCGTTGGTGATGATGCAGCCGTGCTTGTCGGCGTCCAGGCCGGGGGTGGTGGACCGGATCAGGGGGTTGGGGCTGGTGCCCAGGGCCATGATCATGGTGTCCACGTCCAGCTCGAACTCGCTGCCTTCCTTGACGATGGGACGGCGACGGCCGGAAGCGTCCGGCTCACCCAGTTCCATTTCCACGCAGGTCATGCCCTTGACCCAGCCGTCCTCGTCGCCGAGAACCTCCACCGGGTTGGTCAGGGTCTTGAAGATGATGCCTTCCTCCTCGGCGTGCTCCACTTCCTCCTTACGGGCGGGCAGTTCGGCCATGCCGCGGCGGTAGACGATGTAGACGGTCTCGGCGCCCAGGCGTTTGGCGCAGCGGGCGGCGTCCATGGCCACGTTGCCGCCGCCCACGACGGCCACAGCCTTGGATTTCTTGATGGGGGTGTGGGAATCGGGCAGGTAGGCCTTCATCAGGTTCACGCGGGTCAGGTACTCGTTGGCGGAGTAGACGCCCTTCAGGCTTTCGCCCGGGATGCCCATGAACCGGGGCAGGCCGGCGCCGGACGCGATGTACACGGCCTCGAAGCCGTATTCGTTGAGCAGTTCGTCGATGGTCAGCACCTTGCCGATGACCATGTTGCACTCAATATCCACGCCCAGGTCCTTCAGGCCGTCCACTTCCTTCTGGACGATGTCCTTGGGCAGACGGAATTCGGGAATGCCGTACATCAGCACGCCGCCGGCCACATGCAGGGCCTCGTAGATGGTGACCTTGTAGCCCATCTTGGCCAGGTCGCCGGCTGCGGTCAGGCCGGAAGGACCGGCGCCGATGACCGCTACCTTATGGCCGTTGGGTTCGGGCTTGACGGCCGGGGTATGTACGTTTTCCCGGTGCCAGTCGGCCACAAAGCGTTCCAGACGGCCGATGCCCACCGGCTCGTTCTTGATGCCGCGGACACACTTGCCCTCGCACTGGTTTTCCTGGGGGCAGACACGGCCGCAGACCGCGGGCAGGGCGCTGGACCGGGCAATGACCTGGTAGGCGGCCTTGAAATCGCCCTTGGCCACCTCGGCGATGAAGCCGGGGATGTCAATGTCCACGGGGCAGCCGGAACGGCAGGGATGGTTCTTGCACTGCAGGCAGCGCTTGGCCTCGTTCACGGCCATTTCGGCGGTGTAGCCCAGAGCCACTTCCTTGAAGTTCTTGTTGCGGACGTTGGGGTCCTGGCTGGGCATGGGGCACTTTTTGGGATCCATGTTGGGCATTTTACTCGACCTCCTTCTTGAACAGGTTGCAGGCCTCTTCCCGGGCATGGGTCTCGAATTCCTTGTACATGGTGCCGCGGTGCATAGCCTCGTCAAAATCCACCTCAAAGCCGTCGAAGTCCGGCCCGTCCACGCAGGCGAACTTGGTCTGGCCGCCCACGGTCAGGCGGCAGCCGCCGCACATGCCGGTGCCGTCCACCATGATGGGGTTCATGGAGACGATGGTCTTGACATTGTGGGGTTTGGTGGTCTTGACCACAAACTTCATCATGATCAGGGGGCCGATGGTGATGACCTCGTCGAAGGTTTCGCCGCCGGAAAGCTTTTCTTCCAGGGGCACGGTGACCACGCCCTTGCGGCCGTAGGAACCGTCGTCGGTCATGATGATGAGCTCATCGCAGCAGGCGCGGAACTCATCTTCCAGAATGACCAGGTCCTTGTCACGGAAGCCCACGATGCCGGTGACCTTGGTGCCCTGGGCATGCAGGGCCTGGGCCACGGGCAGGGCGATGGCGCAGCCCACGCCGCCGCCCACCACGCAGACCTTCTTGAGGCCTTCGATCTCGGTGGCTTTGCCCAGCGGGCCCACAAAGTCGTGGACAAAACCGCCCTCAGGCAGGGTGTTGAGTTCCATGGTGCCGGCGCCCACCACCTGGAAGATGATGGTGACGGTGCCCGCCTGCCGGTCATACCCCGCAATGGTCAGCGGGATGCGCTCGCTGTCCGCCTTGGCGCGGATGATGATGAACTGCCCTGCCTTGGCCTTTTTGGCGATCAGCGGTGCCTCGATGACCAGCTCGGTCACCGTGGGGTTCAGTTCGCGTCTTTTCACGATTTTGAACACTGTTGTACCCTCGCTTTTCCTGCGGGCGGCGCGGCGCGTACCGGCCTGGCCCGGTAATGTTTGCCGGCTGTGGGGCAGTCGGCCTATTATAAGTTATTGTACGGCATTTTTTTCCGAAAGTAAAGCACAAAAACCGTGCCTTTGCCCCGGTGCAGAACAGGCAGGGGGCTTTTCCCGCGGCGGGTTTTGTGCTATAATTGAAAATTATCGTATCGGACCATGGTTTCCGGCGCTTGTTTTCGGCTTTTTTTGCGCATTTTTCACCCGCAAAGCCAAAAAAGGCATTGCGCCCAAAAACGGTTTGGTATAAGATAAAGGTGGAACAGATTCGGAAACCTTCCCCGGTAATACCGGGAGATCTTTCTGTTAAGAGGAGCGCGACTTATGTTAAAACAAGATATGTTGCAGCTGAAGATGACTGCAACCCGCGTGCGCATGGGCATCATTGAAGCAACCCATGCCGCCAAGAGCGGGCATCCCGGCGGCAGCCTTTCGGCCGCGGATGCGCTGACCTATCTGTACTTCAAGGAAATGCAGATCGACCCCGAAAACCCGCAGGCCCCCGACCGTGACCGGTTCGTGTTGTCCAAGGGCCATGCGGCACCGGGGTTGTATTCGGTGTTGGCGGAGCGGGGCTTCTTCCCGGTGGAAGACCTGCGCACCCTGCGCCATCTGGGCAGCTACCTGGAAGGTCATCCCAACATGAACACCGTGCCCGGCGTTGACATGAGCACCGGCAGCCTGGGGCAGGGCGTTTCGGCAGCCTGCGGCATGGCGTTGGCCGCGCGCACCCAGAAGAAGGACATCAACGTCTACACCATCATGGGCGACGGCGAGATCGAAGAGGGCGAATGCTGGGAGGCTTTCATGTTTGCTTCCCACTACAAGCTGGACAATCTGTGCATCATGATCGATGTGAACGGGCTGCAGATCGACGGCGCCACCAGCTCCATCATGAACAGCGAACCTCTGGACCAGAAGATGGACGCCTTCGGCTTCAACACCATCGTGTGCAATGGCAACTCCTTCAACGATCTGGAGCAGGCCTTTGTGCTGTTTGACCGGTCCCACGGCAGCGGCAAGCCCACCTGCATGCTGCTGCACACCACCAAGGGCATGGGCGTCAGCTTTATGGAGAATGCCGTTGCCTGGCACGGCAAAGGCCCCAACGATGAAGAATACCAGCGCGCCATGGCGGAGCTGCAGGCTGCCCATGATCAGCTGGAGAAGGAGTATGAACAATGGCTGAAGTAAAAAAGATCGCCACCCGTGACAGCTACGGCGCGGCACTGGTGGAACTGGCGGATGCCGGCCACGACGATCTGGTCGTATTTGACGCCGACCTTTCGGCTTCCACCAAGACGGCTGTCTTCGCCAAGGCATACCCGGCCCGCTTCTTCAACTGCGGCATTGCCGAGGGCAACATGATGGGCGTGGCCGCCGGCATGAGCACCTTCGGCTATGTGCCTTTTGTTTCCAGCTTTGCCATGTTTGCGGCCGGCCGCGCCTGGGAGCAGGTGCGCAACTCCATCGGCTACCCCCATCTGAACGTGAAGATCGCCGCCACCCACGGCGGTCTGTCGGTGGGTGAGGACGGCGCTTCCCACCAGTGCTGCGAGGACTTCGCCCTCATGCGGGTCATTCCCGGCATGACCGTGATCTGCCCCGCCGACGACGTGGAAGCCAAGGCCGCCGTGAAGGCCGCCTACTCCCACAACGGCCCGGTGTATCTGCGCCTGTCCCGTCTGGCCACCCCGGTGTTCCATGACCCCGAAAAGTATCATTTCGAGATCGGCAAGGGCGAAACCCTGACCGACGGCTTCGATATTGCGGTGATCTCCACCGGCCTGATGACCAGCGAGGCCCTGAAGGCCGCCCTGCAGCTGAAAAAGCAGGGCACCCTGAGCGTGCGGGTCATCAACATGCCCTGCATCAAGCCCCTGGACGAAGAGCTGGTTCTGCGCGCCGCCAGGGAGTGCAAGAAGATCGTCACGGTGGAAGAGCACAGCATCATCGGCGGCCTGGGCGAAGCGGTCTGCTCTCTGCTGGCCGAAAAGTGCCCCACCCCCGTACGCCGCATCGGCGTGAAGGACGCCTACGGCCACTCCGGTCCGGCCTGGGACGTGCTGCGTGAGTACGGCCTGACCGCCGAGGCCATCGCGGACGAAATCCAGGATTTCGCCAAAGAAGAGTAATCCAATAAAATATAACAGCCCGGATGTTTCGCAGGAAGCATCCGGGCTGTTTTTGTTTTGTCCAAAGGCGTACAGGGGAACTCAGTGAACAGGTGTTCCGATGTGTTTTTCCAGTCGCCACCGGGGAGCCGGACCATCGTCCGCCCAATATTCCTCCATAGAAGCGATCCGATCCCCCCTGATTTTTATAAAGGAAGTCACATGGCAGGACAGGCTTTGATCCCTGGCGCGCACGTTGGTCACCGTGATGATCAGGTCGCGAAGACGTTCCACCCGCTCCACCGTTCCTTCCCAGTCCCCCGGATATTCACAATTGGCAATCAGGAATTCATCAAGGGTAAACCGTTCATTGGTGCAATGCCAGGTCACCCGGGCATCCGGATGAAAATACTTTCTGATTTCCTGCGCGTTCTGGTCCAGTATTGCTTTCCAAAAGGCGTATATATCCATGCGGTATCTCCTATCCACGCATCGTACCGGTCATTGCCCGCTCTTCACTTTCTTGCCCAGCAAGGTATCCCGGGCACAGAGAAGATAGGGCAGATAGTTTTCGCAGGCGGCCTCCCACTTGCGGCGCACAAAGCTGCGCCGGGGGCCTTCGTTGTGTTTGATGGCTCCCACATTGATCCATTTGCTCTTCTGGCGCACCAGAAGATGGGGCGCAAAGGGCTGTTCCACGTCCTCCGGCATACAGTAGCCCGGGTCCAGCACCCGGAACCGCCGGGGCTGCTCCGCCACCAGGCGGTTGAGCTGGCTTTCGTCATGCCAGCGGGCAATGACCCCGTCGGCCAGATCGGCCTCGGTGCGGTCGTTGAGGGTGTGGCACAGCCAGAGGAACGCCTGGGCCGTGCCCCCGTTGAAGCCCCCCGCCACGTAGACCTGCCCGGCGTTGTAGGGCATGCAGGCCCGGCTGCGGGGGTTGCGGTCATAGGGCAGGAAGTACGGCTTTTTGTGCCAGTAACCCAGATGGCAGGCCACCACCAGGTCTTCCCCCTTTTCCGGGCGGGGCAGAACGTCCGCCGGGGTGATTTGGGCGGTGCACAGCAGGTTGGCGTTGGCAAAATACAGATAATCGCAGCTGCGCAGTTCCTCCTCCGCCTGCAGAAAGACCGCAAACCGCTTGAGGGTGCTGTAGGGCCAGTCGTAGGCTTTCTGGTAGATGCGGCGCACGGCGGGGTCGTCGTCATGGTCGATGCGCTCGGCGTCGGTGAAGACGTAGTAGGTTTTTTCCACGCCGGGAAGGAAGTTCTGTTGAAAACTTTGGAAAAAATCCGGCCAGAAGACGGTGTACGCCCCGGTGCAGATATACAGAATGCCGACTTTCATTGGTTTTCCCCCTTATGAAGACGTCCGGACAGTTTGCGGACCAGATCCAGACCGCGGCCCCGGAGATAGGCGGCGTCGCTGGTCCAGCCGTACAGAAGCAGATTGCACAGGTTGGGCACCACCGCCACAAGGCACACCTTGCCGATGAAGGCCAGAATGCCCTGGCCACACAGTTCGCACAGCCGGGCGGTCAGGAACATGATGGCGAACAGGGTGACCCAGTGCAGCAGCTGCAGGCCCAGATACCGCCAGCCGCAGCCCTTCATGTAATGGCGGCAGACCACCCGGGCCCGGCCGATCCACATGAGGCAGTGGGCAAAGACGGTGGCCCCCACCACGCCGGCCAGCCCGAAGGGGATGACCAGGGCGAAGCTGAGCAGCACGTTGCTGGCGGCAGAAGCCACCATGAACCACTGGTCCTCCTCAAAATGGCCCAGCACCGCCCGGTAGGAACCCAGCATGCGGTGGTTCCAGCCGATGTACTCGTTCATGCAGAACCAGAACACATAGGCCATGGGCAGCAGGTAGCTCTCCCCCATCCACAGCCGGATGAAGGGCTGGAACAGGCAGAAGTAGGCCACCGCCACAAAGCTGCCGAAACAATAGCTGAACAGATCCAGCCCCCAGAACACCGCTTTGGCGTGGCCGTCGGCCTCGGCGTCCCGGTCATAGACAATGCTGCCGATGGCGGCGGCGAAGGAGTCCAGAATCTTGTTGCAGATGTTGTTGACGCTGGTGGAGATGGTGGAATAGTTGCCGGTCTGGGTGACCAGCGCGGCGCCCCGCATGCTGGTGATGACGATGTTGTCCGAGGAACCGTAGATGGTGTTGGACAGCTTGTGCACCAGATAATACCGCAGATCGTGGAAGATGCCCAGATCCTTGAAATCGGACAGGGACACCTTCACATCGTACAGTTCGGGGAAGTCCTTGCGGTACCGCCGGGCCACCACCACGTTGGCCAGGGTGTTGAAGAGAATCTGGATGCCGAAATACAGGAAGTAGTTGGGAATCCACAGAGCAATGGCGATCTTGGCCAGGCTGGTGGCCACGTTGAAGCCCAGGTCGATCTTGGTACACACATAGCCCTGTTGGGTACAGGTGTACATGAGCCGCCGGGTGACAAGGAAGTAGCTGGACAAGGTGGACAGGGCGGTCATGGCGTAGATGCCGTAGACCATGAGCCAGTCCGGTTCCTGTTCCTGCACCACCAGCAAGGGCAGGAAAAAGGCGCAGATCACCGCCATCAGGGCGATGAAGGCGCCGATGGCCCGGTAGGCCCACTTGTACAGGGACATATACCGGCTGATGCGGTCGATGTCCTTGGCAGCGATCTGTTCATACAGCCGGTAGCTGATGACGCTGCCCACCCCGAATTCGGCGATGGAGAAGAAGTTGAAGATGTTGTTGATGGTGTCCGAATACCCGGGGACGAAGGCGTCGAAGTTGGTGACGAAAAGTTTGCGGGTGACAAGGCCCAGCAAAAGCAGCACCAGGCTTTGCCCCAGGGTATAGACCAGATTGATGAGGGTGCGTTTGGTTCGCAAGGCGGAATCTCCTTAGTGTTTCAGGTGTGCGGCCAGCCACAGTCCGGCCCGGGGGCCCAGCAGGGTGAGCATCCAGCGGAACAGCACCCAGTCGGTACGGCCGGAAGCCTGTTCCCCCTTGTTGTACAGATCCCGGCAGCGGGCGATGAGGGCGGCGCAGGCGCGGCGGGTGGCCTTGTCCTTCACGGCGGCGGCCCGGGCCTGGGGCCAGAACACGTTGGCCATCCGGCGCCAGACTTCCTGCTGTTCGGCGGCGCCGAAGCCCCCCGCATCCGGCCGGGCAAAGAGTTTGCGGAACCCCTTGCGGGCGGCCAGGATGCCCACAAAATGCTTGGGCAGATTGCTGTTCAGAAGACTGCCCGCCCGGTTGACCCGGTAGACGGTGAGGGGGAAATCCAGAAAATACAGCCGGATGCAGTGATGGAGCAGGAGCAGGTCGAAGGGGTAATCCTCCGCCCAGACCACCTTGGGCCAGAACCGCACCCCGGTGCTTTCCAGAAAAGACCGGCGGATGCAGAACCGCCACACCGACCAGTTGCCGCTGGTGTACAGTTTCTCCACCCGCTCGGCGTAGTCGGCGTCGGTGAAGGGGCCGGGGACGAAATCCGGCAAAGGCGGGGCGGTGGGTTCTGTTTTGGGCGCGGCGGCGTCCAGTTCCAGATACCGTCCCACGTACCAGTCATACCCGGGGGCGGCGTCCAGGGCCGCCCGCAGATTTTGCAGCATGCCGGCGGGCCACAGGTCGTCGCTGTCCAGAAAGAGAATCCACTCTCCCCTGGCGGCGTCCAGGCCGGTGTTGCGGGCGGCGGCCAGGCCGCCGTTTTCCCGGTGAAGGGCCACCACCCCGGGGCAGGTCTCGGCAAAGAAATCACACATTCTGCCGCTCTGGTCGGTGGAGCCGTCGTCCACCAGGATGCACTCCCAGTCGGGGGCGCCGGGCTGCTCCACCACGCTCTTCACGCAGGCGGACAGGTAATTTTCCACATTATACACCGGCACAATCACCGAAAACCGGATGGGTGTTTGTTCGTCGCGCCGCATGGCGTACCTCCCTTATCCTTGGCGGGTGGGCAGCAGGGTCCAGTCGGCGGCATACAGCGCGCTGCGCTTGCCATTGGCGTACCAGCGGTCGGGGGCAAAGACCCGACGGCCTTCCGGTTCGGCCAGATACTGTCCCCACCAGCTGAAGGTGGAATTGCTCAGGATAAAATGACGGCACCGGGCCATCAGGTCCAGGTCCCACACCGCGGGCCAGCTGCCCCGCACAAAGGTGGCGGGCAGGCCGGCGGTGTCCAGGTGCTGCTGCACATAGTCCGGTTCGTCGGAAAAGACAAAGAGTTCGGCTCCGGGCAGGGCTTTTCCCACCGCCCGGCAGGCATCGGCATAGTACCGGAGCCCGCAGACCTGCAGGGCTGCGTTTTCCGGCTTGCGGTAGTCCCCGCACCGCCAGTGCAGCGCCACCGGGCAGGGGGCCGCGGCGATCTGCGCCGCCACCGGGGCGGCCGCCGGGGGCAGATCCCCCTGGGGGCGCAGCTCGGTGCGGATGGTGTGGGCGGCATCGGCAAAATAGCCCTCCGACTGGAAGTACCCCCAGGCCAGAAAGTCCCGGCTGTGCCCCCGGTGGGCAGGCAAAAAGCCGTCGGAGGCAAAATGCAGCCCCAGGGCATTGAGGACCGGAGCCATCCGCCGTTCAAAGACGGTGTAATCCCGGTTCATCATGCCGCCGCGCTGTTCATATTTGATCATCAGGGCCTTGGCGGCGTTCTGCCGGGGCAGATGGGCCTTGGCGAACCCCGGTTCGGCCAGAATCCGCACGTCCGGGGCAATGTTCAGCGCCTGCAGAGCGCAGTGGGTGTGGGCGGGAGCGCCGTCCCGCCAGTCCTGCCGGTCCAGCAGAGTCACGGGCTCGGCACAGCGCAGCCCCAGGGCCCGGGCAAAGGCGTAGATGAACATCTGGTTGCCCAGCCCCCCGGCCAGTTCGGCGTAGATCATTTGCTTCCCACCCCCGCCAGCAATTCGTACAAAGCCTGCATGCGCAGGGCGGCTTCCTGCTGTTCGTAGCCCGCCGCTTCCAGCTCGGCCCAATGGTCGGCGTGGGGACCGCCCGGGGCGGCTTCGTCGGCGGCTTCCACCCACTGTTTCAGCGGCGCGGTCAGGGGCAGGAACCGCACCAGGTCGGTGACGGCGCCGTCGTCCGGCACGTTGGTGGAGGCCAGGCAGGGGGTGCCGCAGCCCTGGGCTTCCACCAGGGTGATGGGGCTGCCCTCAAAGTTGCTGGGCAGCAAAAACAGGTCGAAGGCGTTCATGAAGGCGGGAATGTCCTCCTGCACGCCGGTCTGGATGACCTTGTTTTCCAACCCCAGGCTGGCAATCTTGCGGTCGATGGCCTCCCGGTCCTCGCCGGTGCCCACCATCATCAGGCGCCAGCGGCAGTCGTCCCGGACCATGGCGGCAAACACATCCAGCAAAAACAGCAGGTTTTTCTGGTGGTTGTACCGCCCCACAAACCCGCACAGCCGGGCATCGGGGGGCAGGTGATAGGCCTTCCGCACCCGGTTGCGGGCCGCCTCGTCGGGATAAAACCGACTGCGGTCCACCGCGTTGCAGGCCACCGAAAAGTTGGTTCTGCGGTCGATATGGTCGCCGAAGACGAACCGACCCGCCGCCACCCCGCAGCCCAGAAACCAGTGGGCGGTGAGCTGGTACAGCCCGTGAGCCAACCGCCAGACAAAAGTCATGGGCGGGTAGACGATGTGACTGTGCACGATGAGCTTGGCCCCCGGGCAATACAGCCGGATGAGCACGCAGGCCAGGGCGTTGACCTTGCTGGCGGTGTGCAGATGCACGATATCATACCCTTTGTGGGTGCGCAGGAACTTGACCAGGGCGGGCAGACGCTTTTTGTCGTCGTCCGGGATGGAATACCAGTGCACGCCGTGGGCTTCCAGGGCGGGGCCGGTGCTCTGCTGGTTGGGCGGACAGGGTCCGGCCAGCAGGTCCACCCGGTAGGTTTCGGTGTCCATATGCAGAAGCAGATTCTGGATATACCGCTGAACCCCGCTCTGGATGCCCAGGTTGTTGCCGATCATCAGGATGCGCATGAAACTCTCCTTTGGGATGTGTTTACCAGTAACTGCCGCCCTCCACCTTTTCCTTGGCGGCGGGCTGCTCCCTGGTGCCGGGACGCACCCAGGCATCGTTGTACAGCTTGCCGATGACCGGGTGGTCGTCCCACCGCTTGCCCTTGATGCCGAACAGCAGCTGGGTGGCGCCGCTCATCTGCACCGCCACGTGGCCGGTTTCCCGGGCGTGGGCGGCCAGGGGCAGGCCGTAGGCCCCCGCCCCGATGATGGCCACCTCATAGTCGGCGGCGTCCATAGCCGCTTCCATGGCGGCCAGGGCGTCAAACCAGGAGGCATACCCGGTGTCCTGCCCGGCCAGGCCCTGCACCGCCTGCACCACCGTCAGGGAGGCGAATTCCGGCAAAATGTCGGTGCCGGGGAAAAGTTTGTCCCGCTTTTGGTACTGGGACAGGATGCTTTCTTTGAATGGATGGACCACCAGCACCTTTTTGCCCGCCAGGGCGGCGCTCCAGGGGTGCTCATGGTAGTAGGGTTCCAGGGCCCGCAGCTGGGTGAAACGGGTGCGGGTGCAGCCCCGGATGACCTGCCGTTCCGCCCCCACATCCCACAAAGCCAGCAGGTCGGCCTGTTGGGCACAGCGGATATACAGTTCACAGAACCGGCGCAGGGTGTCGTCGTCGGTGGGAAACACCCCCGACAGGTCCCGGATCTCCCGCCGGATGCGGTCGGAAAAAGTCCGGCCGCCGTCCCGGTAGTATTCGGCCACGGTGCGCATCTCGGTGGCGCCGCAGCGGCCGAACAGGAAGGGCCGGCCGGCACGCACCGCCTCCCCCGCCAGGCGGTTGCCTTCGGCGGCGGGCAGCACGGTCACGCCCCGGTATTTCCAGCCGAACCGGGCGGACTTGACCAGGTTGCGGGCCAGTTCCAGCAGCTTGCCGTCATTGTCCATCCCGGTACACCCCTTCCTGTTGCAGCATGGTCAGCACGGTGCGGGCGCTGTTGTCCCACAGGAACTGCGTCCGGATGCGCTGCCGGGCGGCTTCGCCCATGGCAGCGTTGCAGGCGGCGGCCTGCACCCCGGCGGCAAAGACGGCGGCGTCCCCGTCCAGCAGAAGGCCGCTGACGCCGTCCTCAATGATCTGGTCCGGGCCGGGGGCATGGCGGGCCACCGGCACACAGCCGGCATACATAGCTTCCAGCAGGCTCATGCCGAAGATTTCGTGGTCGTTGAAGTTGACAAACACGTCACAGGCGTGGTAATAGGCATGTACTTCGGTGTTGGGCAGGCTGGGGATATACCGCCAGCGGCCGTCCAGCCCGGCGGCCTGCATCTGGCCCTGCAGCTGCTCGGCCAGAGCGCCGCTGCCGATGACCACCGCCTGCCAGTTTTCGGGCAGGGCGGCCAGCAGCGGTACCAGGTCCAGGGGGCGCTTGTAGGTGTCCAGCCGCCCCACAAAAAGCAGAATCTGGGCGTCCGGGTCCAGCCCCAGTTTGGCCCGCAGTTCGGCCTTGGTGCCCTCCACCGTGGGGATGATGGCGGTGTCCAGCCCCACGGGCAGCACCCCGGCGCAGGGCACGCCGCAGTCTTCCAGGGTATGCTGCACCGCCAGGGTCTTGGCGTAGGTGGGGGTTTTGCGGTAGACGGCCAGGTTGCGGCGGCAGAGCAGGTTCATCACCGCCCGCACCGCCGGGTTGCGGGCATCGGAGCGCACCGCCCCCAGCTGGCTGTAAAAGAAGATGCCGTGCTCCCGGCAGAAGCGGTACAGCCCCGGCACGCCCAGGGAGTTATCCCCCATGACGTGGACGGCGTCCACCTGCTCGTCCAGCAGGGGCTGCCAGGTACTGTAGAAGGCATGGACCCGCCAGGCTTTGGCCGGGACATACAGGATCTTCACCCCGGGGGTGGGTTCCTCGGTTTCGATGGCGTCGGCGCCCACGGCCGGGTAGAGCACCACGGCCCGGCAGCCCCGACCGGCCAGAGCCCGGGCCAGGCCCACCTCCTGCCGGTTGTAGGCACCCTTTTTGCCCGAAGCCCCGCAGTACAGCTGGGGAATGGCGATGGTCAGCATGACTTGGGGTCCTCCTGTCTGGGAATGGGGGCAACCTTGGCCAGATACCGGGCGTCGATGACCTCGATGTCCTCGTCCCGGCAGTAGGTGTGGATGCCGATGACCGACGCCGGGTCCAGCCCGGCGATGGTCACGTTGGCGGGCATGGCGGCGCACAGGGGCGTTTCCTTCTCCTGGCGGCAGGACCAGAACTGCAGGTAGACGCCGTAGTCCACCTTGGTGCTGACCTGGGCCGGGCGCACCGTCTGCCCTGCCCACCGGAACAAGGGCCCGGCATTGCGGGCGCCCAAATCGTAGGTGCGGTGTTCCAGCCCGAAGGTCTCGTCCTCCTCCAGGGCAAACCCGCCTTCCGCCTGCTCGTCCACCCGCAGGTCATACCGGCGGTACCGGGTGTACAGACCGTTTTCCGCCTTGACCTGGCTGCACAGCAAAGACAGCCCACCCGGGCGGATGTCCAGCAGAATGGTGTCGGCCAGCTCCTGGTCCCCGGTGGAAAAGCTGTGGGCCAGCTCCCACTGGTCGGGGAACTGCTTGCAGCGGTAGAGGTTCAGGCTGTGGTTGGTGCCGGTCTCGGGAATCATCCAGATGCCCCCGTTCCATTCGAAGACGGTGGGAAAGGACAGGTGAAAGCTCTCGGTGAGCACCGTTTTGGGCGTTCCGGGATGGCGGGGGTCGGTGAGGTCGATGACCGCAATGTCCCCCTTGCCGGCGGCCATGTCAAAGGCTTCGCAGAACAGCCAGCGCTTGCCCTCGTGGTGGAACAGCAGCGGGTCGGCATACCAGGTGCCGGGCTGTTCGGGCAGGCGGATGTAGTCCCCCTCCCCCAAGGCGGGCAGAGGATCGCACCCCGGGGCGGTGGGCACCGGGCGCAGGGCGATGGTGTAGATTTCCTTCCATCCGGCCAGCTTTTTGGCCAGGCGCGCCGGGGGCATGTGCAGGGCGCGGTACAGTTGGTTCATGGGGTGTCTCCTTATTGCGGCGCGGGGGTCCCGGTGAGGACGGCCCGGTAAATTTCCATCAGACGGCGGTAGTTTTCTTCCGGCGCAAAGGCGGCCAGGGCCCCGGCGCGCATGGCGTCGGGGTCGGCTTTGTCCCACAGGCCGGGCAGGGCCTGCACGGCGGCGGCCAGGGCGTCCGGGTCCCCGGGGGTGAAGCGCAGACCGTCCACCCCGGGGCGGACCATGGCCCCCACGTTGCCCAGATCACTGGCCAGCACCGGGGTGCCCATAAGATGGGCCTCCGCCGGGACCAGGGCAAAGCTCTCATAGCACAGGCTGGGAGCCAGCACCCCCAGGCTTTGGCCGAACAGGGCGTGCAGCTCCGCCCGGGGCAGGCGGCCCAGCAGCCGCACCCGGGGCACGGCCTGCTCTGCGGCCCAGTCGGCCAGGGGGCCATCCCCCACCACCAGCAGTTCGGGGGTGTCGGGGCTGTGGGGCATCCGCTTCCAGCCTTCCAGGGCGGTACGCAGGCCTTTCAGTTCCTCCAGCCGCCCCGCAAAGACGATCTGGTTTTTCCGACGGGACCGGGGCAGCACGGGGGGCAGCGGATCGTCCGGAGCCAGGGCGTTGGGCTTGACGCAGAGCCGGGCCGGATCGAACACCCGGTGCAGGGTGTTGAATTCCAGCAATTTTTGCTTGTCAAAGTCGGTGAGGGTGATGAGATTCACCCACCGGTAGGTGCCCAGCAGACGGTGAAAGGCATACACAAAGGCGCAGACGGCGCTCTGGGCCAGGCTGTCCCGGTAGCAACGGTACCGCACCGCCTGCCACAGTCCGCCCTTGCGGCGGGGGCAGTCCTCACAGACCCGGCCATCCCGCAGCAACACCCCGTTGGGGCAGAAGATCCGGAAATTGTGCAGCGTCTGCACCACCGGCACCCCCAGCGACCGGGCCGCCCAGAACACCGACGGGCTGACGGTGAGCAGGGTGTTGTGTACATGCACGATATCGATGTGGTGCCGACGGATGAGGGCCCGCACCTCCCGCCAGGTTTTCCAGCTGAACACCGCTTCCAGGCCCATGGCCAGGGCCCCGCCCTCGTTGGTGCGCTCATAGGTGAACACCTGATGGCCGTGGCGTTCCAGCATGGCCTTCTCGTCCGCAAAGACGGCGTCCTCGCCCCCGGCCAGGCGGTAATGGCAGTGGACCAGCAGGATATTGTATCTGTTTTTTTCCACCGTCAACCCTCCAACCCGTATATTTCGGCATTTTACCTATTATACCCCGTGCGGCCATAAAAAGAAAGAGACAGGGCGGATTTTGCCCCCTGAACTTGACGGATCCGACACCCCGGCGTACAATACCCTCATCATCGAATCCCAAGCAGGAGAACAGAAAGGAGCCGCCCATGGAACTGCAACTGATCCGGATGGAGGAATGCTATCGCCCCCTGGCGGAAGAACTGATGGCCGAGTGGACCGCCGCCGGGGAGAAGATCATCCCTTATGCCATCCGCAAAACCGATTACCGGGACTTTTCTGCCTGGCTGGACAGCCTGGAGGTGCACGAGCCCTGCCCGGAAGGACTGGTACCGGATTCCACCTATTTCTGTCTGGACGCAGAGCGGAACAAGCTGGTGGGGGCGGTGAACATCCGCCACCGGCTGAACGAAAGGCTGCTGCTGGATGGCGGGCACATCGGGGACGGGGTGCGGCCGTCGGAGCGGGGCAAGGGCATCGGTACCCGGATGGTGGGGCTGGCGCTGGAAAAGTGCCGGGACCTGGGCCTGGACCGGGTTCTGATGGTCTGCGACAAGGAGAATGTCGCTTCGGCCAGAACCATCCTGCGCAACGGCGGCGTGTTGGAAAACGAAGTGGTGGTGGACGGCGTGGCGGAACAGCGCTACTGGATCCAGCTGTAAGATAAATGCAAAAAGCCCCGCCTGCCTTTTGGGCAGACGGGGCATTTTTTGTTATGTCAGAGCGACGGAAAGATTATTCCGCAACCTGAGAAGCCGCAACAGCGCAGGCGACGGTCATGCCGACCATCGGGTTGTTGCCAGCGCCGATCAGGCCCATCATCTCCACGTGAGCGGGCACGCTGGAGGAGCCGGCGAACTGAGCGTCACCGTGCATACGGCCCATGGAGTCGGTCAGGCCGTAGGAAGCCGGGCCGGCAGCCACGTTGTCGGGATGCAGGGTACGGCCCGTACCGCCGCCGGAAGCGACGGAGAAGTACTTCTTGCCGTTCTCGATGGCCCACTTCTTGTAGGTGCCGGCCACCAGGTGCTGGAAGCGGGTGGGGTTGGTGGAGTTGCCGGTGATGGAAACTTCCACGCCTTCCATCTTCATGATGGCAACGCCTTCCAGAACGTCGTTGGCGCCGTAGCACTTGACAGCGGCGCGCTCGCCCTCGGAGTAGGGGATGGTCTCGACAACCTTGACCTCGCCAGTCTTGAAGTCGAAATCGGTCTTGACGTAGGTGAAGCCGTTGATGCGGCTGATGATCATGGCAGCGTCCTTGCCCAGGCCGTTCAGGATAACCCGCAGGGGCTCCTTGCGGACCTTGTTGGCGGTACGGGCAATGCCGATGGCGCCTTCGGCGGCGGCGAAGGATTCGTGGCCGGCCAGGAAGCAGAAGCAATGGGTGTCTTCATGCAGCAGCATGGCGCCCAGGTTGCCGTGGCCCAGGCCAACATGGCGCTGTTCGGCAACGGAACCGGGGATGGTGAAGGCTTCCAGGCCTTCGCCGATGGCGGCGGCGCAGTCGGCAGCGTTCTTCAGGCCGCGCTTGACAGCGATGGCGGTGCCCAGGGTGTAAGCCCAGACAGCGTTATCGAAGCAGATGGGCTGCACGCCGCGGATGATCTTGTCGCAGTCGATGCCTTTGGAAAGGAGCAGCTCGTTGCAGGCGTCCAGGGATTCGAGGCCGTTGGCTTTCAGGCACTCGTTGATTTTGGGCATGCGGCGCTCCTGAGATTCAAAAGTAGCCATATAGATGATACCTCCCTGTCTTATTCTTCGCGCGGGTCGATGTACTTCACAGCGCCCTGCTCAGCGGAGAAGCGGCCATAGGTGCCGATGTTCTTCTCATACGCGGTCTTCGGGTCAACGCCGTGGCGGATGTCTTCCATCATCTTGCCCAGACGCACGAACTGATAGCCGATGACCTGGTTGTCCTTGTCCAGAGCGGTCTTCAGGATGTAGCCTTCGGTCAGTTCCAGGTAACGGACGCCCTTGGCCTTGGTGGAGAAGATGGTGCCGGTCATGCTGCGCAGACCCTTGCCCAGGTCATCCAGGCCGGCGCCGATGGGCAGGCCGTCTTCAGAGAAGGCAGTCTGGCTGCGGCCGTAGACGATCTGCAGGAACAGTTCGCGCATGGCCACGTTGATGGCGTCGCACACCAGGTCGGTGTTCAGAGCTTCCAGAATGGTCTTGCCGGGCAGAATTTCGCCGGCCATAGCGGCGGAATGGGTCATGCCGGAGCAGCCGATGGTCTCGACCAGGGCTTCTTCGATGATGCCCTTCTTGATGTTCAGGCTCAGCTTGCAGGTGCCCTGCTGGGGGGCGCACCAGCCCACGCCGTGGGTGTAACCGCTGATGTCCTCAATCTTATAGGCCTTTACCCACTCGCCCTCTTCCGGAATGGGCGCGGGGCCGTGCTTCGGGCCTTTGGCGATGGGGCACATGTGTTCGACTTGTGCAGAGTAGGTCATAATTTTCTCTCCTTTGCCTGTATTGTGCGCATGCCGAAGGCCAGCGCACGCCTTGTGAATTCATTCACAGCCAATTTTATTATACGTCCCTGCCGGGCAATTTTCAAGGTGTCTCGACGGAACTTTTACGGTTTTTGACGATTTGTTCGCCTGCACGGAAAAAGTTTTTCGTTTTGTTGTCACGGCAACATTACAAACGCCCCGCCATCGTGTATACTAAAGGCACAGGCAAAGGCCATGCGCCTCCTGTGCTGATTCTGAACCAACGGCGGCAAGGCTGTGCCGCCCGTTTCACCCCCAACAACAAAACGGAGGTTATACTTATGATCAAGATTTATCGCTGTGCCCATTGCGGCAACATCATCACCATGCTCCACGACTCCAACGTTCCCGTGTTCTGCTGCGGCCAGAAGATGGACCTGCTGGTTCCCGGCAGCGTAGACGCCGCCCAGGAAAAGCATGTTCCCGTGGCCACCGTCAATGGCAGTACCGTGGACGTGAAGGTTGGTTCCGTGACCCATCCCATGACCGCCGAACACTGGATCGAGTGGATCCTGCTGGAGACCGACAAGGGCTTCGCCGTGAAGCACCTGACCCCCGATGCTGCTCCCGCCGCCACCTTCGCTCTGGCCGAAGGCGAGACCGCCAAGACCGTTTACGCCTACTGCAATCTGCACGGCCTGTGGAAGACCGACCTGTAAGGCGGGTCCTGTTTTCATCCAAACTTTCCCTTTTTTACTCTCCATACACCAAAAGCGGCGCCCGCATACGGACGCCGCTTTTTTTCATTGTGTTTTTTCGGGCAACGGCCCGTGCACCCCGCCCCATTGCCGGGGCGCCTGGGCAAACACCACCCCCGCCAGCAGCAACGCCGCCGGGTTGGTGGTCAGGTGAAAACTCTGGCACTCGGTGTAGGCGTACACCAGCATGATCAGCAGGCAGCACACCTCCACCCGGCCGCCCCGCCGGGCAAAGCCCCACAGGGCCGCCAGAATGCCCAGCACCAGCAACACCGTCACCACCGGGCCGAACTGGTACAGGGAGAAGACAAAGCTGTTGTCGATGGCGGGCCATTCGGGCAGAACCTGGCCGGCGATCTTCACATCCAGCAGCCGGTAGGCCAGCCACACCTGGGAGAGCCGCCCGGTGAGCACATAGTCCAGCTTTTCCATCCAGTCGGGACCGAAATCCGACCAGCCGGGGCCGTTCTTCACCATGGGCACGGGCAGCAGGAAGGCCAGGGCCGTCAGGCCCAGCACCGCCGCGGTGCACAGGTACCGGGCAAACCGGGGCAGCGGATGGTCCCGCCGCAGCCGGCACCAGGCCAGCAGCACCGCCAGTCCCAGGCAGCTCAGGGCCGCCGTGCGGGACGCCGGGCCCACCATGAGGAAGATCCCGGCCGCCGCCGCCACCGCGGCGTCAACCCAGCGGGGCTTTCTGGCCCGGAGCATGGCGTAGGCCAGCACCAGACCGAACACCAGTCCCCCGAAGGTATTGGGGTGGCCGTAGCCGTAGGTGCCGCGGATTTCATACACGTTGCGCTCCGCCGCCAGGCCCGGGGCCGGGGGCAGCAGCCCGGCAAAGTTCAGCCCGGCCACCAGCACCACCGCCGCCAGACCGCTGTACAAAAAGGCTTTGAGGCCCTTTTCCAGCGGCAGGTCCTTGGCGGCCATCACGGCCACCACCAGACCGATCCACCAGATGTTGTGGCAGTTGAAGTAGACCCACCGGGCGATGAAGTACAGTGCCCCGGCTACCCCCAGGGTCCGCCAGGTGTACCTGGTGCCGAAGAGGATCTTGGCCCCGAAGAAGAGGAAGGCCGCCCAGTCCAGCACCGGCGCCAGCACCCCCTGCACCCAGGGCCAGGCATCCCGGGCCATGCTGTTGCAGAAAGCCACGCTGACCTCATAGGCAGCCAGACCCGCCGCAAAGCAGACCCCGCCGGCTTTGGTGCGCCAGGCGGCGCCCCAGTTGCCGAACAGATAATGGTCCTGCCCCCATAGCCAGCCGAAGGCACGCCCCGCCCGGCCGGGGCCCGGCGTCTGGGCAAGCCATGCCTGCCCCAGGTCCCATACCGCCGCCGCGAACAACGCCAGCAGCAGTCCGTTTGCAAATCCGAACACCCGGCCCGGCCTCCTTTACAAAAAACGTTCTGGGCCTATTATACCTGCCGGGTCCCGGTTTGACAAGCCGCACGGGGGATGGTATCCTTGACCTGTACCTTATTATAAAGGAAAGCAACCCCGCCAAATTCCGGAAAGGAGGCCCCGCCATGACCGCGGACCGTTACCGGGCGGTAATCGGCTGGTTCAACGCCCGCCCCGCCGCCAAGAAGCTGCTGCGCGCCGTATCCCTGGGTTCGGTGGCGGCAGTGTACCTGCTGTATGCAGGGCTGGCCGTCCTGATGATGCTGCGGGGCAATTCCCTGCTGTGGCCTTTGCTGGCGGTGCCCGCCGTGGTGTTTGTGCTGGGCACCGCCCTGCGCCGGGCCATCAACCGTCCCCGCCCCTACGAGACCCTGGGCTTTGCGCCCCTGTTTCCCAAGGACACCAAGGGCCAGAGCCTGCCCAGCCGTCACTGCTTTTCGGCGGCCTGCATCGCGGTGGCGGCCATTCCGGTCAGTCCTGCCGCCGCGGCCGTGCTGGCCGGGCTGGCGGTGGTCATCGCCCTGACCCGGGTGCTGTGCGGGGTGCATTATATCAGCGACGTGCTGGTCGGGCTGGTGTTCGGCGCGGCGGCGTCCCGGCTGGGACTGATTCTGTATTTTACCCTGTTCTGACAAGGGGAAAGGAACCTTCATGAAACACAAGATTTTGCTGTTCCTGACGGCGCTGGGGCTGGCCTTCGGGCTGAGTGCCTGTTCCTTCGGGGACTTCATGGCCTATCTGTACGGCAGCGAGAACGCCGCCAAGGACGCCCCGGCCTACGTCCAGTACGACGGGGCCAACGGGGTTTCGGTGATTTACGACACCAGCGTGTGGGAAGCTCCCACCGAACCCCAGCCGGACACGGTAAGCCTGATGTGCGGCACCAGCTTCAACTATACGGCGGTACTGCTGCAGGTCACCGATACCTACACCGATTTTCTGGCCCAGTCGGGGGCGGAACTGGCCAAGGAGACCACCGCCGCCGTGGAAGAGCCGATGGACTTTACCGTTCCCGATGCCGTCGTGAAGGCGGTGGGCTACGACTGCGGCGGTTACCAGGCGGTGTTTGCCGAAGTCACCTACGACAGCGGCCTGACCGTGTATGTGTCCGCCATGACCCACTCCGCCGAGACCGACCACATTGTGTCCCTGCTGCAGGGGGTATTTCCTACCGGTCAGACACCGGAGAGCGCCGCCCTGCTGACCGAAGACGCCGCGGCCTGACAGGCAACGCAAAAGGCCGGGGCAAGCCCCGGCCTTTGTTGTCAGATTCAGCGGATAAAGTTGGTGCGCAGCGCGTTTTCAGCCACCGGGGGTTCAATGCCCGCGGCGCGGCCTGCCTGGATGCACTTGAGCATCCAGGCCATGTTGTGGCCCAGGTTGCGCATGATCTGCATGCCTTCCTCGTCCTGGGCGGCCTGTTCGGCGTTGCTGCCGTGGACCATGGGCCAGTAGGTGGAGCTGATCAGGGGCATCTCATAGAACTGGGGTACCTTTTCCAGGGCTTCCAGGGCGGAGGTAGTGCCCGCACGGCGGGCGCTGGTCACGATGGCCGCCGGCTTGTGGCGCAGGGTCCGCCCGGCGCTGTAGGCCAGCCGGTGCATGAAGCCCAGCATACCTGCCGCTGCGGTGGCGTAGTGCACCGGCGCGCCGAAGACAAAGGCGTCGGCCTTTTCGGCCAGGGGCACCACATCGGCCACCGGGCCGCCGAAGACGCACTTGCCCGCCTTGGCGCAGCCGCCGCAGCCCACACAGCCGCCCACCGGGGCCGTCCCGATGTGGAAGATGGTGGTCTCGATGCCGTCGGCGTTCAGGGCCTTGGCCACCTCCTGCAGAGCGGCGTCGGTGCAGCCATGGGCGTGGGGGCTGCCGTTGATGAGCAAAACATTCATGATACAATCCCTCCGTGTGCGGCGCCGGACAAATCCGGGCCGGTAAATCATTCCAATACCAGTATACCACAGGCGGCAAGCCCCCGGCCAGGCCGCCCCACCTTATACGCCCCACCTTATATATAAAGGAAGTTGCCCTATGTCCACCCCGACCTGTCCCTTGCAGTCCCGCCGCTGCGGCGGCTGCCCCTTGCTGCACCTGCCCTACGAAGAGCAGCTGGCCCAAAAGCAGCAGAAAGCCCGGGCCCTGCTGGAACGCTATGCCCCCGTGGCCCCCATTCTGGGCCAGGCCGACCCCTGGCATTACCGCAACAAGGCCATCGCCACCTTCACCCAGGGCCGGGGCGGACTGCAGGCGGGCATCTACGCCGCCGGCACCCATCATGTACTGCCCATGCCCCAGGCGGGATGTCTCTTGCAGGATGAGGTCCTCAACCAGACCCTGAAAGCCGCCCTGGATGCCGCCCGCACCTGCCGCTGGCCCGCCTTTGACGAGGACCGGGGGACTGGCCTGGTGCGCCATCTGCTGGTGCGCCGGGGCGTGCACACCGGCCAGGTGATGGTGGTGCTCGTCACCTCCGACCCCCGTCTGCCGGGCAGCCGCAATTTTGTTGCCGCCCTGCGCAAGGCCGCCCCCTGGGTGACCACGGTGGTGCACAACTGCAACCCCCGCCGTACCAGCGCGGTGCTGGGCCGGGATGTGCGGGTGCTGTATGGTCCGGGGCATATCCTGGACACCCTGTGCGGGCTGAAATTCACCATCTCGGCTTCCAGCTTTTACCAGGTGAACCCCGCCCAGACCGAAGTGCTTTATCACAAAGCCATGGAAGCCGCCGCCCTCACCGGCAAGGAGACGGTGCTGGACGCCTACTGCGGCACCGGCACCATCGGGCTGTGCGCTATGGCCGCCGGGGCGGGACGGCTCATCGGGGTGGAGAAGACCCCCGCCGCCGTGAAGGACGCCGGGGCCAACGCCGCCCGCAACGGCATCCGGAACGCCCGGTTCTTCTGTGCCGACGCCACCCACTGGATCGGGGAAGCCGCCCGGGAAGGCCTCTCCCCCGACGTGGTGTTCCTGGACCCGCCCCGGGCGGGCACCACCCCGGAGTTCATCGCCGCCGTCACCGCCATGAAGCCCCAGCGCATAGTGTATGTGAGCTGTGACCCCGAAACCCTGGCCCGGGACGTGGCTCTCTTTGCCCGCCGGAGCTGGCAGGCCACCGGATTCCAGCCCGTGGACCTCTTCCCCCACACCGAACATCTGGAGACGGTGTGCACCCTGGTGCCGAAAAAGTAAAACGATGCCCACAGCAGCGCGGCGGCGGACTTTCGTCCGCCGCCGCTTTTTGTTTCAGTTCAACATCCACACGCCCAGGTTGAGATACCCCGCAAAGGTCAGCCAGGCCAGGTAGGGCCACTGCAGCCGGGCGGCCCACACATCCGCCTTCCCGAACCAGCGGATCATCACAAACACCAGCGCCCACAGCGCCGCCAGCCAGAGGAAGGCGAATCCGTACCACTGCAGGTTGAAGAAGATCAGGCTCCAGAAGAAGTTGAAGCCCAGCTGCACCAGATAGACGGTCAGCGCCCTGGTCCGGTCCTCACCGGCGGGGCTGCGGTCGATGACCGAAGCCCCGTAGCCCATCAGGGCGTACAGAATGGTCCAGGCGATGGGAAAGACGATTCCTGGCGGCGAAAACGGCGGTTTTTCGATCTGCTGGGCATACAGCTGGGCGCCGTCCCGGCTGAGCCACCCCGAAAAGGCCCCCACCGCCTCGGTCACAATGATCCAGAACGCGATATTTTTCCACCCTTGTTTGTTCATAACGGCATCACCCTCTGCCAGTATATGCAGTTTGTGCCGCCCTATGCCCCCTTTCCGGAATAGGGCGGTCCCGGCCGGGCCATACTTCCGCAAAGAGAAAAAGGAGGGTCTGCCATGCGCCGCTATCGCCTGGACCCCGCCGGACGGCTGCACACGGCGGCGGGCAATCAGGGCAACGTGTTTTTGCTCACCCCGGAGGAACTCCCCCGCTGTCCGGGGCTGCCCCACCGCCGGGCCCTGGCCGCCGCGCTGGAAAACATCCGCTACTGCCGGGCGGCCGCCTACCGGGACTGTGTGCAGGGCACCATCCGGCTGCCCACCGGGGGCATGCCCCTGCGGTTCTGTTTTTGCCTGAACGACGCCGAATTGTATCTGATTCCCGCACCGGAAAGTCCCGCTCCCCTGACCCCGGCCCTGCCGGCGGCGGCCCCCGCCACCCCCGCCGGGGTGCTGCTGGCCCTGCTGGAACAGCACATGGGGGCCGACGCCCTGGTGTTGCAGACCCTGGAAAAACGGCTCAACGCCCTGGAGGAAGCCCTGGCCGCCGGGCATATCCGGGGATTTGAGTCCACCGTCATGGCAGAGCGCCGCACCCTGGCCGCCCTGCACGGGGCCTATGCCCAGCTGGTGCTGCTGGGGGACGAACTGCAGGCCGACGCGCCCCGGATGCTGAACCGGGCGGAGCGGGCGGCCTGGCAGCGGGCCACCACCCGGGCCGCCCGCCTGCGGGACGAAGCTGAGACCCTGCGGGAATACATCCTGCAATTGTGGCAGGTATACCAGTCCCGCATTGAGCTGGAACAGAACCGGGTGGTCACCATGCTCACGGTGGTCACCACCCTGTTTTTGCCCCTGAGCCTGATTGTGGGCTGGTACGGCATGAACTTTGACGGCATGCTGGCCCCCAACGTGCCCTGGGGCTACCCCACGGTGGGGGCAGTGTGTGCCCTGGTACTGGGGGCGGGGCTGCTGTTTTTCCGCCGCAAGGGGATGCTGTAAACAAAAAGAAGGACCCCGCCGCAAACGGAGTCCTTCTTTCGGGATGGCTGCTATGGCCGGGATGTGTGCTTACTCCACATCCTGCAGGGCGTCGTAGTCCACCTCACCGGTACGGACCTTGACAACCTTGGCCACGTTGTAGACAAAGATCTTGCCGTCGCCGATATGGCCGGTGTACAGCGCCTTGGTGGCTGCATCGATGATCTTATCCACAGGAATCTTGCTGACGACGACTTCCACCTTGACCTTGGGCATCAGGGTGGCGTCGACCTCGGCACCACGGTATTTCTCGCCGCTGCCCTTCTGCAGGCCGCAGCCCATGACCTGGGTCACGGTCATGCCGGTCACGCCTACGGCGTTCAGGGCACGCTTCAGATCGTCGAACTTGGCCAGCTGCACGATCATGGAGACCTTGTGCATGCCGGAATCCAGATCGGCGGGCAGGGGGGCTTCCTTCTGGACCTTGATGGCGGCCGCCACCTGGGCGGGGCTGGCCTTTTCCAGATCGCTCTGGCCCAGGTCGGTGTTTTCGTTCACGGACAGATCAGCATAGCTGGCATCGCTGATGGCGAAACCGGCGTAGGCGCTGGCCAGGCCATGTTCGTGGATATCCAGGCCGTCGATTTCCTCCTTTTCGGAGACACGCAGGCCAACGAACTTCTTGATCAGGCTGAAGATGATGAACATGCTGACCAGGACCCAGGCAGCCACACAGACAACGCCCAGAGCCTGGATGCCCAGACGGGCGAAGCCGCCGCCGTAGAACAGGCCGCCATCGGTGGCGAACAGGCCCACGGCTAGGGTGCCCCAGGCACCGTTGGCGCAGTGGACGGAAACGGCACCCACAGGGTCATCGATGCGGGCGATCTTGTCGAAGAACTCAACCGAGAGGACAACCAGCACACCGGCGATGATGCCGATGATGGCGGCGCCGTAGGGATCGACCTCATCACAGCCGGCGGTGATGGCAACCAGGCCGGCCAGCGCGCCGTTGAAGGTCAGGGACACATCGGGCTTGCCGTAGCGCACCCAGGTGGTGATCAGGGCGGCCACGGTGGCCAGAGCAGCGGCCAGGTTGGTGTTGAAGCAGATCAGGCCGGCGGAGACCATGGTGTCGTCACCGGTCATGGAGACGGTGGAGCCGCCGTTGAAGCCGAACCAGCAGAACCACAGGATGAAGACGCCGAGAGCCATAGCGGTCATGTTGTGGCCGGGGATGGCGCGGGGCTTGCCGTCCTTGTCGTACTTGCCGATACGGGGACCCAGCATCCAGGCGCCCAGCATGGCGGTGACGCCGCCGACGAAGTGGACGGCCGTGGAACCGGCGAAATCATGGAAGCCCAGCTGGGACAGCCAGCCGCCGCCCCAGATCCAGTGGCCGGAGATGGGATAGACGATCAGGCTGATGGCGGCGGAGTACAGGCAGTAGGCGCTGAACTTGGTGCGCTCGGCCATGGAGCCGGAAACGATGGTGGCGGCGGTGGCGCAGAACACCGTCTGGAACACCACATACACCCAAACGGGCAGGGTGCCGAAGTCATAGCTGCCGCGGATGAACGGGTCGAACCCGCCGATCAGCGCGCCGGAGCCGGCGAACATCACGCCGAAACCTACCAGCCAGTAGCAAGGTGTGCCGATACAAAAGTCCATCATGTTCTTCATGAGGATGTTGCCCGTGTTCTTGGCACGGGTCAGGCCCGCTTCGCACAAAGCAAAGCCCGCCTGCATGAAGAACACCATAAACGCCGCTACCAGCGTCCATGTTACGTCTGCGGAATTGTACATATTCATGTCTCCCCTCTTGCATGTTCAAAATCAAATGACAAAAGGCGCCGGGCGGTGTTTTACCGTCCGGCGCCTTTGCCATTTGCTTTGTTGTCCCCATGCTAGCACAGCCGCGGCGGCGGGTCAAGGGGTTTTGTTCACATTCCGTTCATCTTTGTGGGTTTTTGTGGGTGCAAAGGGAAAGTTTTCCACAATTCTTGTGCAATCCTGTTAAAAATCAGGAGGCATTACTGTACGTCATCGGCGTGCAGCCGGTCCAGCAGTTCCATCACAGCCAGGGTCCGGGTGCGGGCTTCAGCCTCGGCGGCCCGGTCCTTTTCCGCCACGATCCGGGCGAATTCCGCAAATTCGTAGGCCATACGGTGGCGGGTGGCCCGGGGTGCATCGGTGCGGGTTCCCCCGCCCCGGATGCCGCCCAGCACGGCGTACACCTCGTCCAGACTGTTGGTGCCCCCGTGCAGCATCAGGTAGCCGCCGGGGCCCTGGATGCTGGCGAACTTTTCGCTCTCGCTGTCCTTGGCGGCCAGGGCCACGGCACAAAAATCCGGGTAATACAGCAGGGCGGTGCCCGCCGTGTCGATGCCGTTTTGCCCCAGGCTGGGCCGGTACTCGCACTCTTCCGGCATGCCCAGCAGTCCCCAGAAAAAGTGCAGGTTGTACACGTTCATATCATTGAGGGCGCCGCCGTTGCAGGCAGGGTCGAAGGTGGTGTTCCAGATGCCCTTGAGGTAGTCGTCGTACCGGGCACTGCGGGCGCAGAAGCTGGCCATGGCCCCCCGCACCGGCCCGATATTGCCCATATTGTCCCGCAGGAAGCGGTAGGCGGGCAGGTAGGGGGTGGTGATGGCCTCAAAGAGGATGACCCCCTTGCGGTCGGCCAGGTCAAACAGCTCCCGGGCTTCGGCGGCGGTGGCGGTGAAGGGCTTTTCCAGAATCACATGATACCCTGCTTCCAGAGCCTTTTTGGCCGCGGTGTAGTGCAGGTGGTTGGCGGTACCGATGTAGACGGCGTCGAAGCCGCCGGCGGCGTAGCAGGCGTCCTCGTCGGTAAAGACCCGGGGCACGCCGTGGGCTTCGGCCATGGCTCGGGCCTTGGCCTCGCTCTGGGGGCGGCAGCACAGGGCGGTGACCTGGATTTCGGGCATTTCGGTCAGATGGGCCATGAACTCCGCCACAATGCGGCTGGTGGACAAAACAGCCAGTTTCAGGGGCATAAAAATCCCTGCCTTTCCTTGATTTGGGCGGCCGGTTCCCGGGGAAACAAAACCGCGTTTTTTTCCATTATACCCCAGCCGGAATCCGGGTGCAATCGGGCGCACCGCCCCTTGTTTTTTGTTTTGTTCACCGTTATAATGAGTATAGTGGGGATGGTGCGGCCTGCGCGGCCCCGCCAGCCTCAAAATTTGAACTGTGAGGTGGATTATATGGAACCCCTGGTCATCACAATGGCACGTGAATACGCTTCCGGCGGCAGCGAAATTGCACAGCGCGTCGCAGATCTTCTGGGTGTGCCCCTGTACAACAAGGAGCTGATCACCCTGGCCGCCAAAAAGAGCGGTCTGACCGAAGAAGCCATTGCCGCCAGCGAGAATCAGCGCAGCGGCAGCCTGATCTACAGCCTGTATATGATGGGCAACACCATGCCCCTGGCCGACCAGGTGTACATCCTGCAATCCAACGTGATCAAGGAGCTGGCCCAGCAGGGTTCCTGCGTGATTCTGGGCCGCTGCGGCGACTATGTCCTGCGGGACCGTCCCAACGTGCTGAGCACCTTTGTGTATGCGCCGCTGGATCTGCGCATCCGCAACGCCAAGGAACGTCCCGGCGCCAAGGACATGCCCGACCGTCTGTGGGAGACCGCCCTTGCCAAGCATGACCGCGCCCGCGCGAGTTATTATAACTATTACACCGAGAACCGTTGGGGCGAGGCCAAAAATTATGACTTGTGCCTGAACGCTGCCCTGGGCCGGGAAGCCTGCGCCCAGCTGATCGTGCAGGCCGCCAAGGCAATGGAGGCATCCGTGTAAGAAATGAGTAAGACCGTATCCGCCGCCCGCATGGGCACCGAACCGCTGAATCCGCTGCTGCTTTCGCTGGCGATCCCCATGATGATCTCCATGCTGGTGCAGGCGCTGTACAACGTGGTGGACAGCATCTTTGTATCCTACGTCAACGAGGCGGCCCTGTCCGCCGTCAGCCTGGCCTATCCCATCCAGAACCTGCTCATCGCCTTTGCGGTGGGCACCGCGGTGGGTGTGAACGCCTACCTGTCCAAGAATCTGGGCGAAGGCAACCACGCCGAGGCTGACCGCGCCGCCGCCAACGGCTTGTTCCTGGCCGTGTGCAGCGCCATCGCCTTCCTGCTCTTCGGGCTGTTCGGGGCCAGGGCCTTCATCCACGCCCAGACCTCCGATGCGCTGATTGCCCGCTACGGCTCCGAATACCTGAGCATCTGCACCATCTTCAGCCTGGGCTGCTGTGTGCAGTGCATGATGGAAAAGATTCTGGTATCCACCGGACGCAGCACCTTTGCCATGACCACCCAGCTTATCGGTGCCGTGACCAACATTGTACTGGACCCGGTGTTCATCTTCGGGCTGTTCGGCGTGCCCCGCATGGAGGCCGCCGGCGCCGCCGTGGCCACCGTCATCGGCCAGTTTGTGGGCGCGGGTGCGGCTTTGACCCTGCATTTCCTGTACAACAAGGACGTGCACATCTCTTTGCGGGGATTCCGTCCCGCCCCGCGCACCATCCTGCGCATCTACCAGGTGGGCATCCCCTCCATCGCCATGAACGCCATCGGCAGTGTGATGACCTTCGGCATGAACGCCATCCTCATCGCCTATTCCAGCACGGCGGTGGCGGTTTTCGGGGTATACTTCAAACTGCAGAGCTTTGTGTTCATGCCGGTGTTCGGGCTGAACAACGGCATGGTTCCCATCGTCAGCTACAACTACGGCGCCCGCAAACCCGACCGCATCCTGGGCACCAAGCGCCTGGCCGCCATCTACGCTGTGGGCATCATGTGCCTGGGCTTCCTGGCCGGGCAGTTCCTGCCGGGGGTGATGCTCAGCATCTTCAACGCCAGCCCGGACATGCTCAGCCTGGGCACGGTGGCCCTGCGCATCATCTCCATCTCCTTCCTCATGGCCGGTTTCAACGTCATCTCCTCCGCCTACTTCCAGGCGCTGGGCCACGGCGTGCTGGCCTTGTGGGTGTCCATCATCCGCCAGCTGGTGGTGCTACTGCCCACCGCCTGGCTGCTGAGCCTGGCCGGCCGGGTGGAGCTGGTGTGGTGGGCCTTCCCCATCGCCGAAGTCTTCGCCTTTGTGCTGTGCATCGCCTTCCAGCGGGTGTGCTACAACAAGATCATCCGCCCCATGCGCACTGCCGCGGCGGCGGCATGAGACCTCTGCAAGGAGGGGTTTGACTATGCTTCGCAACATGCGTACCGGTATGTTGATTCTCAGTGTGCTGTATTTTGTGCTGGGCCTGGCCCTGCTGGCCGCCCCCGCCACCAGTCTGCCCTGGATATGCGCCGGGTTCGGGGCGCTGATCGCCCTCACCGGTGCCCGCAGCCTGTGGCGGTATTCCCGCAACAAGGAGCGGGGCCTGGCCGCCCTGTTCACCCTGGCGGGCGGGGTGGTCACCCTGGCCCTGGGCCTGTTTTCCCTGCTGCGCCCCGATTTTGTACAGTGGGTGCTGCCGGTGGTGTTCGGCGCTTTCCTGATCGTGGACGGTGGTGCCCGGGAACAGAGCGCCTGGCAGCTGGTGCGCCGCAAGGGCCAGCGCTGGTGGGTGCTCATGCTGCTGGGCTTTGTCACCGGCATTGCGGGCATCCTGCTCATTATGCAGCCCTTTGCGGACTGGAAGGTGGATTCCATCTGGCTGTCCGGTCTGCTGCTGATCCTGGAGGGTGTGCTCAACGCCGGATGCACCGTCTACACCGCCATGCTCCTGCGGGATCTGGACAGGGTAGAAGCCGAACCGGAGGAACCGGCCCCATCCGTGGAAAGCGATGTGCTGCCCTCCGATCCCGAGGATTCCCGACCGTAAAGTTGAATTCACAAACAAAAGGAGACCCTTTTCCCTATGGCAAACCAGTATGATCTGATCATCGTCGGCGCCGGCCCGGCCGGTATCTTCACCGCCCTGGAACTGCTGCGCAAGAGCAGCCGTCCCGAGGCGCTCAAGATCCTGCTCATTGAAAAGGGCAAGCCGGTGGAGCGCCGCCATTGCCCCAAGGCCGAGGTGGGCCACTGTGTGAACTGCAAGCCCACCTGCGCCATCACCACCGGTTTTTCCGGTGCGGGAGCCTTCTCCGACGGCAAACTTTCCCTGTCCCGTGAGGTGGGCGGCGAACTGCCCGAGCTCATCGGGGAGGATTTTGCCCAGGACCTCATTGACTACACCGACAAGATCTATCTGGAATTCGGCGCCGACCCCCATGTGGAGGGCGTGTACGAGGGTGCCGAGATCAAGGAGATCCGCAAGCGCACCATCCAGGCCGGCCTGCAGCTGGTGGACTGCCCCATCCGTCATCTGGGCACCGAAAAAGCCCAGCAGCTCTATCTGAACATCCAGAACTACCTGGCCGCCAAGGGCGTGGAGATGTGGTTTGACACCGAGTGCGACAACATCCTGCTGGACGGGGATACCTGCCGGGGCGTGGTGGCCCGCAAGACCGGCGAGCCGGACACCGAGGCGGTGGAAGTGACCGCCCGCCAGGTGGTCATTGCCACCGGACGCCGGGGCGCCGAATGGCTGGAAAAGATCTGCGCCGAGCACAACATCGCCCACCGTCCCGGCACTGTGGACATCGGTGTGCGTGTGGAATGCCGCAACGAGATCATGGAGACCATCAACAACGTGCTGTATGAGGGCAAGCTCATCGGCTATCCCAACCCCTGGAAGAACAAGGTGCGCACCTTCTGCCAGAATCCCGGCGGCTTTGTGGCCCAGGAAAACTACGACAACGACCTGGCGGTGGTCAACGGCCACAGCTTCAAGGACCTGAAGAGCTCCAACACCAACCTGGCCATTCTGGTCAGCCACAACTTCACCGAGCCCTTCAACCAGCCCATCGCCTACGCCCAGAAGGTGGGCGAGCTGACCAACATGCTGGGCGCGGGGCACATTCTGGTGCAGCGGTACGGGGATATCCTGAACGGCAAGCGCACCTGGCCCCAGGAACTGGCCCGCTCCAACGTCCGCCCCACCCTGAAGGATGCGGTGGCCGGGGACATCACCGCCGCCATGCCCTACCGGGCCATGGTGAACATCATCGAGTTCATCAAGATGGTGGACCATGTGGTGCCGGGCTTTGCCGCCCCCGAAACCCTGCTCTATTCCCCCGAGCTGAAGTTCTACTCCAACAAGGTGCGGATGGACACCGACCTGGAAACCAACGTGGCCAACCTGCACTGCCTGGGGGATTCCTCCGGCTGGACCCGCGGGCTGATGATGGCTTCGGTCATGGGCGTGCTCATGGGCCGCAAGCTCATTGAAAACCACGGCTTCTGATCAAAACCAAAAAAATCCCCGGCACGAAGTTTTTGCCCTTCGTGCCGGGGATTTTCTATTTCCTGGGAAAGGATTTCATGCTGTGCTGCGGATGGGATCAGCCGGCGGCGTTCTCGGTGGTGGAAGCCGCGCTGGTGTTGGTGCCTTCGCCCAGCACCACCTGGTAGGTGGCCATCTTGCCGTCCCGCTCGATCTGCAGGTTGACGGTGTCGCCCACCGCCTTCTGCTGCAGGTACCCGGTCAGGTCACTGCTCTCGGAGACGGAGTTGTCGTCAATGGCAATGATGCGGTCGCCCACCTGCAGGCCGGCGTTGGCCGCGCCGCTGCCCGGGGTAACCTGGTAGATATACACGCCGTAGTCGGACACACCGAACTGCATGGCGTTGTCCTGGGTGACGGTGATGACGGTCACACCCAGGGCCGGGCGCTTGACATAGCCGTTCTCAATCAGGTCCTGGGCAATGTCCATGGCCGTGTTGATGGGGATGGCAAAGCCCAGACCTTCGGCGTTGGTGGCTTCACCGGTGTTGGTGGTGGAGCCGCTCTTGGCGTTGACAATGCCGATGAGTTCGCCCTGGCCGTTGAACAGGCCGCCGCCGGAGTTGCCCGGGCTGATGGCCGCGTCGGTCTGGATCAGGCTCATCTCATTGCTTTCCACCTCCACCGAACGGTTCACCGCGCTGATGATGCCGTCGGTGACGGTGCCGCTCAGGGTGCCCAGGGGGTTGCCCACGGCCACCGCCAGTTCACCCACGGCCAGCGCGTCGGAATCGCCGATGGTGGCGGCGTTCAGGCCGGTGGCGTCAATCTTGACCACCGCAATGTCGGAGGTGGTATCCTCGCCCACCACGGTGGCGGTGTATTCGGTGTCGTCGGGCAGCTGCACCGTGATGTTGGTGGCGCCGTTGACCACGTGGGCGCAGGTCAGGATGTAGCCGTCCTGGCTGATGATGACACCGGAACCGGCGCCGCTCTGCACATAGTTGCCGAACCAGCTGTTGGTGCTGACCATCTGTTCGGTGGTGATGGCCACCACGCTGGGCTGTGCCTTGGCCGCGATTTCGGTCATGGTCAGGTTGGTGCCGCCGGCGCTGCCCTGGTTGGAAGCGGTGGCGTTTTCGTCACGCTGCACCTGCTGCACCACCACCTGGTTGCCGTTGAGCCCGGCGCGGGTGGCGGCCACCGTGCCCAGCAGACCGCCGCCGAAGCCCAGCACCACAACGCCCACACCGGCCAGCACACGCAGGCCGATCTTCTTGCCGTTCTTCTTGTGAGGACGGGGCGGCTGGGGCGGGGTGGTCTGGGTGCCGTAACCGTTCACCGGACCGGTGGGCCCGCCGGGATTGCCGTAGCTGCCGGCGCCGGGATTGGACGCGGTGTAGGTATGGGCCTCGCCGGAGTTGGGCGCATCGGCCGAAGCCTGGCTGGTATAGTCGGTACGGGCGGTGTTGGCGGTGTTCATGCCGCTGCTGCCCACGTTGGGATAGCCCCCCGCGGTGTTCTCGGTTGCGGAGCCCTGGGGCGGCGTGGTCCCGCCGGTGGGCGGGGTATTCTGCGGGTTCTGGTTATACAGACCCGAGTAATCGTATTCGCTCATGATTTGTGCACTCCTTTTATCTATTCAATACGCGGGATCGGCGCCAAAGCGCCTCCGGCTCTCTTTCTTTCGAGCTTGTCTATGAGTATAGTCGCCAATTGTGAAATTGGTTTTTCCTGACCGTGAAACAAATGTGAAAAGCCCGCGGCCATCGCCTTTGCCGGCCTTGACAAACCACGGTTCTTGGCCGTATTCTAATGACAAATCACAGGAAAGGAGCCCCGCCATGCAGGTCACCCGACAAGGCAACCGCTATCTACTGTACAAGGAATCCTCCCTCATCGGTCAGGCCGAGCTGGACGGCGACCGCATCACCCTGTTCACCGTCCATACCCAGTGGCGGGGTCGGGGATACGGCAGCTATCTGTTACGGGAAATGCTGCGGATGAACGACGGATTTGCCCGCCAGATTTCCAGCCGGTTTGTGGCCCCCGCCCCGGAAAACGACGCCGCCATGGCCCTGCTGCAAAAGTTCGGGTTTTCCCCCACGGGGGCGCCGGACGGGTCCTGGCAGCGGGTGCATGCCCCCGACCTGAGCGCCGTGGAGCTGTGCCACCGGTTTCTGGAAAGCACCATTCCCACCGGCGGGTCCTTTCTGGACGCCACCTGCGGCAACGGCCACGACACCCTGTTTTTGTGCCGCAAGGCATCTCCCAACGGCCGGGTTCTGGCCATGGACATCCAGCCCGCCGCAGTGGAAGCCACCAACCGGCTGCTGGCCGAGCACGGCCTGCAGGGGGTGGGGCGGGCCATCGTCTGCAACCACCGGGACCTGGGGCATCTGATTCCGCCGGGCACCCTGGACGGGGTGATGTTCAACTTCGGCTGGCTGCCCGGGGCGGACCACGCCGTCCACTCTGCCGCCGAAAGCACCCTGCCCGCTTTGCAGGCGGCGCTGGATGCCCTGAAACCCGGCGGCGTGCTGGCCGCGGTGCTGTACAGCGGCAAGGTCATCGGCGACGGGGAAAAGCAGGCGGCGCTGGAATTCTTCCGGTCTCTGCCCCTGACCAAGTACACCGTACTGGTGTGCGAGTTCGCCAACTGGGCGCCCACGGCGCCTCTGCCCTGCTTTGTGCTGAAACGGCCCTTCCACACCGGTCTTTGAGTATTATACCACACCCCGGGTTCGCCTCCAAGGCGGTCCGGGGCATTTTTCTGGCCCGGGAATGTAAAAATTCGTTGCAATTGCGCGCCAAACAGGGTATGATAAAAGAGTATGTATAGAATAGAGGAGTGTGCCCCCATGTGACCGATGCCTTTTTGCCGTCACTGTCACAGATACGAAGGAGTAAAGGAAAATATGGCTTCATTGCGTGAAGAAATCGAAAGCCGGCGCACATTTGCGATCATCTCGCACCCCGACGCCGGCAAAACCACCCTGACCGAAAAGCTGCTTCTGTACGGGGGCGCCATCCAGACCGCCGGTTCGGTCAAGGGCAAGCAGAGTGCCAAGCACGCTGTGTCCGACTGGATGGACATTGAAAAGCAGCGCGGCATCTCGGTCACCTCGTCGGTGCTGCAGTTCCGCTACCAGGGCAAGTGCATCAACATTCTGGACACCCCCGGCCACCAGGACTTCTCCGAAGATACCTACCGCACCCTGATGGCGGCGGACTCTGCCGTCATGGTCATCGACGCGGCCAAGGGCGTGGAGGCCCAGACCATCAAGCTGTTCAAGGTCTGCACCCTGCGCCACATCCCCATCTTCACCTTCATCAACAAGATGGACCGGGAGGCCCGGGACCCCTTTGAGCTGATGGAGAACATCGAGGAGATTCTGGGCATCAAGACCTATCCCATGAACTGGCCCATCGGCTGCGGCAAGGGCTTCAAGGGCGTGTTTGACCGGGCCAGCCGCCGGGTGCTGGCCTTTGAGGGCGACGGCCGCGCCAACGGCGTGCGGATGGTGGATGAGATTGAGGCAAGTCTGGGCGATGCCGCCCTGGACGAGCTCATCGGCACCGAAAACCACCAGCGCCTGGCCGACGACATCGAACTATTGGACGGCGCCGCCGAGGAGTTTGACCTGGAGGCGGTACACCGCGGCGAGCTGTCCCCGGTGTTCTTCGGCTCGGCGCTGACCAACTTCGGCGTGGAACCCTTCCTGCGGGACTTTTTGCGCCTGACCCCCACCCCGCTGCCCCGCAAGGACGCCGAGAGCGGCGAGCTGGTGGATCCCATGCGTTCGGATTTTTCCGGGTTCATCTTCAAGATCCAGGCCAACATGAACAAGAACCACCGGGACCGCATCGCCTTTGTGCGCATCTGCTCCGGCAAGTTCGAGCGCGGCATGGAAGCCTACCATGTGCAGGAGAACAAGAACATCAAACTGGCCACCGGCACCAGCATGATGGCCGACGACCGCGCCATTGTGGACGAAGCCTACGCCGGGGACATCATCGGCCTGTTTGACCCGGGCATCTTCTCCATCGGCGACACCTTGTGCACTGGCAAGCCCCATGTGCGGTTTGCGGGCATTCCTACCTTCGCCCCCGAGCACTTTGCCCGGGTGACCCAGGTGGACACCATGAAGCGCAAGCAGTTCGTCAAGGGCATGGAACAGATCGCCCAGGAAGGCGCCATCCAGATCTTCCGGGACCTGGACGCCGGCATGGAAGAAGTCATCGTGGGCGTTGTGGGCGTGCTGCAGCTGGAAGTGCTGGAATACCGCCTGAAGAATGAATACAACGTGGATATCCGGATGCAGAACCTGCCTTACGAGTATATCCGCTGGATTCTGAACACCCCTGACGAGCTGGACCCCAAGACCCTGGACGTGACCAGCGACACCCGCTGTGTGGAGGACCTGAAGGGCAACCGCCTGCTGCTGTTCGGCAGCCCGTGGAGCATCAACTGGGCCCAGGAACACAACAGCGACCTGCGCTTGTCCGAGTTCGGCAACCTCACCTTCTGATTGTACGATGCACCGTTCACCCGTCCGCAGATTGCGGGCGGGTGTTTTTGTTTGTTGGGCACCGTCCTTGTCCTGTCCCCGGTTGTGTGGTATAATAGCCACAAATTTCTGAAACGTTTTTGTCTGGGTCGGTTTTGTGACCGAACCCACTTTTTGAATATGATACAGGAGGGTATCTCATGCCGCTTTTGAGCCGGGCCGAGACCCAGTTTCTGCGCCGCCATCTGGACCACGTGTGCCACGTCACCCTGGACCCGGACGGTCCCGGCGCCCTGCGCATCCATCTGGTGCCCAGCCGGCACCAGCACACCGCCGTACCCTTTGTGGCCATCCTCAACGGGCGGGACATTCTGCCCCTGAGTGTCTCCTGGGCCATTCTGCTGGCCAACCTGATGGAAGCCCTGCAGCCCTATGAGGGCCGCCGGATGGAGGAAGAAGAACAGAAACAGGCGGCCGAAACCGCCGTACAGGCCACCGCCGCCGTTTACAGACAAACGCCAACGGAACAGATCGCCGCCGATTTGGATTCCATGATGACCTCCCTGCTGGCCATTGCCCGGGGCGAAACCCCGCCGGTGGAGGTACAGCCCATGGACCTGGGGGCCTATGCCCCCCACATGGCGGCCCCCCACCGCGTGGACCTGCTCGTCAGCGCCATGGTCAAGGATGGCGCCTGGCACTGCAACCAGAAATGTCTGCACTGCTACGCCGCCCGCCAGCCTTACGGCGAAACCGAGGAGCTGGACACCGACCAGTGGCTGGCCGTCATCCAGAAATGCCGCACCGCGGGCATTCCCCAGCTGACCTTTACCGGCGGCGAACCCACCCTGCGCCACGACCTGGTCAAGCTGGTGGACGCCGCCCAGTGGTTTGTGACCCGGCTGAACACCAACGGCCGGATGCTCACCAGCGCCTTGTGCCACGATCTGTACGAGGCCAGCCTGGACAGCGTGCAGGTCACCCTGTATTCCGCCGAAGAATCGGTTCATAATACCCTGGTGGGGGCCCCCGGCTTTGCCGACACGGTGGCGGGCATCCGCAATGCCCTGGCCGCCGGGCTGAACGTGAGCATCAACACCCCGCTGTGCAGCCTGAACAAGGACTACGCCGCCACCCTGGCCCTGGCCCACGAACTGGGCATCCGGTACGCCACCTGCAGCGGGCTGATCCCCGCCGGCAGCGCCCAGACCCCCGAAAGCCGGGGCACCCGGCTGAGCCCCGGGGAGCTGACCCGGGTGCTGCGGGAAGCCCTGGACTTTGCCAATGCCCACGGGATGGAGCTGGATTTCACCAGCCCCGGCTGGCTGTCCGACGAAACCTTGCAGCAACTGGGCTTCAAACAGGTGCCCAGCTGCGGGGCCTGCCTGTCCAACATGGCCATTGCCCCGGACGGCACCGTCCTGCCCTGCCAGAGCTGGCTGTGCGGCCCTGGTCTGGGCAACATCCTGCACCAGCCCTGGCGGCGCATCTGGAACCACCCGGCCTGCCGGCGTATCCGCCGCCAAAGCGCCAAAATGCTGCACATCTGCCCCCTGGGTGAAACACCTTTGAAGGAGGACGCGCCATGAAAGCCTGTGTACGTTTCCGCCGTCGCCTGACCGCCCTGTGCGCCGTCCTGCTGCTGTTGCTGCTGGCTGTTCCCTCCGCCCACGCCCAGGAAGGGGACCTGGACCGCATCAACCAATACACCGTCACTGTGGACCCCCGGGTGGACGGCAGCGCCGACATCACCTACGACATTGACTGGGAGGTCATCGGCGGCAGTTCCGAGGACCCGCTTTCCTGGGTCAAGATCGGCCTGCCCAACGACCAGGCCAACGACTTTGAAAATCTGACCCCCGACACCGTGTCCAGCGTACGGCTGCAGAAGGAAGGCAGCAACATTTTTGCCCGCGTCACCTTTGTGCGCCGCTACTACGAACCGGTGTACGCCGCCCAGGCGGGCCAGCAGAGCCGGGTGCAGTTTGCCTTCAAGGTGCACCAGAGCTATCTGTACACCCGCAACAGCGACGGCACTGCCAGCTACGTCTTCACCCCCGGCTGGTTCGACGACCTGGAAGTGCAGAATCTGACCATCCGGTGGAAGGCCGCCGACGGCATGACCGCCGACACCGACACCCTGGAAGACGGCTACTATGTGTGGGATTTCGGCACCCTGGACCACGGGGAGAAAGCCACCGTCCGGGTTCAGATGCCCGCCGCAGCGGTGGCCGCCTATGACCCCGCCACCGAAATGCCCGCTTCGGCCCAATCCGACCCCATGGGGACCGTGCTGGCGGTGCTGCTCTTTTCCGGTGTGCTGGGCCTGATCGTCTATCTCCTCTACCGGCAATCCGCCCGGCCCCACTGGCGGGGCGGCTTCAGCGACGGGGAGGTGCTGTGGTACACCAACGGGGTGCACACCATCCACCTGGCCCCGGGAGCGGTGCCCCCTTCCGGGTACCGGCCTACCAATCCCCCCGCCGGGTTCCATGCCGACGGCGGGTCCTTCCGGGGCGGCGGCGCCGGACGCACCGGCGGCAGCTGTGCCTGCGCCTGTGTGGCCAGCTGTGCCTGTGCCTGCGCCTGTGCGGGCGGCGGACGAGCCGGCTGCAGCGTAAAGAACTTCTACCGCATTGCCGTGACCACCGGCAAGGAGGACGGCAAGGAGGAATCCCATGAGCATTGAGGACGGATACGACGCCTGGGTGCGGGGCCTGATGGGCTCCGCCCGGGGCGCGGACAAGCAGCAGGCCGACGCAGCCGCCGCCAGCCTGGCGGACATGCAGGCCCAGCTGGATGCTCTGACCGCCGCCAAAAAGCGCAGCCGCGGCACCCGCAACGTGCTGGATGCGGTGGACAAGGCGGCGGCCGCCACCACCGAGAACGTGCGCCGGATGAGCAGCGAGCTCACCCGCAACCTGCGCACCGACGGACTTTTGCAGAACGCCCCCGCCCAGCCTGCGGCCGCCCCGGCCCGGGGTGCGGGGTTCGAGGGCCTGGCCGCCGAGGTCCGCACCGAAGTGCTGGGCCAGGACGCCTTTGTGGCGGATGTGGTCAAGGCCTTCCGCCGTCCCTTTGTCATGGGCACCGAGGACCCCCGCAAAGCCCGGGGGCCCATGCTGCTCTGCGGGCCGGAGGGCACCGGCCGCCACTATACCCTGCGGTGTGTGGTGCGCCGGATGGCCGACCGGGGGCTTTTGCCCAACGCCGACATCGACACCCTGGACCTGGCGCTGTACCCCGGCCCCGCCCAGGAAAAACTGTTTTTGCAGGATCTGTACGCCGCCCTGCAGTCCCCCGCCCAGGTGCTGGCCTTTGACCATTACGAGGCCTGTGCCGCCTCCTACCTGAACATGCTGGCCGATCTGGCCATGGACGGCACCCTGGCTTTGTCCAGCCGGTATGTATTGCAGCGGGGGATTCTGGTGGACGTGGGCACCGCCCTGGCCCCCGGCGCCGTGGGCGAGCTGAGCGCCAGTGGCAAATACTTCGTCTTTTTCTCCGAGAAGGACGAGGCCGCCCTGGCCGACCGGTTCGGCGCCCGGTTTGTGGACGCCCTGGCCGGGGATATCTGCCGCACCGATCCCTTCACCCCCGAAAGCCTGGCGGCCATCGCCGCCCGGGAGCTGAATTTTCTGGCCCAGAAAACCCGCCGCCAATGCGGGCTGGCCCTGTCCATGGGTGCCGACCTGCGGGACTACCTGGCCGCCCAGTACGGCAAGCGGGGCGGCATGAGCGCCATGCGGGACTTTGCCGACCGGCTTTTCCGGGCACTGGCGGAATACGTGCTTTCCTCCGACACCGCCCCCGCCGACGGCACCCCCGTCACCCTGACGGTGCGGGAGGGCCGGATCTTCGCCGACGTGAACGGGGGCGAGCCCTTTGACCTGCTGGCCCTTCTGCCCCAGCAATACCGGGGTGATGTGGAAGCGGTGGAGGCCGAGCTGGACCGGATTGTGGGCCTGGACGAGGTGAAAGCCTACGTGCGGGACATTGCCAAAAACGTGCAGGCCCAGCAGCGGCGCAAGGCCCAGGGTCTGCCGGTGGCGGAAATCAACATGCACATGATCTTTACCGGCAATCCCGGCACCGGCAAGACCACCATTGCCCGGATTCTGGCCAAGTACCTGAAAGCCATCGGGGCGCTGGCCGGCGGGCAGCTGGTGGAGGTGGGCCGGGCCGACCTGGTGGGCCGGTATGTGGGCCACACCGCCCCCCTGACCAACCAGGTCATCAACAGTGCCCTGGGCGGGGTGCTCTTCATCGACGAAGCCTACAGCCTCTACCGCGGGGGCGAAGACAGCTTCGGCCTGGAGGCCATCGACACCCTGGTCAAGGGCATTGAGGACCACCGCAACGACCTGGTGGTGGTGCTGGCCGGGTACACCCGGGAAATGCAGACCTTCCTGGCCGCCAACTCCGGGCTGGCCAGCCGGTTCCCCAACCAGATCGAGTTTCCCGACTACACCGCCGACGAGCTGTGGGCGATCACCCGGTCCCTGGCCCAGGCCAAGGGCTACCGCCTGGACGAGGGCTGCGCCCTGCCCCTGAAGAGCTGGTTTGCCCGCCGCCAGGCCACGGACGCCGCCAAGGCCGGCAACGGCCGCATGGCCCGCAACGTCCTGGAACGGGCCATCCTGAACCAGTCCCGCCGCCTGGTGGCCGACCCGGCCGCCCCCCTGGACCTGCTTTTGCCCGGGGATTTTGAGCTGGACGAATAAAACCGAAACATGCCTTGCCCGGTTTTCCGGGCAGGGCTTTTTGTTTGGAACGGAAAAGAAATGATAAAAAAATTTTCTTTGCTTCATTTTCTTGATCTGTATCTATTTTTGTTGTTCAGTTGTCCAAAAGCCACCCTTTTGGGGTTCCGGTTGTGCAAATTGACCGTGCCCTGGTGCCAAACCGGTGCCACGGCACAAGGTATGGTCGGGGATGCCCGCCACAGCGTCCTTTTTCCCGTATCGGCAAATTCGTTCCGTTCTTGACAATCTCCCCCCGCCGCGTGCATAATAGAGTAGGTTTCGTCTACCAAAATGTGGGGCGGACCCGATTGTCATCGCATTGTCAGCAATCATTTTTGTTTTTGATTCACAAAGGAGTTGTGGCGGATGGTACATATTTTGACCAATTCTGTCTGCGATCTGACCCCGCAGCAGTTGGAGGAACTGGGCGTCACCGCCATTCCGGACACCATCGCCTTCAGCCCCACCGAACAGTACCGCAACAACATCGAAATCGACCCGCCCACCCTCTACCGCCGCCTGGAGGGCTGCGCCGAACTGCCCAAAACCGCCCACCCCAACCTGGACCAGTTCATGCAGGCTTTCCGGGAGGCCGCCGCGGCCCCGGGCTGTACCGAGCTGCTCTGCCTGAGCCTGACCAGCAAGATGTCCGGCTCCTGCAACACCGCCCGCACCGCCGTCAAGTTGCTGGAAGAGCAGGGCTTTGCCACCCCCGTCACCGTCTATGACAGCCAGCAGGTTTCCTACGGACTGGCGGTGCTGGTCAAGGAGGCTGCCCTTCTGGCAGCCCAGGGCCTGACCGCCGCCCAGATCGTGGAAAAGCTGGAGGCGCTGCGTCCCCACGTGGGGGTATACTTTGCCATGGAATCCCTGGCCAACGCCCGCAAGGGCGGCCGCGCCGGGGCCATCCGGGTGCTGGCCGCCGACCTGCTCAAGGTCAAACCCATCCTGGTGTTCAAGGACGGGCTGGTCAGCGATATCGGCATTGTGCGCGGGTTCGACCGCGCCGTGGACCGGGTGGTGGATATTTACCGGGAAAAAGCCGTCTACGGCGGCGAGGTGTTCCTTTTCCACGCCGACCGCACCGGGCTGGCCCAAACCGTGGCCGACCGGCTGCTGGCCATCGACCCCGACGCCCGGATCACCATCGGCTGGGTGGGCGCCGTCATCGGCATCTACACCGGGGCGGGCTGTCTGGGCCTGGCCTTCCGCCAGAAATGACGGCGGTCCGGCTGTGCTGCCTGGGGTTGGGGGCCCTGGCTTTCGGGCTGATGGCTCTTTCCGATTACGCCCAGGTGCTCCGCGGCAAGCGGGGCGCCGGGATTCTGTTTCCCCTGGGCGGGGCGTTTCTGGCCCTGGCCACCGCCGTACTGGCCGCCGATGCCTGGCGCCGGTACGCCCGGGGTCCGCTGTCCCCTTTGTGGGGCGCGGGTGCCCTGCTCATGCTGGCACTTTTGGTCTATACCCTGTTTTTTGCCCTGCCGGCGGGGGGCAGCAGCGTCACCACCGCCGAGAAGGATGTGCTCCGGCCCCTGGTGAACACCGGCGTGTTCGCCCTGTGCCGCCATCCCGGCGTGTTGTTCCTGGGCGGGTTTTACGCCTGCCTGTGGGGGGCCCTGGGGGGCTGGGCCCTGGGTGCCGCCTTCCTGCTTTTCACCGCCCTGGACGCCGCCTATGCTGCCTGGCAGGGGACCTGCGTGTTTCCCCGCAGCATCCGGGATTATGCGGCCTACTGCGCCGAAACACCCCGGTTTCTGCCCACCCTGCGCAGCCTGCAACGCTGCCTGCACACCCTGCGCACCCCGAAGTAAAATCTGGAAAAGGGATGGTTCACCATGACCTTTGAGGAAAAACTGAAACAATGCCCGGCCGCCGAGGTCTGGCAGGAATATTGCGGCTTTCTGGACCTGAGCTTGCCCGAGTACATGCAGATCCAGAAACGCCTGGTCATGGAGCAGGTGGAGCTGATGGCGGCCTGCCCCCTGGGGCAGCGTCTGTTCAAGAACGGGGTGCCCCGCACTGTGGAAGAGTTCCGCACCATGGTCCCCCTGACCAAGTTTGAAGATTACGCCGACGTACTGCTGCCCCAGCGGGAGGAGATGCTGCCCGCCAAGCCGGTGGTGTGGCTGCACACCACCTGGGAGGGCGGCGACTTTCCTTCCAAGCGTGCGCCCTACACCGAGAGCATGCTGGAAGCCTACACCCGCAACATTCTGGCGGCCATGATCCTGTCCACCAGCACCGGCCGGGGGCACTTTCATGTGCGGCCCGGGGCCCGGGTGCTGTACAGCCTGGCCCCCATGCCTTACGCCACCGGCATGTTCCCGGACCTGATCCGCCCGCAGATCCGCCTGCGGTTCATGCCCTCGGTGCGGGAGGCCCGCAAGATGAGCTTCGGCCAGCAGACCCGCCTGGGGTACAAGCTGGCGGTGAAGCACGGCATGAACCTGTTTTTCGGCATGAGCAGCGTGCTGTACGGGGCCACCCGCAGCCTGGACGGGCTGGTCGGCAGCGGCGGGGGCGGCGGCAGCCTGAAGATGCTGTGGGGCATGAGTCCCCGCATGCTGGTGCGGCTGCTGTCGGCGCTGTACCGCTGCAAGCGGGACGGCACGCCCCTGCGGCCCCGGGACCTGTTCAAGCTGGACGGGTTCGTCTGCGTGGGCACCGACACCGCTTTGTACAAGAACGAGCTGGCGGAAGCCTGGGGCATCCGGCCGCTGGAACTGGCCGGCGGCACCGAGCCTTCCTGCATGGGCACCGAGACCTGGAGCAAGAACGGCCTGGTGCTCTTCCCCGACGCCTGTTTCTACGAATTCATCCCCGAGCACGAGTATATCCGGGAACTGGAAGATCCTTCCTACACGCCCCAGACCTATCTGATGGATGAGCTGGTGGCCGGCCAGAAATATGAGCTGGTCATCACGGTGCTCAAGGGCGGGGCCTTCCTGCGCTACCGGGTGGGGGACATCTACCGCTGCCTGCGGCTGCGCAATCCGGAAGACCAGCTGGACCTGCCCCAGTTCGAGTATGTGGACCGGATTCCCACCGTCATCGACATTGCGGGCTTTACCCGCATCACCAAGCGGGAAATCGAGAAGGTCATCACCCTGTCCCGGCTGCCGGTACGGCACTGGTTTGCGGTGAAGGAGTACGACGCCGACGGTCACTCCTACCTGGACCTGTATGTGGAGCTGGATGCCGTCGACGCCGGGTCCGCCGTCCTGACCAAACAGATTCTGCAGGAGCATCTGTCCATCTATTTCCGCTCCTACGACGGGGATTACAAGGACCTGAAACGGCTGCTGGGCATGGACCCGCTGCGGGTCACGGTGCTGAAAGCTGGCACCATGGACGCCTACACCGCCCGCACCGGCCGCCATGTGCCGCCGGTGGGTGCCCCCCGGGAAATTGTGGTGGACATTTTGCACATGCAGGGTCCCGCCCCGGAAGGGGGTGAGGCCCGGTGAGTCTGAACGAACGGCTTTTCATCGTTGTGCCGCTTCTTTCTCTGCTGTGCAACCTGTTTTTGTTCCTCACAGCCCTGAGCACCAAGAAAGACCGCCTGGTGTACGCCTTCATCGCCCTGCTGGGCGCCTTTACCATGTGGTCCGGCGGGTCGCTGTTCATGCGGCTGCAGCTGGCCCCGGGGTACCCGTTCTGGTACATGGTGTCCATCACCGGCATCTTCCTGGTGCCCTTCCTCATCTACAACTTCATCTACCGGTTTACCGACACCAAAGCCCCCTTCTCCCATGTGGTACAGGGGCTTATCTGGCTGGTGATCCTGCTGCTCAACGCGGGCAACGTGTTCATCACCAACCCCCACATGGTCAACGTGGGGCACGAAACCCGGTTTGAATACGGCACCTCTCCCCTGGTGATCATTCCTATCCTCATGGCGGTGTACACCCTGCTGGCGGCCTGGCGGCTGGCTTACAAGAGCTGCCGGGACGGCCGGTCCGATCTGGCCCAGTTCCGCCCCATGCTGGTGGGCGTGGCGGTCATGTTCGCCTGCACCGTCTCCGCCGTGCTGCCCCAGATGGTCTCTCTGCCGGTGGACACCTTCTCCTGCATGGTCAACGCCTGCTGCCTGTACTACATGCTGTACCGGCGCCGGCTGGTGCCCCTGCGCAGCTTTGCCTCCAACGGGCCGGTGTTTGCCATCGCCCTGATCTGCGCCAGCGTGCTGCTGGTCAGCGGCTACCGCGCCGCCGATGCCTTCTATGCCCGGTATTTCAGCCAGTTCATGGCCTACAAGACCATCGTCTTTTCGGTGGCGGTATCGGTGCTCACGGTGCTGCTGTTCTGCCTTGTCCGGCGGCTGATGACCGCCATCCTGCTGAAGGGCGCCGAGCAGCAGAGCGAGGAGCTGCGCCGGTTCAGCACCGACGTGAACAAGACCCTGAGCCTGGACGCCCTGCTGCAGCTCTACCGGGATTACCTGCAGCACTCCATGCCCGGCTATACCGCCCGGGTGTTTGTGCTGGACAGCCGCACCGGCTGCTATGACATGTGCGACGCCACCGAAATGTCGGTGGCCTGCCGGGACAGCTTTGCCGCCGATGACCCCCTGATGGCCTGGCTGAAGACCCGGGGATGCTGTTCCCAGTATGTGGAATTCACCCGGTCCCGGCATTTCCGTGCCCTGTGGCAGAAGGAAAAGGACCGGCTGGAACAGATGCGGGTGGAACTGATGCTGCCCATCATGAGCGGGGAGGATATGACCGCCGTGACCCTGTTTTCCCGCCAGGACGACGCCCCCCGCCGGGCCCTGTCCCAGGAGCGGATGGGCATGCTGGATTCGGTGGCGGCGGTGCTGGCCATTGCGCTGAACAACGCTTCGCTGTACGAAGCCCTGCGCAAAAAGGCCCAGTTTGACCCCCTGACCGGGCTGTACAACCGCAGCTATTTCCAGGAAGTGCTGCAAAAGGACTTCGCCTTGGCCCGGCAGGCCCAGCTGTCGGTGCTGATCATCAGCTTTGACGATTTCCGTCTGTACAACGAACTGTACGGCAGCGCCGAGGGCGACCGTATCCTGAAACGGTTTGCGGACGCGTTGCGGGTGCTGGTGGCCAGCCGGGGCACGGTGGCCCGGTACAGCGGCAAGGAATTCATTGTCAGCTTCCCCTTCTGCGCCCCCGATGTGGCCACCGACTGTGCCGAGCAGGCCCGCCGCTGGCTGGAACGGGAGGTGGTGGGCTCCGCCCAGCTGAACCGCCGGTTCCTGACCTTCTCCGCCGGTATCAGCAGCTATCCTTCCTGCGCCCGCAGCGTGGAGGAACTGCTGACCTATGCGGGTATGGCCGTCTACTCGGCCAAGAACAGCGGCAAGAACCGCACCTGCCTGTACACCCCGGAACCGGAAGACAAGCGCATTGCCAAGAGCTACGCGTCCAAGCGGGCGCTGGCCGACAGCTGTTCTTCCACCATTTTCGCCCTCACCGCCGCCATCGACGCCAAGGACCACTACACCTTCAGCCATTCCCAGCATGTGGCGGAGTATGCCGCCGCTCTGGCCCGGGCCGCCGGGCTGGACGCGGAACATGTGGAGATCATCCGCCAGGCCGGGCTGCTCCATGACATCGGCAAGGTAGGCACCCCGGAAACCATCCTGACCAAGACCGGCCACCTGACCGACGAGGAATACGACATCATCAAACAGCATGTGGAATCCTCCACCTCCATGATCCGGTATCTGCCGTCCATGGACTATGTGATCCCCTCGGTGCTGGGCCACCACGAACGGTGGGACGGCAGCGGCTATCCCCGGGGCATTGCCGGGGAACAGATCCCCATCGGGGCACGGTGCCTGTGCCTGGCCGACTCCTTCGACGCCATGGTCTCCCGCCGCAGCTACAAGGATGCGCTCAGCGTGGAGCGGGCCTTGCAGGAGATCGAGGCAAACCTGGGTTCGCAGTTCGACCCCCGTCTGGGCAAGCTGTTCATTGACCTGGTGCGCAGCGGTAAGATGCGGGTCTATTCCGACCCGGTGCCCGAAACCTGAATTCCATAAAACAAAACCGGCGCTCCCGCTTGTACACGGGAACGCCGGTTTTGCTTTGGGGCAAAAGAAAAGCCCCTCCGCCGCGGGGGGACGGAAGGGCAAGGGGAAAGGTTCAGTGGTTCTTTTCGGTGCAGCTGTGGCTGTGGGCATGGTTGAACCGACGCAGGCCGGTGCGGTCCAATGCCACCATGAAGGCGGGGATGAACACCAGCTGCAGGATGATGCCGGGAACGGCGTTGGTGAAGGCCCCGGCCAGGAAGGCGGCCCAGGTGAACCCGGAACCTGTCAGGCCCAGCAGGACCACTTCCACCAGACCCCAGACCAGACGGCCGCCCAGCATGGCACCGATCAGGCAGACATACAGGGCCTTGAGGCACTTCCAGCGGGAATGGGCGTACAGCCAGCCGGCCAGGATGCCGTAGGCGGCCAGCTCAAAGGCCATGGCCACACCGGTGGGATAGATGGGCGGCATCCCGAAGAGCAGATAGCGCAGCAGGGGCAGCACAAAGCCCACCAGACCGCCGTACTGCCAGCCGCAGATCAGGCCGCACAGCAGCACGGGCAGGTGCATGGGCAGCAGCATGCTGCCGATCTGCGGAATCTGCCCGGTCAGGAAGGGCAGCACCAGGCCGATGGCCATGAACATGGCGGACAGGGCCAGATTCTGCACCCGCGGATTCAGAGTGTTCTTTTGCATTACCAGAAATCTCCTTTTCGCAAAGCGTGTGCGGCCGGGGTAAGGCCGGCCGTACTGGTATTATGATACCATATCCTTCCAACGCCCTGCAATATCAAATCAGTGTAACTTTTGGTACTCTTGCGGGTCCACCGGTTCACACCATTCGTTGGAGGTTTCCTCCCCCGGCACCTCGATGGCCAGGTGCTGGAAGGCACTGTCGGGGGCAGCGCCGTGCCAGTGCTTGACTTCCGGCGGAATGTTCACCACATCCCCGGGATGCAGTTCCCGGGCAGGTTTTCCCCATTCCTGGTAATAGCCCCGGCCGGCAGTGACCAGCAGAATCTGCCCGCCGCCGCTCTTGGCGTGGTGGATATGCCAGTGGTTGCGGCAGCCTGGCTCAAAGCTCACGTTGGCAATGCCCACCTGGGTGGAAGACAGTCCCTGCAGCCAGCTCTGGCCGTCAAAATACTGGGCGTAGGCGTCGTTGGGTTCGCCCACGGGGAAGATGCTCTGCTGTTTCAGTTCGTTCCAATCCATCGTATGACCCTCCTGTGTTTGGGGCCGGGAAAGCGGCCGTTTTTCTTTTATTGTACCCCTTCCGCCCTTGACAGGGAAGTGCCGGTTTTGTACCATAGCATTAACCAAAAGTTTCTACTGCAAGGAGGGGTTCCATGTTCAACCCACAACTGACCGCCTTTGTCCGGGTGGCGGACCTGGGCAGCTTCAACAAGGCGGCAGAAAGCCTGTTCATCTCCCCCACCGCCGTGATGAAGCAGGTCAACGCCCTGGAAAAGCATCTGGACCTGACCTTGTTGGTGCGCGGGCGCCGGGGGGTGTCCCTGACCCCCGAAGGCCGGGTCATCTACCGGTATGCCCGGCAGATGTTTGAGCAGTCGGCCAAAGCCGTCCAGGAGGCCCGGGCGGCGGCGGATTTTGCGGCCACCACCTTCTGTGTGGGCACCTCCATCCTCAATCCCTGCAAGCCCTTCATGGATTTGTGGGACAGGCTGGCGGGGCAGTTTCCCGGCTACCGGCTGCACATTGTCCCCTTTGAGGATGACCACGAAGGCATCCTCGGCGAGATCGGCGCATTGGGGGTGAAATTCGACTTTCTCATCGGTGCCTGCGATTCCCGCCAGTGGCTGGACCACTGCCGGTTTCTGCCCCTGGGAGAGTACCACCATTGTGTGGCGGTGCCCCGGGACCATCCCCTGGCCGGACGGCAGCGGCTGACCCTGCAGGATCTGTACGGCCAGACCCTGATGATGGTCAAGCGGGGGGATTCCCCCTCGGTGGACCGGGTACGGGCGGAGGTGGAGCGCCACCCCGCCATCCGCATCGAGGACACGCCCCAGTTCTACGACCTGGAGGTGTTCAACCGCTGTGCCCAGACCCGCCAACCCCTGCTGACCCTGGATTGCTGGACGGAAGTACACCCTTCTCTGGTGACGCTGCCGGTGGACTGGGATTTCCACATTCCCTACGGGCTGATGTACCAGAAAGACCCCATCCCCGACGTAGCCCGGTTTGTGGAGCTGGCCCAGGCGCTGGTCCGACCGTAACGGGCCGACAAAAACAGGAGCCGTCCCGGCCGGGACGGCTCCTGTTGCTGTAGGGGGTTATTCCACCCCGAAGGGGAAATCCTTCAGATAGACGGCCGCGCTGCGGCTCATCTCCCTGCTGAAATCGCTGTTGTACTTGAAGGCACAGAAGGGCGGAATCTTGGCGTCGAAGTCGTACTCGCCCCCGGCCCGGGCGGCAAAGTCCGCCCGCAGCTCCTCCTCGGTGCGGTCGCGGTAAACGTTCTCGCAGACGACGGCTTCGGCGGGGAAACGGGTGGGCTTTTTCCGGTCTTTCTGCTGCTGGGTTGGACGGCCGAAGATCAGCATGGCCGCCGGCACCACCTGGGGCGGCAGATGCAAAGCGGCGCGCACCGCCTCGCAGTTTTCCAGCACGTCCCCGATATAGCAGCTGCCGATGCCCAGGCTTTCGGCGGCGGTCACGGCGTTCTGGGCCGCGATGCAGCTGTCTGCCACGGCCAGCAGCAGGTCCCCGGGACCGGGGTCCCGGATCTCCACCCCCGCTGCCCGGTAGGCCCGGGGCCAGCGGCGGCAGTCGGCCAGAAACACCAGGCACAGAGGCGCCTGGGCGATCATGGGCTGGTGGTCGCACAAATCGGCCATGGTCCGGCGCAGCTCAGGGTCGGTGATGTCCAGAATGGTATACAGCTGCTGGTTGCCGGCGGTGGGTGCCTGGAAGGCCGCTTCCAGAATGGCGGCCCGCTCCTCGGCGGTGACGGGTTCTTCGGTAAACACCCGCACGGATTTGCGGGCGCTCAGCTGCCGCAGGGTCTCGTTGTCCACCATCCGATCACACCTTCTTCAGCACGTAGTCCTGGGTGCCCAGGCCGATCTTCTCGGCATGGTCCAGGCATTCCTTCCAGGTAGCGGCGGGGGTCACATCGATGAAGTTGTCCCCGCAGCAGCTGAAGTTCTTGTCCGCCCGGTGCTCGCCCAGCAGGCTGTCGGGCAGGGGCTCGGCGGCCTGCACGGCGTCGGCGCAGGCGCGGTCCAGGGCCACCGGGTCAAAGCTGGCAAACATGCCGATGTCCGGCACGATGGGGGCGTCGTTCTCCCCGTGGCAGTCGCAGAAGGGGGACACGTCCATCACCAGGCTGATGTGGAAGTTGGGACGGCCGTGGCAGACCGCCATGGCGTACTCGGCCATCTTGCAGTCCAGCAGGGCGTTGGCGTTGTCGTCGGGGGCGTAGATGGCGTCAAAGTTGCACCGGCCGATGCACCGGCCGCAGCCCTTGCACAGATCCTGGTCGATGACCGCCTTGCCGGTGTCGTAGCTGATGGCGTCGGAGCCGCACTCCTTGGCGCACTGCTGGCAGTTGCGGCAAAGACCTTCCTGCACCACCGGCTTGCCGGCCTTGTGCTGTTCCATCTTGCCGGCGCGGGAGCCGCAGCCCATGCCCAGGTTCTTCAGCGCGCCGCCGAAGCCGGTGGACTCGTGGCCCTTGAAGTGGTTCAGGGAGATGACAATGTCCGCGTCCATGATGGCCCGGCCGATCTTGGCGGTGGGGCAGTACTCGGCGTTGGGCACCGGCACTTCGATGTCATCGGTGCCGCGCAGGCCGTCCGCAATGATGACCTGGCAGCCGGTAGTCATGGGCCAGAAGCCGTTTTCCTGGGCGGCGCCCAGGTGTTCCAGGGCGTTCTTGCGGCGGCCCGGATACAGGGTATTGCAGTCGGTCAGGAAGGGCAGGCCGCCCTGGGCCTTGACCACGTCCGCCACCGTCTTGGCCCAGTTGGGGCGCAGGAAAGCCAGGTTGCCCGGCTCGCCGAAGTGAATCTTGATGGCCACGAACTTGCCGTCCATGTCGATCTGGCCGATGCCGGCGGCCTTGATGAGCCGTTCCAGCTTTTCCTGCAGACTGGTGCCGGGATGTACCCGGAAGTCGGTATAATACACGGTTGCTTTTTCCATAATAGACACAGCCTTTCCCAATAAAGCTTCCGAATCAGGGAAATCTTTCCCACCCATATTATAAAACCGATGGTGCCGTTTTGCAAATTCCTGGAATTTCACATTTTAACGCGTGACATGGTGCAAACCTTATGGTATACTAAAGAATACAATTTGATTACAAAAGCCGTGCACGGCGGGAGATTTCTTCCGCCGCGCTTACTTTGAGCCTTGGAGGTGCGTTTCCACGATTTCTGCAACCAAACGTCTGCGCCGCTGGCTGGCCGGCGGCGCGGCCGCCTGTCTGCTGGCTTTCGGGCTGCCTGCGCAGGCCCATGCGGCCGATACCTTTGACGCCACCCTGGACCAGCTCAGCGAGCTGCAGTCCCTGGCCGAAACCTACACCCAGGAAAAGGGCAGCGGGGACGATCCCCTCGTCCTGATGCTGGCCTACACCCGGATGGGATCCTACAACGATACGGTCTGGCAGCTCACCGCCGGGTCCAAGGACCCGGATTTCGAGACCTATGTGCTGGACAAGAACAGCGACCTGGGCGATTTGATGGGCATGGGGGAACTTTCCCTGCCCAACGGCCAGACGGTGGACTTCGGGCATCTGCTGGCCTCCATCAACCTGGTGTACCGGGGTTTGCCCATCACCGGCAGCTGGGGCGGCGACTGCATGGAGCTGGCCCAACAGTATGAGGGCCAGGCTTCGGACGCCGAAGGCTACCGCAGCCTGATGGAAGGCGCCCTGGGCGGCGACGATGCCACCAGCATGTTCGGTGCCAGCGACCTGCGCTCCGACCTGGATTCGGTGAACATCGGGTCCCAGCTCACCGCCGATTCCAACCTGGCCGACCTGATGCGCACTTACTATACCGACCTGGATGATTACAACCGCGCCTACCAGTTCGTGGCCCTGAGCTTCGGCAACACCGACACCGGCAACACCGACCAGTTCCGGGAAACGGTGTACAACGCCCTGGTTTCGGACACCGGCATGCAGCTGCTGCTGTATATGAAAGGGATGTGGACCTCCGACGGCTGGACCCTGAAGAGTGAGTACGAACCCGCCCTGCGGGGTGCCGCCTACGCCTTTGCGGACAATCTTTCCGCCACCCTCAACGGGGAGACGGTCAAGTCCGAGGGCAGCGGGCTGAAGGTCATGTCCGGCCAGTCGTTGTCCGATGCCCTCAACGCCCTGGGCGAAGGGGACGCCGCCAACGCGGCCCTGGGTGCCCTGAGCAGCGCCGCCAGCACGGTGACCGATTCCGACGCGGTTTCCGGTGCGTTGGACGAGGCCACCGCCACCCTGAAATCCGGCTTTAATGCCCAGGTGTTCCAGCTGGTGCTGCTGGTGATTGCCGCCGCTGCCCTGTTCGGGGTGATCATCTTCCTGGCGCTTATGTCCCAGCAGGTACGGCGCCGCCGCTGAGTTCTGCACATGAAAAAACCGCTCTGCCAAATTGGCAGGGCGGTTTTTGTTTGCTTTATGGGGTTTTCAGGCCGCGGCCGGGGCGGCGGGCGTCTTGAGCACAAAGGTCTGCACCAGCCAGATGACCAGGACCACCACACCCAGGACGATGCGGTACCAGCCGAAGACGGTGAAGGTATGGCGCTTGACGTAGTCCATCAGGAAGCGGATGGCCAGCATGGACACCAGGAAGGCCACCACGCAGCCCACCAGCAGCACAATGACCTCGGTGGCGGTGAGAGCGTTGCCTTCCAGGAAGAACTTGACCAGCTTCAGCGCGCTGGCGCCGGCCATGACCGGAATGGCCAGAAAGAAGGTGAACTGGGACGCGCAGGGGCGGGACAGCCCGCACAGCATGCCGCCCAGGATGGTAGAGCCGCTGCGGGAGGTGCCGGGGATCATAGCCAGCACCTGCCAGGCACCCACCTGGAAGGCCTGCTTGTAGCCGATATGGCTGAGCTTGGTGGTGCGGGGCGGGCGGGGCCGGCGCTCGATGAGGATGAAGGCCACGCCGTAGAGGATGAGCATGGCGGCCACCGTGATGCTGTTGTACAGGTGGGCGTCCAGCCAGTCATCCAGCAAAAAGCCCAGCACCGCCGCCGGCAGGCAGGCCACGATGATCTTGCACCACAGCCGGACCACCGGCCACCGGAAATGGCGGCCAAAACCGCTGTCACGGCCGTTGTCGGCGCAGAAGGGCCACAGTTTTTTGAAGTAGAGCACCAGCACAGCCAGGATGGCACCCAGCTGGATGACCACCCGGAACATGGACATAAAGGCGTCGCTGAACTGGAATTTCAGCACCTGTTCGGCCAGGATCATGTGCCCGGTGCTGGAAATGGGCAACCATTCGGTCACGCCTTCAATCACGCCGTACACAATGGCTTTCAGGATTTCGATAAACAATTCCATCGGTATATCCCCCTATCGTATCCCTTATCATAGCACATTTTTATGCGTTTGGCACCTGTTTTTTTACCTTTTACAACTTTGGGGCCGATTGACAGCCGCGGTATAATGAATACATAAGGATTCTGAGGTGGAAAAGTATGTACAATACCGTGATCTTTGACCTGGACGGCACCTTGCTGAACACCCTGGACGACCTGGCCGACGCCGGGAACCGTCTGTGCGCGGCGCGGGGCTGGCCGCAGCACCCCACGGATGCCTACCGCTATTTTGTGGGCAACGGCATTCCCAAACTCATCGAACGCCTGGCCCCGCCGGAGCAGCGCACGCCGGAAATCCTGGCCGACGCCCTGGCCTGGTTCAAGGCGGACTACGGCGCCCACATGCGGGACAAAACCGCCCCCTACCCCGGCATCCGGGAGATGCTGGCCCGGCTGCATGCGGCGGGGGTGCAGATGGCGGTGTTTTCCAACAAGGCCGACGCTCTGGCCAAGGGGGTGGTGGCCGATTACTTTGACCCCGCCCTGTTTGCGGAGGTGCGGGGCCAGCGCCCGGAGGTGCCCACCAAGCCCGCACCGGAGGGCACCCGCGCCCTGCTGGCCCAGCTGCAGGCCGACCCGGCCCGCACCCTGTATGTGGGGGACAGCAACGTGGACATGGAAACCGCCAACAACGCCGCGCTGGACGGATGCGGCGTGCTGTGGGGATTCCGCACCCGGCAGGAACTGGAGGAGGCCGGCGCCAGATACCTGGCCACCGACGCCGGAGAACTGGAACGCATTGTGCTGAACGGCTGCAAGGAATGAGAAATTAAGGAAGGGGTACCAAGATGATTGCACAACACTACGTAGACATGCTGGGCGGCAAGTCGGTGATCCGGCAGCTGTCCGAATGGAGCACCGCCCGGGGCACCGAGATCGGGTACGAGAACGTCTTTGACTATTCCCTGGGAAATCCCAGCGTACCCTGCCCGCCCAAGTTCACCCAGACCATGCTGCGCCTGCTGCAGACCTGCGACCCGGTCACCCTGCACGGCTACAGCCCCACCCTGACCATCCCGTCGGTGCGGGCCGCCGTGGCGGAAAATCTGCGCAGCCGGTTCGGAGTGCCTTACACCGCCGACCACATCTTCATGACCACCGGCGCGGCGGGGGCCCTGGCCCATGCCTTGCGCTGCGTGGGGGTGCCGGGGCAGAACGTCATCACCTTTGCCCCCTATTTTTCCGAGTACAAACCCTATGTGGAGGGCGCCGACATGACCCTGCGGGTGGTGCCGCCCCGGGTGGAGGATTTCCAGATTGACTTTGACGGCCTGGAGGCCCTGCTGGACAAGGACACCGCCGCCGTGCTCATCAACACCCCCAACAATCCCTCCGGCGTGGCCTACAGCCCCGAAACCCTGCGCAATCTGGCTTCCTGCCTGCAGGCGGCCTCAGCAAAGTTCGGGCACCACATCTTCCTGATTTCCGACGAGCCCTACCGGGAAATCGTCTTCGGCGGCGCTGCCCAGCAGCACCCCGCCGCCTACTACGCCGATACCCTGACCTGCTATTCCTTCAGCAAGAGCCTGTCCCTGCCCGGGGAACGCATCGGGTATGTGGCCGCCAATCCCGCCTGTGAGAAGGCCGAACTCATTGTGCCCATGTGCGGCCAGATCAGCCGCGGCACCGGCCACAACTGCCCGGCCAGCCTGATCCAGCTGGCGGTGGCCGAATGTCTGGACGTGACCAGCGACCTTTCGGTGTATGAGCGGAACATGGAACTGATCTACGCCGAGCTGGTGCGCCTGGGCTTCACCGTCCTCAAGCCGGGCGGCACCTTCTACATCTTCCCCAAAGCCCTGGAGGAGGATGCCACCGCCTTCTGCCGCAAGGCCCAGGACTACGACCTGGCCCTGGTGCCCGGCGACGGCTTCGGCTGCCCGGGATACTTCCGCATGGCCTACTGCATCGACACCAAAAAGGTGGAGCGCAGCTTTGACGCCCTGCGCCGGTTTGTGCGGGACTGCTACGGCCGCTGATGGTAAATTCCGGCAGGATGCGCACAACCCGCTGCCGCCGCACATACTGACAGGGGGTTCCATGCCCCGTACCATGAACGCAAAGGGGAATCGCCGATGTCCACATCCAAACGACCCGACCGCCGTCCCGTCGCCCGACGCCAGGCTGCCCGGCGCAGGGCGGCCCGTCTTCGCAAAGCCCGCAGCACCCTGTTAGGGTGTGTGGCGGCGCTGCTCATCGTCTGCCTGGGGTCCGGGTTGCTGCTCACCCAGGGCAAGGCGCCCAAACCCGCCGCCGACACCGGGGATTCGCCGGACACCACCGTGATGGCCGACGCCAACGCCGAGAGCGATGCCGCCGGCACCACCGATGCCACCGCCGCCCCCGCTCTCAGCGAGGCGGAACAGCGCATCGCGGATGCCACGGCCCAGGCTTCGGCCAACACCACCGGCAACGCCCCCACCGTCACCGACCCGGACACCTGGAACGCCAAGGGCAAGGAGCTCATGGACCGGCTGAGCGCCGACGAGTTCTTTGTCAGTGAGGGCATCAACGTCAACGAGAAGGAAGGGTTTCCCTACCTGATTGCGGTGAACCGGGCGGCTTCCACCGTCACCGTCTACACCCTGGACGAGGAAGGCCGCTACACCGTGCCCTATATGGCCATGGTGTGTTCCGGCGGCTCGGATACCCCTCTGGGCTTTTTTGCCACCCCGGTGGACTATCCCTGGCGGCTGCTCAGCGGCCCCTGCTACGGCCAGTACGCCACCCGCATCTGGGATGCCTACCTCTTCCACAGCGTGCCCTACTACACCCAGCACAAGGACGACCTGGAATATGACCAGTACAACCAGCTGGGCACCCCGGCATCCCTGGGCTGCATCCGGCTGGCCGTGGTGGACGTGAAGTGGATTTACGACAACTGTGACCTGGGCACCCGGGTGATCATCTACGACGACGAGAACGATCCCGGCCCTATGGGCAAGCCGGGCACCATCTACACCGACCCCGCCGACGAGACCCTGCGGGGCTGGGACCCCACCGACCCCGACCCGGAAAACCCCTGGGACGACAAATACCTGAGCGGCACGGCCATCCGCAGCCAGTCCGCCTGGGACGAATGGAACGCCGCCCAGGCCGACGGCCGCTGGTCCGGCAGCCTGACCCCCACCGACCTGCAGGGGTACAGCACCGATTCCAGCGTTGTGGGAACCCGGGGATAAACCATATGTAAAAAAGCAGATACCCGCTGTGGGTATCTGCTTTTTGTTTATTCCAGTGCCTGGCCCACCGCCTGCACCGCCGCCCGCAGATGGCGGGCATCGGGCTGGCCGGGGGCGCTGGCCGCGCCGCCCACGGCGCCAAAGCTGGCACACACGCCGAAGGCCCCGCCGCACAGCCGGGTCACGGCGCCTGCCGCCCCCATGGCCATGGTGATCAGGGGCGTTTCGGGCCGGCGGGCCGCCGCCTCGGCGGTGGCCTGCAGCAGCCGGGCTCCGTCCGCCGGGCTCTGGGGCATTACCGCCAGCTTGGCTATATCCGCCCCGGCGTTGGCCATGGACACCAGCAGGTCCACCATGGCCCCCGTGGCCGGGGTTCTGGCAAAATCGTGGCAGCTGCACACCACCTTTGCCCCCGCCTTGTGGGCGGCGTCCAGCAGGGTGCTCCGCCAGGGGTCCCCCACCGAAAATTCCACATCCAGCAGATCAAACCCGCCGGGGGCTGCCTCACACAGTCCGGTGAGCAGTTCCCCGTAGGCGTCGGGGGTCAGGTCGGCCGGGCCGCCCTCCCGGGCGGTGCGCACTGTGGCCAGAACGGCCCGCTGGGGGGCCGCTTTCCGCACCGCAGCCAGGGCTTCGGCCGCTGTGGCGGGGTTCATGTCCGCCAGTGCGTCCAGCCGCACCTCCAGAATATCCGCCGCCGGAGCCGCTTCGGCCGCCAGCGTTCCCAGTTCCGTCGCCGTGGGCGCCGTCAGGGGGACAATCACCTTGCAGTCCCCCGCCTTCATCCGGCAGGGCGCCGAAAGCACCGTGCCGCGCACCGCAACATCCGCCATCTGTATGCCTCCTTCAGGCTTTTTTGTGATGCAGCCGCCCGGCCACCATGCCAAGCAGCTTCTGGGCCATGCTGTACACTTCCCGGAAGTTCAGCCCGCAGACCACCATGGTCAGGATGGTCACCGGGGCCACCCAGTTTTCCACATAGAACAGCACCCAGATTTCCACCAGAATCAATCCCAGGTTCACGATCATCCACTTGGGATGGAAGTCGATGTACAGCAGACCCCGGGTGGAGTAAGCCCGCAGCAAAAACACCAGCAGCAGCGAAAGGAAGCTGGCCGAGGTGGCGCCCACCGGGCCCATCCACAGGATGAACAGATAGTTCAGCACCAGGTTGAGCAGGGCGCCTGCCAGCATGGTATACAAGGAACCGGAAGATTTTTTGTACACCACGTACACGCTGTTCAGGAAGTTGTTCAGGCAGGTGCACATGGACGCCAACACCAGGAAGGGCACAAACTGCCAGGCGTCGTAGTAGTCGGCCCGGAACAGGTGCATCATGGGCTGGCACAGCCAGATGATGCCCGCCGCACAGCAGAAAAGCACGCTGGCATACACCCGGAACACCTTGCTGAAGAAGGCTTCCCGGTCCTCCTCCACCGTCACGGCGGAAAGCTGCCAGGCTTCGTAGAAGAACTGTCCCACAAAGGTGATGATCTGGGGCAGATAGTACCCCGTGCTGAGCAGGCCCACCCAGGCTTCGCTGCTGCGGCCCTCGTAGCCGCCGCACATGGCCTGGACATAGAACTGGTCGGAAGCGTTGATGATCCAGAAGCTGATGGACGCCGGGATCATGGGCACGCAGTAGCGCAGCATCTCCTTCCAGAGGGAAAGGCTGAACTTGCGCAGGTTGAAGTAATGCCGGCACCCGCCCGCCAGGAACACAAAGGCCGCCGAGCAGATATCCGAGCAGAACAGGGCCAGCAGATAGCCGGTGGCCCCCATGTTGAAGACGCTCAGATACAGGAAATAGAAGCCCAGCAGGGTCAGGGTGGTGAGCACGCCGTCCACGGCCACCAGCCGGTTGCACATGCGGGCGCGGATGAACTGGGTGCACAGGGTGCGCAGGCAGCTGGCCAGCACGCACAGATACAGCAGCACCAGATAGGAGGCCGCGTTGGGGATCATGCGCACCAGCGGCCAGAACAGCACCATGAGGGCGAACCCGGCCAGGATGGTGGCCAGGCCGTTCATGAAGACGCTGGATTTGTCCTTGGTTTTGTCCAGCCCGAAGCGGATGACCGCATAGCTCACCCCCAGGCTGACCACCGGGATGAGCAGGTTGGTCACGCTCTGCATAAGCTTGATGACGCCCATGACGTCGGGGCTTTCCAACGCATAGGTCAAATAGGGCTGGATGAACAGGCTGACCAGCTTGGAGCTGAAGTTGGAGATGGCAAACAGCAGTGTGTTGCTGACCAGCATGGAATATTTCTTGTTGTCAGACAAAGGGTGGGCCTCCCTGCTTTTTTTATAGTGTATGGGTCAGTCTATGCCGGGACCGGGCGGCGGGGTGCGCAGCATGGCACGGCGGGCGCGGTAGTCGGGCAGAACCCGCCCCACCGCCGCCCAGAAGGCCGGGCTGTGGTCCGGATGGGCAAAATGGCAGAATTCGTGTACCACCACATATTCCTGGGCGGCGGCGGGCATGGTGCACAGCCGCAGGGAAAACGCCAGGGTGCCGGTGCGCAGGCTGCAGGACCCCCACCGGGTGTGCATGTTCCGCACCGCCACCTTGGGCATCCTGCCGCCGGGGCAGGTAGAGGCAAACAGCGGGTAGTAGGCTTCGCACAGGGCCCGCATATGGGCCAGGGCCTCCGCCTTTCCGGGCAAGGGGGCGGCGGCTTCGGCCTCGCTGCGGGCAGCCACCCGCTGCCGGGCCCGGCAGACCCAGTCCGCCCGGGCGGCCACAAAGGCATCCACCGCCGACGCCGGTACCCAGGAGGCCGCCGACGCCGCCACGCTGCCGTCCGCCCGCACCCGCAGGTTGATGTTGCGCACCCGGCGCCGGGTCAGGGTGTATTCCACCCCGCCTGCACGACGCACCGCGGTTTTTGGCTGCGCCATGGTCCTCGCCTCCTTTCGACCCGTTTCTTCTGTGCCTATTGTACACGTTTTCACCGGCAAAGGCAAATATTCCCCGCTTCTTCCGGGGCCAGGCCTTCTATGGTATAATGATGGGCAGATCACCGGCGTTCCAGCGCCGGAAACCCAGCAAAAGGAGAATTTTCATGCCCACCGAAATTCTGGACAACGGCACCCGGGTGTGTACCGCCCCGGGGGCCACCTTCGGTACCGACGCCCTGCTGCTGGCCCGGTTCGCCCCGCCCCGTCCCCGGGAGCGGGCGCTGGACCTGTGCAGCGGCTGCGGCATTGTGGCCCTGTGCTGGCACGATATGGGCCACCGGGGCCCCTGCACCGCACTGGAACTGGACGCCGAGGCGTCGGCCTTGTGCGGGGCAGCGGTGGCGGAAAACGGCCCCGAAGCCGGGCACATTACCCCTGTGTGCGGGGACCTGCGGCAGTTCTGCCTGCCGGGGCCGGAGCGGGAACAGTTTGACCTGGTTGCCTGCAACCCGCCCTACTTTCACGGCGGATACCAGAGTGCCGCCCTGCGCCGGGCCCAGGCCCGCCACGATGACAGCTGCACCCTGGCCGACCTGGCCGCCTGCGCCGCCCGGGCCCTGCGCCACGGGGGACGTCTGGCCCTGTGCCAGCGCCCCGAACGCCTGGCCGAAGTGTGCGCCGTGCTGTGCGCCGCCGGGCTGGAACCCAAGCGGCTGGCCCTGGTGAAGAACAACGCCGGGGACCGCCCCTGGCTGTTTTTGCTCCAGGCCCGCAAGGGCGGGCACCCTGGGCTGGAATTTCTGCCGGATGTGCTCCTGTGCACCGGAGCCGGACGGTACGGGTCCGGCAGCGGAGAAATTCCTGCTTTGCCTTAAAATTTACATCTTTCGGCATAAAAAGGGGTTTTCTGCCGCGGCGGGCTATGGTATCATTAGATTATATCTGTTTGCGGGCCGCCGGGGCGGTCCGTTTGCCCGAAAGGAGGCGCGCCGTGGCGGCGATCATACATACCGAAAAACTGCGCAAAGTCTACGCCGTAGGCAAAGAGCGGGTCATCGCCCTGAACGACGTGGACATCAACATTGAAAAAGGGGAATTCTGCTGTATTGTGGGCCAGTCCGGCAGCGGCAAGTCCACTTTGCTGAACCAGCTGGCCGGGCTGGAAAAGCCCACCCGGGGCAAGGTGTTCATCGGCAAGCACGAGATCAGCGCCATGGACGAGGACCAGCTGGCCAAATTCCGGCAGGAACACCTGGGATTCATCTTTCAGAGCTACAACCTGCTGCCCAGCATGACCGCGGCGGAAAACGTGGCCCTGCCCCTGATGTTCAAGGGCGTTGCGCCCAAAAAGCGGTTGGCCATGGCCCGCAAGGAGCTGAAAAACATGGGGCTGGGCGGCCGGGCCAACCATCTGCCCACCGAGATGAGCGGCGGCCAGCAGCAGCGGGTGGGCATCGCCCGCGCCTTTGTGGGCCGGCCCAAGGTGATTTTTGCGGACGAGCCCACCGGCAACCTGGACTCCACCACCTCCAAGCAGGTGCTGTACCGGATGCTGGAACTTTCCAAGCAGGAACAGATCACCTTTGTCATGGTCACCCACGAGCCGTCCCTGGCGGCCTGTGCCGACCGGATCATCACCATTCTGGACGGCAAGGTCCAGAGCAACGTCCGCCAGCCGGACGACGTGAAACAGCACAACCGCGACGAACTTTTCGCCTCCATCCGGGACAACCTGGAAATCGGTGGCGCAGCAGCCAAGGAATCCTAAAAGAATGAGGAGGAACATTCTGTGAAACGCTTACAAAAAATCACGGCCAGCCTGCTGCTGGCTGCGGCCCTGTTTGCAGGGTCTGTGTGCGCCCCGGCGCTGGCGGAGGAAACGCCCTCGCCGTCCCCTGCGGCCCTGGCGGCATCCGGCTCTTCGTCGGTGGCCGCCACCCCCACGCCTTCTCCCGACGTGACCCCCACTCCCGCTCCTTCTCCCTCTGCGATGC